>JBBQWG010000041.1:0-66225 GCA_038210825.1 Verrucomicrobiales bacterium
CAGGGGGACATCAAATCCCTCCGGGCGATGGGGCACCCGCACCAGCAGGTGGAAGTGATTGTCCATCACGCAAAACGTCAGCACTTCGACTCCCAGGACATCTTCATAAGCCCGCACCAGCTTGAGCAGCATCTCTTTTCCCTCATTATCAAGAAGATACCGTCGGTCATAAATGCGATTCACCACGTGAAAACAACCAGCTTGGGATGACTCGAAAAGAAAAGGGCGGGCAGGCATGGCGTGATTAACGGGGGTTCAATCCACTCAATACGGCCAACGCGAAAAATTGCAATCAGTTTCCTCTAAAATACCAGGTAATTTGTGCCCGTGCCAGGTAATTTGTGCCAGTGCCAAGTTCCAGCAAGATACCAGGTAATTTGCTGCGCCAGGTAATTTGCTGCGAGGCAATCTGCTGGCGCTGCTGCAGCGGCAGAGGGGCAAAACCCTGCTGCGACCGGGAAGCTACAACGCGGGTGAACAGGGATTTGTCCCTTAGTTGGCCGGACGCGGGGTGCGGACTGGTCCGGGCTGAGCCGCCAGCAGGGCCTGCAGGCGGCGCACGGTTTCCGGTTGTTCCGCTGCGTGGTTGCGGGTTTCGCCGGGATCAGTTTGATAGTCAAACAGTTCCAGCGCGGGAGCGGCTCCGTCTTTGCCGGGCCGGGTGATGAGGCGCCAGCGTTCCGTGCGGAGGCTGCGCTGGCCGCCGGTCCAGAAACTATGGGCGGGCTTTGCGGCTGGCCTGAGGGGAGCCTCAAGGTGTCCCCGCAGGCTGCGTCCATCCAGATCTTCCGGCCGCGGGAGCCGGCACAGATCGGTCAGGGTGGGAAAAACATCCACCGATTCGACGGTGGCCGCGCTGATCTGGCCAGGCAGGTCCATGCCCGGCACCCTGATCATCAGCGGGGATCGCAGGGCCATTTCATAAAGGCAGTGTTTGCCCCAGATCCCATGTTCGCCCAACAACAAACCATGATCGCTCCAAATCACGACAATGGTTTTGCTGGCCTGCCCGCTGTTCTCCAAAGCTTGCAGCACGCGGCCAATTTGCTCGTCGACGTAGCTCACGGCTGCGGCATGGGCGCGTCGCAACTGCCGGGCATAGGCGGGATCAACGTTGGGGTCGCGGCCATTCGCATGGCCATAGTTGCCCCGGAATTCTCCGCTGGCATGCCAGCCGGAAGGCCATGCGGGTTTCATGCTGGCCTCCACCGGCAGGTCCGGCATGGATTCAGGCTGAAGCGCGTGCCACTTGGCGGGGGCGGCGAACGGGAGATGGGGCTTGAAAAACCCTACCGCAAAAAACCACGGCTGAGGCTGGACTGCCAGCTCCTCGAGAGTCTGCACGGCCGCGGCGGCGACCCATGCGTCCGGGTAGGCCTCATCCGGCCCATCGTGTGCTTCCCATGGCGGCGACTGGCCAGGCCGGCGGGCCACCCCGTTGGCATAACCGTGCATCATGGCTTCCGGGGTTTTCCAAGGACTGTCCGGGACCCACGACCGGTCCCACGCACCGGGCAGTTCCGGGGGCCCCTCGGCCCATCCTTTGCCGGTCAATCCGCCGGGGTGATGGGTGATTTTGCCCAGGGCAAGAGTGCGGTAGCCACCCCGGCGGAAGACGGCGGGCAGGCTCTGCGGTCCCCACGACTGCTGCGTGGTCATGATACTGTTGTTAGCCAAGTGGGCTGGGAGGTCCGGATATTTTCCGCGCAACAGCGCGCAGCGGGATGCCCCACAGGTTGGGACCTGGACATAATGATGACTGAAGACGCGGGCCGTGCGCGCAAAGGCATCAAGGTGCGGGGTCCGGGCGGCCCCAATTCCCTTGGCTCCGAAATCGCTCCGGAGATCATCAACGGCGATGAAAAGGACATGGCGCGGCTCCTCAAGGGCCGCAACCGCTCCCCCTTGCAACAGAATCAGGATGAGGGTGAGGAGGGCGTGCGGTTTCATGCTGCGGGGGTCATCTTAAACCGGCACGCCACCACCTCAATGTTAAAAAATCCTTGGCAAGGTGGCGGGAAAGGGTTTGCTCACACCGATATCAATTTCGTTCACATGGTTTTGGTCAGGGTAAAAACCTGATCGGAGAACAGATAAAGAAGTATCGTTTTTTTCAATGAGGCGGTGGCATTTATCAATTTGGCCGGGTGCGGGAGGCGGATAGGGTGCTGATTCATGGATGCGCTCATTTTTCTGATCCTGATTGGTCTCTTTGTCCTCACGGTGGTCTTTCCGGTCACGGCGCTGCTCAAGGCGCGTGAGGCGAATCGGCAGGTGGACGAATTGAGGCTCGAGTTGGAGCGCTTGAGGCAGCAGATGAATCTGGATGGGCAGTTGGAGGCACCGCGATCCCCAGTTATGCCCGGAATCCCGGCACCACCCGGGGCCGGGCCCACCCATCCCGGTCCCGGTCCGCTCCCCCGGGAGCCACGGGTGGTTCTTCCGCCACTGCGGTCCCCGGTAGCCGCGAACGTGAAACTTCCGGAAGGGAACCCCTCCGGACTGCCTTCGCTGGTTCCTCCGCCTTTGCCACCTGTGAGCGGGCCGATGAGTATGCCCTTGCCCGTAGATGGGAGCCTTGCTGCAGGCCTTGCTGCAGGCCTTGCTGCAGAGGGTCCAAGCTCCCTGCTGGCGGGGGAAGGAACGCAGGCCGCCGCCGCGCAGAGCCAACCTCCTTTGGAGCGGGTTAGGGAGACAAAGTCTGACTCTGGAACCTCGTCCACCCCGAAGCTTTCGCTGGAGCAGTTCATGGGGGCGAAGCTTTTTGCGTGGGTGGGGGGATTGGCTTTGTTCCTTGGAGTGCTGTTTTTTGTGAAGCTCAGTATCGACAAAGGATGGCTGCCGCCGGGGTTGCGGGTGATGATCGGTTTTGTGACCGGTCTGGGGCTGCTGGCGGGGGGCTGGCAGATTCAGAAGCGGAAACCGTATGCCGTGCTGGCCCACACCCTGTCAGCGACCGGGATTGTGGTGCTCTATGGGGTCAGTTTTGCGGCGCATGCCCTCTATCAGATTCCTCCGTTTCACCATGTCATGGTGACTTTCGGGGCCATGACCCTGATTACGGCCGTGGCTTTTGGTCTGGCGGTGCGTCTGAATGCCAAAGTGATAGCGGTGCTGGGCATGCTGGGAGGCTTTCTCACGCCGGTGCTGTGTTCGACGGGACAGGACCATCCCTTTGGGCTGTTCAGTTATATCGCCCTGCTGGATCTCGGGATTCTGGCGGTGGCCCAGCGGCAGCGGTGGCTCCACCTGACCCCGCTCGCCGCCCTTGGTACGGTGTTAATGCAATTTCACTGGACTGGAACGTTTTTTGTGGATTCCGGATATGCCTACGGATCCGCCACCTGGGTGCCGGTGATGGTCTTTCTGGGTTTCGCGGCAATGTTTGTGGGGGCCGCGCGGCGCACGCGGGAGGACGATCCTGACGAGGGATTCGGCAGGGCTGCCGCGCTGATGATGGCGGGCAGTGCGATGCTGGCGGGCTTTATGGCTTTCAGTCAGGCCAGCATTCTGGATCGGCCCAGGGTGCTATACGCCCTGGTGCTCGGAGTCAATGCCCTGCTGATGGCGCTGGTGTGGCGAAAACCGCAGTCCTTCCGGGCTTATTTGATTTTTACAGGGCTGGCTCTGGTGCATCTGATGGTGTGGACCCGGTTGGGATTGACGACCGCGCTGCTCCCCTGGGCTCTGGGTATTTATCTTTTCTTCGGGGTGGGGCACACTGTTTTTGCCCTGCTCCAGTCCCGCCGGGAAAAGGAACTCCAAGCCGTTCCTGAAGTGATAGGATGGCTGCCGGTGGTCCCGTTGGGGTTAATGCTGTTGCCCGTGCTGTGGCTCCGGGAAATCGGTCCGGTGATCTGGTTTGTCATGCTGCTGGCGGCCGGCGTGGTCATGGCTCTTTCTTTCCGGACGGGCCGGCTGTTACCGGTTTTGGGGTCGCTGGTGCTGGTTCTCCTAACGGCTGGGGTGTGGTTTTACCGGATGCCCCGGTTTACCGGCCTTGCGCTGGAGGCTCTGCCGCAGTTTCTGATGGTAACGGGAGGGTTTGCTATTCTTTTTGCGGGGGCCGGCGTGTGGCTGGGCCGGCGGCATCCGGAAGACCAGGCAGGCCGCTTGCTTCCAGTGGCGGCCGGGGTGTTGCCTTTTGGATTGCTGGTCATGGCCGTGTTGCGGCTGCCCTTGCCTGATCCTGCTCCCGTGTTCGGACTGGGGTTGGGGCTCGCGGTGTTTTTGCTGGGACTGGCGCGGTATGCCGGACAGCGTCTGATGGCAACGGCGGCTCTGGCCTGTGTGGCGGTGCTGGTGTGCACGTGGCAGGTTTGTCAGGGGCTGAAACTGAATCCCCCGCAGGCGTTGAGCTGGAGTTTGACCTTTTATGCCCTGTTCCAGGCCTATCCATGGATTTTCCGCCGGAGTTTTGATAGGGAATCCCTGCCTTGGATCACCGCATCCGTTTCAGGGCTGGCGTTCTTTTTGCCGGTGTATGCGCTCTTCAAACAGCACTGGACTGCGGTGGAACCCGGGCTGGTTCCGGCAGCGTTTGCCGTGCTGCCGTTTGCCGGCATGGAATATGTCAGGAGATGCCATGCCCCGGAGAATCCGGCCCGTCCGGCCCAATTGGCATGGCTGGCGGGGGTAGGGCTGTTTTTTATCACGTTGATCATTCCGGTCCAGTTTGAGCGGCAATGGATCACGCTGGGCTGGGCTTTGGAGGGCGCGGCCCTGTGCTGGCTGTCGCGGCGGGTGCTGCATCCCGGCCTGCATACTACCGGGGCAGGGCTGCTCCTGACGGCCTTCGTCCGGCTGGCCTTGAATCCGGCCTCCTACACCGGCTGGCTGCCGGAGCATGCTCC
Organism: Verrucomicrobiales bacterium; assembly: GCA_038210825.1. Lineage (GTDB taxonomy): Bacteria > Verrucomicrobiota > Verrucomicrobiia > Verrucomicrobiales > V1-33 > CAIZWU01. Next base: position 4,854 of record JBBQWG010000041.1, read on the forward strand.
GATGTTGAATTGGCAACTTTATGCGTTCAGCACGGTGATTATTGCCCTGTTGGCCGCAGCGGCGTGGCTCAAGCCCCCACGTCGCCGCTGGGGCCGGCATGACCTGAGACCGGTCTTCCGCACCCTCGCCGGCATTCTGCTGTTCCTGTTGCTGAACATTGAAATCGCATCAGCCTTCACGCCGGAAGGGCAGCGCTTGAGTCTGCAGTCGGCCGGCACAGATTTCGCCCGCGCCATGACCACCACCATCTCCTGGGCGCTCTTTGCGCTGGGGCTCCTGAGTCTGGGAATCTGGAAACGTCATGCCCCGACCCGGTATGGCGGGATCGGCCTGCTGGCAGTGGCCCTGCTCAAGCTCTTCCTCCACGATCTCGCCAATATTGGCAGTGGTTACCGGATTGGGGCCTTGATCGTGGTGGCCCTGATTGCCCTCGCCGCCTCTTTCCTCTATCAGCGTTTCCTCGGAGCGGAAAAGCCGGAGTGTGCGGAGGAGCGCGATGACGCAGCCCCTCCGCAATAACACAGGTTGGTATGTTGAATTACGCAAACAATGCGCCCACCGCCTTGGCTTTCACCAGTTCCCGCGGTTGTTTGAGGTGGTTGAGCACGATGGTTTCGGGATCGATGCCAAAGGCGTGGTAGATGGTGGCGAGCAGTTCCGTGGGGTGGACGGGATTCTCGGCGGGGGCGGAGCCGGTCTGGTCGGACTTCCCATGAACATAACCGCGCTTGATGCCGGCTCCGGCAACGATGGCGGAATAACAATAGGGCCAGTGGTCGCGGCCGTCGGCGCTGTTGCCGTTGCCGGAGGTGCTGACTCCCTTTTCCGGACTGCGTCCGAATTCGCCAATCGCCACCACAAGGGTTTCATCCAGCAGGCCGCGGCTGTCGAGGTCGTCGAAGAGGGCAGCGAGGCCCTGGTCCAGCATGGGACCGGACTGGGACTTCATGCGTTTGGTCAGGTCGACGTGATGGTCCCATGAGTGGTTGTCCGAATTGGCGACCTTGGGCCAGATCACTTCGACGACCTTGGTGCCGGCTTCAATGAGGCGGCGCGCCAGCAAACAGCTTTGCCCGAAGGTATTACGGCCGTAGCGGTCGCGCATCCCGGGGGTTTCGCTGTCGAGCGAGAAGGCATCGCGGGCCCGCCCTGACACAATCAGGTTGAGGGCCCGGTCGTAGTATTCGTCAAGGTTGTATTGTGACACCGCCTTGTTGAGTTCCTTCATCTGGGCAGTGAGGCTGTTGCGCAGGGTGGCGCGGCGGCGCAGGCGGAGGGAAAAGACTTCCGGCCGCAGTTGCAGGTCATCGACCCGGATCCGCGCCATTTTCTCCATGTCCATGTCGTCGCCATCGGGATAGAGGGTATAGGGATCCCATGCCTTGCCGAGGAATCCGGCGGTGCCGCCTTTGCCGATGACATTGCTTTCCTGGAGCGGCCGCGGCAGCATTACAAAGGGCAGCATGGGCTCCTCGGTGGGTTTGAGCCGGATCAGATTGGATCCGAAGTTTGGGTAGTCCTTGGCATTGGGCGGTTCCAACTGGCCGGACGGGCTGACCTTGTCCGTGGTGTAGCCGGTCATGATTTGATAGATCGCGGCGGTGTGGTTGAACAGTCCGTTCGGAGTGTAGCCCATGGAGCGGATCAGGGTGAACTTGTCATTTACCTGGGCCAGTTTGGGCAGGATCTCCGTGAAATGGACCCCGGGGATTTTGGTCGGAATGGTTTTAAAGGCGCTCCGGATCTTGTCAGGGACATTTTCCTTGGGGTCCCAGAGGTCGAGGTGGCTGGGCCCGCCCTGGAGGTAGATCATGATGATGTTTTTGGCCTTGCCCCAGCCGGGGGAGGCGGCGGCACCCTCTGCCGGGCCGGCGGCCACCGCCTGGGCCCGGAGCAGATTATTGAGGGTCATGCCAATCAGCCCGCCGCCGCCGACGCGGAGGACATCGCGCCGGGAGAGACCGAGATGGCGGTCACAGAGATCCTTGCCGGATGAGCCTGGGATGCGGAACATAATGTCAGGGTGGTTGTGGAGGCAGCGGCCTGCAGAGGGACGGCTTCCGAGTTAGTGATTGAAGAGGAATTCCGGGGAGTTGATCAGGGCCCAGACCAGATCCTGGGCGGCAGTGAGGCGGCGGTCGGCCATTTGTTTGACGCTTTCGCTGACATCCTGGCGGAGGCCGGCGATTTTGGGAGGAACCGGCACTGGCAGACTGGCGGTGGCGAGGGCGGTGCGGAGTTCGGTCAGGCGGGCATCGGGCGGGACCGGCGCCCGGGCGGCGGTCAGGGCGGCGAGGAGGCCGCCGCGTGCCGGATCGAGGGCTCCCGCTTCGTGGAGAAGCTGGGAGCGCTGGTCGGCGGTCCGCTGCGGGGGCACCAGGGCGAGGGTGTTCCTGACTTCTGCCGGGATACCGGGAGGGAGGGGATCGGCGGCAGAGGTCACCCAGAGGCGGAAGCGTCCCAGGGAGTGGTCCTTGCTGGGGAATCTGAATTGCAGCGTGACGGTGAGGCGGGTGCCCAGCGGCTGTTCCAGAGGCGTCTTGAAGGCAAAGGACGCGCTCTGGCGGATGGGCGGGGAACCTGACAGGGCCCAGCCTTTGCCGCCTTCGGGCTTGCCGTCGATGGCATTGGCGGGATTGAAATTCTCCTGCGTGTAGGTGGCCTGGGCTCCGGAGAATTCCACCGTTCCTTTTTGTTTGGGATCGTGCAGCGCCGTCCAACTGGCGGAGAGGCCATTCAGCACAAAATTGCCGTTAGGGGCACGGCCGGGGCCGGCGGAGGGCAGACGGTCATCGCGCAGGGTCTCCACCACAATGCCGGTCAGGCGGCCGATGGATGGCTCCAACTCCAGGATGTAGTCACCATTGTCGAGCGGGCCGGAAGCCAGCAGGGATTGGTCAGGCTGGGAAGTCAGGATCACGCCATTGGTGGCCTTGGCGCTGAGGAGCCTGGAGGGATACCACAACGGCGCGCCGTCCAGGGGAAGCGGGTGCTTCCATGAATCAAGGACCGAGGTGAGGGCTTCGTCCCTTGCTTTGACTGCCGCTTCGGCGGCTTGGATCGCCTTGTCGCGGGCCTCGTGGGCTTCCTTTTCCTTTTGGTTGGCTTCGGGCAGATAACCGTTAAGTGCAGTGGTGGCGGCGAGGATGGCGGTATCCCGGTTTACTTCCGACATCACCCGGCCGGGGGCCCATGCGGTTTCGGCCTCAGCGAGCTGGCGGATGAGGGTCTCATGGTCCTTCAGCTGTTCCTGCTGCAGCGCCATGGAGCGGTCCACTTCCTCAGTCCGGGCGGGACGGGCCAGAACCCGCAGGAAAATCTTTTCCGCGACACTGCGGTCATCGGCATCCTCCTTGACGAGGGAGGCAATGGTATTGGCAGGATCTGCAATGGCTTCGGCGACGACGGGGCCGCCCAGCAGGGACATGACCGGACCCAACTGCATGTCATTGCTGCGTTCACATTCGCAGGCGCTTTCCCGGACCGGGCGGCCCAGATTGCCGAGAAATCCGCTGGGCAGGTCGAGGGCAGAATCGGGGAGGGCGGCCGCCCGGGTTCCGGCGGGCACTCCAGGAATCTTCGGCTGGGAGCCGGTCACTGCCATGATGCTGTCGAAGAGGGCCTCCGCCGGCAGGCGGCGGGCCGGAGCCCGGGAAAAGTTCGAGACATCATCCTCATTCCATGGGTTGCTGGTGATGGAGAGCTGGTAGGTGCGGGAGGTGCAGATCAGGCGGATCAGTTTGCGGACGTCAAAACCGCTGGCGATGAATTCCCGGCGCAAATGGTCGAGCAATTCCGGATTGGTCGGAGGATTGCCTGCCCGGATGTCGTCGAGCGGTTCGATCAGACCCGTGCCGAGGAGATACCCCCAGATGCGGTTCACGAAGCTGAGGGCAAAATAACGGTTATCTTCAGAAACCATCCAGGCAGCGAGCTGACCGCGGCGGGTTTGGTCCGGTGGATGGTCAAATTTGGCAGGATAGGGGAAGACGGGAGGGGCGACCTGTTGGGTCCGCTCATGTTTCATCTCGCCGGCAGGCCGGTCCCCCACCACTTCAAAGAGCGGCTTGGCTCCTTCCACTGCGGAGCCGCCGATGGTGCGGCCCTTGCTTTCGGGATCGGGCTGCAGGTCCACCTGGGCAAACCATGCGGCGGTTTGATAGTATTGATCCTGCGTCCAGCGCTCAAAGGGATGGTCGTGACACTTGTTGCAGTTGAACCGGGTGGCGAGGAACAGGTGGGTGGTGTTTTCCATGGCCTCTTCCGGGGTGCGCAGAATCTTGTAATAGGCAGCGGGCGGATTGGTGCGGTTGGAGCCGCTGGCCGTGAGAATCCGGTGGGCAAATTCATTCCATGGCGTGTTCTTTTCCACCTGGGTCCGGATCCAGTCACGCAATCCCACGGCCCCCTCCCGGGCAAGGAATTTGCCATTCACCTGGAGCAACGAGGCCCACTTGTTGGTCCAGTGATCGATGAAGGCCGGGGATCCGATCAGACGGTCCACGGCTTCGGCGCGTTTGGTCCGGGTGTCGCGCGAATCGTTCAAAAATGCCGTGACCTCCGCAGCCTGGGGAGGCAGGCCGGTCAGATCGAGGCTCACCCGGCGGAGGAATTCGGCATCGGTGCAGAGCCCTGACGGTTCAATCTTCATCCGCTGCCATTTGGCCGCCACCAGCTTGTCGGCTTCCGTCCATGTTTCGGGCTCCTTCCAGACAAACCCCTCCCGGTTCCCCATCACGGTTACGGTAGTGGCGGCATAGGCTCCCTCGAAGCGGGCCAGCACCGGGGCTTCGCCGCGCCGCAATGTGGAGACCAGTCCGCCTGGCGCGGCCGTCGCGACATCCTGGTTGCCGCTTTCCACAAAGGACAAGGCCGTGACATCGCGGCTGCGGCCATCGGCATAGGTGGCCACGACCCGCATTTGTTGGCGGGCTCCCACTTGTTGAACGACCGGATTCCGGGGATACACGGTGATCCCGGTGACGCGCGGGGTGGCAGGATCAAGGCGGCCGCCATCGGCAATCCAGGCGCGGAGGATTTCATAGGCGTCGTCTCCCGGGACCGTGAGTTGGCCCCCTTCGTGGGGGACTGCCGCGCTGGCCTTCTGGAGGAAAAAGCTGCTGTCCGGCACGGCAGGATTGGCGCGCCGGGAAGCCTGCTCATCGGTCAGGGCCAGAACATCAAATTGCGGATCATAACCACGCAGGGAGAGTTTGAATCCATTCCTGCCGTCCTGGGCTCCGTGGCAACTGCCGGTATTGCAGCCGAGGCGGGACAGGACGGGCATGACGTCCCGGACATAGTCCGGATGCAGGTCCGCGCCGGTGCCATGGACCGCGACGGGCAGGGTGGCCGTGGCGGACCCCAATGTTAGAGTTAGGGTGGTGCTGCCATCCCGGGCCGGCTTGATGAGCCCCGTGGAATTCATGCCCGCCAGCGAACCGGACCAGGTTCCTTTGACCGCGCGCGTGGCATCCACGGTGGTGCCGTCCCGCAGGACAGCCGTGACCAGGATCTGCGCGGAATCCATGATGCCCTGAAGTGTCAGGGTGGCAGGCTCGACGGTCAGGGAACCCACCAAAGCCGGATCGACCGGAGGTTCGATGGCGGAGCCGGGCAGGGCCACCACGGGCAGCGCCGCCCGGGGAGCCGGCCGGGCCCTGACGAGGGCCGCAGGATCCACCGGCGCGACCGGGAAGGAATGGATTTTGGCTCCGGTGGCGGCGTCCAGCAGGTGCACCGTGCCTTTGCTCCCGGCGACGGCGAGGCGTGATCCGTCAGGATTCCAATCCACCGCAAAGAGGCGGTCATCCGGGAAGGACAATTCAGTGAGGATTTTGGTATCGGCAGTCACATAATCCTCCAGTTTTTTCCGCTCGTCGGGGGACTGGCTGTCGGCGACTTTTTCCACAATGGCTTTGATATCTTCCGGAAGCGCCGGATCGTATTCGGCTGCCATGGTTCGCATGAGGCCGTTGCTGCCATTGCTGGCCACTGCGGCAAAGGCCTTGCCATCGGGCCGCCATGCGAGGCCAAACAAGCGTCCGGGCAAGGCGGGATAGCGGCGGATCAGATTGGCATTGTCGCCAATGACCCGTTTGGTCAGGCGCTGCAGCCGGTAGATCTGGGGTATGCCGTCGGCGCCGCCGACGAGGGCTTCATCGCGGCCCGGGTGACGGGCCAGGGCATGCAGGCCGCCCCGCAGCGCCCCGGGCGTGATCGAAGTAATGTTATCGATAAACCGTTGGCTGGCCACCTCCGTCAGCTTGGCGGCCATGTCGCGGCCGGCTGAAACCAGGAAAGTGCCATCCACTGACCATGCGGTGCCGAGGGCCCAGTCGCCATGCGCACTGTTGGACAGGATTTCCCTGGCGGTGGACACTTCAAGGGCCCGCACCGAGTTGTCGCCATGGTCGCCGCAGCCAAAGGCGAGGAATCTGCCGTCGGGCGACCAACTCACCCCATAAACGGTGTCAAAGGTCACCGGGTAGGAAAGTTTCAGGCGGTGGCTGCCCGTTTCCCAAATTTGGATCTCGCCGCGGCGGCCGGGATTGCCTGCCGCCACCGCCAGCCATTGACCGTCCGGGGAAAAGGCCACCGATTCAATGCGTTCGGACATGCCGATGAGCCGGGCTGCCACGCCGGTGCCATCAGCGCCATGAAGCAGCACTTCGTGGTGACCGGCCACCGCAATCCATTTTCCATCCGGCGACCAATCGAGGGAATTGACCACGGGAGGGGCTCCATACACGGGCGGTTTGGCTGCGGAGTATTTGATTCCGGCGTCGGGAGGGGTGTCGTCACGGGCTCCTTCGGCAATCCAGCGGCGCACCAGAGCGATTTGCAGCGGATGGAGCGCCGGTTGTTTTTGAGGCATCTCGGCCTCCCCATTGGCCGCCGGGGTAATCAGCTTGACCAGCGGGCTGGCCTCCGGATTGCCCGGAACGACCGCAGCCGTCTGGTCGGCACCCGCTATCAATTGGGCGAACTCCGTCATGATGTAGTCGCCTTTGGCCTTGGCCGGCTGATGACAGCCATGACAGGCCGCCTCAAAAACCGGACGCACTTCCTTGTAAAAACTCACCGGCACCTCTGCCGCCCTTGCCAGGTCCGCCCCCATCAGGACGGCAGTGGTCGTCAGCGGGGCAAAAGCTTGGAGCAGGAGACGGGAGGAAAAGTGTTTCATGCAGGTCGGAATTCAAGACGGGAGCATCGGATGAAAGTCAGATGAATCAACCTTGAGACGCGCCAGACGGAAGGGATCTATCCGTCATATGCGGCCTTGACCCGTAGAGGTGGCCCTTTAGGCGTTCGGGGGAATCCGGCTGTCTGAAGACAATCACCCGGGATACTTTTGTCCGTGATTCTTTTTCGCTTGTTCATGGCACGCATGTTTTCGTAGATAACCTCACCTTTGGTTCAAAGTTGCAGAACCTCGGTCGTATAACCCCCCACTTGCGAATAGTCTCCGAATGATAAGAGACTTCCTGTAGCCTTCCTCAGGGGAAACCCTAAGCATGGCAAGACACACTCCACGAATACAAGGAAATCACTATGGTATTTACAAAAGGTATGGTATATCGTGATTAAGTGATGAAAAGTTCCGCCGCAATCGCTGTATGATGTTACTCCCCCCCGCTTTCCGCTCAAAACGAGTTTTGACTGTCACGCTGGGAGTGCTTGGCCTTGGAGGATTGGCGGCATGGTGGCTTTTGCCCGTCGAGCCGGGGACCACAGGTTATTTGGCAATGGAACAGGGAGGGAAGGCCCTTCCTCATCAGGAGACCGCCCCTACGTCTGACGTGGCGGCTCGATCAGGTGGGGGGGATTTGGCCGTGCAGTCGGCCGGGACGGTGGAGCAGGAAGATTCTGAATCCGGGGAAGACCCGCTGGCACCGGGGAACCTGCCCCGTCTAGCGGATATTCTGGAGCAGGCCGGCGACTTGAGCGTTCCGGAAAACCGGGCGCGGGCAGTGGCCCGGATGCGGGAGGTGGAAGCCCGGCAGCGGCCTGCGTTGCAAGCCCTGGCGAGGGAACGGGGGTGGGCTTGGCGCATCGGGCGGCCCGACGGATCGGTCCAGGAATTGGCCGGAGTGGAGCGGGGCCGGCCGGTGTATTTTACTACCCACAACGCTCAGGCGGCTATTTCCACCGGAGCCAATCTGCTGCAACAAGCTCCCTTTGGGCTGGATGGCACCGGAGTTACGGTGGGGGTCTGGGACGGGGGAGCGGTGCGGGTAAGCCATCGGGAGTTCAATCCCCGGGCCACCTCGTTGGACGGTGCGGGATTCATTGATCATGCCACCCACGTGGCGGGGACCATTGCCGGGGCTGGGCTGGATCTCCCGGCGCGGGGCATGGCTCCCGCCGCCCGGATTGACAGTTACGACTGGAATGGGGACAAAACGGAAATGACGGCACGGGCGGCAGCCGCGCCGGGCGAACCCGGAAAAATCCAACTCTCCAACCACAGCTATGGTTATATTGCGGGATGGAATCAGGTCTGGGGAGGCACTCCCTACCGGCAATGGGAGTGGTATGGCAGCGGCTCATCAGCCAGCGGGAACGAACCGGAGTTCGGCCTCTACAATTCTTATGCAAGGGACAGTGATGCCCTCGCCTTCAGCGCGCCCTACTATCTGATGTTCCGCAGCGCCGGCAATGAGCGCAGCGACAACCCCCAGGCGGGGCAAAGTGTGGCCCTGAGCCCCGGCTCCTCCACGGTGGTGACTTTCGACAGCAGTGCCCACCCGGCAGGAGACGGTGCCTACCGGGGCGGCTTTGACAATATCAGCTTTGATTCCATTGCCAAAAATGTCATCACGATCACCTCGGCCGGCGACGCCGTGAACGAGGGGCTGCGGCATCCGGGAGCCGCATACCTGAATGGTTTTGCTTCCTGCGGTCCCACCGATGACGGCCGGATCAAACCGGACCTGACGGCCAATGGGGATGCGCTGTATTCGGCCATGAGTTGGGACGACGACGCGTATGGCACCTTCAGCGGAACCAGCATGTCCTCCCCCAATGCGGCAGGAACGGCGGCGCTGCTGATTGACCAATACGGCCGGTCCTTCCCGGGCGCGGCCATGCGCTCCAGCACCCTGAAGGGTCTGCTCCTGCATACCGCCGACGATCTTGGCCAGCCCGGCCCTGACTATCAATATGGCTGGGGGCTCCTTAACGGCACGGCGGCCGCTGAATTGATCCGTGATCATGCCGCTTACCCGGTCAAGGGGAGGATGCGCGAAGATTTGGTTTCCAGCACGTCAACGACCTGGAATCAGGAGTTTATCTGGGACGGCATCTCGCCTATCCGTGCGACCCTCGTCTGGACGGATCCTGCCGGCACCTCCACGAGCACGGCGGATTCGCGCACGGCCCGGCTCCGCAACAATCTGGACCTCAAAATCATTGATCCTGCGGGGACCACCCACCGGCCATGGGTCATGCCTTTTGTCGGCACCTGGACGGAAGCTTCCATGAGTCTTCCGGCCATCCGGGGCATCAACATGGTGGACAATGTGGAACAGGTTCTGGTCTCCAGTCCCGCCTTGTCAGGAAACTGGCGGTGTGTCGTGTCTTTCCAGGGGACTCTGGCCAACAACCAGCAGGCCTTTTCCCTCCTCCTGAGCGGCACGGCCAATGAAGCGCCCCCTCCGCCTCCGCTGACGGTCTCGGCGGTCAGCCCTGCGGAAGGTTTGCCGGGCCTGGTCACGCTGGACATCGAAGGCACCGGCTTCACTGCCGGAACCACGCTCTACCTGCACCGCTCCGGCCAGCCTGACAAGCCCGCCAGCAGCATTAACCTGGCAGGAGGCCGTCTGCAGGCGGTATTTGATCTCAGCGCCGCCGCAGCGGGCGTCTGGCAGATCACCGCTGTCAATCCGGATGACAGCACTGCGACCCTGACATCCGGCTTCAAGGTGCTCGATGCCCTTTGGAGCGAAACCGTCGATGGCACCGTGACCGGCTGGACTCCGGCGTCGTGGGCGGTGACCAGCACGTCCAGCCACAGTCCTCCGAAGGCATGGTTTCTGGCAGGTGCCAGCACCCGGACCACCACCAACCTGGTGTCACCCGACATTCCGGTTCCGTCCGGAGTGGTCAATCTGCAGTTCCGGTTCTGGCATTCGTTTGATCTGCAAAGCACGCGGGATGCGGGGATTCTCGAATTTGCCATTGATGGCGGCGTGTGGTTTGATGTCAACGCCAGCGGGTCCGGAACCTCATTCGGCAATCACGGTTATAACAGCGTGGTCAGTTCCACCGGCACCGCCAGCAGCCGGAATCCGTTCGCGGGGCAGTCCGCCTGGTCCGGCAACAGTGAAGGATTCATCCAGACCATCGTCAACCTGACCGATACCGCGAAATTTGCCGGCAAAAATCTGCGCGCCCGCTGGAGGTTGGGAACCAACGGCAGCATCGCCAGCCCCGGCTGGTATGTGGACTCAATCTCCCTGACCGCAGACGGAGCCCCGGTGAACGGGGCCCCGGTCATCACCATCCCCGCCCGTGCCGATCCGGCGCTTACGGTCACGGATCCGGACGGCACCCCGGTCCGCGTCACCAATGGCCGCACCATCGGCCTTGCGGTCACTGCCACGGATGACGGGGGGGCGGCGGCCCTGACCTATACGTGGAGTGCGGCCCCGGGCGCTCCGGCCCCGGTGACCTTCAGCAGCAATGGAACCGCAGGGGATGCTGCCGTGACGGCCACCTTCGCAGCCGTTGGTGACTATCTGTTATCCGTGGCCGTGCAGGATGCGGCCGGACTGACGGCCGGCAGCTCGGTGGCGGTCCGGGTGGAGCCGGTGGCAGACCGTCTCCGCGTGGATCCTGGCGTGGCGGCGGTCGTCGTCGGAGCGGATCAGGCCTTCAGCGCCGCGCTGCTGGATCAATTTGGGGCACCGCTGGCCAGCCAGCCCCCGGTTTTTGCATGGACGGTGTCAGGGGGAGGTGACATCAGCAGCAGTGGCACGTTCAGCGCCAGCCGTGCGGGAGGGCCATTTGTGATCACGGCAGGGCATGAAACGTGGTCCGCCACTTCTGCGGTTACGGTCAACGCGGCGACCGCCGGATTCACTTTCGGAGCCCTCACCCAAACGGCGGACGGTTCGCCCAAGCCGGTCACGGTCACCACCGATCCGTCAAATCTTGCGGTGGCGCTCACCTACGGGGACAGCGGGGCCACTCCGCCGTCCCTGCCGGGAAGTTACACCGTCACCGCTACATCCCTTGATCCCGATTACATGGGTTCGGCCACCGCGACGCTGGAATTGCGCAGCCCGCTGCTCCTGATTAACGCCTGGGGTGCGGCCGAAGGCCTTGTCGGAGAGGAGGCAGCTCTCACCGCAGACCCGGACGGCGATGGCCTGAGCAATCTGGTGGAATATGCCCTCGGACTCGATCCTCAAAGCCCGGACCCTCTGCCGGCCGCCCGTTTGGAACCGGACAATGTAGTGACGTATGCCGAACCCAGCCCGCCTGCCGCCCACCGGCTGACGTTGCGCTTTACCCGCCCGGCGGGCAGGGAAGGCGTGCTTTACCGGGTCAAGGTCAGCAGTGATCTCAAGGACTGGCAGGACATATCCCCCCTCAGCGTGGAATCCGGTCCGGAGGCGGGCATGGAATCCGTGATCGCCCGTGATCCCGTATCTACGGCAGGCGGAGGCCGCCGCTTCATGCGGCTGGACATCTCGACCACGGTTCCCTGACCCGGGACAAGGCGTCCCGGGGTGGTGCCGGCAACTTCAGGCGGGCGGTCCACCGGCCACCGGAGTGATGTCAGAAAATGCGTCGGGCCGCGAATCGTGCGACGTATTTCCTTGCGGGTCGACGGAAAACCTGCTGGATTTCCTGACAATCCGGTTCAGGCCGGCACTGGTTTTTATTCTGACGCTTTTATGCATGCGGTTTCTGCTTTGCTCCGGATAGTGTGTGGTGTTGCGGTTTTGTTCCTGACATGGTCCACCTGGAGCCGGAACAAAGCAGCGCTGTCCGGAGACGGTCCGGTGACTATTTATGGGCAGACGATGTCCGGCAGCACCGTCGCTCTGGCCTGCGGGGTGTTTGCCCTGATCGGCCTTGGCCTGCTGGCCCTGGGCCTGATGGGACTGCTGAAGTCCAGAAAGTGAAGTCCGGGACCCGGGCCGTGGGAGGAAACCGCCATGGCAGTTCGTTACGGTTAGCGCTTCCGCCGGGAAGCGGCCCGCGGGCGGTGTTCGTTGCGGTAGGCTCCCGGGGGCATGCCAACTTTGCTTTTAAAAACCGCGCTGAGGTATTCCACATACCGGAAACCGGCCCGTTCTGCGATTTCCGCAAGGGGGAGATCCGTTTCCCCCAACAGTTCCTTCACCCGCAGGATCTGGACGCGCACGATTTCTTCATGGGGGCTGCGGCCAAGCAGCCGTTTGAAGCGGTTTTCCAGCATGCGGCGGGAAAGGCCAGAATCCTTGACCACATCGTCGACACAAATTCCCTGGCAGGCATGGCTGCGGATAAAACGCACCGCATGAGCCACCGGGGCGTCTTCCACGGCAAGGACATCGGTGGATTGCCGGGTGGCCACGCCCAGCGGAGGAATGCGGTGCTCCTCGGGGCCGACCGTTTTGCCGCTCATCATGCGGTCGAGCAGCGATGCCGCTTCATAGCCGGTGCGCAGGCTGTTCAGAATGATGCTGGAAAGCGGGGGGTGGCAGAGATTGCAGAGCAGTTCGTCGTTGTCGATGCTCAGCACCGCAATATTGTCAGGCACGTGAATCCCGCGGCGGCGGCAGGCATCCAGCACCTGGCGGCCGCGCAGATCATAACAACAAAAGACAGCAGCCGGCTGCGGCAGACCTGCGACCCATTCGCCGATGGCATCGGTCATGGCATCGTCCTCGGGATCGAGGTTGGCGGGTTGCTGGAATTCGGAGACGCTGTAACCGGCTGCCTCAATGGCGGCATGGAAGGCGGCTCCCCGCTGTTTCGACCACGGGAACCGCGCGTCGCCACAATAGCCGAAATGACGGAAGCCGCGCTCCAGCAGGTGACTGGAGGCCAGCCGGGCATTCCCGGGTTCATCGGTTTCGCAGAAGGGAAGATTAGGGAGCAGGCGTGCCGCGCTGACATCTACAATCGGGATCTTCAGTTTCGCCAGCGGTTCAGCAATGGAGGCATTTTCAATCCGGGCAATGATCCCGTCGCCATCCCATTTTTTGAGCCAGGTGGGGGCCTGGTCTCCCCGGCCATGTTCGGCAAGGTAGATGGACCACGGCTGGTTTTCCCGGATCCACGTGTAGACGCCGTGCAGCAGGCCCCGCGCATAGGCGTTCGAGGTCTCGATCAGCAGGGCGACTTTCGGGGCACGGGGCATGAGATGGAGTGTGAAGACTAAAAAAGGGAAGTTAAAGCAAAACCAACGGGACCCCGGGAACCTCCGGCCCGGAGCGGAATTCCCGGGCCGGGTCCGGCAGTTTGGAACTACGACTGGGTAAAGGCAGGGAGCTTGACGATTTTGCCTCCGGCGAGCGCGGACTCGTGGGCACAGAGACCGACACAGGTCCAGTTGGCGGACTGCCGGGCATTGGGGAAGGGATCCCGGTCATCGGTCAGAGCGCTGACAAATTCATGGACAAGGTGGGGGTGGCTGCCACCATGGCCGGCTCCCTGGGTGAAGCTGAGGTGGCCCTTTTTGCCTTTGCCATAAACTCCGCCGGTGGTGAAGGGCCGGATCGGCTTGGGCAGGTATTTGGCATAGTCCGGGGAAGTGACTTTTTTCGGGATCTTCGGTTCCGGCAGTTTGGCCGTATGAATCACCAGGGGCTCGTGCTCAATCAGCGGCCATTCCACCGAGGCCTTGTCACCGTAAATATCAATGCTCTCGCGGTATTGACGGGCGGTGTCGAACAGACTGCGGATGACCCGGGCGCTGAGATCACTGTCCTTGAATTTGATGTGGGCCGTCTCCACCGCAAACGGTGAGCCATAATGCTTCTGCAACTCCGGACGCACCGTGCCTGAGCCAAAACAACTGACGTATTCGGCATCGGCTCCCGCCAGCGCTGCCACCGGACCCACGCAGTGGGTCGCATACCACATCGGCGGCAAGCCCGGCCAGTAATTTGGCCAGCCATCCATGTCCTGCTGGTGGCTCGCCTGGAGGAATTGGATTTTGCCCAGGGTTCCCTTGTCCCTCAATTCCTTCATGAAAAGGAATTCCCGCGCGTAAACCACGGTTTCGGCCATCATGTATTTCAGGCCGGTTTTTTTCACCAAAGTGACAATTTCGCGGCACTCCTCAATGGTCGTGGCCATGGGCACGGTGCAGGACACATGCTTCCCCGCCTTGAGGGCCGCGATGGTCTGCCAGCCGTGGTCGGGGATCGGTGAATTGATATGCACCGCATCCACCATGGGGTCCTTCAACAGTTCGTGGAAGTCGGTATAACGCTTTTCCACGCCAAAGTTGTCTCCCACTGCATCAAGCTTGTCCTTCGACCGCTGGCAGATGGCATACATGTTCGCACGGGGGTGAAGCTGATAAATCGGAATAAATTCGGCCCCGAAGCCGAGGCCGACGATGGCTACATTGATTTTAGGTTTGGCGCTCATATGTTAGTTGAAGTAGGGCAGAAAAATGAGAATATGCGCAGAGTTTGGCGCTTTATTCGCCCGGCGACCATGATAATCCGCGTCTTTCGCCTATGAATTCACGCAGGGACCGGAGGGCGGCTTGAAGCGATCCCGTTCCCGGCAGGCCGCCGGGGCCATGCGCTCCGCCCGATGAATCTTTTTCAAGCTGACACCTCAGGTGGCACGCCCGCTGCTTAGTCGCACCTGGCGCTAGCCGGTTGCTGGCATCCCCCGCGAAGGACCTCCGCGCTTTCCAAAATCTATCCACCACTCATGAAAAAAGTCGAAGCCATCATTAAACCGTTCAAACTGGAAGACGTGAAGGAAGCCCTTCATGAAGTCGGGTTTGAGGGCATGACCGTCACCGAAGTCAAAGGCTTCGGCCGCCAAAAGGGGCACACCGAAATCTACCGCGGCAGCGAATACACCGTCGACTTCCTGCCCAAGGTGAAAATCGAAGTCGTGGTGGCCTCCGACCGCGTGGAAGCCGCCCTCGGAGCCATCGTGAAGGCCGCCAAGACCGGCAAAATCGGGGATGGCAAGGTTTTTGTCTCCTCCGTCGAATCCGCAGTCCGCATCCGCACCCAGGAAAAAGACGATGCGGCCATCTGATCCCTAACTATCACCTCAACACCACCCAACCGGATCCCAGCTTACACCATCCATGAAAAAACTAGCCACCTTACTTACCGTCCTCGTCCTTGGGGCCTTCGCCCCCGGGGTGATGGCCCAGGACGCGCCCGCTCCGGTAGCGGCGGAAGCCCCCGCTGCTCCGGCAGTGGCGGCGGAAACTCCCCCGACCCCGGCTCCCGGGGATGCTGCCGAACCCGCAGCAGAACCCGCAGCCGAAGCACCGGCCTACGCGGACTACGACGCCTTTGTCGCCAGTCCCGGTTATACCCTGTTCACTGCCAACAATATCTGGATGATGTTGTGCGCGGCCCTGGTTTTCATCATGCATCTTGGGTTCGCCACCGTAGAAACCGGTCTCACCCGTTCCAAGAATACGGTCAACATTCTCTTCAAGAATTCGATCATCCCGGGCATCGGTCTTATCACCTATGCCATTTGCGGCTTCAATCTCATGTATCCAGGATTCGAGGCGGGTGTCTCGCAGGATTGGTTTGGCTTTGCCGGATGGGGCATCTCCGTTACGGATGAAGTTGCTTCCCTCACGGATTCCTACAATGCCGGCTATACCTATTGGACGGATTTCCTCTTCCAGGGCATGTTTGCGGCCACTGCCGCCACCATCGTTTCCGGTGCCGTCGCGGAACGCATCAAATTGGGCCCCTTCCTCATTTTCTCCACTCTTTTCGTTGCCATTTCCTATCCGATTACCGGCAGTTGGAAGTGGGGCTACGGCTGGCTGAATACCGCTGGATTCTACGACTTCGCCGGATCCACCCTCGTCCACTCCGTCGGTGGCTGGGGCGCTCTCGCCGGTGTTATCCTCCTCGGGCCCCGTCTGGGCCGGTATGCCAGGAATGGCCGCCCGCAGGCTCTGCCCGGCCACAGCATGCCCCTTGCGACGATTGGGGTCTTCCTGCTCTGGCTTGGATGGTTCGGCTTCAATGGTGGCTCCGTTCTGTCCGCCAATCCCAAGCTGGTCTCCCACGTTCTGGTGACCACCTCCCTCGCAGCCGCTGCAGGCGGGATCGGAGCCGCTTTCACTTCGTGGATTGTCTCCAAAAAACCGGATCTTTCCATGCTCCTCAACGGGATTCTGGCGGGCCTCGTCGGCATTACCGCAGGGGCCGATCAAATGGGTCCGCTCGACGCGATCATCATCGGTTTGACCTCCGGGGTCATCGTGGTCTTCTCGGTAAACATGTTCGACAAGCTGAAACTTGATGATCCTGTCGGAGCGCTGTCAGTGCACCTCGTGTGCGGGATCTGGGGAACTCTCTGCGTCGGCATCTTCGGAGCCATGGCCGGCGGAGCCCAAATCGTCACCC
Source organism: Verrucomicrobiales bacterium (assembly GCA_038210825.1). Taxonomy (GTDB): domain Bacteria; phylum Verrucomicrobiota; class Verrucomicrobiia; order Verrucomicrobiales; family V1-33; genus CAIZWU01. The sequence goes on from JBBQWG010000041.1 coordinate 21,432, forward strand.
AGTTGAAGGGCATTGCCGCTATCGGGGCCTTCACCTTCGCCTTCGCTTTCGTGCTCTTCCTGATCCTGAAGGTTACGACTGGAATCCGGGTTTCCGAAGAGGAAGAAATCGGAGGTCTCGACATTGGCGAACACGGCAGCAAGGCCTATCCGGACTTCGCTCCGGTATCCGAACACTGAGCGGCCACCGGGGCTCCGGCATTCTCCCAGCGGAAAGTGCCTTCATCTGCCGGGGCGGACCTTGTGTCCGCTCCGGCTTTTTCGTGGCCGGATAGGCCGGGTTTCGTTCATCAATTTGCAAGGAACCCCTCCCATGAGTGCCATTCATGCCTAAAAGCCCCGATGAGGGATGAATTTTGTGCATTTTTAGCGCCCCGCCATGAATTGGCCCGATTTTCGCTCTTTTCCGTGAGCAGCCGGAATCTCTCCGCGCTGACGCGGCCATCGCAACCGCGGCAACCCAACCCACTCACATGAAAAAAGTAGAAGCCATTATCAAACCGTTTAAACTCGAAGACGTGAAGGATGCCCTTCATGAAGTCGGGTTTGAAGGCATGACCGTCACCGAAGTCAAAGGCTTCGGCCGCCAGAAGGGGCACACCGAAATCTACCGCGGCAGCGAGTATACCGTCGATTTCCTGCCCAAGGTGAAAATCGAACTCGTGGTCAGCGATGACCGGGTTGACTCCGCCATCGCTGCCATCACCAAAGCCGCCAAAACCGGAAAAATCGGCGACGGCAAGGTCTTTGTTTCGGCGGTGGAATCCGCAGTCCGGATCAGGACTTCGGAAAAGGACGATGCCGCCGTCTGAGCCGCCGGTTCCCTCATCTAACTTCCTTACTCTTCCACTTGAAAGTCTGAGCCATGAAAAAAATCGCTGCCTTACTGACAGTCCTCGTATTCGGAATCCTAGCCCCTTTGGCGGCGGCCCAGGATGCGGTGCTCCCCGTCCCGGCTGAAACGGCTGAAGCGGCTCCTGCGCCTGTTGCGCCTTCCGAAGCAACCCCTGCGCCCCCCGCTGCGGAGGAAGCCCCGGCAGAGGGCCCCAGCATCGAAGAGCGCCTTGGGGATATCGAAGCTTACATGAACAACGGGGCGCGGGTGACGGCAGCCGGTGCCTCCAAGGTCGCGGGCCCCGGCCCTGGCCACAACGCCTGGCAAATGGTGAGCACGGCCTTGGTGCTCTTTATGACCCTGCCTGGTCTGGCCTTGTTCTACGGCGGACTGGTGCGCAGAAAGAATGTGCTCAGCGTGCTGGCCCAGTGCATGGGCATCGCCGGCCTTGTAACCATCCTGTGGTGGGCCATCGGCTACAGCCTCTCTTTCGGTGCCGGCAATGCGTTCATCGGTGACACCAGCTTTGCCCTGCTCAAGGGCGTGGAAGCAGGCAATGTCGGGGCCGGCTATCACTGGATCTCAGATGTGATGTGGTGCATGTTCCAACTGACTTTTGCCATCATCACCCCGGCGCTGATCGTCGGAGCCATTGCCGAGCGCATGAAGTTCAGCGCGGTGCTGGCCTTCGTCGCCATTTGGATGTTCGTGGTGTATTTCCCCTTTGCCCACATGGTTTGGAGCACGACCGGTTTTATGTGCGGTCCTCTCAATGCGGACGCCGGCATCAGGGCAATCGACTTTGCGGGCGGCACCGTGGTGCACATGACTTCGGGATGGAGCGCGCTGGTGCTCTGTATCATCCTTGGCAAGCGCAAGGGCTACGGCAGCCAGCCGATGGCCCCGCACAGCATGGTGCTTTGTATGGTGGGAACGGGAATGCTCTGGGTGGGCTGGTATGGTTTCAACGCCGGTTCCGCTCTTGGCGCCGATGCCATCGCCTCCATCGCCTTTGGCACCACCACCCTCGCCGCCGCCGTTGCCGGTTTCGTGTGGGCGTCAATTGAATGGATCACCCGGGGCAAGCCCAGTGTGCTCGGGTTCTGTTCCGGCATTGTGGCCGGTCTCGTGGTCATTACCCCGGGGGCGGGTTTTGTGACGCTGTCTTCGGCAGTGCTCATTGGCATCCTGGCGGCTGTGATTCCCTACTTCGCGGTGGCCTTCCTCAAGAAAATGCTGGGTTACGATGACGCCCTTGATACCTTTGGGATCCATGGGGTGGGAGGCACCCTTGGGGCCATTCTGACAGGAGTGTTTGCCGATGAGAAAGCCAATGCGGTGGTGGCCGGCCTGAAGGATGGCCTGCTGCTGGAGCAGTTTAAAGCAGTGGGCCTGACAATCGTCTGGAGCGTGGTGGCCACAGCGGTCATCGCCTACCTCATCAAATTCACCATTGGCCTGCGCGTAACTCAGGACGTGGAGGAAACCGGTCTTGATCTTGCCGAACATGGCGAGGCCGGTTACGAACACTGAGCCCGGGGTCCCGCATCCCTGCTTATTCTCCGGAATGCCGGAGCTGCCGCAAGGTGGCTCCGGCATTTTTGTTTCCCAGGAGGTCTGTCAGGGGCCGGTCCGTGATCCGGTGAGCCGTCAGGATTCCGAAGAGGGGAAGCTGCGGTCTCCGGGCTCAGAGCCCGGGGGTGTTTCGCCGGGGGGAAGGGGCGGATGCCATCCGCGCAGAAAAAAACCGTTTTTCAGCAGGATCAAAACCGGAAAAGGAGCGGAACCCTGCCAGGGTTGTCATGACTGGATTGGGTCAATATCCGGAATTTTGAATGTTAATATGAATATTATTCGGGATGGGACCCCATGTAGCAGGCTGATCCATGCGGTGCATACATCCATGGTGAATCAGATGAGAAAAGTGCATAGCCGTGAATCCGGATTCATCTGGAACACGGATTGCTCAATGGGGGCGTGGAAAGTGGATAGTCTGCTTTCTGTTCTACTAACCAATACCACCAGTCATCCATGAAGTATTCCAAACCAACTGTTGCCGCCAGCTTCGCCGCTCTCGTCCTCAGTAGCGCCGCCGCCGTGGCCGGCACCACCAGCACCGGAAAGATGGTCGCCCCGCCCCCTCCGGCCCCGGCCCCTCCGGTTGTCACCGGCAGCCTCAATTTGATGTATAACACGCACTTTGTTTCCTACGGACAGGACGTCTGGGGTGCGGGCACCGATTTCGGCGACAAAGGAACTTTCAATCCCAGTATTGAACTCAACTTCGATCTCGGCGGCGGCTGGAAAGCCATTCTCGGCACGTGGTGGGACGTGAACAGCAATGCGGATTCCAGCATTGGCGATTCCATCCAGGAAGTCGATGTCTGGGCCGGCGTGGGATACACCACCGGACCGTGGTCCTTCACCCTGATGTATCAGGAGTGGCTGTATGCCTCCCAGTCCGAGCGCATTGTCGACTTCAAGATCTCTTACTCGAATTTCCTCAATCCGAGCCTGATGTTCCACGGCCGGGTGGACGGTGCGGAGCCTTTTGACACCGGTCTGGTGACCGTTCTTGGCATCGCTCCCGGCACCACCGCCGGTCCGGTGACTCTCAGCTTCCCGATCCAGGTCGCGGCTGATACGGATGGCTTCCATGGCGGAGACGGCGGCTTCTCCTTCGCCTCTGCGGGGATCAGTGCTTCCGTGCCGGTCAGCTTCCTGCCCGGGAAGTGGAGCCTCAATGCCGGCCTGACCTACTACTACACGAACGACGAAGTTATTCCCACCAATCCTGACGAAAGCTTCCTCACCGGCACCATTGGTCTCGGTCTGACTTTCTAACTCATCCTGAATCAACAAGCCCCTTTCCTTAGCTTAACTGTTCCCGGAACTCATGATCAAAACCAACCTCATCAAAGCGGCCGCCACCCTGTTCGTGGCGGCCGCCGCCCTCACATCCTCTGCTCCGGCGGAGGCAGTCAAAGTCGGCGTGCTTCATTCCCTCAGCGGAACCATGGCCATCAGCGAAACTTCGCTGAGGGACGTCCTGCTCTTCACCTTCGACGAAATCAACAAAGCCGGAGGTGTATTGGGCAAGAAAATCGAGCCTGTCGTGGTTGACGGTGCTTCCAACTGGCCGCTGTTTGCGGAAAAGGCCAAGCAGCTCCTTGAAGTCGAAAAGACCGCCGTGACCTTCGGCTGCTGGACCTCCGTGAGCCGCAAGTCTGTCCTCCCGGTTTATGAAAAGAACAACGGTCTGCTCTTCTACCCCGTGCAATACGAGGGGGAAGAACTCTCCAGGAATATCTTTTACACCGCTGAAGCCGTGAACCAGCAGGCCACTCCGGCGGTGGACTACCTCCTCGCCGAAGGCAAGAAAAAGTTTTACCTGCTCGGCTCGGACTACGTCTACCCGCAGACCACCAACCTCGTGCTTCTGGAATATCTCCTCTCCAAAGGAGTGCCCGTGGCCAACATTGGCGGCGGTCTCAGCAAGGACAAGGCCGGCAAGGTGATCAGCGCGGGCAAATACACCCCCTTCGGCCACACCGACTACCAACAAATCGTGGCTGAGATCAAGAAGTTTGCCGCCAGTGGCGACGCCTGCGTGATCTCCACGCTCAATGGCGACACCAATGTCCCGTTCTTCAAGGAATACGCCGCCGCCGGACTCACCGCCGAAGACTGCCCCGTGGTTTCCTTCTCCATCTCGGAGGATGAATTCCGCGGCCTCCCCGCCGATCAATTGGTGGGTCAACTTGGCTGCTGGACCTACTTCCAGTCCATCGACACCCCGGCTAACAAGAAGTTCATAGCGGACTTCCAGTCCTGGCTGAAGACCACCGATGTCGCGGGCATCCAGAAGGAAGGCCGCGTCACCTGCTCTCCGATGGTGCTCTCCTACGTCGGAGTTTACCTCTGGAAGGCCGCCGTGGAAGAGGCCAAGTCCTTTGACGTCGACAAGGTCCGCGAGGTCCTGGCCTCCGGCAGGATCAGCTTCGACGGCCCCGGCGGCAAGGTGACCTTCCAGAAAAACCATCACTTGACCAAGAACGTCTTCATCGGGGAAACCACCAAGGACGGCCAGTTCAAGATTCTGAAGTCCTTCGACAATGTTTACGGTGAGCCCTTCCTCAAGGGAACCTTCAAGGCCGCTGCCCCCGCCAAGGCGGGCACTGCCAAGAAGAAGAAGGCTTCCTGACGGGGCATTGCGTGTTGTTGTGTTATTAGGATAGGAGGAGGCGGGAGGGATCCCGCCTCCTCTGCTTTTTGGGGGCCGGAGCAGATTCCGGCAAGACCCGGTGAAACGGCATCAGGGGCCGGGGGGCGGACTGGCAGCCGGCAGCAGGGACAGTTGATAGAGATCATGCCGGCGCTGCCGCAGGTTGCGCACACTGCCCCGGATATTGAGTTCCTTCAGGAGGTCCGTATCAATGTCGGCGATCAGCGTGGCCTCGGCATTGGGGGTGGTTTCAGAGACCACCGCCTGGTTGGGGAAGGAAAAATCCGAGGGCGAAAAGACGGCGCTCTGGGCATACTGGATGTCCATGTTGACCACCCCGGGCAAATTGCCGACACTGCCGGCGATGGCGACGTAACATTCATTTTCAATGGCCCGGGCCTGGCTGCAGTAACGGACGCGGTTGTAGCCGGTGGCCGTATCGGTGCAGAAGGGAACAAAGAGAATCCGCACCCCGCGGTCGGCAAGGAGGCGGCCCAACTCGGGGAATTCGGTATCATAGCAAATCAGCATGGCCACCTTGCCGCAGTCGGTGTCGAATACCTTCAGTTCATTCCCCCCTATCATGCCCCAGTCGCGCACTTCGGCCGGAGTGATGTGCAGCTTGAACTGATGGTCCCAGGTGCCGTCGCGGCGGCAGAGATACACCACATTGTAAAGATTGCCTCCCTCATAAAAGGGCATCGAACCGGTGACGATATTGATGTTATACTCCACCGCCTTCTGAATGAAAAAGTCGCGGATCTCCTTCGTGAAGCCGGCCAGTTTACGGATCGCCGCCGCCGCCCCGTCCTCGTTGAACGGAGCCATCAGCGGCGCATTGACGTATTCCGGGAAGACCACAAAGTCGGATTGATAGCCGCTCACGGCGTCGATGAAAAACTCCACATAGTCGAAAAACTCCCGCAGGCCCGGCGTGCTCCGCATTTGCATCTGCACCAGCCCCAGCCGGACCACGCTTTTGGTTCCCAGCACCGGCCGCGGAGGCGTGTAATACACATTGTTCCACTCAATCAGGGTGGCGTAAGCCTGGGATTCGGTGTCATCCAGCAAATAATTGGTCAGGGCTTTTTTGACATGGAAGTCGTTGCTCAGCTGGAAGGTCATCACCGGATCGTAGATTTCCTTGCGTTTCACGCGGTCGATGTATTCGCGGGGGGACAGTTCGTCCTTCCAGGCCCGGTAGCCGGGCATGCGTCCTCCCGCCACGATGGCACGGAGATTGAGGCGTTCGCAGATTTCCTTGCGGGCATCGTAAAGGCGGCGTCCGAGGCGCAGCCCCTGAAAGTCAGGATCCACGCATACCTCAATGCCATAAAGCACATCGCCATCCGGGTCGTGGGTGGTGAATTGGAAACCTCCGGTGATGTCGCGGTAGCTGTGTTCGTCACCATACAGGGCATAATCCACCACGAGGGAAAAGGCGAACGCCACCAGCCGTCCGTGGTCCTCCACGCCGACCTGTCCTTCCGGAAAAGTGCGCAGCAGCCGGAGAAACTGGGTTTCTGTCCAACTGGCGTTGATTACCGAATATAACCGCTGCGAGATGTCAGCGACAGCCGGGGCATCCGCCGGGGTCAGCGGGCGGACCACGATCTGGTGGCTTGGGGGAGGGGGGGAAGCACTCATGGAGGAGGGGAAAAGAAGGTTAAGGCCGGGACCAAGGATGGCGGACAGCCCGCCGTCTCCCGACGGATGAAGGAAACCAGCGTGCTGGCTTACCGCTGAATAACGCTTTCACGGGCAGCCCTTCACCTCTCCGGAGATTCCAGAGGGGAGGCAAGTCCGAACTCGACCACGCTTCTGGATAAAAGACGTCCCGCAAATTACGGCCACGAAGTCATCCAATTTATTCCCGCTTGACGCGGCAAAACGTGAGTTTGCGCAAAAATGGGCGAGAACTTGGTCTTGCCGCACGTTCCCTGACGGCCGGCCGATATATTTCTGATGAGACTGACCACCACCTTCCGCACCTCCCTCCGCGCCCTGCGGCGCAACAAAATGCGATCCCTGCTGACGGCCCTGGGGATCATCATCGGGGTGGGGGCAGTGATTGCCATGGTGAGCATTGGGAACGGGGCCAAGGCGCAGGTGGAAAACCAGATTGCGGGTTTAGGGGAAAATGTCATCCTCGTGATGTCCGGCAGTGTGAGCAGCCGCGGAATCAGCAGCGGGTTTGGGGGAGCGTCCACGCTGACGATAGCGGATATGGAAGCAATCCGGGCTGAAGTGGACGGAGTGCAGGCCATCAGTCCGGAAGTGGGGCGCAGCAACCGGGTGGCGGCGGGAAATCAGAACTGGTTTACCCGGGTGACGGGGGTTGATCCGGAATACTTTGAATTGAGGCGCTGGCCTTTCGCGGATGGGGCATCGTTTACGGAACGGGACGTCAGAGGGGCCACGAAGACGGCGGTGATCGGGGCCACGGTGGCCCGGGAGTTGTTTGACGGGCAGGACCCGGTGGGCCAGACCCTGCGCATCCGCAATATCCCGTTTCTGATCACCGGGGTGCTGACCCGCAAAGGTTCGTCGTTGATGGGAAGCGATCAGGACGACGTCGTGTTTGTGCCCTACACCAGCGCGATGAAGCGGGTCATCGGCACCGACACGGTGCGCATGCTTCATGTGCAGGCCCGCAGCGCCGCCAGAATGCCGGATATCCAGTCGCAGATCACCGGTCTGCTGAGCCAACGGCACCGCATCGGCGCAGACAAGGACCCGGATTTTACCGTCCGCAGTCAGGAGGACATTGCCCAGATGGCCACGGCCACGTCCAAGGTCATGTCGGCACTGCTGGCGGCCATTGCCAGCGTCTCGCTCCTGGTGGGCGGGATTGGAATTATGAATATCATGCTGGTCAGCGTCACGGAGCGGACCCGGGAGATTGGAATCCGGATGGCGGTCGGCGCCCATGGGAAGGATATTCTGCTGCAATTTCTCGTGGAATCGATTGTTCTTAGCTGCCTTGGGGGGATTTTTGGAATTTTGCTAGGGGTGGGGTCGGCCAGGTTGGTTACGGCACTGACGGGCTGGAATACGGTGATTTCCCCTTTCGCCATCCTGATGTCCTTTGCGTTCAGCGCGGCTATCGGGATCTTTTTTGGATTTTATCCGGCGCGGAAGGCGGCCGCGCTCGACCCGATTGATGCTCTCCGCTACGAATAAGCCAGTGGTCCCGGGGGGAACTTTTGGAAAAAGGAGCCGGGAGGCCGTCAAGGCGGGGGAAGGAGAACGGTTTTCCCCGGCAGGGTCGGGCGGGCACCAAAGAAGGGGGCATCTATTTTACCGGTGAGGCGTAACGATTGGGCCAACTTCTGGTAATATACGTTGGCTGGCTCCCACCTGCTATGTTAGCTTCAGGGTTTCTCCTTTCCCATTTTTCTCCGATGATCAGCCTCCGCAACGTCAGCCGCACCTACCATGAAAGCAGTGGTCGCCCGGTTCGGGCGCTGGATCGTTTTTCCCTTGATCTGGCCCCCGGCACGATGACCGCAATCACCGGGCCCAGCGGCTGTGGCAAAAGCACCCTGCTGCATCTCCTTGCGGCGCTCGACCAGCCAGACCACGGGGAGATTCTGGTGGACGGCATTCCCCTGCATGCGGCCAGCGAAGCCCAGCGGACCCGCTACCGTCGGAACACGGTGGGGATTGTTTTCCAGTTTTTCCACCTGCTGCCGGGTATGACCCTTTTGGAAAATGTGGCTTTGCCCCTGATCCTGGCTGGAACCGGCCGCAGCGCAGCCGCCAGCCGCGGCGTGGAGCTGCTGGAACTGGCAGGGTTGCGGGACAAGGCATCGCGCCTGCCTCACGAAGTCAGCGGCGGAGAGCTACAACGGGCGGCGGTGGCGCGGGCCCTGGTGCACCGTCCCCGGCTACTGCTGGCGGATGAACCAACCGGCAACCTCGATTCGGCGAATGCCGCCCGGGTGATGGCCCTGTTCCATGAAATCCACCGCAGCGGGCTGGCCACGGTGGTATTGGTCACCCACAGCCTTGAGATTGCGGCCAGCCTGCCAGGTCACCTTTGCATGGCTGATGGCGGGTTGGTGCCAAATCCGGTGATCGCTCCAGCCGCCTGACCTGACCGGCGGCGGCAGACGGTGACAGGTTCGGCATGGTTTTTGCGTTCCCACCTTGCCGAGTGCGCCTCCTGTGGCTACACTGTGGCGGTGATTGCAGAAGTTGAAAGAATATGAAGCGGTTTTCCTGTCTGTTCCTGTTGGTGGCGGGGTGGCTGACGGTGTCAGGGCCTGTTGGAGCGGAGCCTGTCAAGGAACTCCGGGACCGGGAGACCCAAGTAAAGGCCACGGTGCAGCGGGTCATGCCTTGCGTGGTGGCCGTGACCTCAGCCGATGAAAACAAACCCGGCTCGGGTTCCGGGGTGATCGTCAGCCAGGATGGCCTGATTCTGACCGCGGCCCACGTCACCCAGGCGACGGGGAATGACCTGACCATTATTTTTCCGGATGGCCGCCGGGTGAAAGGCACCGCGCTCGGGGCCAACCGGACCACGGATGCCGGGATGGCACGGATCACCGAACCTGGCGACTGGCCCTTCGTGGAAATGGGCAGTTCTGACCAGTTGAAATTGGGGGACTGGGTGATCGCGATGGGGCATCCTGGCGGCTACAGCTACGAACGCCGCCCCCCGGTGCGGCTAGGCCGGGTCTGGCGGCGGGATCTCGATGGCGCCTTGTTCACTTCATGTCCCCTGATTGGTGGGGACTCGGGGGGGCCTTTGTTTGATCTGGAGGGCCGGGTCGTCGGAATTCATTCCTCCATTCACGGCAGTGTGGAAATGAACCGGCATGTGGCGATTGATACTCTGCGCTTTGATTGGGAGAAGCTGACGAAAGACCAGACGTGGGGGAAAGTGTCCTTCAATTCGAGCAGTGAGACCCGCCCGATCACGGGAGCTTTATTCGACCGGGAGAGTTTGGACGGCGTGCTCGTCAAGGAGGTCTTCGCGGATCTGCCGGCCTCCCGGGCCGGGGTCAAGGCGGGGGATGTCGTCAAAAAGTTTGATGGCGAGGAGGTCGCCAACTTCCACGCCCTGCAGCGGCTTCTGGGGCGGCGCAAACCGGGGGACAAGGTGCCGCTCGCGGTCAAGCGTGGGGAAGAATGGGTCGATTTGCAGATTGAGCTGGGCCAGCGGGCCTTGCCCCGGCGGGACGGAGAAGGCAACGAGGACGGGGGACTGCCGGAACTGCGCGAGCCCCATGTGCCGGATGCTGCCGGTCCCCGACCGTGGCTGGGAGCGGCGGTAGACAGCACGGAGGAGGGGCCGGTGATCGGTCCGCTGGCGGCGGGCGGGCCGGCAGAACAAGCGGGCCTCAAACCGGGGGACCTGGTTTCCAAAATCAACGAAACCCTTGTCAACGATCCCACAGAGGTGGCGGAAACTCTCGCTGCTTTCAAGCCGGACGATACGATCACCCTCCACCTGCAGCGCGGGGGGCAGCCCCTGCAGATTCAAGTCAAGTTAGGACAAAAATAAACCGATCCACAGTCATGAAGCCACCCTCCTTTTCCCGGATTTGCCATGTCGCCGGTTTCGCCTTGTGCCTCCATTGGTATGGAGGAGCGGTGGCGTCGGAACTGGACGCCCAACCACCGGATGATATGGAATCCGACAGCCTCGCCGAAGCTGAGACTGACCGTGCCCAGGACCTGTTCAGCCGGGAAACACCGGAAATGGCGGCCGCCTGGGCTTCGGTGTTGGAAGGACCGCGCCGCAGCACGGCCCGGGTTATCCGGGAAGGCAAGCCCATCGCTCTGGCCACCGCCGTGAACGGGAAAGGCTGGCTGATCACCAAATCCAGCGAACTGCACGATAACAAAGGCAAGGCGCTCTCCGGGCTGACCGTCCAGTTTCCCGGAGGCATTACATTGGCCGCCAAAATTACCGATGTCCACCGCCGGCACGATCTTGCCCTCATCAAGGTGGAGGCTTCGGGGCTGACGGCAGTGGATTGGGCCACCGGGACCGTGCCTGATCCAGGCAGCTATCTCGCCGCTGCAGGGCCGGAAAAACTTCCCGTGGCCATCGGGGTGGTCAGTGTCATGCCCCGGAATTTGGATGAATCCCACAAGGGGTTTCTCGGCATCTCGCTGGAGAACCAGAGCGGGAGCCTGCGCATCCGGGAGGTCGGGGCCAATAGTGCCGCTTCCGAAGCAGGCCTCCTCAAGGACGATCTCCTAATTTCCATCAACGGCCGGTCCCTTAAGACCGTGTCCGACTTTGTGCACCTCATTGCGTCGCACAAACCCTATGAGACCGTCAAAGTGCTGGTGCGGCGCGGGGAGGAGGACCGGGAACTAAGTGCCACGTTGCGCCGCCGGGATGACAATCATGTGGGGCTGGCCGAAGATGCACGCAATATGATGAGCGGCCCGCTGAGCCGGAACCGGGGAGGTTATCCCGCCGCTCTGCAGCATGACATGGTGCTGGAACCGGCAGAATGCGGAGGACCGCTCGTTGACTTGAATGGCAACGTCGTAGGGCTCAATATCGCACGATCCGGCCGGATCGAGTGTTATGCCATCCCTTCGGCCACCCTCGTGGACTTGTTGAAAAAGGTCGAAACCGGACTTTTCGCCCGGCCGGAGCTGGATGATCTGCGCAAGGAAGTCAAAAATGCGGAGAGCCTGCTGGAACGCGTCCGCAAGGACACAGAACGGCTCAAGTCCCAACTGAAGGAGGCGGAGGGCAACTGACCCACCCGGCTGGCGCGGACCATGGATTCAACCCCACCGGTCCTGATCTCCACGCCCGGATTCGTCCCACGATTTTCACCCACGGCCTTTCCGATCCTTCGCTCTGCATGACGTCCGCTATCATTGTCGCCGCAGGCCGCGGCACCCGCATGGGATTTGACAAGTTGCTGGCCAAGTTGCGGGGTCAACCCGTAATCCTCCACACCCTGAGGGCCTTTCAGGCCTGCGGGGAAATCGATGAGATTATCATGGTGGCATCGCCGGACCGGACAGATGTCATCCGCCGGTTGGCCTTTGAGGAAGAATTCAACAAACTCCGGGCCTATGTGCCCGGCGGGGCCGAGCGCCATTTGTCAGTGTGGGCTGGCATCCAGGCGCTGCATCCGGAGGCAGACTTTGTGGCGGTGCATGATGGCGCACGTCCCCTGATCCAGCCATCCCAGATCAGCCGGTGCCTTGCCCGGGCCCGGGAAACCGGTGCGGCCGTCAGCGCCCGGCCCGTGTCGGAAACCCTCAAGCGGGCCGATTCCGAAGGCAAGGTGTGCGGCGGAGTCGACCGCACCGGATTGTGGATCATGGAGACACCGCAGGTCTTTCAGCGGACCATCCTGACCGGAGCCTACGAAGCGGTGCTGCGGGATGGTCTTGCCGTGACCGATGAAGTTTCGGCCTTGGGTCACATTGGACGGGATGTTTGGCTGGTGGACAATCCCACTCCGAATCCGAAAATCACCTGGCCACCGGATTTGGCACTGGCGGAGCGCCTGTTGGCGCTTGCTTGAGGCCTTGGGGCCAGCATCCATACATGAGGTTCTGCTCTGGCCAATCCGGGATTGAGGATTATTGGAGTTCAACGAAAGCACGATGGAATATCAACTGTTTCACCTCTCTTGCGGCACTTCCGTTTGTGTCGCAGAAATGCCTTGGATGGAAAGCGTCAGCATGGGGGTCTGGACCGCAGTGGGGGGCCGGCATGATCCGTTGCGGCTCACCGGCTTGGCCCACTTTGCAGAGCACATGGTATTTCAGGGCACCCAACGGCGCAACGCCAGGCGGCTGAACCGGGAGGTCGAACGGGCCGGGGGCACCATGGATGCCTACACCTCGGAGGACCACACGGCCATCTTTGTCCGTGGCCCCGGGGAGCAATTCCACGGGTTCATGGACGTCCTCCTCGATCTCTATCAACATTCCATTTTCGATCCGGAAATGGCCCTGAAGGAGCGCGATGTGATTTCAGAGGAAATCTCGATGTATCGGGAACAACCCGGCCAGCATGTGGAGGATTTACTCTGCCGCACCGTATGGCCGGACCATCCTCTGGGCCAGCCGATTGCCGGCACGGAAAAAACCATTGGCCGCATTACGGCAGTCCGCATCCGTCAGCACGTGAAACAGTATTTCGGGGCCGGCAATGCGGTGATAGTGGTGGCCGGACTAATCACCACGGATCAGGTCAAGCGCAGTCTGGGCCGCTTGCTGCCTCAAGGACTGCCCCGCGCCCGGCGCGCCCCGGAACAGCTTTTTCATCCCAAACCCCGCCGGACTCCGGCGGTGGTCGCCGAAGCCCGGGAGATTGATCAGGTGCAACTGGCGCTGGCTTTTCATGCCCCGGGACGGTTTCACCCTGCCCAGTCCGCCATCCGTCTTCTAAATGTGATTCTGGGGGAAAATACCAGTTCCCGCCTTTGGGTGGAACTTCGGGAAAACCGGGGCCTGTGTTATGATTCCGGGTCGGACATCACCGCATTGGCGGAAACCGGCCTGCTTCATCTGCACGCCGGAGTCGACCCTGACAAAATGGATGAAGTCCTTAAGGTCATTTTCCGCGAATTGCGCCGTTTGGCGGAAAAACCGGTGGGAATGGGCACTCTGCGGGCTGCGGCACAGTTCGCCATTGCCTCAAACCGGATGGCACTCGAAAACACTTCCCAGCAAATGACCATGATGGCGGAAAGCCTTCTGCTGTATCACCGGGAAATTGACCTCGAAGCAGCCAAACGCCGTCTCATCGCGGTGACCCCCGAGCAGGTGCGGCGGACAGCAGCGACCTTGTTCCAACCGGGCCGGCTCACCGTGGCCATGGTAGGGCCCGAATTCGACCACCGGCGGGTTAAGGCCGCGGCAGCCCTGCTCCGGTGACAGAAGCCCGGATTTGCTGGCGTTTCTGCCAGATGATCCAGTCCCTTCGTGCTGTCCTGCTGGCCTTGTCCGGGCTGATGTTGCCTGCCTGCGGGCAACCCGCCGCCCCGACTCCGGCCGCCAGCGGCGCCAAAGCTGGCTGGACCGTTTCGGATTGGGCGGATTGGAAACAGCAGGACACCGGACCAGAAGCCAAAGTCAAAGTGGTTCCGGACCTCACAGAGAAAAACCCCGGGCCGCCCCGCCCACCGATGAGCGACGAGGCCAAAAAAGCGGGCGTCCTCCTGCTTGGACCAGGGGAACCTTTTGCTGTCGTGCGCTACCAGGGAGCCCAGCCACTGCTGGTGGATGAATATGAAATCACCTGGGAAGCCATGCGCGTGGAGGGCAATGACTTTTTTGCTTCCCTGACCTTTCCCGTCGGATCCAAGGAGAAATGCGCCACGTTTGTGACCGGAGGCTGGGGTGGTTGGACCACCGGGGTCTCCTCGATCCAACATCAGTTTGCCAATGAAAACGAAACCACGGGATCGATGGAGTTCGTCAATGGCCGGTGGTATGAATTCACTCTGCAGGTCAATACCACCTGCCTGCGGGCCCTGATCGACGGCAAGGAGCAGTTCAAAGTCGGGCTAAAAGGCAAGGCCATCGACATGCACCCAAGCGAGATCAAGAAAGCCATGCCGCTGGGATTTGCCAGCTACAGCAGCGGCGGCGCGTTGCGCAATGTCAGGATCCGGCCCCTCCGGCCGGGCGAACTGGTGGCTCCGCCTGAATTCGAATAAGCGTCCATGGCCGTGGGATTTTTTGAAAGGACCTTGCTCCGGCGGACGATCCAAACCACGGCAGCGCCCCACCGCTGACTCAACCGATCACCTTCCTCCTCCCTGTATGAATGCCCTCTCTTTTTTGTTGTTGACCGTATCCATCTCTGTGGTTCAAGCCGGCGACTGGCCGAACTGGCGCGGTCCGGCCTTCGATGGTTCCTCCAAGGAAAAAGGCATTCCCGCGTCCTTCTCTCCTGCGGAAAATGTGTTATGGTCGGCACCCATGCCCGGCCCCGCCGCCTCCACCCCGGTCATCATGGGGGATTCGGTCTTTGTCTCCACCACCCATGAAAAAGAGGAAAAACTGCTGGGCCTCTGCCTCGACAGGAAAACGGGAGCCGTGAAATGGTCGCGGGAGATTGGCACGGGATTCCGTCAGGATGACCGTAGCACCTTTGCCGGCCCCTCCCCGGTCACGGATGGGAAGCGGGTCGTGTTCTTTTTTGGGACCGGCGACATGGCGGCTTTTTCCATGGACGGCACACCCCTTTGGACCCGGCAAATTCAGTCCGATTACGGCAGCTTTGCCTTTCTCTGGACATTCTCCAGCAGCCCGGTGCTCTACGACGGCCGGCTTTATCTGCAGGTGCTGCAGCGGGATACCTCCTTTGATGGACATGGAGCCATGCGGGGCAAGCCCGGCGGGAATAACGAATCCTATCTGCTGGCGCTGGATCCGGCCACCGGCAAGGAGCAATGGCGCGTGGTGCGGCCCAGCGAGGCCCGGGCGGAATCCCTCGAGTCCTTTGCCACGCCGGTGCCCTTTACCTTCAATGGACGGAGCGAACTGCTGGTGGCCGGAGGAGATGTGCTGACCGGGCACGATCCGGGCAGTGGCAAGGAATTGTGGCGCACGCCCTCGTGGAATCCGGAGAAAATATCCCATTGGCGCCTTGTGCCCAGTCCGGTGACCGGCGACGGCGTGGTGCTGGCCTGTGCCCCGAAGCGGGCTCCCGTGTATGCCTTCAAGGCCGGAGCATCCGGTCTGGTGAATGACTCCGGCCGGGCATGGACGAGTGGAGACGATGTCAACAGCCAGCATGTCTCCTCGGATGTAGCCACGCCACTTTTCTATCAAAACCGGTTCTACATCCTCAACAGCGACCGCAAAGCCCTGACGGCCGTGGATCCGAAGAGCGGCAAACTCTTTTGGGAATACCGGGTGGATGGCGGCGTCAAGATCGAGAGTTCGCCCACCGCCGCCGATGGCCGGATCTATTTCATGGATCAGCGTGGACGCGTGACCGTGGTGGCAGCAGGTGATGAAGCCAAATTGTTGCACCAGGTTGATTTCGGGGATCAGGGGCAAAAAGACATCCGCTCCAGCATCGCCATCGCCCACGGATGTTTGTTCATCCGGACGAATGGCGCGCTCTTCTGTGTCGGAGCCAAACCGTGAACGGCATGTGGCGGAAAAATTGCATGGAGGGCGGGGCAGGGGACAGGTTCCAGCCGGCAGCCACGGTCTTGTTATTCCTGCTGGTTGGGAGCCACCCGGTTCAGGCCGAAGTCCCGCCGGCCGGTCCCTTTGCCGTCATGGCGTGGCGGCCGCTGTTTCAGGGGGTGGACCATGCCGAAGTGGTCCTGACCGAACCGCGTCCCTTGCGGGCCCAGGTGCTGCGGGTGAAATTGAACACACCCGGGGTGTCCCTGAAGGCGACCCCTGACAACGGCGACTTGCCCGGCGAAACCTCCAGCCAGCGCACCTCCACTTTCCTCAAAACGCTGGACTTCCAGGCTGCTGTGAATGCCGCTCCCTTTGATGTGGTGTCCTCCAGGGAGGGCAAACCCATCAATATCAGTGGCCTTCAAGTGGCAGGCGGCAAAGTGGTTTCCCCGGATAACGGTTATCCGGCGCTGATCGTCAGGGAGGACGGCACCGCCCGCATCCAGCGCGCTCCCTTTCCTGACAAGGATATCCGGGAGGCGGTCAGTGGTTTTCAGGTGATCCTTCTGAACCGGAAAGTGACAGCTACGGATGTCAAACTGCACCCCCGCACCGCCGCCGGGGTCGCTGCCGATGGCCGGACGCTCTGGCTTCTGGTGGTGGATGGGCGCCAGGCCGGCACCAGTGAGGGCTGCACTACGGTGGAGATGGCGGCCTGGTTCCAACAGATGGGAGCCGACTCCGCCCTCAACCTCGACGGTGGGGGAACCTCCACGATGGTGGTTGCCGGAAAAAACGGAGACCCCGTGGTGTTAAACCGGCCCGTCCATGCGGGCATCCCGGGGCTGGAGCGGCCCGCTGGCAGCCACCTCGGTATCCGCGCTCTGCCGCTTAAGCCGTAGCTGGGTGGCTTGGCACCACCGTCAACCCGCGTGCCCAGGGAAGCTCAACCCGCCGCACTCTCTGCGGAGACCTGCAGAGTGGCGGTAACATGGTCGAGGCGCTTTACGATCGCGTCCAGTTGCATGACGTGGTCGATTACCACCGGCTCGGTTTCATTGGCGAAGCGGAGGACGAGGCGGCCGGAGCGGACAAAGGGAAGGTAATATTCAAACACGTCGAAGACCTCCTTGGTGTAGGTCATGCGGAGGGTGGAGAACCGGCGTCGTTTGTCGAGCACTCCGCCCACCACGATGACCTCGTTGGATTCGATTTTGACGTAATGGAAGCGGGAGTAGATAATGGCGGCCAGCATCAGGATGACCCAGATAACAAAGATGGCGAAGTAAAAGTGGGCATTGGCGATGGGCACAAAATTGCCAAGGAAGTTGAAGAAGCCGCCGAGAAAATTGTAATAAATGTTGGCGATGAAGAGCCCCATGCCAAGGATCACTGCCGCAAACACGCCGAGCAGGGCCCATGCCAGGACAATGTCCGTGCAGAGCACGACCATGGTGTAGGCAAAGGTGGCAAGGAAAGCCAGGGCGATGATCTGCTCGTATTTCAGGCGGCGGGCAATCTCGTTGTATTCCACTTTGGTTTCTGTGGCCGTGACCGAAGTGACGAGTCCCTGCTGGTCCGCCGTAGCCACTGCTGCCGGCGGGGTCGAGATGCGTTTGAGTTCGGTGTCGAGACCCAGCATCAGGCTGAAAATGCCGCAGACCAAAGCCGCAAGGGCCATTGGATAGAGGATCGGAATATTGGGCCAGACCCGGATGATTAGAGTGTGGGCTCCGTCGTCATCGTGCAAGGCGCTATGGGCGGCACTGGGAACATTGGAGGCAGGAACTGGGGAGGGGGTGGCTTCAGGTTCGGACATGGCGTGCGCTGGAATAACGGGGGGTGACCTGGGCACCCTTTCACAGGCAACGCCCGGTTGCCAGGCGTTTTCCTTGGGGCAGGTCAGGCTTTTGCCGGAAGCAGTATGCCGTTTGATCTTCGGGGGAACTGGGGCACAGGTCGGGTAGTCCATGTCCGCCGAGCTTCCCCCCAAGCCCGCTTCCGTGCCGCCCCCCCGCCGGCCGGGCTGGCGTCGTGTCGTTTGGGGGCTTGTCTTGCTATTGGTTCTGCTGGGGCTGTTTCACCGCCCGCTGGGGCATTGGGCGGTCCGGCACTTTGGGGGGCAAGCCCTCGCCAAGGCGGGGATCAGCGGAGAGTGGAAAACTTCAGGTTCGCTCTGGAACGGACTGGTGGTCGACGACCTGAAACTGACCGGCAATGATCAGGCTCAGGTCCGCGCGGTTACCCTGCGCCATGCCTCTTTGGAGTATGATTTGATGGCCCTCCGCAGTGGAGGGGCGGGCACTGTTCTCAAGCGGCTCGTCGTGCAGGACCTGACCATCGACGTCGATCTCACCAAACCGGGCCCTCCCCGTCCCCCCCGGCCTTCGGACAAACCGAAAACGAAACCCCGGTTGCCCGGGGTGGTGCTGCCGGAAGTGAGAATCGAACACCTCACGCTGCGGCTGAAGCTGCCAAGGCATCAGTTGGTGGTCCGGGATTTCAACCTCACCTTTGATCCCTCGAAGCCCGGCATCATTGAAGCCGCAGTCCTTGAGCTTCCGGGCACACCCCGCATGGAAAATGTCCGGGGAACCACCCGCAGCACTCCGCAGCAGTTGGTGGTGGAGGACTTGGTGCTCTGGCCCGGCACTGTGGTGGACAGGTTGCTGGTGGATCTCCATGATCTCCCAAGCGAAGCGGCAGCGTTTGAGCTGGCGGCCCGTCAGGGACCTGCCCAAATCACCGTGACCGGACGTTCCGGTAACTGGTTCACCTCGCCCACCACGGATTTGGAGATGGAGGTCCGTGATATCAGTGAGAAAACCCTTGCCTTCTGGGGGGTGCCGTCAGGGGGCACCGCATGGAAGGCAGGGCGGTTCCAGTTCACGGCCCGCGGTCCGGTGCTGCGGCCGGATCTCCTGGAGACCAGTTTCCGGATGGAGGATGGCGATTTGACGTTCAACGAAGTCCGGATGGCTCCGGTGGCTCTGCAAGCGGCCATGAAGACCGGAAAGTTGGAAGTGAGTCGGTTGAGTGCGGCGATAGGAGTCAATCAAATTTCCGCCCATGCCCAGGCGGATTTGCCACCTTCATGGGCCGCGTTGGCCAAGGCTCCCGGGTTTCTGGAGTTTCAGTTGACGGCACCCGACCTGCCAGGGTTGCTTCCTCCACAGGTAGAGGCGACTGGCGAAGTCAGGGCACAGGGGCGGGTGGATTTTGACCGGATGAAGCTGACTGCTGCCGGTGCCAGTCTGGAAGCGTCGGCCCTGCAGGTGCAGGGGATTCCCATGGAAGCCGCCACCGCCCGGGTCAGCCTCGCCGATGGGGTTTTGCGGGTCGACCATGCTGCAGTCAGGCTGAATGAGGGGAACTCCTTGGAAGCTTCCGGTCAGATGGCTTTGGAGGCGGAGCGTGCAATCCAAGTCCAGTGGGAAGCAGATGTGCAGGACTTGACCACGGTGCCCGCGAAGGTCCGGGCCGGGCTACCGTGGCCGGAAGCGGGAAAAGTGATTTCGAAGGGAACGTTGGCGGGAAAACTGGAGGCGTGGCAGGCGGGCCGGTGGGATTCTTTGGAAGGTCAAGCCACGGCGGACCTCAGTGGCTTGAAAATCAAGGATGCGGCGATGGATTCGCTCCGGCTGCGGGCTCAGGCCAAGGCCGGCATCCTGCACGTAGACGAGTTTTCGGTGAGGCTCGATGAAACCCACCGGCTGGAAGCCAGCGGCCAAATGGACTTGACCGATGAGGCCATGGCTTTGTCAGGTCAAGTAGACCTCAAGCTACCGGACGTGGCCAGGGTTTCGGCTTGGAGCACCCAGTTTGGCGGGCCTGCCCTGCGGGCGGGCCGGGCAGAAGTGGATTGGCAGGGATCCGGCCAACTGCAGCCGCTGCGGATGGACAGCCGGGCCAAAGTCCTTGCCGCAGGCCTGAGGCTCGAAGGGGTGCCGGAAGTCCTTGGCCTGACGGCAGAGCTGACCCAGGCGGGCGGCGACATCCACCTGTCCACACTCGAGGCCTCGGCCGGTCCATGGCGCGCTGCAGGCTCCATGATGTTTGACGGCTGGCATCTTACCATTCCACGGTTGGAAGCTTTTGGGAAAGACCAACGGCTGGTGGATCTTTCGGGCCGTTTTCCATGGCACGATGGCGGCATGCCGGATGATTCCCCCCTCGCGTTGCGTTTGAAGGTGGATGCGCTGGATATTTCCCGCCTTGCCGCCGCGTTGGGGCGGCCGATGCCGGTTCAAGGGATTTTGAATGCCGATGCGGATTTCTCCGGCACCTTGCGCACCCTCCAGGGCACCCTGACTGCCGGACTGTCAGGACTCCGGCCGGCATCGCCGCCGCAGGGGCTGAAGCTGGAACCCGCTGCGGTGAAGGTGGCCATCAAGCTGGCGGATGGTCAACTGGTCCTCAATGGCACCGCCCTCCAAAAGCCTTTGCAGCCCGTAACCCTCACGGCAAGCATGCCTCTCCAAGTATCGGAACTCCTGAAAGACCACCGGATGATCCAAGAGCTACCACTGACGGCTCAGGTAAAACTGCCGGCCTCGTCCCTCGCCTTCCTGCCCGCCTGGATTCCCGCCCTGCGGGCCTTGGAAGGAACTGCCTCTGCGGAAATTTCCGTAAGCGGCACGTTGGGCCGGCCGGTCTGGCAGGGCGGGGCCACGGTCTCGGCTCCCCGGGCCGCATTTTTGTCAGGATCACTTCCGACAGTGAGGGATCTGCGACTAAAAGTCAGGATCAATGAACGGCGGATCCAGTTGGATGAGGCTTCGGTGATGCTGGCCGGCGGCCGGCTGCGGGTGGAAGGCGGAGCCGGACTGGAGAATCCGCTGGATCCACTGCTGGACTTGAAGTTGGCGGCGGACGAAATCCTGATCGTACGGGATGATAACATATCTCTGCGGGCCAATGCCGGCATCACCTGCCAAGGGCCCTTCACCAAAGCCGCCGTGCACGGGCAAATTGATCTGGTGCGCGGCCGGGTCTTTAAGGAAATTGAATTCCTCCCGCTGTCCCTGCCGGATTCCCTGCCTCCGCCGCCCCCCTCCACCACCTTGGGCCGCCAGGGGCCGCCAGCCCTCCCTCCTCCCTTCGACCAGTGGACGGTGGACATCAGCATCAAAACCCGGGATCCGGTCCGACTGATGGGGAATGTGGCCAGAGGCAATGCCGTGGTGGATCTGAAGCTGGCCGGGACGGGAGCCCGGCCGGATTTGACCGGCACCGTCAGACTGGAGGAGATGTGGCTCAAACTTCCCTTCAGCCGGCTCACCGTGACTGAGGGCGTGCTGACCTTCAACAAAGAGCAGCCGTTTGATCCCCGCATTAGCATTATCGGTGAATCCATTACCGGCAGCCGGATCGTGCAGGTTTTTGTCGATGGCCGGGCTCTCGATCCCAGAGTCAGACTGACCTCGAGTCCGCCGCTGCCGGAGGGGGAAATCGCGGCTCTGCTAGCCACCGGGGTCACCACATCCGACCTGACCGGCAGTGGCAACGAGGCGGCGGGGCGGGCAGCCTTTGTCCTGATTAAGCAGACCTACCGCAAGCTGTTCCGCAAGGCCGCCACCAGCACCGACGATGATGAGCCGCCCCGGTTGTCCTTTGATTTGTCCGTCTTCGGAAGCGACCCGGAGCGGAGGGGAGTTTCTGCCATCTATGAATTAAATCCCCGCTGGCGCCTGATCGGCCGGGTCGGAGAAACCGGCACCTTCCGGGGCCTCCTGCATTATTTGATCCGCTTCCGATGAAATCCTTTCTGGTTATGCTGGTGATATCCGCCGCCGCAGTCCTTCCGCTGCGGGCTTGGGAAACCCGTGATTTGGTGTTGTCAGGGATTCCGTTGCGGTTGGTGGGCGTTAGTCCCGATATGGAAGCGCGGGGCAAGCTGGTGCTTGAAAATCAACTGGCACTTTCCGGTGATGTGGCGGCTTCCTCTCCGCTGGCGGACGATCTGGCTTTTTTCCTCCGGCAGCGGTATCTTCATTCAGGTTATCCCAAGGCAATCGTGGACTGGACCCTCACCGGCGGCACCATCGTGCTCAAGGTGGAGGAAGGACCACAGCACACGATAGGCACGGTAGTTTTCAAGGGCGTGGAGCCTATGGTGGCGGAAATTCTGGCACCCTATTTAACCCGGCAAACCCGGGAGCGCGAGGGGCGGCTGGGCAAGACCCTGCCGTTTGTCGAAGCCGATCTGGAAGCAGGCCTCGGACTGGTGCTGCGCAAACTTCAGTCAGATGGGTTTCTTGCGGCATCCGCCGCCGCCCTCCAGTATACGGAGCCCCCGCGGGATGGGCGGGTGAAGATCACGGTGGTCCTCACTCCTGGACCCTTGTCGGTCTTTGGAGAGATATCGCTGTCCGGTGATCCGGCCACGCTGTCCGAAGCGGCCCGGGAAAAAATCATGGCCCTGACCGGCCAACCCTTCAGTGAGGTGCGGCTGGAGAATGTGAGAAAAGAAATCAAGGGAGATCTCCAGGCACAGGGCCGGTTTGCGGCAGAGGTCAGCGCCGCAGCAAGTGATCCCGGAACGGTGGGCGGCGAGATTGCCGCCAGTCTTTCCATTGCCCCGGGCGAGGTCTTCAGAGTGTCAGGCGTCCGTTCAGATCCGTCCCTGAGCCGCGGGGCGAGGCGGGTGGCGGACAGCGTCTTTGGATCTGCCGCCGGTCAGATTTACGCCCCCGGAGCCTTGGATTTGCTGCACCGCCGCAGCATGGTCACCGGCATCTTCAGCCGCCTCGAAGTGGATCCGGTGGCCACCGGCATCGACACCCTCGAACTGAGTATCAATGGCGAGGAAGCGAAACCTAAGACCCTCGGCTTTTTCGGGGGCTACGAAACCTTATATGGTCCCATTGCCGGCATGGAAGCCCGGCATGTCAATTTCATGGACAGTGGCAACGCCGTCGGCCTCCGGGCCGAATGGCGCGGCACCGGAGCCAATGGCAGTTTGGAGTTCAGCGACCCTGCCATCATGGGCTCGCGCAATTCCTTTGGCATGTCCCTCGGCGTGGAGACCTTTACCTTCAAGGATTACTCCCGGGATACCCTTTCCTTCCGCAACAGCCTGACCCGGCGGTTTGACCGCCACATCACCGCCGAGCTGTTTTCCGGGCTCACCGTGAATGAAGTGGATAGCGATGTCCTGACTCCGGAGGAATTGGGCCCCGGCAGCTACGGCACCGTGACCGGTGGGGGACGGCTGACGCTGGACTACCGCGACAATCCTCTGAACCCAAGATCCGGCTGGCTGGCGGGGGGGGCGGTGGAAGGAGGTTTCGATCAGGGGGGGGACGACGAGATCAGTTTTGTCAGGACCGATCTGAACGGGGCGTGGTATCAACCGCTGGGCGGCCCGTGGCGGCTGGCTCTCGGGGCCCGGGCTTCAGCTCTCCGGAGCAGCGGGGAACTCGCCGATTTGCCCATCGATCTGCGATTGTTCAATGGGGGCGGCACCACCGTGCGCAGCTTTGCGGAGCGTGAAATGGGGGCCACGTCGGCCCGAGGCAGCACCCCGCTTGGGGGCACTGCGGTTACCGTGCTCAATGCCGAACTTTCCTACGAAATCATCTCCGATTTCGAAATCGCGGCCTTTGTTGATGCCGGCAGCGTGAGCCGGGAGGACAACGGCTTGTTCGGGGTAGATGACCTGCGTTATGGCGTGGGGCTGGGACTCCGCTATCAACTGCCTATCGGCCCCCTCCGCGTCGACTACGGCTACAACCCCGACCGCCAGCCGGGGGAGGCGGCCGGCGCGTTGCATGTGACCTTCGGATTTGCCTTCTGATGGCGTTCAGTTTTCCCGGATCTGGTAGAACCGCCGGGTGGTGCCGGCGGGAATCCCATTTTCCGTGAACGTGGTGGAGGTGCCGGTGGCCGGAAGGGTGGTGGTCAGGGGCACGCCCCATACGGCGGTATCCGCTGAACCATAAACGGTGTAAGTCTTGCCAGGCACGGAAGTGAACGTGACGGCAACACTGGCCGTCCCTCCGCTTACGGTCCGGACCACGCTGGTCACTGGAATCGCTTCCGTCGCAACCGCAGGGGTGATGCGGAGGCCACTCAGGGGCAATTCGAGGTCACCGCCGTTCTGGGTGCTGTCGTAGTAGAGGATCACCTCATCGCTGCCGTTGGAAGTGACCTCCACGGAGACACTGCGCTGCCCGATCAGACCGATGGACAGGCGATTCAACTGGGGCGCGGCCGCATCGTTGATGAAGGAACTGTCCGCCGTCAGCAGGGTATCCTCGCCGGTGCGCGTGGCATCCGTCACCAGCACCCTGATCCCGGCCGCCTGGGACAGGGTGGGATCCAAATGATAGCTCTGAATTTGCCAGGTTCCGGCAGGCAAACCGGTCAGGACCACCCGGATCAGGCCGAGATTGTTTTTCACGAAGTCCTCCGCCATCCATGCGAGCGGCACGTCCGGAGCATCGCCGCGGTCCCGCCAATCCAGTCCGCCCACCGGATTCCCATTTGGATCCAGATTGTCGAGAGCCACCTGGAAGTCCACTCCGGTCCGGGAAGTCAGGAGGACGGCTGGCAAATTGGAGCCGTTGGCCCCGTTGGCATTGCCGATGACGGCAAGGTTGGCTGCCCCGGGTTCCACCTGGCCGGAGGAGGCCCCCAGATCAATCAGGGCCCAGGTGGCATCGGCCGGACGGGGCGGGACCTTGGACAACCACAAGCCGTTCAGGGGTAATTCCAGATCGATAGGGGCCTGCGTGCTGTCAAAGTAGATCCTGACGTCATCTGTCCCATTGGAGGTGATGCGGAAACGGATTTCGCGGGGAACTGTCAATCCGGTGGTGAGCCGGGCGATGGTGGGAGCCCCGGTATTGGCCGGATGGCCAGGCCAGGAGGCATCTCCTGTGACGGCTGCTTCCACCGCCGTGCCGTTGGCGTCACTGACCAGCACCCGGATGGCTTCAGTCTGGGAATTGTCGGAGTCCAGATGGTAACTGATGACATCATAGGTCCCCGCCGGCAGCTGTCCGAGGCTGACCCGGACGAGTCCGGCATTGTTTTTGACAAAGTCTTCCGTCAGCCGGTTGAGCGGGTGCAGGGGGGCGTCCCCGCGGTCCCGCCAGTCGAGGCCGCCAATGGAAAAATCGTCAATTCCGATAGCGTCGATGGCGAGGGTAAATTCCACCCCCGTGTCTGCCAGCAGGGACACGGCAAACAAATCAGTCAGATTGACTCCGGCCGCCGCCG
Organism: Verrucomicrobiales bacterium; assembly: GCA_038210825.1. Lineage (GTDB taxonomy): Bacteria > Verrucomicrobiota > Verrucomicrobiia > Verrucomicrobiales > V1-33 > CAIZWU01. The sequence continues at coordinate 46,807 of JBBQWG010000041.1, forward strand.
CCCCGATGGTCCGGCCATTGACGGAGCCCGGTTCCGCCCGTCCGCCGGTGGCTCCAATATCGATCAGGGCAAACGATTGGCCGGCCGGCCGCAAGACCACGCCCACCGTTGCCGTCGCCGTCTGCGCTTCCGCTTCAGCCTGCAGAATGTAGTCCCGGGTAGCCGTGGGTTGAACGGTCAGGGTGCCGATGCCGTTGGCATCTGTCTGGGCGGCGACGCTGCCGATACCCTCGATGCTGACCACCGCATCCGGCCGGACCCGCCAATTCAGCACGACACTTTCCCCGGTCTCAATGCGCTGGCGGGAAGCAGTGTAGCTGGCAATGGGCAGAACCACCACACTGACAGAAAGGGATCCATTGCCGGTGGGAGTGTTGACGGTCAGGGTGTAGGTCGTGTTGACGGCCGGGTTCACTTGAATGGACCCCGCTCCATTGGCATCGTTCAGGGGCAGGATATTGCCGACCCCCTGGTCAATGCTGGCAGCGGTAGCGGTTGGAGAGATCAGCCACGACAGTTGAACCGGGGTTCCGGGCAGGGCAGTCGCCGCGCTGATCTGATAGGACACAATCGGCACCGGGGGTGGGGCCGTCGGCACGGCGACCACCGCGATGTTATTGCCGGCATAAAGACCATTCCTGACCGTCACGCTGGTGGCGATCCCGGGGAATTTGTAGACGGACATGAAGTTGTTCACGCCAACCCCCGGGCCGATGCCGTCGCCGGTTTCATCAATGGCAGTATAATCCGGAGCCCCGTTAGGGGAGATACCCGTGTTCATGCGCTCCCATCCGCCATCAAGGACCCATTGCAGCGAGCCTCCCAGCACCGGGTCGGAGGTGGCGGCACTGGCTGCGGCGATATTCGGGCCGTTGATGCGGTTGTCGATCAGGACATAAAAAGTGGAAGGGGTGTCCGTGGTCACGATGGCGGAATAGCCGGCATTGTCGCGGGCGTTGTTGGCGAAACGGACATAGTCGTGGCCGATCAGATAGGACGGCAGGCCCACTGCGAGATCTCCCGCAGTGCTCAGGGCACCGGTAGCGCTGTTAAATGCAGGCCCATTGTGCTGGTGGCCTCCCGGAGGAGTGGTGGTGGCGGTCCGGTCGACGTAGGCATTGGTATCCTCGTCGAAACCAGGGGTGATGGCGGCGGCAAGGTCGGCAGCCAGTCCTGTTTCCATGACCGAAATAATGCCGGCGGTGGAGGAAGCGGCCGGAGCCAGCAGGGCAAACAGGAGACAGAGAGGGGCAGTTTTCATGGCGGGGGACATGGTGAGGCTCGACGTTAGGAACAACATCCGGCGTCGGAACGGATTCTGATTTTGCGCAGAACCGTATCTTTCCAGCAAGGAAAATAGATGGGTCAGGAACTGGCTCTTGCCAACAACCGGAGCCCTCGGCCGCCTCTGCCCCAAGGGGGCGTAAGCCACGGCAACCCATGTCATGGGCATGGTGGAACCCGCCAGGGTCCGGAATGGCCGTCCAGCTCAGGAAAATTCCTCCGCATTCACCAAATCCCGATAGGCCATGGCGCGCATGGCGGTGCAGAGGGCGGCTCCGAAGATCGTGCGTTCCTTGGCCACCCGCGAGACTTGGGCGGCAGGACGGGCCAGACCGAGCACGAGCTGTCCATAGGTTTCCGCGCCAGCCGCATATTCCAGCAATTTAAACGCGACATGCGCGGCATTGAGGTCGGGAAACACCAGCACATTGGCCCGGCCCCCCAAGGGAGAGCCCGGAGCCTTGCGCTGCATGGTGTCCGGATCGATGGCGGCATCCAGTTGCATTTCTCCATCGATTTTCATCTCCACAAACAGTTGTTTGGCCTGGCTGCGGGCGAGTTCCATGGCCGCCAGCACCTTGGTGGCTGAGGCATTCCGGGCACTGCCGCGGGTGGAAAAGGAAATCATCGCCACCCTCGGGGTTTCCCGCGACAGCAAGGCCGCGGCCCGGGCCGTTTCCACCGCCGTCATGGCAAGTTGGTTCGTCGTAGGTGAAGGAATCACCGCACAATCGCTTAGAAAGAGAGTGCCTTTGACTCCCAGATCGGGCCGGTGGGGCAGATAGGCCGGGAGGCATGACGACGCGCAGTCCCGTCCGGGCATAGGCCGGATCAGATGGAACAACGCCCGGAAAAAGGCGGCGGGAAAACCCTCATTTCCCCCCACGATGCCATCCGCATAGCCATACTGCACCATCATGGCGGCGAAATAGGCGGGTTTCTGCATGACCCCGGCGGCATCCCGGATAGTGCTCCGCCGCGCCTTTTCCACCCGTCGGTATCGTTCGCAGAAAAATTCAAAATCATCCGACTCGGCCGGGTCGATCACCCCAATAAACTCAAGACTCACCCCGAGTTCCGCCGCCATGGCCCGGATTGCCGGGCGGGGGCCCAGTAAAATCGGAGCCACGGCCTGCGTTTTGACCAATTCGGCCGCCACAAGGAGGACGCGCGGATCCAACCCGGATGGGAAAACGATGCGTTTGGGATGACGCCGCAGGATTTCGACCATCGGCGCGAGAAATGCATTTGCCGGGTCGAAAATAGGCTGTGGGGAGGGAGTCATGGGGGCCCGACCGTAAAAACCAGCAGCCGGGATGGGTGACGTGGCGGAGGCGCGGTCGAAATACAAGAAGGATTCCTCTTAATCGCAAGAAGTGGAATTTCCGGAGAAAATTGGGCTTGAGCAATGCAGGGTTATGATTGCACCCACGCGCGTTTTCCCGGACGATACCTTTTTTCATGCCACCTTCCGGATCAGTGCCCGAATATCCCGCAGCCAATGTCCTGCACTTTACTTGTGGCGGGTGCCATTCGTGTTTGGAAGTCGGTGTGGGTTTTGCCGGGGTGGAAGCTCCCTGTCCGGTGTGTGGTATTCCGGTGCGGGCTCCGCTGGATGACTCGGCTTACTGGCAAGCTTTGGGGCTGGTCCCCATCCGCTCACCCCGCCCCCCGGAATCAGGCGGCGCAGCAGGTATTCAACCGCTTCCTTCAGCGCCGGTTTGGAATAGGCTGTCCTTGCCCCCGGGACGCGACGAGGCGCCTGCCCCCACCGGGGAGCAGTGGACCCGGGAGAAGGAAGAGGCGGCGGCGGCACAACGCCACCGGCGGCGGGCCCGGCGGCTCAAGGTTTTTGATGCTGTGCTGGGGTTGCTTTTGCTGGGAATGCTGGTGCTGGGGGGAGCAGCCCTTGCCTTCACTCAGCCTAAAGCGGATGCTTTGCCCCAAGCCCCCCCCGAATTGTCCGCCCTCGTCCTGGAGCGCATGCAACAACTGGACCGGCAGCGCGATCAGGCGGTGCAATCGGCACGGTCCAGCCTTTCCGCCCTGTTGGGGGCAAAGGATGCGGTCGCGGCGGATCCGTTTTTCCTGCCTGGCTCACTGAAGCCAGCTGATTTCAAATTCCCGCTGTTTCCAGGATCGGTTCCAGATGATTTTGAATTCATCCAAGCCAGACGCATTGCGGGAACGGACCGGTTTCTGAGCATCTTTGAAATGGCCTCGGATCCCCCCATGGTGGTGCCGGTTGAAGAGACGCCTGCGGGTAGCCGGGTGCATGGCGGGGCCTTGGCCCAGCAATCTTTGGGTCGCCTTGGCAAGTTTCTTGCCAGCCAAGGGGCGGGAGAAGCCGTGTTTTATGTCCTGTTGCGCCCGGCCCCGCCCCCGATGGCGGCGGATCTCTTAAAAAGCCGGCCGGATCTGAAGCCCTTTTATCTGGTCGCCATAGAGCCGGCCTTTCCAGCCGATGGGGCAGCCGGCTGCCTGGTTTGTCTGGCACCCGGATCGGAGGCCGCAGAGATTTTCGCCCGGCGTGCCCATGACAGTGGATTGCGGCCGGCGGTCGTCACACTGGCGTGGCGCCAGCACCGGGAATCGGGCAACTTTGTCGAGTTGGCTGCGTTTGAGCCCAACGCGTGGAGCCGGCACTGACTCCCGGTTTTCGGAACTCGGAGAGGTCCTTGCCGGCTGCCCGGGTCGGGAAATCGGGAAATCAGCAGCTGAGGACCAGCGGCCCGCCGGTGCTGAGATCGCGGTGGCCGAAAACGGGGATCTGGTGCCCCACTGCGTGGGCGAGGGAGAGCCAGAGGCGGTTGTGCGGGACATCCCCGAAGTGGTGGGCGTGTCCAGTCTTGAAGCCGAGCCCGCCGCCGACAAGGACAAAGGGGATGTTATCCAGCGTGTGGCTGTTGCCTTTGCCCAGTTCGTTGGTCCAGACGATGGTGGTATGATCAAGCAGGGTGCCGGGGTGGCCGGGCTCGGGGATGGAGTCGAGCTTTTTGACGAGGTCGGCCAGTTGGGTAGCAAGCCAAATGTTGATCTTGACCAATTTTTCCTGGGCTGCGGCATTGTCGTCGGGCTCGTGGGAGAGGTGGTGATGGTCCTCGTGGATATCCAGCCAGCGCATGCGGGCCTGGCCGACGCTGTTGGTGAACTGCAGGCTGGCGACCCGGGCCATGCCGTTGGCAAGGGCATTGACCAGCAGATCAATCTGCATGGTGCAGATCTTCGGAATGCCATCGTTGTCGAGCGGCACCCCGGGTTCAAGGGCGGGCGGCGGCAGGATGAGCTGCTGGGTGCCGGCGTTCTGGAGGTCCTGCTCGAGTTCCCTGACAAAAGTGGCATGCTGGTCCAGCAAGGCGCGCTCGGCGGGATCCACCTGCGTCGCGATGTGGCGGAGGTCGGTGCGGACTTCGTCGAGGATGCTGCCGAGGTTTTCCCGGTCCTTGCGGGAGCCGTAGAGTTTTTCGAAAAGCGCGTAGGGATCGTTGACCGGGGCGAGCGGCTGATTGGCCCCGGCGTAGGCCTCGCGGGTCCATGGATCGGAGCGGTTAGGGACGGCGATGCCGAGTTCAAGGGATCCGAAACGGGTGGCGGTTTCCGCCCGGGCCTGGAGGAAGCGCGCAATTTCCTGGTCGATGGAAATGTTGCGGGCCCAGCCGGCGGGTTTGCCGCCGCCGCCCTGGATATTGCCCGGAAGGAGTTCATCCGCCGTAAGAAGGCAGCTCATGCCACGCATGTGGCTGTCGCCGTCGCCACCCACTTTGTTGGAAACGCCATTGAGGGTGATGAGGCGGTTTTTCCACGGCTCCAGCGGGGTCAGGATGCGTTTCAGCTGGAAATCGGGTCCGGTCTGGTCCGGCCAAAATTCAGGCGGGATGGTGCCGTTGGGCGTGAACATGAAAATAATGCGCTGCGGCGGGGCTCCGGCGGCCGATTGCGCCATGGAGGGCAAGGCCGGGAGAAAGGGCAACGCGGCGGCAGACAAACCGAGCTGGCGGAGGAAACGGCGGCGGGTGGAGACGTTCATGGCGGGCAGGCGGACGGGGTTTTTAATCGTGGACGAAAATGGATAGGAGGGATCAGGGCTCCGTGGACCGGGGCAGAGCAGCGAGGGTATTCATCTCCACCAGCAGCCGGCGCAAATGATAGGACGAGGCGGTAAAGGAGGCGTCCAGCTTGCTGATGGTGGCGGGACCATACACCGACGGATTCTGTTTTACCACAAAATGAAACAACTGGCGGATGAAGCCGCGCCGGGCAGTTTCGGAATCCACCGCATGCCCCGCCAGGTCCCGCGGACCGCGCAGACGCAGCAGGTCGCCCTCCAGAGTGACATAATCGGATTCCGCGTTGACGGGCTGGTCTCCTTCCGTGGTGCGGTAGCGGCCTACGGCATCGAAATTCTCGAGGGAAAAACCGAGCGGATTAATGGTTTCGTGACACGTCATGCAGGAGGCATTGCGGGTCAGTTCCGCCACTTTCTCCCGCGTGGTCAGGTGGGGATTAAAGGTCTGGTTTTCAAACGCGATGGCCACGGGCGGCGGCTTCAGAATGCCGCCCAGCACATGCCGTGTCAGGAAAACGCCGCGGTGGATCGGTGAGGTGGTATCGTGGTGCGCGAGGCGGGCCAGCAGGTAGGGATGCGTCAGGATACCGGAGCGCTGCGCCGGATCGCACTTCACCGGCTGGAAGCCTTCGCCGCCGGGCCAGGGCAGGCCGTAATAGGCCGCGAGGCGTTCATTCGCTATCAGATAGTCCGCCTGGATGAGTTCGCGGTAGTCGGACGATCCGCTCCAAACGACCCGCTCCACAAAAAGCTCCAGCGAACGCCGCAGATCGGAGACCATGGCGGCATCAAATCCGGGAAAAGCCTCCGGGCTCTTGATGAGATCACCCTCGACGTCCAGCTTGAGCCAGCGGAGGAAAAACTCGTTGACCTTGGCGCGGGCGCGGGGATCGGCGGTCATGCGTTCTGCCTGGGCTTTGACCTGTTCGGGCGTGTTCAGCTGGCCGGCCTGGGCGGCTTCGGTGAGGGTCTGGTCGGGGAGAGAGTCCCAGATCTGAAGGGCAAGCCGGCTGGCGATGGCGTAGTCGTCCTTTTCAACGCCGAGGCCGGGATAGAGAAAACGCGGGGATTTTAAAACCAGAATGACGGCCCGTTTCACCGCGGATTCCGGGTCCGCGCCGTCCGCGAAGGGACGCTCAACGTAGAGCTGCCGTTCGTGGTCGGCGAGGGGCCGGCGAAAGGCGCGGGCGGCCATGGTGGCAATGAATTCCTTCAGCCGGAGGGAGCGTTCCGGATCGTCATTCTTCACTTTCGTCAGGCGGTTCAACCGGCCCGCCACTTCCTGGGAAACCACAAGGGCCGCCTGGGTGGTGGCTTCGTGCCAGGCTTTGGAAATCTCCGTGCCGCGCTCATAGCCCTCGCTGGCATCGTCGGGCGGGAAGGCGGTGCTGACCACCGCCGTGCGCACGGCCGGGGCCGGGGAAAGCCATGGAGCCGCCAGAACTTCCCACTCGCTGCGCGGAGCTTTCCACTCCAGCCGCACCATGCCCTTGGCTTCCTGGTATTTGAAATAATCCATCTTGAGGGGATAGCTCCTCCCGCCCAGCAGAAAGAGCCGCGCGGACACCACGCGCACTTCCGCACCGGAACTGACCCAGGAATCGATCAGTGGCTCCTGACGCTTCCGGCTGCTGTCGTCCCGGTGGTTGCCGTCGCCTTCCTCGCTTTGTCCATTCAGATAAAACCGCGCGCCATTCGGCGTGCTGAGCCGGAATTCATACCAGCCGGTGGCCGGGGCCAGCAGCGAACCTTCCCATGCGATGGAAAACTGGTCAGGGCTGATGCCCTCCGCCGGGGAGGCCTCGCCGAAATCAAATGCGAGGGACCGGTCCTCGCGCTCAAGGACCTTCTTGTCCTTTTTATTCATCCCCTTGGACTGGAAATACTGCGCCTTCAGGCCGTGGCCCTCGCCTGGCGCGGGCGGCGGTCCCGTGAAGCTGCCAATCAGATCCGCCACCGATTCCTGGAACTGCCGGTTCGTCAGACGGGCAAATGCCGGCTTGAGGTCCTCCTGCTGCCCGGAACGGGCCTGCGGGGAATAAAACGCTCCCATGATGTATTCTGCCACCGCCTTCGCGTCGTCTCCTGCGACCAGTTCCGGTTTATCTTCCGGCATCCGCCGGTCGATGTAGCGGGTGAGGGATTCCAGCGACCGCTCGCCATACAATGGGTCATCCGCCTTTCCAGTCACCCCTTCGCCCTTCGCACCATGGCACGAAGCACAATGCTCCTTATAAATCGCCACCCCATCGGGGGCGGCACCCACGGCCATGCCGGTCCCCCACAGCGGGAATATGAGAATAAACAAAAAACGGGGCATGGCTGGCCCTGATACGCAGGTCCCATCCCGGTCATTTCAACTTCCTATCAATTCTGCGCCCGTTTTTCCGGAAAGTTTTCCCGGCGGTGCCTCTTCCGGCAACGCGCGGGATCCAGCCGGCGCCAATCATAATTGGCTCATCGCCGCAATTCCTGGATCCTCAGAAAGGCCGAGGCTCAACCCGGTTACCGCCATTTGCCGCATCGGGGCGGCCCTGACTCAAAGCGTTCGGATGACCTTCACCGGCATGCCGACGGTGGCGGCGTTGTAGAATTGCTGGATTACCTTTTTGTCCACGCGGATGCAGCCGTGGCTGGCGGCATAGCCTGGCAGGAAACCCTGGTGCATCCCGATTCCAGTCGTGGTCAGCCGCATCCAATAGGGCATGGGGGATGGAACGTATTTGCCTCCGGGAGGGACCGGGCTGCGCGGGGTGGCATCGTCGTTGACGATTTTACCCGAGGCGTCCTCGACATGGCCATAGGCATTGGAATATTTATCCCGGATTTTTTCGAGGATTTTGTAGTTGCCGGCCGGGGTGTTGCGGCCATCCACCCCCGACGAGATCGCGGCCAGTCCGATGGCGTTGCCGCCCCGGTAAAAGGTGGCCACCTGCATGTCCAAATCCACTACGATATGTCCGGGACCTGAGGCTCCGCCTTCATCCCACCAGGACTTCGCGGTCCACGGGTTCTCCGCGGTGGCGGGCTGAGCGGCAAAAACGCCGGGTGCCGTGCCCGGGGTGGGGGAAGGGGTGGAACAGGAGACGGCGGTGCACAGAATTGGGAACATGGCAGCAAGTCGCCAAAAAGGGGAAATGAGGGGGGGGTTCAGCATAACAGGAGAGAACAAGCACCGGAATTCCCGGCCTTCAAGCCTGCGATGCCTTCCTTTCACCCAGGCGGCCCGGGCGCGGCCTTGGGTGTGGAAACAGCCCGTCACCTTCGGTCCCGATATTTGTTAACATTGGCTGCGTAAATGGGCGATGGCCTCTGCGATGTCCCCGGGGGTGATGGTTTTGCTGACGATGGCGTCGCCGAGCCTGGGGACGAGGACGAAGCGGATCGCGCCTTGTTCGAATTTCTTGTCACGGGCCATTTTTTCGAAAAGGCGTTCCTCCGTCAAGGCCGGGGAGAGCACGAGAGGGAGTCGATAGAGTTTCAGCAGATCAAGAACGTGTGCGGATTCCGCCGGATCAAGGCCGGCGTGGCGCTCCGAGAGCAACAGCGCGGCCCTCAGGCCAAGGCTGATGGCTTCGCCGTGGAAGAGTTCACCGTATCCGGCGCAGGACTCGATGGCGTGGCCGATGGTGTGGCCGAAGTTCAGCAGGGCGCGCAGGCCTTTGGTTTCGAATTCGTCCTCCGTGACGATGGCGGCTTTGATGGCGACATTCCAGGCGATCAAATCCGACAATTCGCGGCGTGGCCGCGTGGCGGCAGCGGCGATGTCCGGGAGCTTCGTGGCATCCCGGATGGCGGCATGTTTGATGATCTCGGCAAACCCTTCGTTAAATTCGCGGTCCGGCAGGGACTCGAGGACCACAGGGTCAGCCAGCACGAGCTTGGGCTGGTGGAAGCTGCCCACGAGATTTTTCCCTTCAGGCGTGTTGATGCCGGTTTTTCCACCGACGGAACTGTCCACCAGAGAGACCACGGTGGTCGGAATCTGTATGAAAGGGATACCGCGGTAGAAAATGGAGGCCGCAAAGCCCGCCAAATCACCGACCACCCCGCCGCCGAGGGCCACCAGAAAGGATTGCCGCCCCAGCCCGGCCCGGATCATTTGGCGGTTGATGGATTCCACTTCAGCAAAGCACTTGGCGGGCTCGCCTGCCGGCACGGTAATCTCCGTCACCGCAAAACCAGCTTCCTGCAAGGCAGCCGCGACGGTGCCGCCATACAGAGGGCCGACATTCGAGTCGGTGACCAAAGCACAGGCTTTGGCCGCAGGAAATAGCGTCCGGGCTTCCGTGCCCGATGCAGCGAGCAGGCCTGAAGCAATTTTTACCTCGTAAGGTGCAGAGGGCAGGGAGACAGTGACGGTCAGCATCAGGAGTATAGACCGGCGCTCCATGGCCACGCACAACCCGGAAGTGCACCCGGCCATGATAAAAATTGAAACAATTTGTCCTCCACCTTTCGCTGCTCATGGCGTTAAGGTTCATGTATGACAACCTCCCCCATGAAGACCACCACTGAAGAACCCGTTCAACCTGCTGGTTGGAAACAATGGTTCGCCACCCACGGATCCCGCCTTCTCCTTTTTGCCCGTCAGCAGACCCGCACCTCCGAAGATGCTGAGGACGTTCTGCAAGAGGCCATGCTCCGCCTTTGGCGCAGTGGGATGATTGAGATGAACGAAGATGGGCTGACCGAGCCCAGCCTCGCCGCCGCCTTCACCCACATCCGGCGCTCCGCCATCGACCAGGCGCGAAAAAACATCCGCCGGGCCAACCGTGAAGCCAAGGCCTTGGACTCGGACGAAGCAGGAGCTATCGTCTGGTTCAAGGACACCCTGGAGGAAGATGAGCGTTCTGCCCAAATCGAAAAAGCCATTCAGGGACTGCCCGATTACTACAAAGAAGTGATCATTCTCAAGATATGGGGCGAACTGACTTTTGAACAGATTGCCGAGACGCTCGACATCCCCATGAACACGGCCGCAAGCCGCTACCGGTATGCACTGGAAAAACTCCGCCGCACCCTGACCCCCGCCAAACTGGCATGACTCCCGAGCCGAACGACCCAAATCTCTTTGACGAACCTATGGATACCCGGTTGCTCCAACTGGAGAGGGAACTCTTCTCGTTAAGCCCCGTCGCTCCCCCCCGGGGACTGACCTCCCGGCTTGATGGCCGCCTCTCCCAGCCGGCCTGCGTGGAACGTCGTGTCGTGGCTCAAGTCGTTCCTTTCCGTTGGAGCCGCATTGTCGTGCCTGCCGCGGCTGCAGTGGTAGTCGTTTCCGTGCTCAGTCGCATGGAAAGCCCCCGGGCCACCACCGCTTCACCGGTCACGGTCCAGCCTGGCACGCGTCCAATGACTCCATCGGTGGAGGTAAGCCAAGTGGTTCTCGAAAAAACCACGGGTTACCTGATGAAGGAAGAACCGATAGTAATTCATCCGGATAGTTGGCAAGCGCTGCACCAGCAGTTTTTGATGCAAGCGGCGCAGGCGAGTCATTCCCCTCAACCCGCCATGCGTCGGGCAGCGCTTACCGTGCCGCTCAGCTTTCATTGAGGAGTTGCGGGCCTTTGCATTGGCTTCCCGGCAGCGCTTCAGGAATTATTCTGCTTTTTATGGATCCCATGCGCCCATTTATCTCCATCCTCCCCCGGTCGCGGGCCGGATGGATTGCCCTTCCGGCATTGTTTTCCTGCGTGGTTTGCCCTGCCAAGGCAACGGAAACCGTGAAACCCGGGGCTAGTCCAAAATCTGCTTTGCGGGCTGAGGCGTCCGGGCGGGGTTACTTTGGTGTCACATTGACGGAGATTTGCCCGGAGGTCCGCGCCCAAACCAGCCTCAAAGACGGCGAAGGTCTCATGATCGGCCGCGTGGACCCGGCAAGTCCGGCTGCCGCCTTGGGATTGCTCCATTACGACATCCTGACCCGGTTTAATGATCAATGGCTGATGTCTCCGGCCCAATTTGCCACCTTGGTGGAAAACGCTGGTCCGGGAGCCGAAGCCGAAATCACCTATCTGCGGCGCGGGATGGAGACGAAAACGAAAGTCCGTCTGGGTCGCTCCCCTGCCCGTCCCCTGACCACCGAATCGCTGCCCCCTCTTCCCGAGGAAATGTTGTCCATGGTCATCCGGGCATTGAGGGACAATCCCGTTTTGCTCGAAAACATTCACCGGCTGCTTCATGGCAGTCCGTCAGGCGCGCCGGAGGCTGGCCTTAAGCAGGGAAGCAAAATCACCAAATTCGACGAACACGGCGTGCTGGAACTCACCGCCACGGCGGAGGAACAGAAGGTCCGGGCATGGGATCAACACGGCAAACTCCTCTTCGAAGGCCCCTGCCGGACGCCGGAACAACTGGCTGACATGCCCGAATCCATCCGGTCCCGGGTCGTCAATCTTCTCAAAGAATGTAAAAATACCCCAAGGCAACTTCATCAGGAGCAGCCCTTGGTTCAGCCCCCGTCAGCCGCCGCAGTGGCCCCCGACAAAGCTGCCGAAGCCCCCTGATCGGGCAATCCGCAGGCCTGACCCGGTCAAATGGCATCATCTGCTGGAAATAGGGCGGCTCGGGCCCCTAAACTTTGCCAGCCAGTTGGGGTAACAATCCGGCCTCCACCGCCCGCTTGGCGTTGGCGTCCGGATCGGTCTGCCACTTGTCGGCACCGCGCTGGTCAAAGAAATAGACCTTTACTCCTTTGTAGTCCACACTGGGACTGTCCGGGCAAACCAGATTTTTGGTTTTGACCGGGCAAAATTTCTGAGGAAGCAACGTAATTTTGTCCAATCCCAGCTTGGTTTCCATTCCCTTGAATTGGGGCAGCAGTTCCGGAGCAGCCTTGATGTAATACTTGGCATTCTTCGAGAACAGCTTTCCGCATTTTGCGCAGCACATCCCGACCTTCACGCCCTCAAATTCTACCGTTTCCTCACTGTCGATTTCGTCCTCGGTCATGATGGGACACAGCTTGTTTTCCTGTGCCGTGGCCAAGGCAGGAAGCAGGCTGAAGGCCGCGGAGCAGATTGCAGCGAGGAGAACGTGGGGAGATCTTTTCATAGAGGGAAGTTGGTTGGGTTTCGCCTCATTACGGCAAGCCGCCGATTCAAATTTCAATCGGTTGGCAAAAGCCTCCGGATCATGCTCTCTTCCCTATGTCCTCCCTGACGATTATCGCTGGCTGCGGTTACCTCGGCACCTTCTTGGCCCGGGAACTTCTTTCCAAACATTTGCCCGTATTGGCTTTGACCCGCCACTCCTCCAGTGCCGCAGCACTCATGGATGCAGCCATTCCGGCCCTTGCTTGCGACCTTACGGACGGCACAGCGGTTAAGGCCCTTCGTGAACTCGCCGTGCCCCAAATGCAGCGGGACCCAGCCATGGGAGTGGAGCCGGCTGGGCCCCCGCTGGCCACCCAATCCGTCCAGATTGTCCACTGTGCCGCCAGTGGCCGCGGCGGCAGGGCAGAACACTACCGGTCCATTTATCTCGAAGGCTGCAGGCACCTCCGGGCAGCTTTCCCAGCGGCGCACCGGTTCTTTTTCACATCCAGCACCAGTGTTTACCCCCAAATCGGAGGAGAATGGGTCGATGAAACCACCCCCGCACATCCAGACCGGGAAACCGGCCGCCTGCTCCGCGAAACGGAAGTGGAAACCCTCGATGCAGGGGGGCTCGTAGGCCGGTTGGCCGGCATTTATGGCCCCGGACGCTCCGTCCTGTTGAAGAATTTTCTCGAAGGACGCTCCGTGGTAGACGTGCGGACCGCAACTCCTGCCACCCCGGACGGCCGGTGGGTGAATCAAATTCATGTGCGGGACGCCGCCAAGGCCATCCTGCATCTGCTCACGCTGCCGGATCCCGCCTCTCCCCGGATTTGGAACATTGCGGACTCCACTCCCCTCCTGCAACGCCCCCTGTATGCCCGGCTGGCCCAACAATTTCACCTCCCGCTTCCCCCGGATGCACTTCCCGATCTTGACCGGAAACGCGGCTGGACGCATAAGCGGGTGGACAATCGGCGGCTCCAGACTTCAGGATGGCAGCCCCTTTACCCCGATTGGTTCAGTGCCCTGCACTACGACCCCGATTTTCTGCCCTCCCTTTCTGCTCCAACCGCCAGCCCACAACTCCCTCCCTCCCCATGAATCTTCTGCTCACCCTGCTTCAGACCAAACTCAATTCCTCCGGCCTCGACTGGATCAAGGTCGAAGGCATCCACCTCAGCCCGGCTCAAAAAACGCTCACCGCCGAAATCAAATTGGCCGGCGAAACCGAACTCATTCGCTTTACCGGAACTTATACGGTCACCCCGGCCAATGCCATCCGGCTGGAAACCCTCACCGCTTCCCGTCAATGGCTTACCGAAGTGGCAGAACTTGCCCTCGCCAAAACGGGACGGGAATTTCCCCTTCCCGATGGCCTCAAGGGCAAAATCGTCCGGCTCTTCCTTTAAAATCACCACCCTTGGCCGGCTGCGCGCTCATAAAAACTGGAATTTGCTTTCCTTAAGCCCAAAAAACAGGTTTAAGCCTTCGTGAAACGTGCTTAATTCCTTCTCATACTCCATGAAGCGCCTCCCTCTCGTCATTGCCTTGGCCAGCGCGCTGCTCCCGCTCCCCTCCGCGACAGCCCAGACCCCCCTCACCAGCTCCACGCCGGTCATTGGTTTCTACAAGTTCGATGTGCCAGTAGGGACCAGCGCATGGGTGGTCGGGTTTGTGACCAGGAAGGAGTTTCAAGGGGCCGCTACATCCGTCGCTCCGGGAGCCAATCAACCTGACGGCACTCCAACCTCCATCATTAGTCAATCCGGAGTGACTTGGGCGAACAACCAGTTTCCGCTTCATTATATCGAGGTCCTCTCTGCCGGAAATTCCCAGGGTGCGGTGCTGGATATCGTGGGCACCACGGCCACCAGCCTGACGGTGCGCGGAACCTTGACCGGTACACCCAATTACTGCGTTAGAAAACACGTCACCCTCCTCTCCGCTTTGCCGGAGGCGGTCAGCCCTCCCGGTCAGCCGATAAATTCCGGATTGGTTCCATTCTCGGATTCTGTCACCCTCTACAATTCCAATAATACTGTTAGTTCATATTTTCCATCAGCCAACGGATCATGGCTGGCGGACGACTTTGCGACAAGTGCCAACAATGCCATCATTTATCCTGGCCAGGGACTGATCATTTCTTCTTCGCGGATGACAACTCTGACCGTAGGCGGCGGGGAAGTGGCCTACGTAAAATCGGGGCCGACGCAGGTGCCTGTTTATCGGGGGCAAACCAATTTTGTGGGTCCAATCAATCCGATGGTGGTGACCAATGCGGCCGACCCTCTTTATAACGCAATTTCTTCGCCCACTGCCGGCGGAGGAGTTACCCCATTGGGAAGCGTGGGGTTCACAACTTCTTCCTTCGCCAGTTTCCAGGACTCCATCACCCTGTTCACGCAAGGGGGGGAACTGAATCCCGCTGGCAGTTACTTCACTTCGGGCTCGAACATTATTGCAGATGATTTCTTCACTGTGGCCAACAACGTCCCTCTCCGGAATGGCTATGCCGTGGCCGTCACCGTGGAAGAGGCCAACCGGATTCTGACCATCAACCAGCAGCATCCTTCCAACTGATCTTCAGACTTCGCCAGAATATCTCAATGTCCTTCCGAATTTTTCTCCCATTGGTTTCATTGCTTCTTGCAGGAACTGCCCCCGCAGCGCTGGTAAATATTGCTGCCAATACTTTGGCCGCACCAGTCAGGGACATTTTCACCACGACGGGGTCGCCACTGCCGGCTGGAAATGCTGTCCGCATCGGCACTTTTCCTGCCGGAGACCCCGTTATCACCTCAGCTTCCACCTTCGCCAGCGTGAATGCCCTCTTTGTGCCACTGGCCGAAAATACGTCCGACCCAGCCGATGGAACGACTCCCCCTTTGGTAATTAGCAGTGTTTTGGGTGATGGCAAGTTTGGAGGAACCATCAGCAACGTCGACAATGCCGATTCCCGGTTTGCCGCCGCCACCTCCCTGTATATATTCGTTTTGGATGCCGGTTACAGTAACCTCGGGGAGGCGACTCAATGGGCTATCTTCCGGGACAGTGCATGGACCATTCCAACGACCGGGACGCGGACGATGACCACAAGTCAAATTGATTCCCAGAGTGAGGTTTTTGCCGGAACTTTTTCTTCGGGAGGCATCACGATGGCTGCCATCCCGGAGGCTTCCTCTTCGGCTTTGTTGTTAGCCTTCGCGGGCTTGCTTGGTTTGCTGCGCCGACGATAGGAATTTTTGCTTCCTAGCAAAAAAGGCAGCCCGCGGGGGCTGCCTTTTTTGCATTCTGGGAGCATGGTCCGGGAATGGGAAAGGGTGTTCCCTCCCGGACCATGGCCGGTGGCTTCACAGCGCCGCGGTGAGCACCTTTTCCATCCGGGCAAGCATGGCGGTGGGCGTGTCCAGCAGGCCGGCGGCGATCAGGGCGTTGTCCCGGATTTGCTCGGCGATCATCGGAGCCAGTTCATCGCCCGCCTTGTCGCGGTGGGCGAGTTTCCGGATCAGGGTGTGACGGGGATTGATCTCCAGAACGACTTTGGCCAGGCTGCCGGCATCCTGATTCATGGCTTTCATCATGGCACGCATCTGGGGGCTCATCTGGCCATCCGGCTGCAGGGCCACGGCAGGGCTGCTGACCAGCCGGGTGCCGGCGCGGACGCTCTCCACGCTGTCGCCCAGGGTGGCCTTGAGCCACTCGCACAGCGCAGCGGTTTCCGCTTCGCCGAGGGCCTCCCCTTCGGCGGGAGGCGCGTCCCCGAGTTCCAGGTCATCGCTGGAGGCCGCGACGAGGCGCTTCTCCCCGACCTCTGTCAGAGCGGATACGACGTATTCGTCAATGGGTTCAAAGCAATAAATCACCTCCAGGCCGCGGGCCCTGAAGGCTTCAAGGTAGGGCCCGGCTTCAATCGCCTCCCGGCTGGGGGCTATCAGATAGTAGATTTCCTTCTGGGCTTCTTTGGCCCGGGCAAGGTAGTCGTCAAAACCTGTCAGGACGCCGGGTTCGGTCATGGAGGATTCAAATCGCAGCAGTTTGGCAAGGGCATCGCGGTGCTTGTGGTCGACCGCCACGCCTTCCTTCAGGAAACGGCTGAAGGCCTTGTAGAAGTCGTTGTATTTCTCCACATCCTCTTTGGATTCTGTCTCGAGGGTTTTGATCAGCCGTTTGGTCAGGACGTCGCCGAGCTTCTGCACGAGGGCACTGTCCTGCATGGATTCCCGGGAAATGTTGAGCGGCAGGTCATCACTGTCGATCACGCCTTTGGCAAAGCGCAGCCATTCCGGCAGCAGCCCGCGGGGTTTGGGATCGATCAGCACGCGGCGGCAATACAGCGCTACCCCCGGCTCCATCTGCCCCATGCCATAACGTTCGGGGTTCTCCCGGGGCACAAAGAGCAGGGAATTGATCACCAGCGGGGCATCTGCGCTGAAGTGGAGACGGTAACGGGGCTCATCCCAGGCGTGGGCGATGAATTTGTAAAATTCGTTATACTGCTCGTCGGTCACCTCGCTCTTTTTCTTCAGCCAGAGAGCTTCCACGTTGTTCACGCGCTCCCCGTCCAGCAGGATGGGGAAGGGGACAAAGTTGGAATAGCGCTCGAGAATGGTCTTGAGCCGGCCTTTGGCGGCAAATTCGGCATGTTCCTCCTTCAGGTGGATCACCATGCGGCAGCCCCGGGCCTGACCGGCGACTTCCTCGATCTCATATCCTCCGCGGCCATCACTGGTCCAGCAGAGGTGCTCCGCCTCCTCCCGCCATGAGTGGGTGAAAACCCTCACATTGTCCGCCACCATGAACACACTGTAAAATCCGACTCCAAAGCGCCCGATAACGTTGCCGGCCGCTTCGGCTCCCGCTTCCAGATTGTGCAGGAAAGCCTTGGTGCCGCTGTGGGCAATGGTGCCGAGATTCTGGATCAGTTCGTCGCGCGTCATCCCGATGCCATAGTCGGTGATGGTGATGGTTTTCTCCCCGTCATCGGTGGTGATCTCGATCCGGGGTTCCTCCTCCGGTTGGAAAATGGCAGATTCGGTGAGGCGGAGGTGGCGCAGTTTTTCCAGGGAGTCTGCCGCATTCGACACCAGTTCCCGCACAAAGATCTCGCGTTCGGTGTAGAGGGAATTGATCACAATGTCCAGCAATTGGCGGACTTCCGCCTGGAAGGGCTGTTTGGTGACGGTCTCGTTGCTCATGGATTTGGTTTGGGTTGTCGGGAAAAAAGTTTGGATGGTCAGGAAAACTTGCGGGGGAAGACGATAGTATCCACTCTGCGGGGAATGTCAAAAGGCACCCGGTTTTTCCCGGACGCTTTTGCAGGCTGCCGATAACTTTCCCTTGTGCTCCCGGCAGAGGGCGTTTTCAGAGTTGGTCATGAGTAATCGACTGAAGACAATTTCAACCGAGATGAAGGGTTATCCGGACTGGCAGAAGGTATTGGAAGTAATCCTCAAGGAGTTCGGGTGCCAAACCGGCACCCTGCATCAATGGGTGGACCTGCACCAAATGCTGGAAATCGTGGCCCACACCGGCGTGCCGGATGATGTCCTGACCAAAATCCAGCGCATCCCGCTGGGCAAAGGCATTGCCGGAACTGCGGCTGAGCGCATGGAGCCCGTTCAGATCTGCAATCTCCAGAATGACCGCAGCGGAGTCGCCAAACCAGCCGCCAAAAAGACCAAAGTCGGCGGTTCCATCGCAGTCCCCGTCGAATTCGGTGGCCTGCTGATGGGCAGTCTCGGCATCGGGAAACTGGAGCCTTACGATTTTACTTCCGCTGAAATCAGTGACCTCCAGACCGTCGCCGCCGAAATCGCAGAGAAATGGGCCGACGGCTGATCTTCTCCGCATTTCTTTCAAGAGAAGCCACTGGCCAACCCGCCAGTGGCTTTTTTGTGTCCATTCCCCTGCCTCCGGAGGAAATCGCGATTTGGATTATTTCGCCGGATTGAGGGGTTCCGTCACTGCAAGGAGAGGGCCCAACAGGCAAACTCCAGCTTTTCGTCCTTGGGCCGGCGCATGGAGACGCGAAACCTGCCCGTCGAGGAACAGGGCATCCGGGCATCCCAGTTCGTCCCGGAAAAACGTCGCACTCTCATGAAAACTCACTTCTTCCTCTGAAATCCCCCACCACACCTTGCCGTCAGCCGCCACGCCCACCCCATTCCGGATCCGCCGGTTTAAGGAGGCTTCCTTGAAACCGGCGTGAATCCGCCCGCCCGTCACCAGCAAGGGGCCGGATTGGGTGACCAGCCGCGCCTGGCGCAGCTTCGGATCACCCGCCGCCGCCGCCGTCTCCACGACCATGGCATTGTCATTCGTGATCGCGAAAATTCCGTTAGGTTTGAGGAAGAAATTTCCCTCACCATTGTTCAGATTCGCTTTCCGGATCTCCTTTCCTTCGGCCACACACCATCCCACAGGAGATCCGTCTGCTTCGAACATGCCGCCGTTCATGGCCACCACCGCACGCCTGCCCAAAGAGGCCACATGGCGTTCCAATGCCGCAAAATTGCGCAGTGGGCCCCCTTCTCCTGACAAAAACACGTCCATGCGGTGCACCGCTGGATCCAGTCGGCAGACGGTCCAGCGCCGGTCCCGGTGCCGGCGGGTCAGCAAGGACACCCCAGCAGCAGCAGCAGGCTGCCGGGCCACAGCTTGAGGAACGAAAACCGCCAAACCGCTCAATATAACAAATTGGCGCCGATGCATAGGGCGGTTTTACAAGCAAGGGCCCGGGTTCACCACCCCATTTTCCAAAAGCACCCCAAATTCCGCCCATTCCAAGTTTCCAATCGTCCAAACCAGGAGCGTTTTTTGGGGGGAATCTGCTAAACCTGCCCCTATCCTGCCCTGAAATGCCCCTCGTTCCCCGTAAGCAGCCTTGAGCCGGAACAATTTTTGAAAAAACATGTCAAAAGCAGTTGCGAAGTTTGGAAGGTGGCTTATTGAAAGGGGTCGCCCGAAACAAGGCGATCAGCGGTCCGGAACTGAAAGTCGCAGATGATGAAAATCACCTGCGGCTCT
>JBBQWG010000042.1:0-64245 GCA_038210825.1 Verrucomicrobiales bacterium
AATGGCACCACCTCCGCCAAGGCCGCGGTGCAGTTGGTATAGGCGAGGTATCCGCGCTTGGCCGCGTCCATTACATAACCACCGCCCCAGAGATAATGGAAGGCATTGTCCACGCTGACCTGGCCAATGCCATACTGGTCCGCCAGACGGATCGCCTCTTCCATCGCCGCAAAAGCCGTGGATTGCCCCAGTTTCAGATTCGCATTCCAGATCTTCGAAGCCGCAAATTTGGACGGCAGTTCCTCAATCACCGCTCCCGGCACACAACCCCCGGCTTTGCTGCCGAAATGTTCATCCAAATGCAGCGCTTTGATCCCGTTGTGGGTGCGGATGCCGTGGGTGCTGGCCATCTCGCAAAAACGCGCCGCATCCGCCGCTTCATCTGCAGTATATCCCCGGTGCAGGTAGGCGGCGGCGATGAGATCGCGGTGCAAGGCGTGCGGGACAACGTAAAATCCGGTGGCAGACATAAGGCCCTCTGCCGTAGGCGGATTTGCCTCCGGTGCAAGCCGGTTCCCGCAGGCGTTCCCTACCCACCATGTCGTTAAACGCGTCTCTCAGGCTTGGGCGGGCGTTTTGGAAATTTGAAAGGACGGGTCTTCCCTGCCCGTCTTTTCACACGGTTTCCGGCACAGCATCCGCTTCATTTTCGATTCCACCCCTTCCCCCTCCCTACCGCCATGTCCCACGATTTTTCCCGCCGCCGTTTTCTCCGGGGTTTCGGAACCCTGATGGCGCTGCCTGCCTTGGAGGCCACCGCTCCCTTTGCGGCCCGTGCCGCCACCGCCGCCAAAACCGGTGCCAATACCAGCCTGCCCCTGCGCATGGCATTCGTGTATTCGCCCAATGGCAAGAACATGGAGCACTGGAAGCCGAAAAAGGACGGCTCTTCCTACGAACTGAGCCGCGCCCTTGCCCCGCTCAAGGACTATCAGTCCGATTTCCAGGTCATTTCCGGCCTCAAACATGAAAAAGCCCGGGCCAATGGCGATGGCGGCGGGGACCATGCCCGGGCTAATGCCAGCTTCCTCACCGGGGTGCAGGCCCGCAAGACCTCCGGGGCCGACATCCGCAATGGGATCTCCATCGACCAGGTGGCCGCCAATGACATCGGCCAGCTCACCCGCCTGCCTTCTTTGGAATTGAGCTGTGACGAAGCCCGCCGCGCCGGCAACTGCGACAGTGGCTATTCCTGTTCCTATCAATTCAATCTGGCATGGAAGAGCGAGACCACCCCCCTCGCCCCGGAACGCGATCCCAAACTCGCCTTCGAACGGCTATTCGGCGGTGGTCAGGGCACGGAAGAAGACGCCGCCCGCGCCAAACGCGAATTCTTCAACAAGAGCGTGCTCGACTTTGTCATGGACGACGCCAAGTCCCTCCAGCGCCACCTTGGTTATACGGACAAACAAAAGCTCGACGAATACCTGTCGTCGGTCCGCGACATCGAACGCCGCCTGACCAATGCGGACAAGTTCTCCAAGAGCATGCCGGACTACAAAAAGCCCACCGGCATCCCCACGAGCTACGAAGAGCACATCCGCCTCATGTTTGATCTCCAGGTGCTCGCCTTCCAGACGGACACCACCCGGATCTCCACTTTCCTCCTGGCCCACGACGGCTCGAACCGCAGCTTCCCGGAAATCGGGGTGCCGGATGCCCACCACGGCATTTCCCACCACCAGCACAATGCGGAAAAGCTTGAGAAGATCGCCAAGATCGACGAATTCTACAGCGGGCAGTTTGCTTATTTTCTGGGCAAGCTCAAAGGCATCAAGGAAGGCAACGGCACCTTGCTAGACAATTGCATGATCGTCTTCGGCAGCGGCATCAGCGATCCCGACCGCCACAGCCACGATGATCTGCCCGTAATCCTCGCCGGCGGCGGTGGCGGCACCCTCAAAAAAGGACGCCACCTGCGCCTCCGCGAGGACACCCCAATGTGCAATCTATACCTTTCCATGATGGACCGCATGGGGGTCAAAACCGCGCGCTTTGGCGACAGCACGGGCAAGCTGGAAGCCATCGGCTAGGTTAATGGAAAAGCCCCCCATCATCCGGCTGGAGCAGTTGGAAAAAACCTACACCAGCGGGGAGTCGAAGGTTCACGCGGTGCGTCAGCTCACCCGGGAAATCCATGCCGGGGAGTTTGTCGCCATCATGGGATCCAGCGGCTCCGGGAAGTCCACCCTTATGAATATCATCGGCTGCCTGGACCGCCCCACCGCCGGAAAATACTATCTGGACGGCCTCGACGTGTCCAAGCTGAACCGGAACCAGTTGGCAGATGTCAGAAACCAGAAGATCGGTTTTGTTTTTCAGGGGTTCAACCTGCTGAGCCGGACCACGGCCCTTGAGAACGTGGAACTTCCCATGCTCTACCATCACGGTGGCCTGACCCCGCGCCAGCAGCATGACAAGGCCCGCCATGTCCTTGATCTGGTAGGACTGGCAGAGCGCTGGGATCATCTTCCCAACCAGCTTTCCGGCGGCCAGCAACAGCGGGTCGCCATCGCCCGGGCCCTCATCAATGATCCGGTGCTGCTGCTCGCCGACGAACCCACCGGCAACCTCGACAGCCGCACCAGCATTGAGATCATGGGCCTTTTCCAGAAGCTCAATGACCAGGGCATTACCATCGTGATGGTCACCCACGAGCCTGACATCGCGGCCTTCACCCGCCGCAACATCCTCATGCGCGACGGCCAGATCCGCGAGGACTTCCCGGTCATGGTCCGCAGCAATGCAGCACTCGAAATTGAACGCCTCAATGGGGCGGACTACGCCCTCGCCGCAGTCTGACCCGGAATAGGTGCAGAGATGGCATGCGCCGCACTAACACCTCCGAAGCCCGCACTGCCCCCCACAGAGCGCGGCCTTGCAGGCCGCCCCGGCAGCCCTGGATTGGACCGGTTCGAAGCTGCTGTCATCCTTCGGGCCACGATGGCACAGCACACCCAAGGGCAAATCCGCCGCCCTTGGATCCACTGGGGTTTGCGACACCGACCCCGCCCTCGACGCCATGGGCAATGCCATGGTTCTGCCGGTGCTCCGGGGCGGACTGCAAGTCCGCGCTCCCGCAGAGTGGCCCCTTGCTGTGAGGCGGTTTTCCCGCTCTTGTTGCCGTTGGGCTTGTGCCGTTGCCTTTAGCCTTTTTCATTTTACCACGAGTCACTTCAAGCTCTCCCCATGCCTCTGACCCTTTTTGACACCATGTCCCGCGCCGCGCGCGGGCTGACGCCTCTGGATGGCGCGACCTACCGGTTTTACGCCTGCGGGCCGACGGTTTACGGGCCGGCGCATATAGGGAATTTCCGCACCTTTGTGCTGCAGGATCTCTTCCGGCGGGTGCTGGAACTGGGAGGCACGCCGACCAAACATGTGCGCAACCTGACGGATGTGGACGACAAGACGATCCGGGCCTCGCAGGAACAGGGTCAAAGCCTGACAGATTTCACGGAGCACTGGACGAAGCTTTTCCATGCGGACTGCACCGCGCTGCACTGCCTGCCGCCTCATGTGGAACCCAGCGCGGTGGCACACATCCCGCATCAGGTCATGATGATCCAGGATCTGATGGCCCGCGGGCATGCCTATGCGGCGGCGGATGGGTCGGTGTATTTCAAAATCGCCTCCTACCCGGAGTATGGCCGGCTTTCCCGGGTCAAGGAACGGGAACTGAAACAAGGGGTCTCGGTGGCGGAGGACGAATATGAAAAGGACACCATGGGCGACTTCGCGCTGTGGAAGGCGCGCAAACCGGAGGATGGACCTAACTTTTGGCCTTCGCCGTGGGGGGAGGGACGCCCGGGCTGGCATCTGGAGTGCTCGGCCATGATCCGCGAATATCTGGGAGATACGTTTGATCTGCACTCCGGCGGGGTGGATCTGGTCTTCCCTCATCACGAAAATGAGATCGCCCAGAGCGAATGCTGCGGCGGCAGGCCCGGATTTGCGGCGCACTGGTTTCACATCACCCATCTGCTGGTGGACGGCAAAAAAATGAGCAAGAGTTTGGGCAATCTCCACACCCTGGCCGATCTCATGGCCAAAGGTTACAGCCCGGAGGAAGTGCGCTATGTCCTGACCGCTGCCCATTACCGCGCCCAGTTGAATTTTACCTTTGATTCGCTCGATGGAGCGCGTCAGGCCATGACCAAACTGTCCCGGGCCGAACAGGCTCTTGCCGCCCGTGCTGGTCAGGAGAAGGCTCCCGTTTATGAAGCCCTGACGGGTCAGGATCCCGGTCCTTTTGCGCTGGCGTGGACGGCGTTGCATCAGGACCTGAACACGGCTGAAGCCCTCGGTCACGTGTTCACGACCTTGAAGTCCCTGAAAGCTGAAGCCATGGCACCTGACACTGCCATGGCTGCGTGGCGCGGTCTTCATCTGATTCTTGCCGCGTTTGGCATGGTGCTGCCTCAGGAAATGGCAAGCGAGGTGCCGGATGAGGTCCGGGCAATCGCCGAATCCCGCTGGGCCGCCCGCACGTCGAAGAATTGGGCGGAATCCGACCGCTTGCGTGGTGAGTTGGATGCCATGGGCTGGGCCATGAAGGATGGCCGGGAGGATTACACGCTGAGCCGGAAATGAGGCGGATCCCGGATTCCCGCTGCGGAGCAGCAGGAAGTCATGACCCGTCCCCGCAGCATAAACACCGGCTCTGCCGGTTGAGGAGGGTCAACATTCTGTTGACCCGGAACATGCGGACAGAATGTCCGCCCTCCTCATGCGGAAGATCCCATTTTTTCCGGCAAGTTTACCTGGCCATATTTTGTTAAATGCGGTTTCCCATGCGCTGGCGATGAGGGTTCAGCGCAAACAAAAAAGAGGGCGGAACCATGGGTCCGCCCTCTTTTAAAGTTTTTACAGGTGCTGTCGCGCAGCTTGATGCCTAGCGGGAAGTTGGCAATCCAAAGGGAGAGGAGATCTCGCTGGCTTTGGTAGGCCGGCTCCATGAGAGGTCGCTGGCCTCCTCGCCTGGCAACGGGGGGCGGGTTTTCTTTTTCTTGCGGCCGCCGTCGGTCGATTCGCAGGCACCCAGCAGCATTACGGCGCAGGAGGCCAGGAGAAAAAAACGGAACGGTTTCACGCCAATCACGCACAGGGTTGGAAAGGTGCCTTAAGTCGGGCTGTTTTCGAAGATGACTTGATCTCCAGGCTGGATGGCAAATCCGGGAGTGATGCTCTTGGTGATAATATCAGCGACGGTAGTGTTGCCGCCGATCTGGACAATATTGAGCTTGCCGATGAGTTGGGATCCGCGTTTCACGAGGAGCCGGGACTCGCTGGTGACGCCTTGATTCTGGCCGAGATTGACGATGACAAAACCGAAGTCAGGATTGACGGCCGAAATGGTGCCGGTGCGGCTGGCGAGGTTGATAGCCTTGGCCCGGGTTGCCTGCTGCTGCTTCAGGCGCGTGACGAGAGATTGGCTGTCAGCGGCGGCTTTCTTGGCAATTTCAGCTTCCTTCGAGACCTGATCCGTCTCTTCAACCTTGGCATCGTTTTCCTTTTTCAGGGCTTCGGTCTTGGCCGCGAGTTCTTCCGGGGTGCCGGAGGTTCCCAAAATGCGGGTGATTTCCTCCTGCATGGCCTGCTTTTTCGCCCCGATTTCTTCGGTCTCTTTCTTGGTGGCCTCAAGTTCTTCTTCCTTGCCTTTGGTTTCGCTGGCAAGAGACTTGGTTTGCAGATCTTCGTTTTTAGCGTTCTTGCTGGTCGAAACGAAGGTTTCGTCGATGGCCGAAGTTTCCGCATTTCGGGCGGTAACCTGCTCGTGCAGCGTGAGGGTCTCGCGGTTCAAACCGTCCTTTTGCAGGCGCAGGTCCTTGAGACTGGCGCGCGTCATGACGGAGAGAACCGCTCCGCCGATGGCACCAAGCATTCCGAGGATAATAAGAGGCTTCATAGAAAAATGGGAAAAAGGAAAAGAAGAATGGTGGCGGATTACTGGGCCATCGGAGTCTCAGCCGGCTCGACTGGGGTGTCGGCAGCCGGAGCCTCCGGTGCGCCAGCGGGAGCCTCAGGAGCGGCAGGAGCCCCGTCGGTGGGAGGGGCAAAAGGATCGGCGGGGGCGGCTTCAGGGGCCGGGGCCGCACCTGGGGCAGCGGGCGTAGCGGGCCGGGGAGCGGCTGGAGCGGCTGGAACCCGGATATTCGAAGGCAAGGAGGCGGTCCCGGTCTTCACCTGGTCGCCTGGCAGGATGGAATCCCCGGGAGCGACCGAACCGGGAACGATCTCTGCCGAGGAGGAGCTGGGCGAAACGTGGGTCACGACCAATTTGCCAACCACAGAATTGCCACGGACGACATCCAGCTTGGCTTGGCGGGTGACAGAAGCCGAGTTCCCGGCACCGATCGTGACAAAACCCCAATCCGGATTGACGGCTGTGACCCGGCTGCGGAAAGTGGGAGCCATCGTTCCCGTCTGCTGCCAGAGGTCAATGCGTTTGATCTCGGCAATTTGTTTGTCGAGGGTGGCCTTGGAGGCCAAACTATTCTCGATGGCCGCTTTGGCGGTGGCAATTTGTTTGTCGTATTCGATGCGTTTGGCTTCCTGGGCCTTGAGTTCCGCGACCATGGCTTCAATCCCGCCCAGATCCTTCATTTTGGCTTCCTGGTCTGCAAGATCCTTCGCGGCGGCTTCCTTGGCCACGGTCGCCTCTTCCACCATTTTGGCAATTTCTTCCTTCTTGGCGGCTGCTTCAGCCTTGGCCCGCTCGGCTTTGGACAATCCGTCCTTGGCTTTTTCGAGTTCTGTTTCCGCCGTTTTGAAAGCGGCTTCCGCATCCAGCTTCAGTTTTTCGGACTTCGCTTTATTTTCCTCGGCATTGGCCACCTGTGTCCGCTCGGCAATCAGAACGGGGCGCACTTGAGTGTAAGTGATGCCACCGGCGGCGAGGAGAGACACGCCTGAAACTATCGATAAGGGCTTCCACATAATCTTTTTGGGTCCGGGTCTGTTTTAAAAAAAATCGGTCTCTTCCGTTTAAAGAGGATCGGAATCGAACACAACACGAATTTCCGGGCCCGTGGCAAGATTTTTCATGCACCCCCATCGAAATCGTCCCGTTTCTGAAAGCACCATGAAAAAAGGGAGCTGCCGCATTTCCGGCTTGCTCCTGCCGTGTGCAGTGTCACGCTGGCACTGCTGTCAGGGGCTATGGAGTGCCGGCGGGCAAACCCCGCCAGGTCCTGACGGAAGCAACGGTAGTTCGTCCGGTTCTGCCGTAGTTCTCTGGCAGCACCTCTTTTTCCATGGAGTTCTCCTTCGGGGAGTCCCGGCAGTTGACGCCCCCGTCCCACGCTTTACTTTCGGCCCATGACCTCGTCCCTCAGCCCGGCTATCCTTTCCAGGGTCGAAGAATTCATCGCCACCAAAGGACTGCGCCGCACCCGGCAGCGCGATGTGATCATTGAAGCCGCCTTCAATACCACAGACCACTTCACCGCCGATGAACTTTGGGAACGCGCCCGGAAGATTGATCCTACCGCATCCCGCGCCACCCTCTACCGCACCCTGAGCCTGCTGGTGGAAAGCGGGCTGCTCAAGGAAATTGACCTCGGCCGCGACCAGACTTATTATGACCCCAATTTTGTGGATCATCCTCACCACAACCACCTGATTTGCCTTGATTGCCAAAAAGTGGTGGAATTTGAGGACATGCACATGAGTCTGCTGGAAGACTGCATCACCCGCCGGCTGGGCTTCAGGCCGGAAACCAGTTCGGTGCGGATTGAGGCCAGTTGCGATGAATTGCGCGCCAAAGGAGTCTGCGAACGGCGTCGGGCTTGAACAGCGGGTATCGCACCTGTGGGACGTTGGCCTGATTAAATTGACAGGCCCGGGCGGCCCAAAGCGTCTTCTGCCAAGGTCTTGCCGTCATTCCAGGAAAGCAGCTTGGCATTTTCGCCGCTGACCCTTAACGTCGTCCAGCGATCCTCCCCCAATACCGCCCCCTTTTCCCCATGTCCGTCGCCGCCCCTGCCTCCGCTCTTTCCGCCGTGACTCTCCCGCCGGCGCTTCCTCCGACGACACGTCGTTTCCGCCAGCCGAAGAAAAACATCCCCCAGACCAAACCCGAACGCGACGCCCTGCTCCGCTACATCCGCGAGTTTGTGGAACGCGAAAAACCGGTTCCGCCGATCCCCGGGGATGAACTCCGGGTCCTTGCTGAGCGGATTGTCAAGGAAACCGGCATCGACCCGATCCACCTCGATTACACCGGGGTCCTCCTCTCCAATGAAATCTGGCGCGAATCCCTCGCTACCATTCCCTACGAACGCCGGCTTCTGCTGATGCCCAAGTGCCTGCGGGTGGAGAGCAAATGCCCCGCACCCTTCGATGAATTCGGCCTGCTTTGCAAACAGTGTGGACTCTGCACCATCCAGGACTTCCAGAACGAGGCCGAACGGCTGGGTTATGCCGTGCTGGTGGCGGAAGGCTCGGCCATTGTGATGTCCCTCATTCAGACTGGCAAAATTGAGGCCATCGTCGGAATTTCCTGCCTCCCCGTGCTGGAACGCACCTTCCCTTACGTCGAAGCCGCTGCGATCCCGGCCATCGCGGTGCCCCTGCTCCAGGACGACTGCATCGACACCACGGTGGATATCGACTGGGTGTGGGATTACCTCCATCTCACCAGCGAAGACAAAACCCGCCGTCTCAACCTCAATGCCCTGCACGAGGAAGTCCGCACATGGTTTACCCCGGAATCCCTGACTCACCTCGCCGGAGCCCCGGAAGGCGAAGCCGAAACCATGGCGCGCCAGTCCCTTACCGGCCCCGGCAACCGCTGGCGGCCCTATCTGACCACTGCGGTCAGTCAGGCGCTCCGCTCCGACCCCGCCGCCCCCTTTACTCCTTCCATCCAAAAACTCGCCGTCGCGGTCGAATGCTTTCACAAAGCTTCCCTTGTCCATGATGACATTGAGGACGGAGATGCCACCCGCTATGGCGAGCCTACCCTGCACGCCACCCACGGCCTGCCTGCCGCCCTCAATGCAGGCGACCTCCTGATAGGCGAAGGCTACCGCCTCATCGCCGACTGCGGCCTCCCCGCCCACCAAATCGCCCCGCTCATCCGCATCGCCGCCAATGGCCAGCGCGACCTCTGCCGCGGCCAAGGGGCGGAACTCGCCTGGCAACAAAACCCCAGCCCGCTCACCAGTGGCCAGATCCTCGAAATCTTCCGCCTCAAAACCGCCCCCGCCTTCTCCGTGGCCCTCCTCCTCGGAGCCGCCCACGCCGGTGCCCTCGACGAAAACGAAGCCGCCCTCGTGGCCTTCAGTGAAGCCCTGGGCATTGCCTATCAAATCAAAGACGATCTCGAGGATCATCTCGGTGACGCTCCTGCCGGGCAGTCGGACTCGTCGGACTCGTCGGACACGTCGGACCAGTCGGACACGTCGGACCAGTCGGACCTGTCAGCCCAGTCCGACAAATCCTCCGCTCCCCACCGCCCTGCCGTCAATCTCATCGCCTGCTTGACCCAGGAACGTTTCGCCGGCGACCGGGACAAAGCCCTCAACCACGCCCAGGACCTCCTCGACCGCTATAAGGAGCAGGCCATCCGCTCCCTCCAGGATCTGGATAACCCGAATTTGAAAGGCCTCCTGCGCCGCATCATCGGGAAAATCTTCTCCCCCCTGGAAGTCGGCTCGTGGTGCTCTGAAGCGACGCAGCGTGTAAAAGTTTCACCAGCCGCTCCCTTGGTATAACGATAGCAAGCAGGAATCGTGTTCACTTCCCCCGGCTTCTTCCGCGAATCCAACACACCAGGAGAATGGATACAAACACCAGGACCACCGCGTGCAATTGCCATGGGTTGGAATACCGGAATAATCTTTGATGGAACCCCGCATTCAGGGCAACCAGCAAGCCCAGGAACAAGAAGCTTTTCACCCCTCCCTCTTCAAGATGGATGAAGCGGAACCAAACGTATGGGGCCACCAATAGCGTTAAGTAACTCAATCGGCCGAGGATTACATAAGTGACTCCTCCGAACCTCAGAATCTCCTCCATATCAATTCGATACCCAACAGCCCACTGCCCGGCTACCGACGTAGCCACGAGGAATCCCCAGAAAAAAAGCACCCGCTTCCAAACTGCGGAGATTGAACCCAGCCAGGCATCCGCGATTTCCAAACCGAATTTCATGGCTCTTCTGTCACTTCCTTGACCGTCCACTTCAACTCGATTGTCTTTATGGCCAAGCCGCCAGAGGAATCTCAGATGTCAATGGTGGCTAGGCTCAATTTCCGCTAAATCCGCTCCGGTGAACTTCCGCAGCTCCTCACCCTATACCGTCACCTCCATCCTGAAGATCCCCAGCTTTCGCTCACTCCGGATCTGGATACCCTCTGGCAGCAGATTGCCGGCAACCCGCACCTGTTCTACTTTGTTGCGGACATCGCAGGCCAACTGGTCTCCACCTGCACTCTGACTGTCATCCCGAATCTCACCCGCGCCGCCCGGCCCTACGGTTTGATTGAGAATGTGGTCACCCGCCCTGATTTCCGCCAGCACGGCCACGCCACAGCCCTCCTCCGCCTCGCGCTGCAGACGGCATGGGAACAAAATTGCTATAAAGTCATGCTTCTCACCAGCCGTAAGGACGAAGCCACCCTGCGGTTCTACCAAAAAGCCGGGTGCGAAACCGGGAGCAAAACCGCCTTCACCGCCAAACCCTGACGTTGATGTGGTATCTTCATTACCGTCACCGATACCGAACCTGCGTTGCATCTCCGGTAAACTTATCGCATCCTTCCGGGTGTATGGAATTGTTGGAATAGACCTCGTGAATATGCCTGCTCCCCTTCCAATCCGGTTTCTACTGCTCTTCATGGTTCATGCCGGGACTTCCAACACTCCGGCCCAATCGCCAGCTCCGCCAACCAAAGTCATCCACGCCTTCGTCGCGCTGTGCGACAATGCCTCGCAGGGCATCGCGCCGGTGCCGGCGAAGATCGGGAATGGGGACGATCCCGGCCACAACCTGTATTGGGGCTGCAACGATGGCCTGCCCTCCGTGTTCACCCGGAGCAAAGCCTGGCAGAAGCTTCCGGTGGCTTCGCTGGATCCGGATGGAGAAGGCCCTATCCTTGAGCGCCTTGTTTTCCGCCACCGGAGCACCGGGGCGCTGCTGGTGGGCGATGCCTATCGGGGACGCGAGATCAAAACCTGCATGACCCATTATTTTGCGGCCCTTGCCGGCCATCATCCGGTGACTGTGAAGGCAGGCGATCTTGAATTCGAGGCGGGCGGGGCTGCTGGATTGGTTGCTTACCTTGGGCACAATGGCCTGATGGAATTCAAAGTGGAGGTCCCCGTGCCCACGCCGGCGGTGAAAGCGGAGCCGCGTGCCACCATCGCCCTGTGCTGCATCAGCCAAAGTTACTTCCGGCCGTATTTGGAGACCGCTGGAGCCAAGCCTCTGATCCTGACAAGGCAACTGATGTATCCGGCGGCCCAACTGCTGCATGAAGGCACCGCCGGCTGGCTGGCCGGGGCCGATGCCGCGGCCTGCACCGCCAAGGCCGCCTCAGCCTACGCCACCAACCAGAAAATCAGCCGCAAAGCCGCCGCCGGAGTGCTGGCCTCCGGATTCGCTGAATGATTCGCCAGCGGAATTTCGGGAATGCTGGGGATGCTGTTCCCCGTCGCCTGTTCCCCGTCCCCTGACCGCCG
This sequence comes from Verrucomicrobiales bacterium, assembly GCA_038210825.1. Lineage (GTDB taxonomy): Bacteria > Verrucomicrobiota > Verrucomicrobiia > Verrucomicrobiales > V1-33 > CAIZWU01. The sequence goes on from JBBQWG010000042.1 coordinate 11,689, forward strand.
CCCGCTGACCGCTGACCGCTGACCGCTGACCGCTGAACGCTGAACGCTGAACGCTGACCCCTGTCCCCTGTCCCCTGTCCCCTGATTCCCTCCCTCCCGAAAACCGTTTGCCCCGCCCGCTGGCCTGTGGGAGAAAACCGGTTCCACCCGGCGATTGGGTCCGATCCGGCCCTGCTGCCCCTCACGCCTCCTCACGCCTCCATTTCATGTCCAAGCATTACCTCGTTACCGGCGGCTGCGGTTTCATCGGCAGCAATTACATCCGTCAGCAACTGCGGGCCCAACCGGACCTCCGCATCACCAACTTTGATGCCCTGACTTACGCCGGCAATCCGGAGAATTTGCGCGACGTCGAAGCCTCTGCGGGCGACCGGTATGCCTTTATCCACGCCGATCTGGCGGATGCCCCCGCCGTCGCTGCAGCCTTTGCGGGCCGAAGCTACGATGCCGTGGTCAACTTTGCCGCAGAATCCCATGTGGACCGCAGCATCGAAGGCCCGGAAGTCTTTGTGCGTGCCAACATCACCGGCACCTACAACCTGTTGGAGGCTGCCCGCAAAAATAACGTCAGGCGCTACCTCCAGGTCTCCACCGATGAGGTCTATGGTTCCCTTGGCGATACGGGTTACTTTACCGAGACTACCCCGCTGGCCCCCAGCAGTCCTTACTCCGCCAGCAAGGCTGCCGCCGATCTCCTCGTCCTGGCCAATCACCACACCTTTGGTCAGGAAGTTGTGGTCACCCGTTGCTCGAACAACTACGGCAAATACCACTATCCGGAAAAACTCATCCCTCTGATGATCATCAAAGCCATGCACAACGAGCCGTTGCCCGTCTACGGCGATGGCCTGAACGTGCGCGACTGGATCCACGTGGAAGACCATGCGGCTGGCATCCAGCGTGTCCTCGAGCAGGGCCGCTCCGGGGAGGTCTACAACCTCGGAGCCAGCCAGGAGTGGAAAAATATCGACATCGTGAAGCTCATCCTCCGCGTCCTCGGCAAACCGGAGAGCCTCATTTCTTTTGTCAAGGACCGTCCTGGCCACGACCGCCGTTACGCCATCGACTCTGCCAAAACCAAAACCGAACTCGGTTGGACGGCCCAGCGCCAATTTGATGAGGCTATCGCCGAAACCATCCGGTGGTATCAGGAAAATGAAGCCTGGTGGCGACCTTTGATGAAGAAGTAGCCCCGGCGGCTCCGCTTTCCCACCTGCCATGAACCAACCCCAGAACCTGCCGGAATTGCTCCAGGCCCGGCTTAAGCTGGGCCTCTTCAACTGGGGAAAACGCACCATCACGTGGACATTGGTGCTGGGGCTGCTCACCGCTATGGCCCCCGGCCTGAGGTTCCTTCTGATCGCATGGCTCCTGTTCTCCGCGCTTTCCCTCGTCGCCCTGCTGGTCGGACTCAAATTGGCCAATAACCTGAAAGTCAACACTTCAGTTTTTCCTCAGGGCATGAACGAACCCCGCGACGTCGGCGGCACCCGCCCGGAACCCGCTGAAGTCGAAGACAACACTCCGCACCGCCATGCCCACTCCGGGCGGAATGAGGTGGGCGATGAGATCATCGAAATCGAAGCGGAAGTTTTGCCGCCGGAGCGCCACTGAGGAGGGCGGACATTCTGTCCGCCCGGAATAGGTCAACAGGTGACCCTCCTCACTTCCGGCCCGTTTTCTGCGGTTTCCCCGGCTCCCGAACTCCTCCAGTTTCGTTTCCTCCCTGTTCCATGAACCGCCGTTCCATCACAGGCTCCAGCCACACTCCGATCCTCGTTTTTTTGGGCATCGTGGGGCTCAGTGTGGTCTTTTTCTTCATATTTACCGGGCGCACTCCGATCACCAAACAAGGCCCCAGTGCGGCCTCCACAGCAGCAGCACCGGAATCCGGGGTGACGCCAGCCGGCACCGGAATAAAGCCAGCGGCCGCCGCCAAGCCGCCTGTCCCGAAAAAAGCCCCGCCGGTCCCGGTCGTTTATGCCAGACCTGATTCTCTTTTTTCGGCCATCGCAGCCGAACTGCGGGCGGGTGACCTGGAAAATGCCATGAAGCTGGGGGGCAAGGAATTTGCCATCCTGCCCGGCACCAACTTTTTAAAACTTCTCCTGACCAAAGCGGGTTACCGGGTTCCAGCGGAAGGCCCGGTGTTCACCGATGCCGGAGCCATGAGTCAGGTGGCCCGGTATGCCGTGGCGCTGGAACCTGCCGCACCGGGAACCCCGCTGCCGGCCGGGCCGGTCTGGGTCAATGCCGAACGCAACCGGACCACCGGTTCATGGCAACTCACCAGCGTGACGATTTCCCCCAAATTGCTGGCCCAGGGCATCGAGGAACTGCGCCGCAACGGCGTGATTCTCGATCCCAAAAACCTGACTGTTCCAGCTGATCCCCTGATGCAGGCTCATGATTTCCTCGCGGCGGTGCTCAGCCGCGACTTCCGCGCGGCGCGTCTCCTCACGGACAAACAAAAGGTGGCCCAGGAAAAACTGGCCGGCCTCTGCATTGTGTTTGAGGAAGGGGACTATCAACTCGCCAAAGAACGTCCCATTGTGGTCACAGCGGCCTCGAAAGAGGCGGCCATCGCTCTGGTCAGGGTGCGCTCGGAAAAATTGCAGGCCGACGCCGAAATCGGAATCACCCTGCAACCCGCAGCGGACGGCAACTGGAGCATCCAGGCCCTCGACTTCAGCCGCCTGCTCGAATCCTATGTCCAACAGTCCGGCGCAGGAAAAGTCTTTTACAGCCCCATTGTCAAATCCCCCCAGGGCGGGGAAAGTCTGGTGGTCTATTTTGATTTCAACAGTGCCACTCTGGTGCCCCGCGCGGTTGCCCAGTTGAATATTGTGGCCGGACTGCTGGCCACGGACAAAGCGAAGAAGCTCCGGATCTCCGGCCACGCCGATGACCTCGGACCGGACGATTTCAACTTCAAACTCTCTGCCGCCCGCGCCAAAGCCGTCCGCGGACATCTGCATCAACTCGGGGTCAATCCCGCCCAGATCGAGACTCTCGGCTTCGGAGCTACGGCTCCGCTGGATCCCAATAAACAAAGTGATGGCAGTGACAACCCCGAGGGCCGCTCCCGCAACCGCCGCACCGAAATCTACCTCGATTTTTAACGCCATGCTGAACCGACTCCTGATCCTTCTCTCTGCCGTCTTCCTAACCGCCTGTTCCAGTGGCGACAAGGCCCCGACAACAGACTACCGTGCTCTCGAAACGCCCACGGGCGAAGCGGTGCTCCGGCACCTTCTGGCAAACTGCCCTCACCGCACCGAAGCCAAACAACTCACCATCGTGCTCGGCCCCCTCCAGGATGAAGCCTCCACGGAGTTTGAAAACAAATTCGCCGACACCGGCCTGACCGTCACCCCTTCCCGCCGCCTCGTGGCGGGCGCGGTGAATGGCGAGGTCCGCATTTTCGACGGCACCACCAACCAGGCCCCGATCATCCTTCAACTCTCCTCCCTGACCCCGGAAGCCTCCAATCCGGCCAACTGGGAAGCCATCGCCGCGTGGGCCTTTAAAGACAAAGCCCAGCGCTTCAAACTCCGCGTCCTGACCAAACCGGACAGCCCCCCCGAAATCCGCCGGATCGAAGAGATTCCCATCGCTCCGCGCAATCAGGACGGCATGCCTGCACCTCAGGCAGGGAAATAGTTATTTGTTATGGGCTGTTTGTTATTGGGGTCAGCAGGATGAAAAAAACCAGCCGGGCAAAACCCACCAGGGGGAGCACAGGCGTCCCGCCTGTCCCGCCGGGTGTCCCACCCGGTGCCGGACCTCCGGCTCCCCAGAGCCCCCTCTTTTCAACGTTCAAGGTTCAAGGTTCAACGTTCGACGTTAACACTTCAAAAATCCTTCCCCCCGGAATTCCCTGGGCTGCCGCCTTCCGCTCCCAACTCCTTGCCTGGTTCCGCGCCGAAGGCCGCGACTACCCATGGCGGCAGACTACGGATCCCTATGCCATCCTCGTTTCGGAAATGATGCTGCAGCAGACCCAGATTGCCACGGTGCTGGGCCGCGGTTACTATCAACGCTGGATGGATACTTTCCCGGATGTGGCCACCCTTGCCGCAGCGGCGGAGCCTGACATCCTGCGCGTCTGGGAAGGACTGGGATATTACAGCCGGGCCCGGAACCTGCAGAAGGCCGCCCGGGCCGTGGTGGATGATTATGGCGGTGAGTTTCCCCGCAGTGTGGAAGGGCTGTTATCCCTTCCTGGCATCGGGCGATACACCGCAGGGGCCGTGGCCTCGTTTGCGTGGAATCTGCCCGCTCCCCTTGTGGATGGAAATGTGGCCCGGGTATTTGCGCGGCTTTTTGCCTGCGATGATCCCATCGACCGTCCCCCCATGCCGCAGCAGCTCTGGGAGTGGGCCGCAGTCCTGCTTTGTGAGGATGATGCCCGACGCTACAACAGCGCCCTGATGGAGCTGGGCCAGCGGATCTGCAGTCCCCGGGCACCGGCCTGTCTGATCTGCCCGGTGCGGACCTGCTGCGCCTCCGCCGGTCCTGCGGCCGCCAGCCGGCCCCGGAAGTCCCCGGCCCGGGCCACCGTGGCCGTAGTGGAACATGCCCTCTTCGCGCGGCGGAATGGAAAGATCCTGCTGCACCAGGAATCCGGAAAACGCCGCCATGGCCTTTGGAAGCTCCCCGAGCGTCCGGCTGCTGAAACCACCCCGCTCCGGAAAGTCCTGACGAATTCCTACGCGATCACGCACCATCGGGTAACCCTGCATATCCATGATGCGCCGGACGCAGAGGCCGGTCCCGGAGAAACCTGGCATTCCCTGTCAAAATTGCCGTCCCTGCCCATGCCCGGCCCCTACCGGAAGGCGTTGAATCAGTTGCTGGGCAGTTGATTCGCCCATGCGGCGACCTGGGGGATGGCCGCATCAGGAAAGCCGGAATGGAGGGAACAGATGTCAGGATCAAGCTGGTCCACAGGCATCAGGTGGCCCGCTTTCCAAACCGTCGTCCCGGGGTGCCATGGGCCGACCTTGCGGGGATCCGACCAGGTGTGGAGACTCAGCACGTGAGGTGTCAGGGCCGCCGCAATGTGCATGGGCCCGCTGTCCACACTGATGACCCCGCAGGCGCGGCGGATCAGCCAGATCAGTTCGGACAGGGTCGTCTGGTTGAGGAGATTGTGCGTGTTGGAAGGGAGCCCGGGGAGCGGGAGATCACTGCGGCCGACGAGAATCACCGGGAGTGGCGCCAATGCCTGACAAAGCGCGGCGGTTTGTGAGGTTGTCAGGGATTTTCCGGTGCCGCGGCTGAACGGGTGAAGGAGCAGGGGGGCCGGGTGGGGGGGAAGGGAAGGGTCATCGTTGAACGTTGAACATTGAACGTTGAACGTTGAAGGATTCAGAGAGGCGGGGCAGGTGCCCTGCGGAAGAGGGAAGACTGTTGGCCCGTCAGCCCCAAGCGCCCGGGGCAACGCCAGGGAGCGGTCGATGGCGTGGGCGGCAGGATCGACGGGAATAAGGTGGGTGTGGAAAAAGCGGGCTCCTTCCCGGCTGTCGCTGAAGCCGATCCGGACCGGAGCCCGGCTGGCGCGGGCAGTCAGACCACTGCGGAGCAGGCCCTGGAAATCGAGAGCGATGTCCGGATGGAGGCTGGCGGGGAGCTGTTTCAGCCAGGCACAAAAGCGCCAGAGTCCGCCCATGCCCCGGAATTGCTCCCTGGGAAATGCCAGGACTCCCGCAAGATCGGGATTCCCCTCAAGCAGAGGGGCGAAAGCCGGATTGGCCAGCCATGTGAATTCAAGGTGGGGAAATTTCTGTTTCAACAAATGCACCGCTGGCAGCGTGTGAACGAGGTCGCCCAGCGAACTGGGCTTGATGACCAGCGCCCGCCGGGAGGAGCTGAAGTCAGGCAAAACGGAGGACATGCAGAAAAACCAAATAAGGGGCCGCCAGGATCTAAACCGCGAATGGACGCGAAAAAACGCGAATCGGTGCAGAGGCCTGCCAGGGACTCACCAGCGTTTTTCTTTAAACCTTGAATTCGCGTTCATTCGCGTTCATTCGCGGTTAAAACGGTTTATTTCCCCAGCGCCAGCCGCTCGGCCAGGGCATCGGGCAGCCCGGCAGCCCGGATTTTGCGCTGGGTGGTCTCGATGTCGTAGGGGAGGCGGCGGATGGAGATTTCCTGGTTGTCGTGGTCGTAAATGGCGTAGGCGCAGCGCCAGTCGCCATCGCGGGGCTGGCCAACACTGCCGACGTTGATGAAATACTTCCGTCCGGGTTCGAGGCGGGTGTATTCGGTGTTCTCCACGGTAACAGTAGTGCCTTTTTTGTAGACCTTGGGGGTGTGGGTGTGGCCGAAAAAGCAAACCTGGGTGAATTGATAGGAAAAGCTGGCCATGGCGTCGAACTTGTTCATGACGTAAGCCCAGCTGGTAGGAGTATCGAGGGTGCTGTGGACGATGGTGAAGTCGCGCACCTGACGCACCATGCGCAGAGAGCGCAGCCATGCCTTGTCTTCCTCGGACAGGGCGCGGCGGGTCCATTCCAGCGCGGCCTGGGCCAAGGGGTTGAGCCCGACGATATCAGTGTCGGCAGAAGCCTCCTCGTCGTGATTGCCCTTGACGACGGGACAGCCCATTTCCTGAAGGCGGTGAACACATTCGGCGGGGTTGGCATTGTAGCCGACTACATCGCCAATACAGACATAATCGGTCGCACCCTGCTCGGAAGCATCAGCCATGACAGCATCAAAGGCTTCAAGGTTGGCGTGGATGTCGCCGAAGATCGCAAACTTCATCGGATGGGGCGCAAAAGGTTGACCGAATCGGCTGGAAACCGGCGGAATGCAAGAGTCGATTCCTTGGTTCTCCCGGCAGGGGAGACCCGGGCCGGTCAGGCAGTGGTCAGGCTTTGCGCTTGGCGGGTTTCGCCCCGGCCTTCACGGCGGTCTTCACCGCAGTCTTGGCAGCCGGTTTTGCCGGGGCAGGCTTGGCGACGGGTTTGGGCGGGGTTTTGACGGCGGCCACCGCTTTTAGCTCCTCCTTGGGAGCGGCAGCCGGTTTCGGCGCCTCTGTGGCGGGGTTGGGGACCGGGGCCGCGGGGGGTGCGGCGGCGGGTGCGGCGGCGGGTGCGGCGGCGGGGGCTGGAGCAGGGGCTTCAGCAGGGGCTGCAGCGGCGGCTTTGGCGGCAGGGCGGGCGGCCGCCTTGACGACGGGAGGTCCGGCGGCAATGCCGCGCTTCATCACCGCAAAAAGGCGCTGCACTTCCAGTTTTTTCTGGGGAGGAATCTGATTCCAGTGGGTGTCCGTCAGGGCACCTTCAATGGCATAAGCGGCGACGAGGGAAACCGGATGACCGGCCAGCAGCATGCGGCGGCAGACTTCGATAGCACCGAGTTTGGCCATTTCGCTGCGGCTGCGGACGCCAGCGTCCACCAGCCACAGGGCGGTCTTTTCTCCAAGGTTCTTCAAGGCGGCGAGTTCGAGGACAACGGGATCGGTAGCGGACATAAGGATGGCGGTGGCCGGACGAGGGCCTTTTATCGCCGATAGAAAAGCAGAGTATTCGGAAAATTTCAGCCACTATTTTGCAGGAATCTACGGAAGTGTTTCCGGCTGCGGCCGCTTTGCCGGCTTCCGGGCAGAATTGTTCCCTAAATTATGGCATGGATAGTGCTTAAATTTCATGTGAATTTTGCAGGATTGGCCCCCGGGGCGTCCTGCAGCAGAATCGGGGGTTGCTGCAAAAAACTGTGCCCGGGCCGGGGAAACCTGCCCGGGCACAGCCTTGTCCATGCGCAGGCAGCGAACCATGGAAAATCGGATGCGCCCAGGGCAGGAAGCGGCACGTTTTCAGGCTTTATGGGACTATCAATCACCACCAAACGGGGCGATGCCGGGCAGACGGATCTATTATTCGGGGGCCGCGTGGGAAAAGCCCACCCGCGGCTGCACGCGGTGGGTGAAGTGGATGAACTGAATGCCGTGCTGGGCATGGTGCGCGTTTACGTGCAGGAAGGGGAAATCCGGGAAATGGCGCGCCGGGCTCAATCTGACTTGGTGGCGCTGATGGGCATTCTCTCGGCCGGACCGGAAAATGCTGAACGATACGGAGGACAGGGATTTAAAGGACTTGAGGCGGAGGCCGTCCAGCGCCTGACGGCAGAATCCGCCGGGCTGGAGGCCCAGTTTCCCGGGGGATTCCATGGCTGGTCCATGCCGGGTGATGCCGGGGGGGCGGGAACGGCGTGGTTGGAAATGGCCCGCTGCATTTGCCGCCGGGCGGAGCGCGCGGTGGCCGCCCTTGCTGCCGCCGACACCCCGCCAAATCCGCACCTCATCCCGTGGCTGAACCGCTTGAGTGATTTGCTATGGTTGGCCGCCCGGGTCGAAGAGAAACGCCACACCCCACACGGCTGAAGCTTGCGGGGTCCTGCCGATCCAGTGAACTGAAGTCCTTCCCCAGCTCCCCATCACCCGGATTCACCCTGGCGGGCAACGATTTCCCGTTTTCAGGCCCGGGCACTGCCTTTACACCGGACAGAATGTGTTCCACCATCCCGGTTCATGGCTTTCCCTGACTCTTTTTCTCCACCCGGAGAGGCGACGGCACCCGGATTTGACCGGGTGGCCGGGGACTTCACGGGCATGCCGCAGGACCTTCCCGCCCCCCAGGAACGGAAGCCGGTCGTTGCCTTTTGGCCTCCCGCTGCGGGCGGACCCGCAAGCCCGCAAGGGGAAGGGGAAGCACCGGAGGCCACCCGGACCAGGACGTCGCCCCCAGCCGCCGCATATCCGGAATTGCCAGGGGACCATGGGGCTGGCCGGCCTAACGATTGGCAGACCGGTTCCGCCCTGCCGCTCCCTTCCCTCCTGCCCGCCGAAACCGCCTTGAGTCTGCAGCAATGGTCGGCGGCTTTGGTGGGTGCTGCTGCGGCAGAACACGGACCGGTGCCCCCGGTTCGGCCGCCGGTGGTTCCCGGCCAAGGGGTATCCTTGGCGGCTCTCGCCGAGCATTTAAGGGCTCGCCTGGTGCATGGCGACCCCAAATCGCCCGGAGCAATAGACTTTTGGCAGCCCGACCCCCAGGGTCCTGGTGAGGCAGCCCCTTCCAACAGTCTGCTGGAAGGCATGGATTGGGACACGATCCGCCCCACGAGCGTGGAGCCAGCCGGCGATGATACCCCCGGCCAGCCGGCATCATCGGCTGCAACCGATGCGGCCCGGACCAGGCTGGGGGAAGGGGAGGGATCCCCGGTGGCCGCCGTGTCTTCACCTGCCGGAATCCGGGCCGCGGCAGGACTGCTGGCCCATCCTCCGAAATCCCTGGCCGAGCCGCGCCAGGGGGACGTGTTTTTCCTCGATCATCCCGTGGCGGCCCAGCCACCGGCGGTGACCTCCGGGCTGGAACCGGAAGATTTTCTTCTCCTCCCCACTGCCGCACAGACTCCGATGCCATCCCCTAACACCCCCCGGGCCATGGCTTTGGCCGGACCGGCAGGAAGCGTGGAAAGACTGCCTGACAGGGGGGAATTGCCGGTTCCGGCAGTTGCCGAAGCCCCCGCCTCATCGCAGCCCCCTCCTTTGCCCGCGCTCAAACCGGTTTTGCCCACGGCCACCGCCGACCCCGGGTCGGGCGGCACCGGTCTGGTGATCGGCGGCACCGGGTTGGTTTTGTTAGGGATTTATCTCGCTTGCCGCCTGCCGCTGATCTGGCTGGATTACCGGGCGGCGGTGGATTGGCCTCAGCAACTGGCGGCCTCCTCCCTGCTGTTGCATGCGGGGGGCAGCGGAGTGGCCCTGCTCGCGGGGGTGGGTTCCCTTTATCTGCAGCGCTGGGCTGTGACCCTGGTGCTGGCGGCGGGTTGGCTCAGTGTCTTCACTGCGGCTCTGCTGATCGGCATCGCGGCATTTTTGCTGGGATCGGATACTCCGGTCCACTTTCATCCCGCCTCTGCCGTCCTGCTCCTCGGCGGTCTTTTGGTGCCTCTGGCGTATTTGCTATATTATGAAAAACAATCGCCCGGGCTCAGTCCGGGAACGCCGGTTCCACCCGATGAATGGGGGCGCAGCGTTCCTTTGCTGATGCTGGTCCTGACCGGCCTTGCGCTGGCCATGGGCGCGGCCGCCATGCTCCAGCATACCCCTGCCCTGCCATGGCCGGACGGCCGGGTCATCACCGGTCCGCCGGCGGAAGCGGCTTGGACCGCCCTTCTGGTGGCAGGGGGAATCACCGCCTTTTCTGCCTGGCACCGCCGGCCCGTGGCGTGGTGGCTGCTTCTCCTTGCCACGGGCGGACTCTGCGCCACCCTCAGCGTCTCCAGCCTTTCCGGCACCCCCCCGTGGGAATCCTTCCTCACCGCCATGGGACGCCCGGACGGTGCCGGCCTGCCTGACCCCTTCTGGCGGGTGTCGGCCGGCCTGGCCCCCCTGATCCCTGCGCTGGTGCTGTTGATGACCCGACGCTCCCTTGCCTCTTCCCCTCCCCCCTGATGCCCTCCGACCCTATCCAATTTTTCGACCGCTACACCCAATCAATTGGGCAGGAGCAGATCTACGGCGAACGTTTCCTCCGCCTCGCCTATCAAACCCCGCCCGGCCGCCTCGCCGTCGCCTGGGCCATCAAACGCGCCTGGTTTTCCCGCTGGTATGGGGCCCGCATGGACCGCTGGAAAAGTTCAGTCCGGGTCCGCCCGTTCATCGAAAAATACGGACTCAACCCGGACGATTTCACCCAACCGCTCGGCAAATACCATACCTTCAACGAATTTTTCTACCGCAAGCTCAAGCCGGAAGCCCGGCCCATTGATCCGAATCCCAAATCGGTCGTCTTCCCGGCAGACGGTCGGCATCTCGGCTTTGCCAAAGCCTCGGCCATCGACTCCGTTTTTGTCAAAGGCCAGCGGTTTGACCTGCCGGCGCTGCTCGGCAACAAGGAACTGGCGGAGCGGTATGCCGATGGCCCGCTCATCCTGAGCCGCCTCTGTCCGGTGGACTACCACCGCTTCCACTTTGTCACGGCCGGCACACCGGTTTCCCCCAAGCTGATCAATGGCCTGCTCTACTCCGTCAGCCCCATCGCCCTGCGGCGCAATCTGGGCTACCTCTGGCAAAACAAACGGGTCGTCACCGTAGTCCGCACGGCCCACCTGGGGGAAGTGCTCCAGATCGAGATCGGGGCCACCAATGTAGGCACCATCGTGCAGACCGCCATTCCCTATCAACCCGCTGCCAAGGGCAGCGAAAAGGGTTATTTCCGTTTTGGCGGCTCCAGCACCATCACCCTCTTCGAACCCGGCAAAATCACCCTCGATGACGACCTGCTGCACCACAGCAGCGAACAGCGCGAACTTTATGCCCACGTGGGCGACCACATGGGCATCACCGTCTGAGGCTCCAGGCCATTCCGGACCCTGTTTCCGGCATCCGGATGCTGTTTGTCTGCATCCTGTGACGGGGCATCCGCGTTGCACATGGGGCTGCCCGTTTTCTCCATTAAATGAATGCCCTCTTTCTCCGACTGATCCCCGTGGCGGCTGCGCTCGCCCTCAGCGCCTGCGCCTCCACTCCCGCTCCCACCACCGCTTCCGCCCCGTCCCCTGCCGCCATGGCTTCGCCATCTCCACTCCGCACCGTTCCCAAGGTAGACCTTCCCCGTTTCATGGGCGATTGGCGGGTCATCGCCAACATCCCGTATTTTGCGGAGCGGGGCAATGTGGACTCCGTGGAATCCTATCAACTTCGCCCCGATGGCAGGATCGACAACGGCTTCGCCTTCCGGAAGGAATCCTTCGACGCCCCGCTGAAGAAAATGAACTTCACGGCCGAAGTAAAAAACAAGGAAACCAATGCAGAATGGCGCGTCCGCTTTCTGCCCTTGCTCAAGGTGGCCTATCTGGTGATCGACCTTGACCCGGACTATCAATGGACTGTCATCGGTCATCCATCGCGAAAATATGGCTGGATCATGGCCCGCGGAAAAACCCTTCCCGAAGCGACCTGGCAGGGCATTCTGGAGCGCCTGGAACAGCAGGGATATGATCCGGAAAAGTTTGCCAAAGTTCCCCAAACCCGGGAGCAACTCGCCAGCGGGGAGGTCAAAATCGCCCGCTGACGGCCGGGAGCCCCCCCGCACAAGGCCCTAATTTCGCCGTTTGGCAAATCATAAAACACAGCTTATAGACCCGCCGCCGAACCTCCAGCCCCTCTGTTTTCCGCGTCTTTCCCTTACCCGTCCCCATGTCCGAGCACCGCACCTACCGCCGCGCCTCCCTGCTGACCCGCGCGGGAATCACCGTCCGTCAGTGGTTCGATTCCGACCATTTCCCCGGTGGCTCCGAAGCCACCCGCTCCAAACCGGACCGGTTTGAGTGGCGGCGTTCCCTTCCCTTTGTCTTTCTACACCTCGGCTGCCTTGGCGTCATCTGGACTGGCTGGAGCTGGACCGCGGTTGCGGTGGCGGCCTTTCTTTATGTCTTCCGCATGTTCGCCATCACCGGATTCTATCACCGGTATTTTTCCCACCGCACTTTCCAGACCTCGCGGTTTATGCAGTTTATTCTGGCCTGCTGGGGGAATCTCTCCGTTCAGCGTGGGGCCCTTTGGTGGGCCAGCACCCACCGCCATCACCATAAACACAGCGATACGCCCGAAGACCCGCACTCCGCTTTGATCTATGGATTTGTCTGGAGCCACATCGGCTGGATGACCAGCAGCAAGAACTTCCCCACCGACTACCGCGCCGTCAAAGACCTCGCCAAATATCCCGAACTGGTTTTCCTGAACCGCTTCGATCTCATCATCCCTGCCCTCCTGGGCATCACTCTCTACATCACCGGCTGGCTCCTGGAAAAATTTGCGCCTGGCCTCGGGACTAGCGGCGGACAACTTTTCGTCTGGGGCTTTTTTGTCAGCACGGTCTTCCTGCTTCACGGCACGCTCTTTATCAACAGCCTCGCCCATGTGTGGGGCAAACAGCGCTTCAAAACCACCGACCAGAGCCGCAACAATTTCTGGCTGGCCCTCATCACCCTGGGCGAAGGCTGGCACAACAACCACCACCGCTACATGGGCAGCACCCGTCAGGGATTTTACTGGTGGGAAATCGATCTCACCTACTACGGCCTCAAACTCATGGCCAAACTCGGTTTGATCTGGGACTTGAAACCCGTGCCCCGCTCCGTCTATGGCGAAGCGCACCAGCACTGACCGCAGCAAGGCCCCTCCCGGCCCTGCTCAATGCTCCGCGCCCCCTTCCCCACAGCCTGCTCCCCGCAAAGGAGCAGGCCTTTTTTTGCCCGCGCTCCCCATCCAAACCCTCCCCTCCCCCGTAGCAAAAACACCCCCCCACGTTTTCTTAAAACCTGAGCCGGAGCGCAGCGGAGACAGACGTGCCAATTCCTTCAACCAATCGAGTCGAATACTGACATCCTGAAAACCTTCCACGCCTTACCATGTCCACCATCGCCATCATCGGCACCGGCATCGCCGGCCTCGGAGCCGCCCACGTTCTCCACGCCCATCATGAGATCACCCTCTTCGAAAAAAACGACTACACCGGCGGCCACACCAATACCATCACCGTCGATGAGAACGGGCGCTCCGTGCCCATCGACACCGGGTTTATGGTCTTCAACCACGCCACATATCCAAACCTCGTCCGCCTTTTCAACGAACTCGGCATCGCTACCCAGAAAACTGAAATGGCCTTCAGCGTCCAGCACCGGCCCACGGACCTGGAATACAACGGAGGCAGCCTGAACCTCCTCTTTGGTCAGCGGCGCAATCTCCTGCGCCCGCGCCACTGGAAAATGCTCATGGCCATCAACCGCTTCAACACCGAAGCCATCCCCGCCCTCACCGATCCCAAATGGGCCGACATGTCCCTCCGTCAATACATTGATGCCCGCAATTATGGCGAGGACATGTTCCAGCACTACCTCGTGCCCATGAGCAGTGCCGTCTGGAGCGCCCCGCCCGACAAGATGGAAGCCTTCCCTGCCCTGACATTGCTCCGCTTCTGGCACAATCACGGCTTCCTCGGCCTCAGCACCCAGCACCAGTGGTGGACCGTCACCGGCGGCTCCCAAAGCTACGTCAGGAAAATCACCCGCCCCTTTGCAGACCGCATCCACAAAAACCGTCCCGTCACCAAGGTCAGCCGCACCGCCACCCGCGCCACCGTCCATTTTGCCGATGGCTCCCCGCAAACCTTCGACAAAGTCCTCCTCGCCTGTCACGGAGACCAGGCTCTCGCCCTTCTCGCAGACCCCACCCCGCAGGAAACCCGCCTCCTTTCCAAATTCCACTATCAACCCAACACCGCCACCCTCCACACCGATCCCTCCCTCATGCCCCGCACCCCCCGGTGCTGGGCTGCATGGAACTACCGGATCGATCACGGCCCCCACGGCGAAATCCTCCCCACCACCCACTACTGGATGAACCGCCTCCAGCGTGTCAGTGACAGGCAAAACTACTTCGTCTCCCTCAACTGCCTGGACCGCATCGACCCCACAAAAGTCCTCCGTCACCTCCATTACGAACACCCCCTCTTCGACCTCCCCGCCATCCGCGCCCAGGCCGGCCTCCCCGCCCTCAATAACATCTCCCCCGCCCAGACCACCTACTACGCCGGAGCATGGTTCAAATACGGCTTCCACGAGGACGGCTTCACCAGCGGCCTCCACGCCGCCCAGGCTATCCTGCACCCGTAGCAGGGCCGTCCCGGCCTTGATCACACGCCGGACAGGAAATGCCCGGGCCTGCCGGCGAAAGAGCGGATCTTCATCACGGAACCCTCTTCCAGGGACACGCACAAGCCTGGGGACCGCCTGCTTGCGACCGGCGGCTCCTTCGGCCATAGCTTAAGCGCATGCCTCCGGTCCCTTCAGAGCCTTCCATCCCCGCCATCGTTCAGGTCCCGGTCCGCCGGGCAAGGCTGGATCCGGCCGATGCCTTTTCCTGGCAGGACACATCCGATCAGGTTGCCGCGGAATCCCCCCTGACACTGCGGGTGGAAGGCCGGGCGGTTGCCGTGGTCATGCGCACCCCCGGGCACGACCGCGAACTCGCTGCCGGTTTTCTGCTCACGGAAGGGGTGATCCGGTCCAGGTCCGATGTTTTTGAAATCTCCGTCTGCCCTTCCGTCAGCGAATGCGGCGACAGCGTGGACGTGCTTCTGGCCAACCCGGCGGACTTTGATCCTGACCAACTCACCCGCCATGTCTTTACCTCGTCCAGTTGCGGCATCTGCAGCAAGACCAGCCTCACCACCGCCATCCCGCCGGACCGGATCCTGACACCTCTGGCGGAGCCCCTGATCACCGGGCCGGAGCTGGCCGGCCTGCCCGATCAATTGCGTCAGGCCCAGCCCGCTTTTGCCGCGACCGGCGGACTGCATGGCTGCGCGTGGTGGGACGGCACCCGGCATGCCCTCGTCCCCGGTTTGTTATTTGAGGACGTGGGACGTCACAATGCCCTCGATAAACTGCTGGGCCATGCCCTGCTCACCGGCCAACTCCCCCTGGCCCATGGTGCCCTCATGCTCAGCGGCCGCATCTCCTTCGAACTCGTGCAGAAGGCCCACGCCGCCCGCATCCCCCTCATCGCCGCCGTCGGAGCCCCCAGCAGCCTCGCCATCGCCTATGCACAAACCGCCGGCATCACCCTCTGCGGATTTGTCAGGGAAGACCGGTTCAATGTCTATACGCATCCCGGCCGCATCGGGTTGGGCGTTTGAGCTGTGCCGACTACCGTGGCGGCGTGAGCATGGAAACGGGATGAAGGATCCGAAATACGAGCCCGGAGGTTGACGCCAGCGCATTCGCCGCTTTTTGGTTGTGTTGGAGTTTATGCTGGGTCTTCTGGGCTGTGCTCATCCGGTGACGGACGGATAAAAGTAACCTCTCCACTCGTGGCGTTAAATCTGCCGCACAAGTCACCTCCTATGGCCGATTCTAATTCCACCTGAAACTGACCACTATTTTGATAGTGCGAGACCGGAGAAAAGGCCAACTCAAATAGAATGTTGTTTGGAATGGAAATGAAGTCCTCCAAGTCGGCCGAAATGATGCCTGAAAATCGAAATCCAATCTCGTGCTTCTTTGTGAGAACGAAAAATCCGCGAGAATCGATCTCAGACGTCATCTCCCATGCCTCAACCTGAAGATCGATGAACTCTGACGTTCGTGTGAAACTCAAAACGGGGGAATCATGGAAGTCAGGCCAATAACCGTAAGCTCCTACAACGCCCTCAAATCCAATAATATAGCTAGGTGTTTCATCCATGACGTTGAACTTGTGCGAACTGGATGATCACCGTCAATATCGCTGGTTTCTTATCTCCGCTATCTCCTGCAGAAGGGTCGGAAGAGCACGGCATTTTGGGAAAAGCATGGGAATGGCCTGTCAGTTCAGGCGGGTATTTGCACTAAAATGGGCAGGTCTGCAAGATCTCCCTCATCAAGGCGCGAAAAAGCGTGGTCGGATCGTACCGCGGTGCGTCACGCGGGAACGCGTCACAGTCACGGCTATGTTGCCGCGCCCCTGGACGGCAGTGAAAAGGACGTGGGCTTCGCTGGGGGCGGCCTGGCAGGGGGCGGGGAAGGCGAAAGTTGAATCCGGAGTGCGGTGGCCGTAACGCAAAGTCACCGGCGTGGTCCACGTTTTTTGGGCGGCCGTGCCCAAGGAGAGGCGATTTCTGAATCGCCTCACAGCGGCCCGGCACCTTGCCGTTTCTTAAATCCAGTCGTCTCTGACAAACCCCACTCCCTTCCTCGTCCCAAGGACGGCGCAGGGCGATTCAGGGATCGCCCCTCCTTGTTGCGGATTCGACCGGGCCATCCGGAAATTACCCGGTAATTAGATTGCTGAATGCGTTATCTTCGATTGAGACCATACGACGGGTGTCTCCGATTATGGCGCAGCACCAGGACACGAATTCCATGAACGTCTCGCGGGAGAGAAAGTGATAAGAAAATCCCGGAATATCAGCGCGCCGCAGGACAGAAGAAATGAGATGAAATTTCCCCGGGTTGTGGAGTGCCCTCTCAACAACTTCGAGGAATGCTCTGAAAAAGCGATCCCCGACCGAAGCTGGACCTCTTCAGTGTGGTAACTCAAAATCCCGCTCATGTCCCGCTGGACGAGTCTGTGAAAGATGACCTTCACTCCCATCAGCGTCCGAACGATGTTCTGAACTCATCCAGTGACATTCCTGCCGCCGGGTCGCGGTCAAGCTCCGCATCTCTGCGCAAGGCCTCTGCCACGCCACCGTCATCGTCATGAAGAATGGCGGGTAGCGACTCCAAGAGTTGGGCAGCCAAAAATGCCCGTTGATCTTCAGGTAGCTGCATTGCCTGTTCCTCGAGTTCTGTCAACGTGGCCATGGGCAGACAATACCCCGCACTTGTTGTGCTGCATAGGGGTATTTACTCTTCCACAGGAAGGGGCAGGACTTTTGTGCATTCTCTTACCGTGCCTGCCACTCGCTCCAGTAATCGTCCGAAAGTCTCATCAAATCCTCCAAGGTCCATTCGCGGTGCGACTCATCGAAAACTCTGCATCCTCCGGCCGCCATCTCAATGATTCCTCCGCAATAGCCCAATTTGGGACGGTTTTGCGTGCAGGCGATCCTTACCATCTGTCCATCCGGCTCTGCGCTCAGCACTCCAAGGCCCAAGGATGTGATCTCCGTGAAATCTGTGACGTCGGGAATCAAGGGGTGCCCCTCGTCTGTCCAAGGCATAAACCTCACATGAGTGAGACCGTCCATCCGAATCGTGAGCTTCCGGTCACCTGGCCTGATCCGCTCCGCCAGATACGCAATCTCAACAACCAACTCAGCGGTGCGCTCTACCTTAGTGCCTCCTGCGATGCACCCATCGTGCAAGAAGCCGAAAACCTCTGCGATTTCTTCGGGCCCGGTCATTGTCGGCAACAAACGCTTCGGACTAGGCGGCGGCGAGCGAAAAGTGCCGATGACATGACTTACCCCATAGGAGCCGTTGCCTGCATTCTGTTTTGTTACACCTTTGGAGGTTCACACATCACGTAAGTAGTGCCAAATGCAACTAGAAGAGGAGCACTACGAACCACCAGAATGCGATGGCAGAGGGGCCAGCATCTCGCGGGGTGCCACCCATGCTGAAGAATCTGTTTTATTCAAACCCGCCTGGATTTCCCCTCCGCTATAGGCCAGCAGCCGGGAGGGCGTCAAGCAGGCGCGTGAAGAAGGCCGTGTCCGGCTTCTGCTCCGGAAACTGGCGGTCACTGGCCGGGACGGAAGCCGCCGAGGATTTTGACAAAGTCGAGGTGCTTGGGGCCGGGAAGAGTAGATGCCGCTCCTACTGAGCCCAAACCCCATGGCGCGCCCCCCTGCCATAAAGATCCCGCCACCACGGGGCGGTGCCTTCCGTGCTCTGAAGAACTCAACTCTGGCAACCACGACCGGGCGGCCAGCGGGGAAAGCACAGAGAAGGTTCGAGCCAAGCTGAGCATGGATCACGGATAGGCAGGGCGGGTGTTGCCAGCAGTATTTGTTGCCCGTGCCCTGCGAATCGTTGCCCGGACGAGAAAGCCAGCGGCAGCTACCCCGCAGATGGTCCATCCGATCTGGTAGAGCCGATCAGCTACAGCTATCTGCGGCAAAAACGGTTCGACCAATTCAGGCGGATCATCCCAGCTAATGCCGCCCGCTCGCGATAGGTCGTAGTGGAATGCATATAAGAGCATACCTCCGCCCAACAAGAAGAGGGCTCGAATCCAGTATTTGGAGATCATCTGCATAACGGAGGACGCTGTAAGTAGGCGGAACGACTCAAGCGCTGGCCCCGCTGGGGCGGCACAGCGCGTCGACGGCGGGGTCAATGTTGAAGTTAGGGAAAATCATGGAGGCAAAGCAGAACCCCCCAGCGGTTGTCCAGCCGCGCCTTGGTCCTGAGCAGACACCGTGCGCACTTGCTCCACAATAGTCGCGTGCAGTTCAGAATATAAGGATTGCTCGAAGGTCGCGGGGCTGGTTTCTGGCGAAAGATAATCCTTGTTCACGGCTTCAACAAAAGGAGCAAATACGTGATGGGATTTGCTCAAGTGCTCGACTAGGTTCTTGAGTAGCGTCAGCCGTGCCGGACTAACATTCAGACGCTCAGGATCATGACGATAGCGAAATCCCGATTTATCTGACTGCAGAACCTCCAAATTATCTTTCAAGACGAGCAAGCCCTCAAGATAGTTGTTCCAACGGGACATAGATTTAACAGGGGCACGAACGTTCTGATATCCAAACTCATTTGGGGATTCACGCTGCGATAGGCTGCCGGGTGGGGGTCAAGCAGGCGCGGGAGGCCGGCTTCCTCACGGGAAACGGGCAGTCACTGGCCGGGGCGGAGGCCGCCGAGGATTTTGCGGAGGTCGAGGTCCTTGAATTTTTCGCTGAGTTCCGCGGCTTTGGCGGTGATGTCGCCGCTGTATTGGGTGCCCTTGGATTTGGCGGTTTCGAGGAGTTTGTGGAACTCGGCCTTCAGGGTGGGGATGTCCATCTGGCGGCCGGAGGCGTAGTAGCGGTCCGCCACGGTGCCGAGGGCATAGGTGGTGGCAAAGGTGAGGGCGGTGCCGGCCACGCCGCCGGTGAGGCCGCCTGCGGTTTCGCCGGATTTGCCGCCGAGGCCGCCCATGACACCTGACAGGAGTTTGCGCAGCCCGCCTTCCAGGACCTGGCTCACGGCTCCGATGCCGAGGGCGGCCCCGAAGTCCTTCAGGGAATTGCGGTCGAGGGAGATGCCGTGGCGTTTGCCGATGTCGTAGACCATCTTCATCTGAGTGGGCACGATGGCGAGGGAGCCGGTGGTTTGCGGCAGCAGCTCCAAGGCGGCGGTGAGGATGGCGTATTTCAGCAGCACAGGATCGAGGTCCTCCGCCGGGGCGGCGGGGATCTCCGGCATGTCGTCCGGAAAGACGGGGGTCGCGACGGGCACCACCGCCGCCGGAGGGACCGTGGCGGTGCCCCGGGAGAGCAGCGCTGCGGCCAGACTGGCGAGAAATTGTTGTTCCTCGGGCACGGCGGGGCCGCTGGCCTCGCAGACGGACCTCGCCAGTTCATAGGCCAGGCTTTTGGCTTCGGGGGATTCCAGGGCGGCGGCGGCACTGGCCAGGGTGACCTGTTTGGTGAGGACCTTCTGGCAGGTCGCCCCGAGGTCTACGGCATCCATCTGGAAGCCTTCGGCGACGCGGCGCACGGCGGCATGCTCGGCTTCCTGTTTACTCTGATCCGCAAAGGCCGCCAGCAGGGCGACGGCGAGGATGGCTTCTTTTTCCTGGGGTGTCATGGCGGCGGGTGGGGTGGGGGCCGAAGGGCCGGTGGAAGAAAACCTGTAAAGGTGTCCTGCCATCAACCTGCAGAGGCAAATGAAATTTTGAACAGAAGGTCACAAAGCCCCGGAAGTCAGAAACTTACGTTGTTGAAAACTCATCCTCGAACCCGGCACGGAAGGTGAACCACGAAATCATCGCTACCCCTTCTCATGGTGTCCTTCGTGCCCTTCTGTTCAAATTCATCGCCGTTTTCAGGATGAAATGGCCAACGCTGCCAACCCGGCACTTCAGAATCAGTCCGTGCCTCGGAGCAGCGCCAGTTTTTCGCAGGCTTTCAGGTCCAGTTTGCCACTGGCCAGCACGGGGATTTGTTCGATCCGCACGAGGCGGCGGGGAATCCAGAGAGACGGCACTCCCTGCTCCAGCAGGGTGTATCGGAGCTGGATGATCTCCTGTTTGACGGCTTCGCTGGCGACGGTGCTGAGGAGGACCAAGGCCTCTCCCTTGTCATCGTCCGGCACCCCCACGACGGCGATGCGGCGTTCGCTTTCCCCTTCCAGATGGAGGGCGCGGGTGATGTGTTCCTCCACGATTTCATGCGGCACCATTTCGCCTCCGATCTTGGAAAAGCGGCTGAGGCGTCCTTCGATAAAAAGAAATCCATCCTCATCGAGCCGTCCGATGTCCCCGGTGCGGAACCAGTCATTCTGGAGGACTTCCTCGGTTTTGCGGGGTTGTTTGAGGTATCCCTTGAAGACGTTAGGGCCCTTGAACCAGATCATACCGGACTGGTTGACGGATAGTTCGGCATCGGTGGAGGGATCCGTGATCCGGATGGCGAGACCCGGGAGCAACTGACCCACGGAGCCGACCCGGCGCACCGGCAGCACCGGCCATGGGGAATTGTCAGGTTCGGGCAGATTGAAGTTGGTGGCGGGGGTGGTTTCGGTGAGGCCGTATCCCTCCATGACCGGTTTGCCGAATTTCTTGAGAAATTCCTCCTCCAGGTTGAGCGGCAGTTTTTCGGCTCCGGTGACGATGAGTTTGAGACTCGCCAACTGCTCGACCTTGACCCGTTTCAGATAGCCGCGCAAAAAGGTAGGGGTGCTGAGCATGAGGGCTACCCGGTGCTGGTCCACCAGTTCGGACAGTTTGACCACCTCCAGCGGGCTGGGATAGGTGACGAGGGGATGCCCCTGCATGATAGGGAACCACAGGGTGACGGTGCCACCCAGGGAATGAAAGAGCGGGAGGGAGCCGAGAATTTTATCCTCGGGCGGCAGTCCGAGGCGGAGGGCAAACTGGGTGACGTTGCTGACAATATTCCGGTGGCTGAGGGCCACGCCCTTGGGCTCACCCGAACTGCCGCTGGTGAAAAGCAGGGCCGCTTCCCGGTCGCCGCCTTCCGCGGAAAGGCCTAGCAATTTCGCAAGGATGGACACCGGCAGCAGTTTGAGGGCAATGAGCCACTGGATGATCTTCGGCTTCAACTGCGGCATGATGCGCTCCAGAAACATCAGTTGTTTGGTGGGCGGCCATGGAAAGCTCTGCACTTTCCTGACAAAGGCATCGGCGGTGAGGAACCGGTCGATCCCGCTTTGCCGCATGGCGCTTTCGACGGCTTCCTTGCCGGCGGTGAAGTTGAAGTTGACCGGGATTTTTCCGGCGAGGACGGCAGCCATGTTGGCGACCAGTCCGGCGCGCCCGGGCGGCAGGGCGATCCCAATCCGGGGCTGCTGGGTTTCCTTTTTGATCAACTGGGAAAGCGCGGCCGCCGCCGCGAAGATTTTGCCATAGGAGGTCACGCTGCCATCCATGCCATCCACGATATGCCCGTGGGTGCCATGTTTTTTGAATCCCGCAAGCAGCATGCGGCCCAGGGGAACATTGAGCGCCGGCCGGGTGGCGAAGGCCTCGGCACTCGCAGCAATCAGGGCGGCCTGCACGGCGGCGAACGTGACCCCGGCTGCGGGAATCACGGGCGCGATAGCATAAACGACCTCCGCGCTGGAGAGACCCGGGTCGATGGATAGCACTTCGCTGCGCGGGTAATCCACGCCGATGGCCTGAATGGGCATGCCGGACCGGCAGAGATCCTCCAACAGCAGGCGGGGAATAGCGTGATTGGCCACGGGCGGGGCCGTGACCGTGGGTGGCACATAAAGAACCACGTTGCCAGCCTGGATGGCCGCATGCAGCGCCTCGTGAGCCCCGGGGGAACCGCGTTCGATCACCGGCAGGTTCAGTGCGGCAATGGCATGGGCCGTATCGTTGGCGTAGGCCGCGCCGGGTTCCGTCAGCAAGGTCAGGGCACGTCCGGCCGCCAGTTTGGCCAACCGGGGCAAATCCCCAGGAGCCAGCCGGGCCGGGAGGAGCAGGACTCCGTCAGAGGATAATAAATCGGTGTGGAGCACCGTAACACCGCGGGAAGTAGTAGTGGCGTGGGCCATGCCGGATAGAGGGGGGAGGAAAAAGAAAGGAAAAATCAGCAGAAGCGGGGATCGCAGGGGCTGGAAGACCCGCAGTATCCCCAGTGGCGAAGAAATCTCAATGAAGAACCGCTGAAGGGAATCTTGATAGGGGGTAGGGATGGCGCATTGGTTTGCGCCACCCCTCCCTCCGAACCGGACGTGCAGATTTCCCGCATCCGGCTCTCCGGTCAACATGTTGCTCCTTCTTTTCGGAGACTCATCACGAATTCGTCCCGGGCCGAGACCAGACTGTATAACCCGAGTTTCCCGAAGTAGCGGTTGGGCCACCGGAAGTGGTCTGGGCCGTGGCCCCGACCCTTTCCTTTGTGCCTTTTGCGCAGGATCGACCGCAGGCGCATTCTCACCCACTGGTCCATTTTCACATGTTCTCCCCGCAGCGCCTGCTGGAAGTAGTTCCCCCAGCCCCGCAGCACCGGATTGATGCCCGCGATGATGGCCGGGAGGCTTTTCCCGCTGGTGCGCCGCGTCCATGGTCTCAGCGTGCCACGCAGTTTCTGCTGGCTTTTGGGTCTGATGAGCCGCAGCAGCTTGCCTTTCCCGGACCGCTGGAAGCGGTAGCCAAGGAAGTCGAAGTAGCTGCCGCCCGGGACCATGTCCACGATCCGGGTTTTGTCAGGATGCAGGGTAAGCTGCGCTCCTTCCATCCACCCTTGCACAAGGGCGAGCGCCTGCCGGGCGGCTTCCCCGCTTTCGGTCAGGATGACAATGTCATCCGCATACCTCACGCTTCGGATGCCGTTGGCAGCGAGGAGGTGGTCGAGGGGATCAAGATAGAGGTTGGCCAGCAAGGGGCTTATGACACCCCCCTGCGGACTGCCTTTGTCAGGCGTTTCCAGCTCTTTCCCTTCTTCCTGGACGGGCTGTTTGAGGAACCCTTCGATGAGGTCCAACACTTTGCCGTCCGCGATGCGCTCTTTGACCAGCGCCATCAGCGGAGCGTGCGGGATGTTGTCGAAGTAACCCTTGATGTCCACGTCCACTACATGTGTCAGGCCGCTGCACAGCAGTCTTTCGACTTCGCGCAGGGCGTCCTTGCAGCCGCGTCCGGGCCGGAACCCATAGCTGCCATCCGCAAACTGGCTCTCGAAGATTGGTTCGATCACCATTTTCAGCGCCGCCTGCACCACGCGGTCGGTGACCGTGGGGATGCCCAGCGGACGCCGTTCACGGCTGCCTGCTTTGGGGATTTGGACCCGTCGGACTGCCTGGGGCCGGTAGCTGTTCTTCGTTAGGCGCTCATTCACGGCGAGCAGCCGGTTTTGGCTGTCTTGGTCGAAGAACTCCACGCTGATCCGGTCCACGCCGGCAGCCCCGGCATTGGACCGGACGGCTTCCCAGGCCATCCCAAGGGTTTTGACGGCCCTCACTTTGTCGATCAGGCTGAACCACTTGTTTCCTTCTTTCCCTCTTCCGAGGGCGATGAGCATGGCTTCCGTCCATACCCCGCGTTCGGCCCCGTAGCGTTGCCACAGGTCCTCTTCAGCTTGCTTATCCCCTGCGGGAACTGACGCTGATGGTTCGTCGCGGTTCATGGCTTTAGTCCATTTGTTTTCCTGCCGCCCTTCGCTCCACCGGCGTTACCCGGCTTCCGCGCTACTACGGCGGCTCTGACTCCTGACAGGCACCGTCTCCGGTGGTCTTTCCGGTCAGGTCTCCCATCTTCACGCGCACTACCCCTGCTCAACCTACTGCCACCAACCACCCAAAACGCGCCGCCACTCCCACCATGTTCACGGGGGGACGGTTCCTGCGGATGCGCAGCTTGCCCCAGCCGCAGGAGGACTTCGCCGTTCACTCGCGGGCTCGTCCACGTTTCCGGCCGAATCGTGTTCACTTGCGTTGCGGTCGATTGAGTTCTCCTCACGATGCTCCCCACCCCACCTCGCGGTGACGCAGTTTCGTTTGAGTTATTTACGGTTTTAATGGGTTCGTTATGCCGGGTCTCCCACCCGGCGGGGTGGTGCGGCTCGATGGCGCACGAGTGCGCGGGGCTTGCCGCCGCATTACAGTTTGGAGTGCGCGCGGCCCTCCGCCGCTTTTCGGGCGAGATAGCTTGCTGATAGTGGGTGAAGGTCCGCTTCAAGGCCGCCGCGGCTCCGCGCCCTATGCCTCCGGCATCCTCCTAAAGCGGCAGGGGGCTGCCGCACTATCTCCAAAACATGACGTGCCTCACTCCCCGCCACCCAGCAGGCCGAGGGAAGCCAGCAGATAATAAAATCCGCCCAGGCTGATCAGCACCGATCCGCCAATGAGGGCGGCCCGGTGGAACTTTTCCCCCCATTGATCCCGGCCGATTTTAAGCACGCCGGAGAGCGGGGCCACCACACAGAGGTGGCCTACTTCAACGCCCACGCAGAACAGCACCACCGCCCAGCCCACCACCGCTCCGGACAAACCGCTCAGGCTTTCCAATAAATACCCGGCCAGTCCCATGCCGTGGATCAGGCCGAAAAGGAATGCCACCGCGAGCCGTCGCACACTGGCCGCCGCTCCGGGCAGGAAGATGTTTTCCAAGGCCACAAAAATAATGCTGGCCGCGATACAAGGCTCCACAAACCAGCCGGGCAGCAAGGGCGCGCCCCGCACCACCGTCAGGGCTGCGGTCAGGGAATGGGCAATGGTAAACACCCCGATCACCTTGAAAACCTCCCAAAATCCGCGCAGCGCCAGCACGAGGGCGCAGGCAAACAACAAATGATCCCAGCCCGTCAGCACGTGGTTGACGCCGAGATTAAAATAGGTGCCGAGGCTGTTCCAGTCCATAAGAGTTGATACGCCGGTAACAGCCGGCTGCCAGTGAAACGAGCCCTCAGCACCAATCCCACGCAAAAAATTCAGAAAACCAAATCCCGGCTTGTCCTCCCGCCGCCTCTGCCTAGGATTGGCCCGTCCGGAAGGGTGGCTGAGCTCGGTTTAAGGCACTCGACTCGAAATCGAACGTGGGGCAACTCACCGTGGGTTCGAATCCCACCCCTTCCGCCATCTTTGATTTTTGATTCTCCGGCGAACCGTTCAGGGCCTGACGCATTCTGAATCGCTGTCAGCCCCCGGTCAAAGCATCGGATGTCAGAATTCAGGATCCCTCCTCCACCAAGGCCCGCGGGGCCAGCAGAGGGAGGGCGCGGGGGCGGATTTTTACGGTAAAGGGAACGGAAAGTTTGGTGACTTCGCCATCCCGCATCACCGGGATGCGGCGGCGGCGGCGGGCGCTGATGGTGAGTTCGGTGGCTTGGAGCGCGGTCATTTCCCGGTCCTGACGCCACCAGCCGAACAGCCATGACACAAAAGTCAGGAACAGCCCCCATCGGGTGCGGTGACGGGAGAGATACACCGTAAAATAACCGCCATCGAGGGATCGGCGCTTTGGGATAAGCCCAAACAGGTCCTCAAAATCGTTATTCGCGAGAACCGCCATGCTGGTCTTGATTTGCAGGGATTGTTGGTTGCTCTGGATCTCCAGATGCAGGGGAGGAAAGGTCGCGGCATTGGTGAAAACCGACCATGCAGTGCGCGCCGCCCGCACCATCCACGGTCCCTCATAGGATCGGCGGCCGAGGGCAAGGGCCGGATAAAATCCAAGGACCATGACACAACAAAACAGCTTGCCGTCAAAATCCAACAAATCCGAAAGCACCACCGGAGCGGTCAGGAGGGACGGCACGGCGGCTTCCCACTCCAGGGGTATGCCGGCATCCCGGGCGGCCAGATTGAAGGTGCCGAGGGGCAGAATCCCGAGGGGTTTGTCCTGCCCGGCCATGGCCGTGGCGGCGGCCGCAACGGTGCCGTCCCCGCCGCCCACCATGACCACTTCTGCCGGACCGTCACGTGCTGCTTGGAGGGCGGCTTCGACTTCGGCTCCGGACACCAAAGACACCTCTGCCATGATACCCTCAAGGGAGAACAGCTCCTGCAACCGGGCGGCCACGTGATCGGGCCCAAGGCGGCCGATCGTTCCGGAGTCGCGGTTCAGCACGATAGCCACGCGGGACCAACGGGGCGGGGAGGAAGTGAGGGGCAGCACCCGCAGGCAGCGTGGCCCGGGACGCTTGTTGCCTGACGAGTTTTAAAAGATTGCTCTCATGCCGGGATCCGCCAACGGTGCGGGAAGCCGTTTCAAGGCCTGCCCGGTGGGCGGCATGGCCCCGGCTGCTGGTCCGTCAGGGTCACCGGCTGTTGGATCAATATTGCGCAAGAAGATACTTGATGAGATCTGTCGAGGTCACCATGCCGACCAGTTTACGGCCGGACACCACGGGCACACAGTGGAACTGGCCTTCCGCCAACAGCTCCGCTGCCTGACGGACATAACCATCGTGGGGCAAAGTAACCGGATCCTTCTTCATGGCCTGCTCAAGGGTGATGGAGTGATCCAGCACCGCATCCACCGCCCGGTGGTCGGTCCCAAAGGCCTCGCCGAAACTCAGATTCAGGATATCGGACCAACTGATGATGCCGGTCAGATCGTCGCCACTAACCACCGGGATATGGTGCACTCCGGTGGTGAGCATCAACTGGCGCACTTTCGAAAGGGGAGCCCCATGGTGGACGGTGACCAGTTCCTTGCTCATGATGTGGCTGAAGGGTTCGTTCTGTTTCATAGGGTGGTATGATGACAGAACCCACCGTCCCCGGCTCCGCATTTCAGGCCAAAGCCTGCGCATTCCATGCGGCCACCGCCGGACAAACCCGCAACCTCCGGCTAACCCCGGGGGGTGCTGCCGGACTGGAAATGCCCGCCGGGCCCCCACGGCAGAGGGCAGGATGAATCTCACACCGCCCGCATGGCCGAGACCGCCGCGGTCATGTCAGGAGCGCCGAACAGGGAACTCCCGGCCACCAGAACGTTCGCCCCGGCCGCCGTGGCCAGTGCAGCAGTTTCCTGGGTAATGCCGCCGTCCACTTCGATGTGATACTTCAAGCCATGGGCCCCGCGGTAATCCCGCGCCGCCCGCACCGTCTCAAGGGTATGCGGGAGCAGGGGCTGACCTCCAAAGCCGGGCACGACGGTCATCACCAGCAGCAGATCGATCTGATCCAGATAGGGGATGACCATGGAAAAATCCGTTTCCGGCCGCAGGGAAAGGCCGGCCTTGCAGCGCGCCTCCCGGATCCGGCGCAGGGTTTCGCCCACCTCATGCCGGGCCTCCACGTGCACCGTGATGCCATCGGCCCCGGCCTTGATAAACCGTGGCAGATAGTGGTCCGGCCGCTCGATCATGAGATGCACATCCAGATAGATATCGTTCGTCTTCGACAGGCACTCGATGAATTGCGGGCCGAAAGTGATGTTATCCACAAAGTGCCCGTCCATGACATCACAATGCAGCCAGTCAGCCCCGGCGCGGATGGCGCGGGAACATTCGTCAGGAAGACGGCTCCAATCCGCCGCGAGCAGCGAAGGAGCGATGATGCGGGACGTGCAGGGATGCTGGATCATGATAGAAGAGGTTCCGGAAGGAGCCCACTCATGGCATGTCATGGCCCGCCGGGCAACGTCAAGTCGGAGGCAGCGGGCAGCGGGCAGCGGGCAGCGGTCGGCAGTCGGCAGTCGGCAGTCAGCAGTCAGCAGTCAGCAGTCAGCAGTCAGCGGTCAGCGGTCAGCAGGCAGCGGCGGCCAGCGGTTGCCGGGCACCGGCCAGCTGCCAGCGTCCAGCGCCAACGGCGCATCCCATGACAGCCTGGGGTTTCAACCCCAGGAAACCCGGCCCCCCCCGATCCGGAGCGCCATCGGCGCGTTCCATGATGGCGATGTGGATGGCGACGACCAGGCGGGGAAATCGGCTTGCTCCGGCCAATCATGAAACGCGCTTTCAGCGCTGGGAAATGGGGAGGGATGATAACCTGGGGTTGAAACCCCAGGCTGTCATGGAATGCGTCGTTGGCGCTGAAGCGTGTGCATCAAGTGCAACTCGTCTGCCCCCCGAGGCTGTCATGGAATGCGCCGTTGGCGCTGAAGCGTGTGCATCAAGTGCAACTCGGTCTGCCCCCCGAGGCTGTCATGGAATGCGCCGTTGGCGCTGAAGGGGAACTTGCCGGCGACGCTTCAGCCAGATCCCCAACGGCAGGGCCAGCACCAGGGCCAGCAGTCCTGCGGTCATCACGGCAAGCCGGCCTCGTCCTCTGATTTCCCGGGAGAGGACCGTACCAGTGGTCAGATCAAAGGTATATAATTCCTGATAGCCCAGATCAAGGATCCGATCCCATCCCCGCCACAAGCCCCGCCGTGCCGTGGACAACAGGAGGCGGTCTCCCAACACTTCAAATTCATCATACCATACCGAGTGCCAATCAAGACTGGTAAACCTGAAAAAGGGTCCCTGCCGCAGGCCGGTCAACAATTGATGGCGGCTATACTCCCGGATGGGAAGTCCGTCCCGGTAAAAAGCCAGGGCCCAGGACGCCCGCAAATCAAGAGCCCCGATATTGCGCCGGACGACACTTCTAAAATCGTCCGACCATTTCATATCGTCCTTCTGGCTGAACCAATCCACCTGCCAGACGGGCTGGAGGGTCACGGCATCATAAACCCCCGATTTCGGGAAAGTCTCATGCAAGGCTATTCTCCTTCCCTCTGGTAGCGTGAATCTGACCGGCTGCAGGACTTCGCGACTGCTATCCCGGGGCAACATCACCAGAACCTGTCGCCCATCCGCCGTGATCCTCGCATGGGAAACGTCAACGGAGGTTTTGGCCAGCAAGTTCCCCGTGCCTGCCCACACCAAGAGGAACACCAGACCACACTGGCACCAGTTTGCTGCCGCCAAGGACAGGCTCATAATTCAAGTTAGGGAATAGCCGGTAATTTCAACCCGGCATCCTTGCCTCGGCAAGGACGGTCGAAGGACGTGCCGGAAGCGTTATAACCGACACTTAGCCAACGAGTATAGAAAAGGAAGGTTTTTCATGAGGAGAAATCGGGTGGAAAAGCAGCCGCGCGGCACTGCTTCAGATAATCCAGGGCATTCACCTGCCCTTCCATTTCGCGGTCCCCGCGGAAGACCGGATCGTGCCCGCCTTCAATATCAATCACGCCCTGATAGCCGGCCGCAGCGAGTTTTTGGAAAATCACCGTCCAGTCGGAGTCGCCGAGGCCGGGGAAGCGGTGCCGAACCACGTGGTCCGGTCCATGGGTGCCCGAAGCCGCCAGCAGCGTGCGGTTGAGTTGCCCATCTTTGCCATGCACGTGCAGGATGCGCCCGGCATAACGATCCAGCACCGGCAGGGGATCCATCAACTGGCACATCAGATGGCAGGGTTCCCATTCCAGACCGAGAGCCGGCGAGGGCACCGCGTCAAACATCAGCTCCCATGCCGCAGGGTGGAAGCCGATATTGATGTCGCCGCGCTCCCAGTTTCCACCCTGCAGGCAGTTTTCAAAGGCAAGGCCGACGCCCTCTCCTTCTGCAATCCTGGCAAGTTCGGTGAAGACCTGCTGGAAGCGGGGGATCGAATCCGGCACCGGCGTGCCGGGGATCCGCCCCGCAAAACAGCCTACCACACTGGTGCCAAAAGCCCGCGCCGCGAGGAGGGCCCGGCGCAGTCCGTCGCGCGCGGCCTCCCCGGCGGCATCCATGCGCAGCGGGTTGCCATAGACCCCAAGCGCAGAAATGGAGGCCCCGCGCCCCTCCGCGGCTTCCCGGACAGCGGATGCCGGTCCTGACAAATCAGGCACCCCGCCGCCATGCTTCAATGACCAGATCAATTGGAAACAAGCCATGCCTTCCGGCCATGAGGCGAGGGAGGCGGCCATCTCCGGACCTGGCCGGACCACGGTGCCGATGGAGAATGGGGACAGCGGTGACATGGCGGCCAACCAATCATGCCATGCCCCCTGGCTCCACCCCGAATATCCCGCAGGAATGTCCGGCCGGTGGCACCCCGGCGTCAGCTTCCCGACCTTTACTTTTTCCCGGCCCTTTGGCATGTTGTCAGCGGCATTCCTTCCACCCCCCCTCCCCGGTGCTTCCTTCCTGTCCCTCCCGCCGCCCTGCGCCGAGCCTGCCATGGCGCGGCGTCCGTGGACTGCTTGCCGGAGCGGGCCTGATCCTGACAAGTTTGCTCCCGGTCCCGGCGGCCCCGCGCCTGACGGAATTTCTCGCGGACAATGCCGAAGTCATCCGGGATGAGGACGGCGACGCTTCCGACTTCATCGAAATTTACAATCCTGACTCCGGGCCCTGCAACCTCGCCGGCTATACCCTGACCGATGATCCGGCCCTGCCCCGCCGCTGGATTTTCCCGGCCGTGGTGCTGCAGCCGGGCGAATACCGGGTGGTGTGGGCATCCGGCAAGGACCGCACGGCTCCCAAACGGCCGCTGCACACCAATTTCCGGCTCGCCAAAAGCGGAGGTTACCTCGCCCTGTCCGCGCCGGAGGGAGGAATTCCCCTAACTGTTTTTGACGGCTACCCTCCCCAGGAGAAGGACCGGAGTTATGGCCGCTATCAGCCGGAAACGGCAAACCCTGTCATCACCCCGGGAGCGTCCTGCCGCTGGACTGTGCCCACGGGTCCCCTGCCCGGCTGGGAAAGCACCGGGTTTGATGATGCCGCCTGGCAACGCGGAACGAGCGGGATCGGCTTTGACCGCGATGGCCCGACCGGGCCCTATACTGCCCTGCTGGGACCCGGAGGCGACACCACGGAACTGATGTATACCGTCAACGCCACGGCCTTTGTGAGGTTCCCCTTCACCCTCGCCCGGCGGAATGCCCTGAGCAGCCTGATCCTGCGCGTCAAATGTGATGACGGATTTGTCGCCTGGATCAACGGGGCGCGGGTCGCCAGCCGGCTGGCCCCGGACACCCTGACATGGAACTCCTCCGCCACTGGTCTGTATGACGATACCGATGCACTGGCCTGGGAGGAATTTGCTATTCCCGCCGGGCTCGGCTCGCTGCGCGATGGGGAAAACATCCTGGCAATCCAGTTGCTGAACGGAGATGCCGGCAATGTCGACGTCCTGATGGTGCCGGAACTCGAGGTCCGCTCCCTTGATGAGTCAATGCCCCTCCAGACCGGCTACTTCCTCACCGCGACCCCCGGAGCGGCGAATTCCCTGCCGGAGGCGGGTTTTACGGAGGACATCCGGTTCAGTCCGGAGCGCGGGATTTATACCGGTCCAGTGTCCCTGACCATTTCCTGCGGCACGCCGGGAGCCACCATTTATTACACCACGGATGGTTCCACGCCCCGTCCCCGCACCGCACGGATTTACACCGGGCCCATCTCCCTCAGCCGCACCACGGTGGTGCGGGCCATGGCAGACGCGGATGCCCGTCATCCTACCAACGTGGGGACCCAAAGCTACCTTTTTCCGGCCGACAGCATCCGGCAAACCCGCCCGCCAGACTATCCCTCCACCTGGGGAGTGGAGGACAACGGGTTCGGCAGCTTGTTTCCCATTCCTGCGGATTATGCGATGGATCCCGGGGTGGTGTTTGCCCCGCAATACGCCGGCCTTGCAGAAAAAGCCCTGCGGGAGTCGCTGCCCGTGGTCTCCCTGACCACGGGCAAGGAATGGCTGTTTGATCCGGAGGGACTTTATGCCAACGGCCGGAACGGATCGGAGGAAGCCCCGGTCTCCGTGGAACTGCTGGGACCAGGCTGGCCGGCGGATCTTCAGATCGACGGTGGAGTGCGCATCCATGGCGGCAATGCGCGGGAACATCCCAAAAAGCCCTTCCGGCTTTATTTCCGGAATCGTTATGGCACCGACAAACTGCGGTATCCCCTCTTTGCGGAGTCCGCCGTGCAGCGCTTTGACCAGTTGATCCTCCGGCCGGGCGGGCATGATGGCTGGGCCGTGCCGTTCGGCAATTCCAGCGCTCTGCTCGCCTATCACGGAACTTATGTCAGGGACCAGTTCCTGCGGCTGACGGAAACGGACATGGGACGCCTCAGCCCGCGGGGCCGTTATGTCCACCTCTACCTCAACGGTCTTTACTGGGGGATCTACGACCTGCATGAGCGGGCCAATGCCGACTTCTATGCTTCCCATCTGGGAGGAGATCCGGGAGACTGGGATGTGGTGCACCATCCCACCTTCGTGGGGGAAAATTATTCCCAGGTGGACGGCTCCGGGGAGTCATGGGAAGAGGTGCTCGCCCTCGCTGACCGGGGCATCCGCAATGCCGCCGACTACCAGGCGCTCGATGCCCTGGTGAACCTTGAGGATTACATCGACTATCTGATCGTAAGGATCTGGTCAGGCGACTATGACTGGTGCGGGCCGATCTATCTCAAGAACGGGACCCAGGAGGCCGAGGCCGGTTATTTTGACAACAAGAACTGGTATGCCGCCCGCCGCAGCCGTGGCGAGGCCGGACGCTATCTGTTCCATGTCTGGGATGCGGAGATGAGCATGGGCACGCACCTGATGCTGAACCGGGGACTGGGCCAGCAGCCCCCATGGCTGAGCTACTACCCGCCGCAGCGCATTGCCGGCTTTGACAGCACCCGCGTGGGCACCCAGGGAAGTCAGGTGTGGCCATATGCGGCGCTGCGGAGCTATCCACCCTTCCGCCAGAAGTTTGGGGACCGGCTGCAGAAACACTTCTTCCATGATGGGGCCATGACCACCGCCGCCAATCAGGCCAGGCTGGATTCCCTGACCTCCCAGTTGGACTTGCCCCTCGTCGCCGAGTCCGCCCGCTGGGGCGATGTGAACCGCTTTGATCCCTTCGATCTGGCCTTGAACCCGGATGAGCATTGGAAACCGGAGATTCAGTGGCTGCGGGACACTTTTATCGCCGGCCGCAATGCCCTCGTGCTGCAACAGTTTCAAAGCACCGGTCTCTTCCCGGCGATTCCGGCTCCCGGGGTGTGGCCGGCCGGCGGAACCATTGCACCCGGCACCCGCGTGGAACTCCGTCAGCCGGGGGGAACCACGGCGGCCCTGTATTATACCCTGGACGGCAGCGACCCCAGCACCTTCTCCCCTATCAACCGCCGCCATCTGGTGGATGCAGGCACCCCCTGCCGGTGGTGGGTGCCTTCCAACAGCATCGGCACCACGTGGCGCAGCTTCGATGGGCCTTCCAATCCTGCTCTTTGGCAAAACGGAACCAACGGGCTCGGTTATGACCTCGATCCCGATTTCCGTCCTCATTTCCTGACTGATGTGGGTGCCGCGATGCGAGGCTTGCGGGCTTCGGTCTATTTCCGCATGGAATTCAACATGGAGAGCCAGGCGGAAATCGACCAGCTGGGTTCCGTGTCCCTTGAAGCCCAGTATGATGACGGCTTTATCGCTGCCATCAATGGAACCGTAGCCGTGCGGGCCAGTGCCCCGACCAACGAAACCTTTGCCTCCACGGCCACCAGTGCCCGCAATGACGCCGCCGCCATTGGGTTCACTCCTTTTGCCCTGAATCCGGCCACCGTGCGTCCCCTGCTCCGGGTAGGACGCAATGTTATTGCCATCCAGGCGCTGAACCAGTCGGCTTCCAGCTCGGATCTCCTGTGCACGGTGCGGCTGGTAGTCCAGTCGGGAGGGAGTCTCTCCCCGGCTCCCGGCGCTTTGTTATACGATCCCGCGCATCCTCCCTTGCTGACGGGCGATGTCACCCTCAAGGCCCGTGCCCTAGCCAATGGCGAGTGGTCGGCCCTGACGGAAACCCGCTACTTCAGCACCACTCCGGCCTCTGCCCGGAATCTGGTGCCCAGCCAGATCCACTACCACCCCGCTGCGCCGGGTGCGGCGGAAGCCGCCGCCGGCTATGCCGATGAGGGGGCCTTTGAGTTCATTGAATTGCTGAATGTCTCGCGGGCACCGGTGGATTTGTCAGGATGCTTTTTCACTCATGGGATCCAGTTTGACTTTGCGCAGGCTGCCTTCCAGCAACTTGCCGCCGGAGCCCGGCTGATCCTGGCCCGGAATCCGGATGCCCTCCGCTTCCGCCATCCGGGGATCACAGGCATTGCCGGAACGTTTGCCGGCGGATCGGCGCTGTCCAACGGTGGTGAACGCCTCCGCCTCCAGGCCCCTGACGGCAGCGCTATTTTTGATCTCACCTATGGTGACCATCCGCCATGGCCGGCGGCAGCGGATGGCACCGGCCCCAGCCTCATGCTGGTCAATCCCTCCGGCCTCACCAATCCGGCCAATCCCCTCCACTGGCGGCCCAGCACCGGCATGGCCAATCCCGGACGCCCTGACACAGCGGGTTTTGGGGCATGGATGGCCCGGTTCCTCAGCAGCCCATCCTCCACGCCCGTCACCATGGCCGGTCCGCTGGATGATCCCGATGCCGATGGATTTCCCAATCTCCTTGAATATGCATCGGGCACCCATCCCCTCGATTTCAATTCCTTCCCGGTCCTGACCCTGACGGCAATCGACAAAGTCTGGCATCTCAGTTTCCCCCTGAACCCGGCCGCCTCCGATGCCGCCCTGATTCTGGAGGAAGCCGCCACCCCCGGTGGACCATGGACCACCAGCCGCCAGCTCACGGATATACCCGTCCCCTCCGACCCCACCCTGCGTCAGTATGAGACGGGGGGCTCCGGACCCATCCGGTTCTACCGCCTCCGGGCCACCTTGCCCTGACAAGGATTCCGCATGGCATCGGCCTTGTGCCCCGGGGGATTCCGGCTCATCATCGGACCATGTCCACGGCTCCGGTCCGCCCGCTCAATGTCATCCTCATCGGCTTCATGGGGTGCGGGAAAACCACGGTCGGCCAATTGCTGGCCCGTCAGTTAGGTTTCCGGTTCCTCGATACGGACCAGCTGATCGTCAAAAAGGCCCGGCGCAGCATCCCGGACATCTTCAGTCAGGAAGGCGAGGCCGGGTTCCGTGCCCTCGAGTCGTCGGTGCTGGAGGATCTGGCAGGCACCCAGCGCAGCGTCATCGCCACCGGCGGCGGCATCATCACGGTTCCTGACAATGTCCCGCGGCTGCGCGCCCTTGGTCTCGTGATCTGGCTGAATCCCCCGGAAGAAGTGCTCTTCCAGCGTATCATGCGGAATCATGACCGCCCGCTGGTCCGCACTCCCAACCCCCGCCAGACCGTCCGGGAACTCCTTGCCGTCCGCCGTCCGCTCTACACCAGCGCGGCCGATCTCGATGTCGATGTCTCCGACGTGACCCCCGGCGAAGCCGCCTACGGCCTGGCAGAATCTGTCCGCGTCCACTACTCCCAGCCATTGGTGTGACTCCCCCGCCTGACATGATTGCCGGCGGGCTCCGCGGGATGGCGGCTGCCCTTGGGCTGGCCGATTGCCGCGTGGCCGCCCTCACCGGCCCCGCGCCCCACGCGGAGACCTTCCAAGCATGGCTGGATGCCGGTCATCATGGCTCCATGCAGTGGATGGAAAAAAACCCCAAGCGCCGCAAGGATCCCCGGGAAGTTCTGCCCGGTGCCCAATCTGTTGTCACCGTTGCCCTCAATTATTACCAGGATCCGCCAGAGTGGGTCACGGTGGCCGGTCCGGGCACGGCATCCGGAGCCCCGGACTCGGCCCCGGCCCCGGCCACCGGCCAAATCGCCCGTTATGCCTGGGGAGACGACTACCATGCCGTCCTCGAAGAAAAGCTAACTGATCTCTGCCATTACCTCGAAACCTGCGGCGGCACCCAGAAGCTCTATGCCGATACCGGACCGGTGCTCGAACGGGACTGGGCCACCGCCGCCGGGCTGGGCTGGAATGGCAAATCCACCGTCCAGATCCATCCAAAGCTGGGCTGCTATTTTTTTCTGGCCGAAATCCTGACAACTCTTGCCATCACCCCGGACCAGCCCATGGCCGGGCACTGCGGCAAATGCACCCGCTGCCTTACCGCCTGCCCGACCCAGGCCATCCTTGCTCCGCATCAGTTGGATGCCCGGCGCTGCATCTCCTACCTCACCATTGAGCACAAGGGCCCCATCCCCCACGAATTCCGCCGCGCCATCGGCGGACGGATCTACGGCTGCGACGACTGCCTCGCCGCCTGCCCGTGGAACCGCTTCGCCCTGGCTTCCACCGAAGCCGCCTTTGCCGCCCGCCCGTTCGTCCACCAGTGGCCGCTCCGCGACTTCCTCCGCCTGACTGATGCTACCTTCCTGAACCTTTTCCGCCACAGCCCCATCCGCCGCATCAAACGCCCCGCCTTCCTCCGCAACGTCTGCATCGCCCTCGGCAACACCGGATCCCCCGAAGACCTCCCCGCCCTCCAAACCGCCGCCCGGGATCCCGACGCACTGATCTCCGAACACGCTGCCTGGGCGATCAATGAATTGCAGCTCCGCAGCAGCATGGATCCTGGCACTTCCTGCCAAAGCTGACGGCTGTCATGCGTCGCGGCGCCGCCTTTCACCAGCCCCAGGCTCCTCATCCCGGTCAGGAGATGGCCCTGACATCATTCAACCAATCCGCACCCTCCTGCGGTCCAGTTTTTCGATGGCACGTGTTTTCGCCAACAACGCAAAAGACAGCCGGGAGAGTCCGGCCCAGTTCCATTGCTTAAAACCGCCCCGTCCGCAGCAGGACCAGAGTGCAGGCCTCCTGCCAGGGAATCCCCGCCGCATCCAGCGCCGCCTGCAACTCTGCGGACTCCGTACCCGGATTGAAAATCACCCGCCCCGGTTTCAACCCCACAATCTCACCCGCCAGCGCGGTCAGGCGGGCGGCGGCGACGTAAAGGGTCAGGGTGTCCACCTGAGTCAGTTCTGTCAGCGATTTCGCTGCCGGCAAACCATGGACTTCCTCGAGGGAGGGATTCACCGGAAGGACCCGGTGCCCCTGCTCCGCCAATAAAACCACCGCCTGATGCGAATAACGCTCCCGGTCGGCGGAAGCTCCCAACACGGCCACAGTTTGGTTCCTCATTCTGCCCGATACGGCCACGCCGGCGGCTTTGCACCCGCAGAAAACGCCACTACAAAACTTTGGCATGGCATCGCTGTCGTGATCGGGCTTCCAAGGGAACCCATGAGCCTCAACCGCCGTAAATCCAGCGGGGAGTGTCTCCGCACGTCCTGCCGTCACCTGACTTTCCCCCAGAAAAACACGTCACTTGACCTATTCTCCTAATTTCCTGTAGGGAATAGGGATTTTTCAGTTGCCCCTTGCTGACTGCGGGCTACCCTGCATGGTCCGCTTCCCTTTCCACCCACCGCAAATCATGTCCAAAGCCAGCGTCGAAGAAATCAAGCTTGAGTCCCAGGGCCTCCGTGGCGTCATCGCCGAAAACTTCGCTGACCCGGCCCTGACGCATGTGGATGATGCGGAAAATGTGCTTCTGAAGTTCCATGGATCCTACCAACAGGACGACCGCGACCTCCGGCCGATTCTGACCAAAGAGAAAAAGGAAAAGGCCTGGTCCTTCATGGTGCGTTCCAAAATGCCGGGCGGCCGGATTTCGGCCCGGCAGTGGCTGATCCATCACGAGCTGTGTGTCCTTTCAGAAGGTTCGCTGCGCCTCACGAACCGCCAGGGAATTCAGTTGCACGGTGTGCTGAAGGGCAACCTGAAGGCAGTCATCGCGGGGATTTGCCGCAGCGGCCTGACCACGATGGGAGCCTGCGGCGATGTGGTGCGCAATACCATGGCCCCGGCGGCTCCGATCAAGGATGCCGCCCGGCTTGATGCCCAGCTCCTCTCCGAGGAACTCAGCCAGCGTTTCCTCTGGCGCTCCTCCGCCTATGCCGACATCTGGCTCGACGGGGAAAAGATTGATCTCGACTGGGCGCAGACCGGCGTGAATCCCGAAGTCCGCGCCCGGACCATCGCCAAGGATGAAAAGGCGGCCGAGGACCCGATCTACGGCAAGCTGTATCTCCCCCGCAAATTCAAGATCGGCATCGCCATCCAGCCGCAGAATGATGTTGATGTTTTCAGTCAGGATCTTGGCTTTGTGCCACACGTCGAGAACGGGGCCGTCGAAGGTTACACCATTACCGTGGGCGGCGGGTTCGGCATGAGCCATGGCCAGCTGAATACACGGCCCTTCCTTGCCCAACCCTTGTTTTATGTTAAGCGCCCCCACGCGGTGGATGCCGCCGAAGCCATCGTCACCACGCAGCGCGACCACGGCAACCGGACCGAGCGCAAACACGCGCGCATGAAATACACGGTGCAGACCATGGGCATCGACGGGTTCCGGGCGGAAGTGGTGAGCCGCCTGCCCGGCATCAAAACCTTCCCGGCCAAGCCGATTCCCTTCGACACCGTGGAGGACAACCTCGGCTGGCACGAGCAGGGCGACGGCAAACTCTTCTGCGCCGTTTACGTCAGTATGGGCCGCATCACCAACCGTGAGGGAGGCCCGCAGTATCTCGACTGCTTCAATGAAATCGCAAGGGATCTGGAGCTGCCCTTTATTATTACCCCTAACACCAACGTGATCATTGCTGATGTCGCGCCGGAACAAAAAGGTGCGGTCGAAGCCATCCTCGCCAAATACCACGTCCCGCACGCCGACGCCATGACCGCCACCCGCCGTGTCGCCCACGCGTGTGTGGCGCTGCCTACCTGCGGCCTCAGCTTGTCTGAATCCGAACGCGCGCTCCCCGGCGTGCTCGATGAATTTGATGGCATTCTGCGCGAACTCGGACTCGAAAACGACCCCATTCTGGTGCGCATGACAGGCTGCCCGAACGGCTGCGGCCGCCCCTACAATGCCGACTTTGGTTTTGTGGGGCGTGCTCCCAACAAATACGCCCTCTTCGTTGGCGGCAGCATCGCGGGCGACCGCCTGGCCGGTCTCGAAATCAAATCCGTGCTACGCGCCGACATCGCGGCCACCGTCCGCCCCTACTTGGAAGCTTACAAAGCGGAACGACTGGCTGGCGAGACCTTCAGCGCCTGGTTCGGCCGCACCCGCACCACCGGCGAAGCCCCGACCCCGGAACAGTTCCACATTGAACTCACCGAACGCGCCGCCCGGCTCGCCGGGGAAAAGGTCACCGCAGCCGGCTGAACGAGGGCGGCCTTCCTGCGGGAAGTTAATTGAGCCGTTTTACCCGGATGTTGCGGTAGCGCACAAATTGCCGGGTATGGTCGCCGCCGCCATGGACTTGGAGGGCAATGCGGCCTTTGGCGGGATGCCGGACCTCCTTCTCCTGCCACTCCATGATCTTCACGCCATTGATCCATGTCGTGATGTTAGGGGGATTGCCTTCAATGCGGGCACGCAGTTCGTTCCACTGGCCGGCACGCCAGAAATACGGCCAGCTGGCCGGTTTGACCGGCAATGGAGTGGGCGGCTCTCCGGTCTTTTTATCGGTGATCTCCGTCACTTTGTCCGTGAAGCTGTAATTCCTGACATGGGGTTTGCCGCCCAGACCCTCGCCATAGATCCCCATCAGATTCCCGCCGCTGTGATAATCAATCATGGCCTGCCAGGCCTTGCCGTCCACGGTGCTGCGCAGGAAAAGCCCGCTGTCCGGACCGAAGTCGTTGTTCATTTCCATCGCCACCTCAAAGTCCCCGAATTCCTCCTTGGTCATCACCAGACCCCCGTTGCCTGGCACATCCTGACTGCCGGTGATGGCCCCATTCTCCACGACCCAGCGCCCGCCGCTAGTGTGGTTGCTGGTGCGGGAATGCCCGCTTTTGGCACTGACCTCCCACCCTGCAAGGGACTGGCCGTCAAACACCCGGACAAAACCTTCTTCCAGCCCCGCCTGCGGTCCTTCCGGCACCGGTTTGGTGTCCTGCTGCGCGATGGCGACCACGGCGGCGAGGAAGGAAAGAAGCAGAAGAGAAACGGAAACGCGGGTTTTCATAAGGTCCCTCTACGCTGGCTGCGGTCCGGTATTTCGAACGGGCCATGACTGAATCCCGGCTCCCTGCCCTTCCGCCCGGTCCGTAATAGGCTAAATTCCACTCCCTCCTCGGACCGCCTTCCAGTTCCCACGTTGAATTCACCGAACGCGCCGCCCGCCTCGCCGCGGGAAAAGGTCAGCGCAGCCGGCTGAACCATGGCGGCTTTCCTGCTGGAAAGAAAACCGGCAGCCTCTATCGTCAGACGTGCGATCTTTGACTACTGCCCGGAAAATTCATGATTTCATGGATTCGCTCGGAAAGGCGGTTCCTGCCCCGGGCCGGATCTATGTCACGGGAGGTGTCTCCGCCGTTTTAATGGGATGGCGGGAAATGACGGTAGATATTGATATCAAAGCCGACCCCGAACCCGCAGGACTTTTTCAAGCTTTACCGGAACTGAAGGAAAAACTGGACATCAATCTCGAATTGGCTTGTCCTTCAGACTTCATCCCGCCGCTGCCTGGCTGGGAGAGCCGAAGCCTTTTTGTCCAGCGTTGTGGCAAAATCGATTTTTACCACTACGATTTCTACAGTCAGGCCCTGTCCAAATTGGAACGTTTCCACTCCCGCGACCAATTTGATATCGCCCACATGCTGGCGGATGCATTGATTGAAAAACCGCGCCTGAGTTCACTCTTCACCGCCATTCTGCCTGATTTGATTCGTTTCCCCGCCATTGATATTCCCACCTTCACCCAACGGGTAGCCGACTTCACAGGATGAATATACCCAGCCACGATCTGCTCCACAATCTGCCTGGTGCTGACATCGCCGAAGCTGGGTTGGCCGACCTGGCAGCCCATCGGGAAACCGTGGCTTCCCTGCTTTTGGAGATCGGATCGCCTCGCCTCACCAAGGCCGGTCTGGCCATTCCCCTTCCCATCAAGTCCGGAACAGGGCCGCCGGATGCCGAACTCCGGCTTTATGCTTTGCTGGGCCGGGAGCATGGCTCCGCAGCCTACAGTCAGTATGGGGCGTGGATGCGCCGTCTGGGCAAGCTGTGCCGTAGCTTGGAACAGCGCGCCCGCCTGCGGCCTGCGCCAAATTGAAGCACCCGGTGCAGCCTTTTTCTGAAGGCTTCCCGTCCTCATCACGGCACTGCCAGCACCAGACGAGGCTCCCGGGCTGGATCGATCCAGGCGAGGATTGTCCTGACATTTTCACGGGAGAGCGCCGTGCAGCCGGCCGTGCCCTCGCCCGGCCCTTTCCAAAGGTGGAGAAAAATGCAGGAGCCGCCTCCGGGGACGCGGGCGGGATTGTGGCCGATCATGATGCCGGTTTCGTAGGCGCCGTCGTCCCGCCTCATGATTTCCGCACTGTCCCAATCCTTGTCAGGAACTATGGTTTCATCGACTACGAGGTTATAATAGCGCGACTTCACGTCATCCACCCCGCGCAGGGAGGGGGTGCATTCCCGCCATGGGAGTTTCACCCCGGGTGGTGCGGAAACCGCTGAACCAAAGGCAAAGGGCAGCCGGAAGATGCCCGCCGGGCTGCGCCCGTCCCCCTCTTTTTTGTCAGGATAGCCTCCCGGATTCGGCAGATCCGGATCACCGGTGCCCCAGCCCACTCCATTTCGTCCCACCACCGCTTCCATGGGTCCTGCGGCAATTTTCCACTCAGGGAGCCCGGGGTGCCGCTCCAAAAGCCACACTTGGGCCGCCGGCCCATCCATCCCTGGCGGGCGCACCACCACCAATTGCCCGCACTCTGCCGGAACCGCGCCGCGCAGCCCGCCCGGGATCAGGCGCTGCCCTTCTCCCGTCTTCCACCACACGACCAGAAAGATTCCCAGCGCGACTGAAATGCCCAGTAAAATCACTTTGTGAAATCGTTTCACCGGCCCACACCAAACGGCAACACGGCAGGATTGCACCTGGAAACCGGCCAGGAATACGACTTGACCAACCAGTCAACAACCTCCACCCGTGAACCGATTCTGCTTTTTCCTTCTGCCTCATGGCCCGCCCCAGTCAAGCCAAAGAAAACCTGATCAAGGCCGCCTATGATCTGATCTGGGAGAACAGTTATGGCTCGACCAGTGTGGATGACATCTGCGCGCGCGCCGGGGTGCGCAAAGGCAGCTTCTACCACTTTTTCGAATCCAAAGCCCATCTCGCCATCGCCACGATTGATTCGGCATGGACCAAACGGCTTCCGGTCCTCAATGAAATTTTTTCCCCGGTGGTGCCCCCTTTGGAACGCTTTGGACGTTATGCCTTGCTAATGCTGGAATATCAGGAGGAACGCTGCGCCTTGACCGGTCATGTCTGCGGCTGTCCCCTGTCCTCTCTGGGCAGCGAAGTGGGGACCCAGGACGAATTGATCCGGGCCAAGGTAGCGGAGATCTTTGCCCACCACCTGCGCTTCTATGAATCCGCCATCCGGGATGCCGCAAGCGAAGGCTTGATTGATGGCACAGATTCCGCCTTCAAGGCCCGCACCCTGCAAACCTACATCCAAGGAGCCTTTACGCAGGCCAGGGTGCTCAATGATCTGGGACCTATCCGGCAGTTGGACCGGGCCATTCTGGCGATCCTCGGCGCGGTTCCGGAAGCTGCTTGAGTGCCGTGGCGGGACATTCAGTCAACATACCCAGCTAACCCATCCCTCTTTTCCTCCTCCTTTCCCTCCCCATGAAGCACTTCCTGCCTCTCCTCGCTGGCGCCACCCTCCTGCTGCCCGCCTGCGAAAAAGCCGTT
This sequence comes from Verrucomicrobiales bacterium, assembly GCA_038210825.1. Classification (GTDB taxonomy): domain Bacteria; phylum Verrucomicrobiota; class Verrucomicrobiia; order Verrucomicrobiales; family V1-33; genus CAIZWU01. Next base: position 54,923 of record JBBQWG010000042.1, read on the forward strand.
CCGCCTCCCGCGATGGGCGGGTTGCCCAATCCCATGCCAGTCATGACCCTGGTGCCGGAAAGCCGGAAAATCAATGATTGGGACGAATTTTCCGCCCGCATTGAAGCCACGGATTCCGTCGAAATCCGGCCGCGCGTCACCGGGTATATCGAACGGGTCGTTTTTGAAGCGGGCCAGTTGGTGCGGGAAGGCGATGTCTTGTTTGAGATTGATCCCCGGTTCGAACAAGCCGCGCTGGATGTCGCCGATGCCGCGGTGGCCCAGGCCAAGGCCCGCCTCCTGAGCGCCCAAAGTGAGGCTGACCGTGTGGAATCCCTGCTCAAGGCCCGGGCCATTTCCCACGAAGAAGCTGACACGAGGCGCAACGCCCTCGCGGTGGCCAAAGCCGCAGTCCAGTCCGCTGAGGCCAGCCGCAACGGGGCCATCCTGAACATGGAATTCACCAAAGTCAGGTCCCCCATCAATGGCCGCGTCAGCCGCGCCCTCCAAACCAAAGGCAATTACATCAGCGGGGTGGCTGGTTTCACCACCCTGCTCACCTCCGTCGTCAGTGTGGACCCCATGCATGTCTATGCCTCGATTGATGACGCCACCTACCTCCGCTACTCTAAGTTGATCCGGGAGAAAAAGCTCGCTGATTCCAATTCCGTGAGGGTGACGGTGGATCTCAAGATCGAAGGTGATACCGGCTGGTCACACAAGGGCTGGATAGAATCCTTTGACAACCGCATCGACCCAACCACCGGCAGCATTACGGTGAGGGCCGTTTTCCCCAACGAAGAAGGCATTCTCACTGCCGGATCCTTCGCCCGCATCCGCCTGCCCGGAAGCGGGGAATATGAAGCCATTCTGATCGATGAAAAATATGTCAGCACCAATCAGGACGTGAAGTTTGTCATGGTCGTCGGCAGCGATGGTGCTTCCGAAGTCCGGCCTATCCAGCTCGGCCGCAGCCATGACGGCCAGCGCGTGGTCCTCAGTGGCCTCTCCTCTTCCGACAAAGTCATCATCAGCGGTCTGCAGATGCTCCCTCCCGGCTGGCCCGTGCAGGCTATTGCCCCGCTGCCTGAGGCCCCCAAGCCCATCGCCCGGAACTAACAGGAGTCCGCCGTGAATATCAGTAATTTCTTTATCACGCGCCCGATTTTCGCAGGGGTGCTGTCCGTGCTGATCACCGTCGTGGGTTTCATTTCCCTGCGGTCTCTGCCCATCAGTGAGTATCCGGAAATCGTGCCGCCCACCGTGGTGGTCATCGCCGCCTACCCCGGGGCCAGTCCCGACGTCATCGCCACCACCGTCTCCTCGCCGCTGGAGGAAGCCATCAATGGCGTGGAAAACAGCCTCTACATGTCCTCCCAGGGCACGGCGGATGGGACCATGACCCTCACCGTCACTTTCAAGCTGGGCACCGACCTCGACAAAGCCCAGGTGCAGGTGCAAAACCGGGTCAACCAGGCTCTGCCCCGCCTGCCGGAGGAGGTCCGCCGCATCGGCGTCACTGTGAACAAGCAGTCACCGGACCTGACCATGGTGGTGCATCTCATTTCCACTGGCAACAAATACGACGAAATTTTTGTCAGGAATTATGCCAGCCTTCAAGTCAAGGATGTGCTTGCCCGCATTCCTGGCGTCGGCCAGGTCGCCCTTTTCGGCTCGGGCGACTACTCCATGCGCATTTGGCTGGATCCGGAAAAAGCCGCCTCCCGCAACATCACCGCCACCGATGTGGTGGCGGCCCTGCAGGAACAGAATGCCCAGGTTGCCGCAGGGTCGGTCGGAGCCCCGCCCCTCTCCAATCCCGCCAACCTGACCCTCACCATCAACGCCAAAGGAAGACTGGTTTCCGAAGAGGAATTCCAGCGCGTGGTCATCAAGATCGGGGAACAGGGCAATCCGGTTTACCTCCGCGACATTGCCCGCATCCAGCTCGGGGCCAGTGACTACGCCCTGCGTTCCCTGCTCAATAACGAGCCCGCCGTCGCCATCCCCATCTTCCAGCTCCCCGGGTCCAACGCCCTCGCCCTTTCCGCCGCCGTCCGCGCCGCCATGGAGGATCTCTCGCAGGCCTTCCCCGACGGCATCGAATACCGCATTGCCTACGACCCCACGGTCTTCGTCAACAAGTCCATCGACGCCGTCATTTTCACTTTGCTCGAGGCCGTGATCCTGGTGGTGCTGGTCGTCATCATCTTCTTGCAGACTTGGCGCGCTTCCATCATCCCGCTGGTGGCGGTGCCCGTCTCCCTGATCGGCACCTTTGCGGTGATGCACGCGCTGGGTTTTTCCATCAATAACCTGTCGCTTTTCGGCCTCGTGCTGGCCATCGGAATTGTGGTCGATGACGCCATTGTGGTAGTGGAAAACGTGGAACGGAACATCGGGCTGGGAATGGCACCCCACGCGGCCACGGTGCAGGCCATGAAGGAGGTCACCGGGCCGATCATCGCCACGGCCCTCGTGCTCTGCGCGGTGTTCGTCCCTACGGCCTTCATCAGCGGCCTGACCGGTCAATTCTACAAGCAATTTGCCATCACCATCGCCATCTCCACGGTGATCTCCGCCTTCAATTCCCTGACTTTGTCCCCCGCCCTGAGCGCCATGCTGCTCCAGCCGCACGGCGCGAAAAAGGATCTGGTCTCGCGTTTTCTAGATGCCATGCTTGGGTGGTTCTTCCGGGCCTTCAACAAATTTTTTGAAGCCTGCGCCCGCCTTTACACTTGGATCGTGGGACACCTGCTCCGCTTCAGCGCGGCGGTGATCCTCGTCTATTTCGGGCTGGTCTGGCTCACTGCGTTTATCTTCACCAAAGTCCCGGTGGGATTCATTCCCGCCCAGGACAAACAATACCTTGTCGCCTTCTGCCAACTGCCGGTCGGCTCCTCCCTCGACCGCACCGAAAAAGTCGTCAACATCATGGGCGACCTCGCCCGCCAAACCCCGGGCGTCACCGGCTCCATCGCCTTCCCCGGGCTTTCCATCAACGGTTTCACCACCAGCGCCAACTCCGGGATCGCCTTCATCAGTCTCGATGAATTTGAAAACCGCAGGACGCCTGAAACCAGCGGACCGGCCATCACCGCCGCACTTCAGGCGAAGCTAAGCATGGCGATCCCCGACGCCATCGTTTTTGTCAGTGGACCGCCCGCCGTGCAGGGCCTGGGCTCGCTCGGAGGTTTCCGTCTGCAGATTCAGGACCGGGGCAACCTTGGTTATACCGAACTCCACCGGGTCACCCAGGAAGTGCTGAATAAAATCCGGATGCAAAGCCAGACCTTCAGTCCGCTCGCCTTTACCAGCTTCGAAGTGAATGTCCCGCAATTGTTTGCCGACGTCGACAAGGTCAAAGCCAAAGCCCAGGGCGTCAATCTCAAGGAACTGTATGCGACCCTGCAAATCTATCTGGGTTCGCTGTATGTGAACGACTTCAACCGCTTTGGCCGCACCTATAAAGTGGTCCTGCAGGCGGACGAACCCTTCCGCCGCACCAAGGACGACATCAGCAAACTCAAAGTCCGCAACGCCGACGGGGTCATGATTCCCCTTTCTTCCCTCGTGGAGGTCCGGGACTCCTATGGTCCGGACCGCGTAATGCACTACAACGCCTTCCCCACCGCCGAAGTCTCCGGAGGACCCGCGCCTGGCGTCAGCTCCGGCCAGGCAGAGGAAGCGGTCACCCGGATTCTCAGGGAAACCCTGCCCCGGGGGATGTCCTATGAGTGGACTGAACTGAAATATCAGCAGATTCTTGCCGGCAATACCGCCGTTTACATCTATCCGTTATGCCTGCTGCTCGTTTTCCTCGTGCTGGCCGCGCAATACGAAAGCCTGCGCCTGCCGCTGGCGATCATCCTCATCGTCCCAACCTGTCTGCTCAGCGCCATGCTGGGTGTGTTGCTTGATGGCGGCGATAACAACATTTTCACCCAGATCGGCCTGATCGTGCTGGTCGGGCTGGCATGCAAGAACGCCATTTTGATTGTCGAGTTTGCCAGGGAAAAACAGGATCATGGCATGAGCGCCGCCGAGGCCGCGCTGGAAGCCTGCCGCTTGCGCCTGCGCCCGATTCTGATGACTTCCATCGCCTTCATCGCCGGCGTTTTTCCGCTGGTCGTCAGCACCGGAGCCGGCAGCGAAATGCGTCAGGCGATGGGTGTAGCCGTTTTCAGCGGCATGATCGGTGTGACCATCTTCGGCCTCTTCCTGACACCCGTATTTTACTTCCTCCTCATGAAGTGGGGCGAGGACCGCAAGAAGACCCGGCCGCCCACCGTTCCCTCGCCCGTTCCGGGGCATTGACCCGCTTCCCCCCCCCACAAACAGCAATCCCATGTCCGGACGATTTCCCCTGCTTGCCGCGATGATGGCGATGTTCCCCGCCTGCTCTAAAAGCACCAGCGGACCGCCTGCCGCGCCTCCCCCTGCCAAGGTCACGGTGGCCACTCCTCTGGTGAAAAAGGTGATCGAGTGGGACGAATTCACCGGCCGGTTGGAATCCCCCCAGATGGTCAGCCTGCGGGCCAGGGTGGGCGGCTATCTGGAAAAGATCCACTTCAAGGAAGGCACCGAAATCAAGGCCGGTGACCTGCTGGTGACCATCGACCCCCGACCCTATCAAGCTGCTGTGGAGGGTGCCAAAGCGGAACTGGACCGCAGCCGGGCCCATGCCGCCCTCGCCAAAAACGAGGCTGTCCGCGCGGAAACCCTCATCAAGTCCCGCGCCATCGCCACGGAGGAATACGATTCCCGCCTGAATGCCGCCGCAGAGGCCGATGCCGCCGTCCGGGTCGCCGAAGCCACCCTGAAAAAGGCCGAACTCAACTTCGAATTTACCAGCGTGCGCGCACCCATCGGCGGTCGCATCAGCTATGCCCAGGTGACTGAAGGCAATCTCGTCACCGGCGGCGAAAAGGACTCCACCCTGCTCACCACCATCGTTGCCCTCGATCCATTATACTGCTACTTTGAGGTCAATGAGCAGTCCGCCCTGAAATACCGGGAAATGCACAAGCAGGGTCAACGGGTCAGTCCCTTGTTCCAGGCTGTGCCCGCCGAAATCGGACTCGCCAACCAGCAGGGTTTTCCCCGCAAGGGAATGGTGGATTTTGTGGACAACGTGCTGCGCCCCGATACCGGCACCATCCGGGCCCGCGGCACCTTTGCCAATCCTGACAAACTGATGGCACCAGGATTTTTTGCCAGGATCCGCATCCCCGGCTCGGGGGAATATGAAGCCCTCCTGATCCGCGACGAAGCCATCGGCAGCGACCAGGGCCGGTCCTATGTTTATGTGGTGGGAGATGACCGCAAGGCCGTCTACCGGCCCATTGAAACCGGCCCTATCGAGGATGGCCTGCGCATTGTGCGCTCCGGATTGAAAGCCGGCGAAAAAATCGTCATCAATGGAGTCATCAACCTGCGGGACGGCACTCCCGTCGAGCCCGGGGACGGCCCCATGGCCCTGCCCGCTCCTCCCCAAACGGCCCGGACTGACCGTTAGGACCACCGTACTCCCCGGGCTCTCCAGTGAGCCGGGCGGCCCGCTGCTCCCGGCCACGGCCTGCCCCCATTCCCCTCCTCCATGAATCTTCCCCGCTTCTTTGTGGACCGCCCGGTATTCGCGGCGGTGCTGAGCATTGTGATTACCCTGCTGGGTGGTCTGGCCTATTTCACCCTGCCGGTTTCACAGTATCCGGAAGTGATTCCACCTACCGTCGTCGTCAGCGCCACTTATCCAGGAGCCAATGCCTCCGTGCTGGCAGATACCGTGGCCACCCCATTGGAACAGGAAATCAACGGCGTGGAGGACATGTTGTATCTGTCATCCTCCTCAACTTCCGACGGACGCCTGCAGATCACCGTTACCTTTAAACATGGTATTGATCTCGATAAAGCTCAGGTGCTGGTGCAGAACCGCGTCAATGCTGCCCTGCCCCGTCTGCCGGAGGAAGTGCGACGCATGGGGGTCAGTGCCCTGAAGCGCTCGCCTGACCTCACCATGGCGATTCAATTCTATTCGCCTGACGGTTCCCGCGATGTGCTTTACCTTGCCAATTACGTCAACATCCAGGTCCAGAACCGCATCGCGCGGGTCCCCGGCGTGGCCGAAGCCTCGTCCCTCGGCGGCTTGGATTTCACCATGCGCGTCTGGCTGGATCCGGAAAAGCTGGCGGTGCGTGGCCTGACTGCCACCGATGTGGTGGGAGCCATCCGCGAGCAGAATATCCAGGTGGCAGCCGGCCAGTTGGGCCAGCCGCCGGCGCCTTCGGGCCAGCAATTCCAATACACGCTGACCACCCAGGGACGCTTGAAAACTGCAGAGGAGTTTGACCGCATCGTGCTGCGTACCGGAGCCAGCGGCGATGTGATCCGGCTAAAGGACGTAGCCCGGGTGGAACTGGGCGGCAAGGACTACGCCCAGAAAAGTTACCGGGATGGAGCCAATGCCATTTCCCTGCGCGTCTTTCAGCTCCCTGGCTCGAATGCCCTTGAGACCGCAGATGCCGTGCGCGCCGAGATGAAACGCATCGAAGCCCGATTCCCACCCGGGGTGGACTACAGCATCAACTACGATCCTACCCAATTCATCCGTGATTCCATGAAAGCGGTCATGCTTACTCTCGTGGAAGCCGTCCTGCTGGTGGTGCTGGTGGTGGTAGTCTTTCTGCAGAGCTGGCGCGCCTCCATCATTCCGCTGATCGCAGTGCCGGTTTCCCTCATCGGGACCCTCGCGGTGCTGGCCGTCTTCGGCTTCTCACTGAATAACCTTTCCCTCTTTGGCATCGTTTTGGCCATCGGGATTGTGGTGGATGATGCCATCGTGGTGGTGGAAAATGTGGAACGTTATCTGGAGAAGGGATTTCCCCCCCGGGAAGCCACGATCCGGGCCATGAAGGAAGTGAGTGGCCCTATCATTGCCATCGCGCTCGTCTTGTGCGCCGTCTTTATTCCCACCGCCTTCCTCAGCGGCATCACCGGCCAGTTTTACAAGCAGTTTGCCATCACCATCGCCGCCTCCACCGTCATCTCGGCCATCAATTCCCTGACGCTGTCCCCGGCCCTGGCCGCCCTGCTGCTGAGGCCCCACGGTGCCAAACCAGACTGGTTTTCCCGGATCATCAATGCCGTGCTGGGATGGTTCTTCCGGCTCTTCAACAAATCCTTCGACGCCCTGTCCCGCGTTTATGCCAAGAGCATTGCCAAAATCATCCGTCATGCCGTGATGGCGCTCGTGCTCTACGGCGGCCTGATCGGACTGGCCTTTTATGCCTTCAAAAAAGTTCCCACCGGCTTCATTCCCCAACAGGACATGGGTTATTTCATGACCGTGATCCAGCTTCCGGACGGAGCCAGTTTTGAACGCACGGATGCCATTGTGAGGCAGGTGGATGCCATGGCCCGGGACACGCCCGGCATCGCCCACACCTTCGCGATTTCCGGTTATTCCAACGTCCTCCAGGCCAATCAGAGCAACCTCGGGGCCTGCTTCATGATTCCCGCCCCATTCGATCAGCGCAAGGATCCTTCCCTGCACGCCAATGCGCTGATGGCGACGCTGCGGAACAAGTTCGCCGGCATCAAGGAAGCCCGCGTCCTGGTGCTGCCCCCGCCGCCGCTGCGCGGCCTCGGCAATGCCGGGGGATTCAAACTTCAGGTGGAGGACCTCAACAATGCCGGTCTGCCCGCCCTCGAAGCGGCCACCCGCCGTTTCGTGGATGCCATCGCTGCCGAGCCAGGCTTCAACTCCATCATCACCGGCTTCCGCGCCAACAATCCGCAATACAATCTGGTGATCGACCGCGAGAGGGCCAAGACCATGGGGGTTCCCATTACTTCGATCAACGAAACCTTGTCCACCTTTCTGGGGTCCACCTACGTGAATGACTTCAATCTCTTCGGCCGCACCTGGCAGGTCATGGCCATGGCTGAACCGGACTACCGCATGAAACCGGAAGATGTCGGCCGCCTCCATACCCGCAACAACAAAGGCGATATGGTGCCTCTGGGCGCGCTCGTGAAAACGGAAAAGATCGGCGGCGCGGACCGGGTGCAGCGGTATAACATGTTCGTCTCCGCCGACATCAGCGGCAATACCGACGCCGCCATCAGCTCCGGGGACATGATCCGGCGCGTCTCCGAAATTGCCAAAACCGCCCTGCCCGGCGGCTTTGACTACGAGTGGACCGATTTGACCTACCAGCAAATTCTCGCCGGCAATTCCATCGCCTACATCTTCCCGCTGTGTATTCTATTCGTCTTTCTTGTGCTGGCCGCCCAGTATGAAAGCTGGTCCCTGCCCCTCGCCGTCATTCTCATCGTGCCCATGTGCCTGCTCAGCGCCATCGGCGGGGTCTGGCTCAGCGGCCAGGACAATAACATTTTCACCCAGATCGGGCTGGTGGTGCTGATCGGCCTCGCTGCCAAGAACGCCATTCTCATCGTCGAGTTCGCCCGCCAGCAGCAGGACGAGGGCATGGACCGCTTCTCCGCTGCCGTGGAGGCCTGCCGCCTCCGCCTGCGCCCCATCCTCATGACCAGCTTCGCCTTCATCCTCGGCGTGCTCCCCCTCGTCCTCGCCGACGGAGCCGGCGCAGAAATGCGCAACGCCCTCGGCACCGCCGTCTTCTACGGCATGATCGGCGTCACCTTCTTCGGACTCATCTTCACCCCGGTATTCTACATCGTCCTGCGGAGGGACCGGCCCAAAAACTCTTCCACCGCTCCGCCCCCGCAGGCCGAGCCCCTCACTTGAGTTGCATGCGCTGCGGCGTCAGGTCCGCCGCCAGCCACAGGACCGAACACCGGCTCAAGACCCCTTGCACTATGTGCAGCCTGCTGCCGCTTTCGGCCATGGGCGGCCTGCTGCCGGCGGGAGAGATGCAGCAATGGTCTCGCCCGTGCCGGCTGATCCAAAGACGCGGGCGGGGCCGGCGTAGTCGCGTTCCACCCATTGCTGCTGCTCCCGGTGCAGGAAGACGGTCCACTTGTCCCAAGGAAACTCCAAGGCCCGTTCCAGTTCCTCCCCATTCGTCATGACGCGGAACCGGCGTTGCGCATCCGGGTGATCGAAAGGATCCGCAGTCGCAGTCGCCGGTTTCGGCATCCGGGGTTTGCCGCCCGTAGCCAGTTCCAGCAGCGCCTCCGCGCTTCCGCTGGCAGGTGATCCGCCAGAATCAGCAGCGTGTCTTCCGTATCCGTCAAGCGTAGCCCCATTGGAAACGCCGTGCTATCCGGAGCCGTAGCGATAAACTACGGCTCTTATGGATGACTTCAAATCGACGATCCTGAAACGCGATGCCACTGGGCGTGTCAGTTACAGCCCGGAG
>JBBQWG010000043.1:0-61875 GCA_038210825.1 Verrucomicrobiales bacterium
TCCCCTGTTGTCCTGTCATGCGCCTCTTGTTATGTTTGCTGCTGCTAGCCGCTCCCCTGTGCCCGGCGGGAGCGGCCCTGGCCCCTGCCCCCCAACTGACCCGTGGTCCCTATCTCCAGTGCGCCACTCCCTCAGGCATCAAAATCGCATGGCGTTCGCGGGCGGAAGGCGTTCCTGGACTCAAGTTCGGCACCAGCCCGGCCCTGCTCGACCAAACCGTTCCCTTGTCGCGCATCCTCACCAAACGTCCGGGAAATGACCTGGCTGAAGGCAGCCGCGAACCCTCCCTCGCCGCAGGCCCGGAAGGCACGCGCCAATTTGAGGCAAACGTGTCAGGACTCGAGCCGGACACGCTCTACTTTTATTCCGTCACCCTCAATGACCAGGCCCTCAGCCTGCCGGCGGACGGCTGCAGCTTCCGCACCCTGCCCGTGCCAGGCAGTGACCGCGGCGGACTTTTCTGGGTGGTCGGCGACAGCGGCACCGGCAACCGGGTCCAGCTTCAGGTTCATACCGCGATGCGGGACTGGCTGAAAAAGGAAAACCGGGTTCTCGATGGTTATCTGCATGTAGGCGACATGGCATACGGCTCCGGTTTGGATAGTGAATTCCAGGGTTTCTTCTTCGAGTCCTATGCCGACACCCTCCGCAATACGGTCTGCTGGCCGGCCATGGGCAATCATGAAGGCCGCCATTCCAGCGGCCAAACCGGAATCGGCCCCTACTACGATGCCTACATCTGCCCCACGGACGCCGAAGCCGGCGGGGTCGCCAGCGGCACCGAGGCATATTACTCTTTCGATTTCGGCCAAATCCACTTCATCTGCCTCAACTCGCACGACCTGCCCCGTGATCCCGGCGGCACCATGGCCCAATGGCTCAAAGCCGACCTCGAAAAAACCAAAGCCAGCTGGCTGATTGCCTTCTGGCATCACCCTCCCTACACCAAAGGCTCCCACGACAGTGACAAGGAACTGCAACTCATCGAAATGCGCTCTTTGATCATGCCGATCCTGGAATCAGGAGGCGTGGATCTGGTCCTCACCGGCCACTCCCACATTTATGAGCGGTCCATGCTCATGGACGGAGCCTATGCCACTCCCACCCGTTCGGCCCATGTCATCCTCAATGATGGCGACGGCCATCCCTCCGGCAACGGCCCCTACCGCAAGAGTGCCGGCCTCAACCCTAACACTGGAACGGTTCAAATTGTGGCCGGTCATGGCGGCACCACGCTTTCCAGAAAAAGTGCGCCCAGCCCGGTGATGCGCACCTCCCTGCTGGAATTCGGCTCCGTGCTGCTGGACATCAAAGGCGACACCCTGAATGCGCTGATGCTCAATGCGGCGGGCCAAATCCGTGATACGTTCCAAATGGTGAAATCCGGCAGGGTGCCCGTCCAGCGCATTGCCAAACCATGGGATCCTCCGGCCTTCTCCGGTCCCCGCACCGTCCCCCTCCGCGGCCCGGACGCCGGCGACGAGAAGGATGACAAACCCGTCACCCTCTCCAAAAACGCCAAGCCTCTGATCCCCCCCGGAGCAGCATGGTCCTACCTTGCCGGCACCAAACCCGGCTACGGCTGGCAAGATCCCGGCTACTCGGGGGCCGGCTGGCTGTCCGGTCCCGCCGGATTCGGTTATGGCGACAATGACGATGCCACCCAAATCCCCCACATGCGCGGCCGTTTCCGGTATGTCTGCCTGCGCCATGAATTTAAGCTGACGGGCCACGAGAACCCTACCCTCTTCCGGCTCAAGGTTTCCTACGACGACGGCTTCATTGCCTATCTGAACGGCCGCGAAGTGCTCCGCGTCAATGCGGAGAGTGGCTTTCTCGACACCATCCGCGGCGTCAACCCCCATGAAGCCAACGGCAAATTTGAAGTTTTTCTTCTGACCATCCCACCCGGAGTGCTGCGGCCCGGCCTCAATGCCCTGACCCTCGAAGGTTACAACGATGACCTCGACAGCAGCGACTTTACCCTGAACCCTTCCCTGTATCTGGAGGAATCAAACAAGCCAAATTAGCCCCCTCGCCTCCCCATTCCCCATTCCCAGTTCAACGTTCAATGTTCAATGTTCAATGTTCAGTGTTCAATGTTCAATGTTCAATGTTCAGTGTTCAAAGTTCAAAGTTTCACCTCAAAAGTTCCTCCCCCTGCTCCAGGCATGATTCCTTCGCCTCCCGACGACCCGTCTCCAGTCTGGTGGAATGGCCGGATGATCCCCCCATCGGAAGCGCTCGTGGCCACCACCTGTCAGGGCTGGCTGTGGGGCCGGGGCCTCTTTGAAACCATCGCCGTCCGCGGAGGCCAACCCCTTGCCTTGACCCGGCATCTCACCCGTTTCCGTGCCGCTGCGGAACGCCTCGCGCTGCAGCCGCCGGACGATGATACCCTTCGAGGTGCGATTGCCGGTGTCCTAACTCATTGCCCGCCCGGGTTGCATCGGTTGCGGCTCACTCTGACAGGAGGCGACACCCCCGGCCTCGCCCTGACTCCCGGAGGAGGCCACCTTCTGATCCGGTGCCAGCCGGCCTCTCCCCCTCCAGTGGAATCCATTCTGGTTACGGTCCCGTGGCGCCGCAACGAATTCAGCGCGCTGAGCGGAATCAAATCCACTTCCTACGCGGAAAATGCGGTCGCCCTGGCTTGGGCCAAGGCCAAAGGAGCTACGGAAGCGCTCTTCCTCAATACCGCCGGCGATCTCTGCGAAGGAGCCGTCACCAATCTTTTCCTCGTCCGCGAGGGCACCGTCCTGACACCTTCCCCGGGTTCAGGCTGCCTCCCGGGCATCGCCCGCAGCCTGATTCTCGATCTCTGCCCCCAGCTCGGTATTCCTTGTCAGGAAAAAGCTCTCGTTCCGGCAGATCTGACGCAGGCGGAGGAAATTTTCCTGACTAATTCGCTTCATGGGGTGCTGCCCGTCTCCCTTTCGGACCAGCGCGCCCTGGTTGCTCCCGGCCCGGTTACGGCTGCCCTCGCCGCTGCCCTGGCAGACTTGCTGGGCCGGCTGCCCGATCCCTGATGGAGACAAGGCGGGAGGTCGCTTTGTCATTGCAGGCGGGCGCCGGGAGATCGCCCCCCGGGCGTGCCGGGCCCGTAGACGGCCTAACTGTTTCCAGGCAACCGGACGGTGGCCCGGGTCAGGCCATCGGCTCCTGTTTCCAGACTGATATCCCCACCATGTTTCCGGGCGATCCACTGGGTGATATTCAAACCCAGCCCGCTGCCCTCAATACGTTGGTCATGACTGGGATCCACCCGGAAAAACCGTTCGAAGATGCGGCCCTTCAACTCCGGGGGAATCCCGGGACCGGGATTGCTCACATCAAGGACGGCGGCATCCGGAAGAAGCTTCAGTGAAATGGCCACGTTCCCGCCCGGTTGACTGTATTTTACGGCATTGCCCACGAGGTTGAGCAGCAATCGGCACCCGCATTTTCCCAGCGCTGTTTCATGCGATACAAACGGGGGCGGTGAACGCGTTCCAAATCCGCGCATAGTTCCCTCAGAGCCACTCAAAGCAAAACGCCGGAGGGGTTGTCCTCGGATAGCCGGGGGGCCCTGGACCCCCCGGTATTGTGAACCCGGTCCCTCAAACCCGGCGGGGTTGTCCCATGGTCGCAACAATTCATGGCAAAAAATCAGGTTTCCATTCCAAATGGGCGCTCTCCACCATTTCACGCAGCTCATCGACAAACGACCGCTGGGCATGGTGCGCCTCCTGACCTTTGATGTAATCAATCAACCCACCCCGGTCCTTTGCGGCCACGCTGAACGCCCCATAACCTTCCTGCCAATGTTCGAATGCCGGGAAAACCCGCTCGCCTTTGATCCAGGCCGAAGAAGCCGTTTTGACTTCCTTCACCAGTGACGCGAGCGCCATGGTGGGGTGAAGCGAAGTCAGGATATGAAGGTGATCTTCGACGCCCCCGATGCGGTAGAGGTGGGAGTTACGTTGCTTGAGCAGACCCCAAATGAACCGGTAAAGGTCATCGCGCCTGGCCTTATCCAATGCACGGGTGCGGTGTTTGGTGGCAAACACCAGATGACAGGTGATATCCGTGTAGGTGCTCATGCGGGTGCGGGTGGGGTAGGTTGCTCGTCGAAGGCATGGGTATTATTTGGTGGCGCATGTGGTGCATGGCAGAGCGCCGCGCATGGGACAACCCCTCAGGGGTTGCGTCGTTTTGCTGGCCTTTCCGGGGGTTGAAACCCCCGGCTATTCGGGGATAACCCCTTCGGGGATAACCCCTTCGGGGTTGACGCTGAATGCGGGAATGTTCGGACCTGACCAACAAACATCCCGCTAAGACAGGAAAACATCGCCGTCTGACAGGAGAACATCGCCGTCTGAAAGTAAATATAGCCGTCTGACAGTAAACCATCGCCATCTGAAAGTAAATATCGCCGTCTGAAAGTAAACCAAAGACGTCCGACAGTAAACCATCGTAGTCTGACAGTAAACCATCGCCGTCTGACAGTAAACCATCGCCGTCTGACATTAAACCATCGCTGTCTGATATTAAACCATCGCCGTCTGATATTAAACCATCGCCGTCTGGCAGTACACCATCGCCGTCTGACAGTAAACCATCGTAGTCTGACACGAAAACCCCTGCCCTACGCCGCTCCGCAATGGGTGAACCGCGGAGCGGTTGTCCATGAATAGCCGGGGGTGCAACCCCCGGAAAAATGTAAACCACCGCGCCCAACCACGAAGTGGTTGTCCTATGCGACCCTTGCTGTCGATTGTCGTCGGAATGACCACCTCTGCTCCCCGCCCCCTCATGGATCCCCCTCCTTTTCCTCCCACGGCAGGCCAAGGGCGTGCCATTATGGTTTGAAGCTATCCCTCACAATATCGGCGATCCGCTGCACAAAGGGTTCCTTGATACCATCTGCGTGGTCGGCATCCAAGGCTTCGTAATACGCCGGGCGGGACTCCACGGGCAGCACGGCGGCGGGGTTAGCCGGCTTTCATCAGTTCCAGATTCATCAGCAGGCGGGAGGTGCGTCCCTTGCCATCCACAAAGGGATGGATCTTCACAAAGTCGCTGTGCACGCGGGCGGCGCATTCCACCGGATGCAGGGCCATGGCCTCTGTCCGATACTATTGAATGAATTGCTCCATCAGTTCCGGCACCATCACCTGAACCGGCGGCAGATGGGAAGCACCGGCAATGCGCCCGTTCACCGTCCGGTAACGGCCGGCGTTGTCGTCATCGATTCCTTTGAGGATCAATTGGAGCAGGGACTTGATCGTCCATTCGCTCAGCGGTTCCGCCTGTTGCACGATATTCTCCACTAGCAAAATCGCATCCCGGTGATTGACCGCCTCCAAGTGTTCCCGCAGGGTCTTGCCTCCCACCGTGTTCTACCGTGCATTTTCGCCCTTCAAACTATCTCCGCGGCTTTCGAACAGGCAATTCGTCTCCCTGATCACGACCCGACCGCTTCCCACAGGTGGGCGGCCACGCCGTCGGCGACAAATTTTCCCCGGCGGGTCAGGCGCAGTTGGCCGGCTTCCCGCTGAATCAGGCCTTCTTCCAGCAGGCGGGTGATGGCTTCAGAGGCTCCGGTGAGCCATGATTCGGGCAAGCCGTGGCGGGTGCGCAGGCCCAGGGCCAGCCGTTCGCAGAGCCATTTGTCAGGGGTGATGATTTCGTGCTCGGTCCGCAGCGGCCGGCCGGCGAGAACGCCCTGCTGCCAAAGCGTGGTGTTTTCGATGTTCTTGAAGCGTTGCCCGTGGATGGTGCTGACGGCTCCCGGTCCAAGCCCCGCATAGTCCTCACCCGCCCAGTAACTCTGGTTATGGCGGGACTCAAAACCAGGCCGGCTGTAGTTGGAGATTTCGTAGTGTTCCAGTCCGGCCGCGCCGAGGGTTTCCATGGCAGCGGCGAAGCAGAGTTCATCCCGGTCCTCCGCTACGGCATACTGGCCAGCCTGACATCTTTCGAAAAACTCGGTGTCTTCCTCGTAGGTCAGATTGTAGGCGGACACATGGTCGGGATGCAGCGCCACGGTGCGGTTTAGGGTTTCCTGCCATGCCTCCAGCGGTTGTCCCGGCACGGAGAACATCAGGTCAAGATTCACCACCGGAAACCCGGCGGCGCGCAACATCTGCCATGCTTCCTCTGCCTCTTCCGGGGCATGATCCCGGCCGAGAGTAGTTAGAGTAGGCTGGTCCCATGCCTGCACGCCCAGACTGACGCGGGTTACCCCGGCCTGACGCATTACGGTGGCTTTGTCAGGATTGATGGTGCGGGGATTCACCTCCATGGTCCATTCGGTGACCTTGGAGAAGTCCAGCACCCCGGCCAGTTCCGGCAGCAGTTTGTCGAGGGTATTGCGGCTCAGCAGGGTGGGAGTGCCTCCGCCGAAATAGACGGTCTCGAGCGCCAGCGGCACCGGGCTGCGCCGCAGGAGGCGGGCTTCCGCAAGAAGGGCTCCGGCATAACCGTCAAGTCCGCCTTCCCCCGGCAGGTGTTTGTAGAAGGAGCAATACGGACAGATTTTATGGCAATACGGCACATGCACATAAAGGTGCCGCACCGGTTCCTCCTGCGGCGGTCCTAGTCCTTCCATTTCACATCCTCCCGCCATTTCTGCCGGACATAAAGGACCAGCGAGACTGCCCCGAGCACCGCTATCAGCCGCCAAGTCCAGCGCGAATCCCCCTTCAAAGGCGTGATAAAATGCAGATCGGCCCCCGCTTTGTTGGCTACCCCATCACTGCGGATGGCCACCACCCGGCAGGTCCAGCGCGCGCCGCCACGGAGTTTGGTGACCTCGGCCCGTCCGCCGGTTGGCGTGCTGGTCACTTTGACATTGTCCATCTCCCCGTATTCAGGAATGGGTGCCTGTTGCAGGCCATGATTGCGCAACATGCGGACGAGGACGCGATAGTTCCAGGTTCCCTCCGCCGGGGCCTCCCATTCAAAAACAAGGCGGTCCGGCTCTTCCTCCACCAGCCGGACAATATCGACGCGGGGCAGCGTCGGGTCGGAGTTGGGAATCGCTTCCATCAATCCGCCTACCAGCACTTGGGTTCTCAACTGGAGGCCTGCCCCGGTGACTGCAGGCTTGGGCCCCGCCGCTCCCGGCACGGCTGCGGCTGGAGCAGATTGCAGGACCTTGCCAGACATCAGGGCAATTTTGGCCGCTTCGGGATCGATGTCTGCGAGCAGTTGCAGAACCCGGTCACCCCCATTCATGCGCAGGGTCAGTTCCTCCTTGAGCCGGCCGGGTTTGTCAGGACGAGGCTGGATCACGATCCGCCGTTCCGCCGACGGAGCGAGCACGGTTTCCTGGGTGATGCCCTCCAAAAGAAATAATTTCAGCTCATCCCAGCGCACCACGGCCGGAGTGCCGCCAATGTTCCGTAACGTTAGTTCGCGTCGCGCCGGGCTGCCTTCTGCTTTTTCGAGAATGCCGAAATCCACCGTGTCATCTGCGGACACACCTTCCACCACCACGGCAGCCGGAGCCACCGGCGCTTCGTAATCAATGCTCTGGGACCAGCCTTGACCGTCAAGGCGCAATTGCCCACTCTGGACCCGGTCCAAATTTCCCGAACAAAAAATGCTCACCGTTACCGATTCGAGGGCCGGCACGGTGACCGCCGGCGGCACCGCAAGGCCGGGAGGCGCGGTCAATTGCAGGGTCTGGGGTTCGGGACGGTTGTTACTGAGGGTAAATTGCCATGCCCTCCGTGCGGTGCCCCGTTCCCATTGCAGACGGACCAACGAGGGGTGGGCCAGAAAGGGGGGACGGGCATGGCCGATAACGCGCACCACCGTCCCGGGACGCAAGGTGATTTTTTGATCAATGGGACCAACCTCCCGCACCCGCACCCCGATGGTGGCTTCAATACTTTCCCCCGGGGGCAAATCAAATTGTCCCTGCGCCGGATGCAACCATGACCATCCCTCCGGCAGGGGCACCGTAGCACGGAATGGAGCATTGCCCCGGTTGGTTATGGTGATAGAGCGTTCCAACAATTCGGTGGCCAGCACGCGTCCCAGATCCACGCCGCCCGGCGCTTCCAACACCGGAGCGGGATCTTCCAGTTGAATGGTGACCGTGGCTTCGGTGGACGTTCCGATGCCCTCCACTTTGACCGCAAAGGTAAAGGTGTCGGTTGCTGCGGTGGAACCGGGATTGCCGACATAACGCACCACTGCAACATCCTTGCCCGCCTTGACCGGCGGTCCTTCAAGGCGGCCGTGCCTGGGGGGCTGACGCACGATAAAATCCAACTGCTTGGGGGAAGCCGTCACACCTTCCAACCGGATTTCCCGGACGATGCCCCTCACTGCGGCCGCCTTCGCTTCCCGGGCGATCGGAACCCGCGGTGTCGGCGGACTTTTGGCGTCCGCCCACGCTACCATCCCACCGGTCAGCAGGAGCAGGCTGACCAGCACGCGGCAGAGACGGAGGCTGGAAAATGGAAAGGGCACGCCGCAGCCAACGCTGAAAACAGGCAGGGGGAAACGGAAAACTTGCCTCACAGGCGGGCCAGCACCGCCGCCCCCATACCGGCCGTTCCAGTCAGTTGAATGCCCGGACCTTCGTTTCCGATGTCGCGGGTACGGAAACCGTCATCAATGGCCTGACGCACCGCTTTCTCGATCGAAACCGCCGCCCCTTCCTGACCAAAAGAAAAGCGCAGCATCAACGCGGCCGAAAGAATCTGCGCGATCGGATTCGCAATGCCCATGCCTGCGATATCGGGAGCGGACCCGCCGCTGGGTTCATACAGGCCAAAATAGAGCCCGCCTTCCTTCTGCCGTCCCAGGCTGGCGCTGGCCAGCATGCCAAGACTGCCTGCGATCATCGCCATCTCATCACTCAGGATGTCGCCAAAGAGGTTTTCGGCCAGGACGGTATCGAACGACTTGGGCTGTTTGATGAGCTGCATGGCCGCATTGTCGACATAGAGGTGGGAAAGTTTCACGTCAGGATATTCCCGGGCCACTTCCTCCACCGTGGCCCGCCAGAGCAGGCCGTTTTCCAGCACGTTGGCCTTGTCGATGCTGGTCACCTGCTTCCGCCGGCCCTGCGCGGCTTTAAAGGCCACATGGGCGATGCGCTCAATCTCACTCTTCTTGTAAACCATGGTGTCCACCGCCGTCATTTCGCCCTCGACTTCCCTGCGCCACTTCGGAGCCCCAAAATAAATGCCGCCGGTCAATTCCCGCACACACAGCACATCAAAGCCGCCTTCTATCAATTCATTTTTGACCGGCGAAGCGTGGATCAGACTGGGATAACAAATCGAGGGACGGAGATTGGCAAACAGACCGAAATGCTTGCGCAACGGCAGCAGCGCTCCGCGTTCCGGTTGTTCCTGCGGAGGCAGTTTTTCCCATTTCGGCCCGCCCACCGATCCGAACAAAATCGCTTCCGCCGCTTCACAGGCCGCCACCGTAGCCTTCGGCAAGGCCTTCCCGGCCCCGTCAATCGCCGCCCCGCCCACCAACTGGTGATCGAACGAAAAAGTCAGGCCGTGTTTCGCCCCCGCAGCTTCCAGCACCTCAAGGGCAGTGGTCATTACTTCAGGGCCAATGCCGTCACCGGCGAGAACAGCAATCTTGAGGGGAGCAGAGGTCGTCATGGAAGGTAAGAATCGGGAAAGTCCCGGAGCGCCCCGCCGGAGAATCTCCGGTCCCGGAGGCCACCGGGCCGGTCACAAAGCACACCCTTGCCTCCGGCGCAAGAAGGAGCCCGGCCCGCCGGCACAGGAAGCCCATTTCTCCTAAGCGCAATCCGGGTCGAACCGTCTGCGGGCACCCCCCGAATCCGGGAGTATCCTTTCCCGGGAGACGCCATCACCTGCCCTTGCCAACCGGTCCGCCTCCTCTTTGGATTGTTGATGCTCCGATCCCCCTCCCCTCAATATCCATGTCCGGTATAACCAAGCGCCCGGCAGGCGAAGGCTGGCGTTTGGAACATTCCTACGCACGCCTGCCTGACCTGTTTCACGTCAGGGCCTCTCCCGTGCCCGTCAAAACACCGGCCTTTGCCCTGTTCAATCCGGCCCTCGCCACCACACTGGGCTTAAACGCGGAAGAACTGGCCCAGCCCAGCAATGCCGGTCTGTTTGCCGGCAATGTTTTGCCGGAAGGATCCAGTCCTCTCGCCCAGGCTTATGCCGGTCACCAGTTCGGCCACTTCACCACTTTGGGTGATGGCAGGGCCATTCTGCTAGGGGAACAAATCACTCCCTCCGGCAAGCGGTTTGATATCCAACTGAAAGGCGCGGGCCTGACTCCCTTTTCGCGCGGAGGCGACGGCCGCGCCGCCCTCGGGCCGATGCTTCGCGAATACCTCATCAGCGAAGCCATGCACGCCCTCGGCATCCCCACCACCCGCAGCCTCGCCGTCACCCTGACGGGGGAGCCGGTTTACCGCGGCCAGCGTCTGGACGGGGCCGTGCTCACCCGCGTGGCTGCCAGCCATATCCGCGTGGGCACCTTTGAATGGGCCGCCGCCCGCGGCACCGTCGATGAACTCCGCGCCCTGGCCGATTACACCATCCAGCGCCACGATCCGGAAGTTGCCCTCACAGAAAATCCCTATTTGGCTTTTCTCCATGCCGTCATCGGACGCCAGGCGGCTCTGGTTGCCACCTGGCTGCAGGTGGGCTTTATCCACGGGGTGATGAACACAGATAACATGGCTCTTTCCGGCGAAACCATCGACTACGGCCCCTGCGCCTTCATGGACACCTATGACCCGGCCACCGTCTTCAGCTCCATTGATCAAAACGGCCGCTACGCCTACGCCAACCAGCAGCACATCGCACAATGGAACCTCGCCCGCTTCGCCGAGACGCTCCTGCCGCTCCTCCATCCTGACGAAACCGAAGCCCTCCGCCTCGCCAACGATGCCATCCAGCACTTCACCCCGAAGTTTGAGGAACACTACCTTGATGGCATGAGGAAAAAACTGGGGCTCTTCCATCCGGAACCCGGAGACACCGAACTCATCCAGGACCTCCTCCAACTCCTGCAGGAACACCGCCTCGACTACACCAACGCCTTCCGCACCCTGACCACCGGCACCCCGGCCGATGCCCTCCTCCTGACACATGCTGACTTCGCCCCGTGGCACCAGCGCTGGCAAGCCCGTCTGACCCGCCAGGCGGAATCCCTGACCGAATCCCGCATCCTCATGCGGCGCCGCAATCCCGCCGTGATTCCCCGCAATCACCTCGTCGAAGCCGCCCTCACCGCCGCCACCACGCAGCAGGATTTCGCGGACATGGAAAAGCTATTGGAAGTCCTCGCCAAGCCCTACGATCACGATAATGATTCCGCTGCCTTTCAAACCCCACCCGGACCGGAAGCCTGCTCCTACCAAACTTTCTGCGGCACCTGACGGTATCCCCACTCCCCGGCAATACCAGCCTGCAAACCCTGCGGAACTCCGGCTCCATCGATGACTTCCGCGATGGACCCGATTGCGGCCCGGATTCTCCCTGATCTTGCAATTGGTGGATTGAGTCCTAAAATGGCCTATGGCCAGCATCCTCGAAAAGCCCACCCGACCATCGGGCCGCCGCCACCCCCCTCCGCCGCCGCGCACCCCTGTTTTGGAGAACGGGGACCGGCTCAGCGTGGCGGAGTTCATGCGCCGCTACGAGGCCGCGCCCGGCATCCGGAAAGCCCAACTCATCGAAGGATTCGTGCACATGCCCTCCCCCGTCAATGCCACCCACCACGCCAAGCCGGACGGAATCATCCAACTCTGGCTAGGGACCTACAGCCTGGATTTTCCTGGATTGGAAGTGTATCCCAACGCCACCCTGATCATGGATGGGGACAATGCCATCCAGCCGGATGCCATCCTTTGCCAGCCCAGCCCGGGCGGAAAGGTCTGGTTGGATGATGAGGGCCATCTGCATGGGGCCCCGGAATTGGTGTGTGAAATCGCCTCCTCCAGTGCTTCAGTGGACCTCCATGCCAAGTTTCAGGCCTATCGCCGCAATGGCGTGGCTGAATACCTCGTCTGGCTGGTGCAGGAAGAGCGCGTCTGCTGGTTCCAATTGGTGGACGGAGCTTACCTCGAACAAAAAGAATCCGGCGGAATGCTGTCCAGTAACATCTTCCCCGGCCTGATCCTGCCAGTCAAAGCCCTGCTCAGACAGGACAAAACCAAAGTCATCCAAGCGCTGAAAAACGGCCGGAAACGCCGTTAGCGCTGGCCTCTGGCCATTCCGCAAAACGGCCAGCACCTTCCGGCGCGCCAATGTAGCGGGGCTATGCCGCAGAGCACCTGCGTGCGGAGGGCTGGCTGATCGCTCAGCCGTGGCAGGAGCAGGTGTTGTTGCAGCAGCCGCCGCCGGAGGTGTGGCCGCTGGCGCAGGCTTCGGAGCAGTAGGCTTTGCCGTCCTTTTCCACGCGGTGACCGGGGGTCACGGCACATTTGCAGTCAGGGCAGGCACAGGCAGTTTCAGTGTCGGTGTTCATAGTTTCAATATCTGAGCATACGCTCAGATATTTGTCCATTGCGAATCTGCAGGAATTCGTGTCCGGGAGGACATGCCCCGCGCTCCTGCCCGTCCTGCCCGCGAACCCGTTTGTGAGGAACACCACCCTGCCTCCCCGCCCGGCGGCCCGCCCCTCAGTGTGGCGGAGGCCCAGCGCATGGGCGAGTTTTTCGCCGTGTTGGCGGATCCCACCCGGCTGCGGCTCATTGCCCTGCTGGAAAAAGAGGAGCACTGCGTGTGCGATCTCGCCGCCCACCTGGCGACCACGGAATCCGCCGTCTCCCATCAACTCCGCGCCCTCCGCGCCGCCCGGTTGGTGACTTACCGGAAGGAAGGCCGCCAAGTCTTCTATCAATTGCACGACCATCACGTGCTCGGCCTCTACCGCAACGTGCGCGAACATCTGGCCGAATAATGGGCAGACCGCATCCAGGCCTTCCATGTTTCGCCACCAGACGTGTCCGCGTTTTCCGGGGGCGGAGGTGAGGATAACATCCTTGCTGCGGGTAAACCGTCACCCGTCCCTCCGATGAAACCGGATGCTACAGCCTCAGGAACAGCCGCCGGTTATTGCACCAGCGGACGACCGCGAGGCTGAGCAGGAATCCGATGGCCGCCATCGTCAGGGCATACCACAAGGGAGCATCGCGGGGTCCGAAGTGCCCCAAAAAGCCCATCAGCACCATGTGAATCAGGTAGGCCATCAAGGCGTTTTGGCCGAGCGTGGCAAAAACACTCCACGAGTGGCCCCGCCGGTCCGCCCACCAGATAAAAAAGGCGAAGACCGCGAGGGAGAATCCACTGGCAAAAAGCAGATAGGAAACGCTGCCTGCTTTCTGGCTCATGGTCCACAGGTCCGGCGGATGCCACGGGGCCACGAAGGGCGGAGCCGCTAGGTTGCCGCCCTGAGTGACACAAGCGGCCGCGTAGCCCGCCACCATCAGCCCGGCCGCCCCGCCCAGCAGCCGCCTCATTAGACCAGGCCGGGCGGCCTGCACGGCATCGAAGGCCAGCGATCCCGCCAGCACCGGCAGGGTCCATGTCAGGAATCCCAGAGGCCCGCCGTCGATCACGCCCCATTCGTGCAAAGTCTCATACCAGAAGGCATGGGACAACCAGAGGTGCAGCGCCGCAGACCCAAGGGCAAAGGCGACCTGCGCCCTCCACCCCCGGGTGATCACCGGCAGCACCCAGAGCGTCACTGCCCCGATATGGGTCAGGGCCTGGAAAACATTGGTCAGGAACAAGTCGCGGAGCAGAGGGCCCACCGGGGTGCTGGTGAGTTCGGACCACGAGGACAGGTCCCGGCCCGGTTGATACCAAAGAAACCCGATCAGCATCAGCATCAGCCCCCGTTGGGCTCCACGCCGCAGCGCTCCGGACCGGCCATGCTGTTCTGATTCCCGCAACATCACGAGCCGCAGGGCCATCCCGACCGCAAAGAAAAACTGCGGCATGATCGTGTCCGCGTAACTGCACCAGGTGTTGTGGTGGCGCAGCAAAGCGGGGGTGGCGTCATAACTTCCCAGAAAATTAACCAGGAACATGCCAGCGACAGTGTATCCCCGGAATTGATCCAACGAGGCAAGTCGTGGAGTAGCGGAAGCCATCAGGCCACATGGAAAATTTCAGGGAGGACGCAACCGGTAAAATTCCGGGGAGACACCACATGGACGCTGCCTACGCCGGAAAACCGGCTAAAAATTTACGCTCTCTACGCACTTTCCGGAAGCCCAAGCTGACGCAGCCGGTCCCGTTCCCGCGTGAGGCATTGAGAGCAGAGGCAGCTCTCGCCCCAGAGCCATGTCAGGGACTGGACTTCATCGCGGGTGAGCGACACGGCCGTGCAGGGACAATTTCCCGCCCGGTTGGCCATGCACAAAAATGTCCCGCCACATGCCGGGCACTCCGGGTGAGCGTGTTTTCCGTAAGGGTCAGCCAGGGTGTCCTCCATCGGCGATATCTACGGATTGTGGACCGGAGGGGAAGCGGGAAGCTGGATTCGGAAGCCGGTTCCTGCTACTTTCCTGCACCGGCCCATGAAAAACCTGTTTCTGCGTCAATTGTCCCTGCTCCTCCCAGCGGCGGCCCTTTTCCTCGTGCCTCCGCCCGCCCGCGCCATCGTGCCGGAACACACCGTCGGACAGGGGCAAGTGAAGCTCACCGGCGTCGGCCCGGAGAATCCCATCCTTTACGACAACGACTGGTGGTTCGATGTCTTCGACAACAACTACCTCTGGGCCCAGGCCAGTCTCGGCCATGCCCGGCTGCGCGGCAACATTGTCAGCCGAGATATGTGGGACTGGCAGAAGAGTTATCTCTATTCCTTCGATGAATCGTGGAAAGACGCCGATAAAGCCCTCCAGCTCGCACGCGACTCCGGCCTCAAACACATCCCGGACCTCACCCGTGGTTCTGACCGCGTTCTTGTCCGCCCCGAAAGCGGACGCATCGAGGACACCACCGCCCATCCGAGCGATGGCAGCCGCCTCATCGTCGCTGAGGCGAAGCAGGCCTCACCGGAAAAACCGCTGCTCATCATCGCGGGCGGGCCGCAGACCACGGTGGCCAATGCGCTTCTGACAAACCCCGGGATCGCGCCGAACCTCATCGTCTTCAACCTCACCGTCAGCGGCGGCTACAATGGCAAGGACGGCTGGTCCGCTTACATCGTGGCGAAACTCGCCCGCTCCGTGGACTGGGGCGGCGGAAAGTTCTGGGACAAGGATTCCGTCTTCCGCGCCGAACACTTCGACCCGCTGCCGGACAACCCGTTCACTATGGACATGAAGCGGTTCATCCGTTCCGATCTCGGCCGCGCCAATCAACTCGGCGACGGTGCACCGCTCGTCTGGCTATGGCAGCCGCGCTGCTGGACCGGAGCAGAAATCCATCAAGCTGGTTTCCAAGGCACCACCATGAGCCTCAGCCGGGCCAAATCCGGTGAATCCGGCGACGTGCTTGTCATCCCCAAATCCTCCACCGATCTGACCGCCAGCCGGGAGGAGTTCTTCCGGGTCCTGACCACTCCCGATCTTTTCCCCCGTTCATCAAAACCATGAGACGCATCCTTTCCATACTGCTGCTGGCCGCATTCGGCCCGCCCGCCGGTTCCCAGCCACTTGCCGCTGACGAGCCCACCTCGAAACACCGCGTCGTCATCCTGTCGGACATGAGCAACGAGCCGGACGACCAACAGTCGCTGGTGCGGTTCCTCACTTATGCCAACGAATTTAAGGTGGAGGGCCAGTGAGGTCCCCGTGCGCGGTGAAGACACGGAAACCGTCAGGATCATGATCCCGCCTGACGCCTCCGGAAAGACCATCCACCTCATTCTCGCGGTCACCGACAGCGGCCAGCCCCCGCTGACGAGATACCGGCGCATCGTCATCAACGCCCCTTAGGATCCACCCCGCCGGGAGCGGGGCGATGTCCAAAAATCCCGCCATGGCCGGCCTGCTGCAGGCCCCAAATCCACCAGTTCCGGCGGATGAATATTTATCGCAATGGACTTGCGTTAATAGAGAGCGTCGTCTACATCCGGCGGACGACATGTCACCCTCCCTGGACTCGGCATGGCCGGGCGCGAACGATACGTGAAACCCCAAAAACCGTCCGGTTACTCCCACCCTGACATGGCTCGCGGCGTATGCCCAGGATCCGGCCACCATGCCACGTTCCAAATTCCACCTGCCAAATCAGGGCTCCATGGGGAAGCTCAAAGCTCCTCTGGAATCTCCCGCAGTTTGGCGTGAAGGACGTTGAGTTCCTTTTTGAGGGTGATCAGCCGGGTCGTGAGCGACAGCACCGCATCGGGAGCCGGATTGCCCGTGCGGAGCTGATTTTGGAGCAGATCAATTTCATTGGTCACGGCCGCCATCCTCAGACTGGTGACGGCCTGGCGGGCCGTTGTCAGTCCATCCGTCACGGGCGGTCCGTTCTGGTGCAGAAGAGCGGTCAGCGCGGAGGATTCGGAAGCGGTTAGGGTGGTCATCCAGGCGGTCACCGTGGCTGGCTCTGCCGGATCCACCGGAGCCTCCAGCACCCGCTGCAAAAAGTCCCCGCCCCCCAGGGTGGTCCATGCGGGTCCATCCGCACCACTCTCCAGCCAGCGGCGGGCCGCCACGTTGGTCAGGGCCAACTGCACCAGCATTTTGATGCCGGGATGGGCCAGGTCGGGCCCGGGGTCTGCGCCCGCTTCCCCCTCGGGCTGGGAGTCCCGGCCCGAGCCGCGTTCTCCGGCGCGGTCGGCATACTTTTTCTGTTGGGCGAGGTGCGCCTGCACCATTTTGCGGATTTCGTCAGGACCAATGTTCAGGCGGCTGGCACACCGGGTCAGGGCGGCATCCAATACCGGGCGTTCCTTGAGTTTGGCCAGATTCTCCGCCAGTTCCCGCAGCACCTTCATCCGTTCGCGGGTGTCGCTGAGATCACTGTTGGCGGCACGGAGATCGATCTGAAAATCAAAAAAATCCTTCGCCCCGTCCAGCCGGACCCGGAGGGCATCCACCCCTTCCTTTCGGATCAGGGAGTCGGGATCTTCCCCCGGAGGCAGCGCCGCCACCCGGACAAAGATGCCTTCCCGGGCCAGTTCCGTAAAGGCGCTGGCGGCCGCTTTGTAGCCGGCATTGTCGGAATCATAACAAAGCACCACCTGGTCGGTGTGGCGTTTGAGGAGCCGGGCATGATGCGGCGTAAAGGCGGTCCCAAGGGGAGCAATGATATTTTCGATCCCGGCCTCGAAGGCCATCAGCATGTCGATCTGGCCTTCACAGATGACGGCCTTCTCGGCCTTGTGGATGGCTCGTTTGGATTTGTCGAATCCGAAGAAGACCTCGCTCTTGTTGAAGATGGGCGTGGCCGGCGAATTCATGTATTTCGCTGGTGAATCTTCCGCCCGGAGCACCCGGCCACTGAAGGCAATCACGTCTCCGTGGTCGTTCCGGATTGGAAACATAATGCGGTGGCGGAAGCGCGGCGAAGGATGCCGGATCCGGCGGCCTTCATCCGGCGGATAGAAGATGCCGCCTTCGATCATGAGATCATCGGCAAACTTTTTCTCCCGGGCAAAATCCTGATAGTATCCCTGATCATCCGGAGCATAACCAATGGTCCAGTTCCGGGCGGTTTCAGAAGTCAGGCCGCGGGCTTTCAGATAGGTCCGGGCATCGGCGGCGAGAGGGCTTTTCAACAGCAGTTGGTGGAACCATTGGGCGATTTCACGGTGCAGGGCGAGCAGTTTGACCCGGCGGCCGGCGGCAGCTTCCTGCTCTGGAGTGCCGGCCTCCTCGATCAGGGTAATGCCGTATTTTGACGCCAGTTTGCGCACCGTATCCACAAACGGCAGGCTTTCGTATTTCATCACGAAACCGACCGCGTTGCCGCCCTCGCCGCATCCAAAACAATGCCACGTGCCGCGGGAGGGGTTGACATGGAAGCTGGGGGACTTTTCGTTATGAAACGGACAGTTGGCTTTGAAGCTGGTGCCCGCGCGCTTGAGAGGAAAGTAGGCGCTGATGACATCCACAATGTCGCAGGCCGCAATAACCTGCTGGATTGAGACTTCAGCAATGCGGCCCATGGACGGCGAAAGTTTTCAGTTTGCAGTTTTCAGTTTGCAGTTTTCAGCCAGGCGGCTGATGACTGATTCCTGACCGCTGCCTTCTGACATCTGACTGCTGGTTTACGAGGGGGTCCAATCAAGCCGCGGGGCATCGCTCCAAAGGTCTTCGAGGGCGTAGAGTTCGCGTTTTTCGGCGAGGAAGACGTGGGCGACGACATCGCCATAGTCGAGGAGCATCCATTGGCTTTCGGCCATACCCTGGGCGGAGTGGGGTTTTTCTTCCCGCTCCTCGCGGATGCGTTCCGAGATCTCGTTCCGGATGGCCCGGAGGTGTGGCATGGAAGACCCGCTGGCGATGACGAGGAAATCCGTGACCATGGAAAGACCCCGGACATCCAGAATGACAATATGTTCGGCCTTTTTCATGTCCGCCGCCTGGGCCACGGCGCGGGCCAGGGCAGTGCCGGCAGTTTCCGGTATGGGAGCGGCTTTGCGGGCCAGTTTGACGGCGGGCGGGGGGAGGACGGCTGGCGGCAGGGACGAGGCCGGAGGAAGATGATCCGCCGTCACCGTGCGGCGGGCGGCTTTTTTGGCGGGAATCCTGGCGGCGGACTTTTTGGCAGGGGCTTTCCGGACAGGAATGGCGGCTGCAGGGGCCGGGGCGGCTTTCTTTTTGACGGGCATGGAGGCGTGGGAAAAATGGACTGGTGCGTGCGATAGCACAGAATGCGGAGGTAAACCAGGAATTTACCTGGCCCGCATGGCAGGGCTAACGACCGGGCGGGGGCTCCGTCGGATCCGGCTCCCGGAGTTCCATCATGCCAAAACCGCCTTGATGACGTGGCCATGGACATCCGTCAGGCGGAAGTCCCGGCCCTGCGACCGGAAGGTCAGTTGCTCGTGGTCAAAACCGAGGCAGTGCATCAGGGTGGCTTGGAGATCGTGGACGTGGACGGGATTTTCCACGACGTTGTAGCCCAGATCATCGGTGGTGCCATAAACGGTGCCGGGCTTGATGCCGCCGCCGGCCATCCACATGGAGTAGGCTTTGGGATGATGGTCGCGTCCCCGCGCCCGGCCGAGGGCAGCATTGCTTTCCACCATGGGAGTGCGGCCGAATTCGCCGCCCCAGACCACGAGGGTCTCATCAAGCAGCCCCCGTTGTTTCAGGTCGGAGACGAGCGCGGCGCTGGCCTGGTCGGTGGCCTTGCACATGTTGCGGTGGTTGCCCACCACATCGCTGTGGGCATCCCAGCCCTCATGGAAGAGATTCACATAACGGACTCCCCGCTCAATCATGCGTCGGGCGAGGAGGCAGGCGCGGGCGAAGGAAGGTTTGTCAGGCTCGCAGCCGTAGAGGTCGAGGGTGGCCTGGGTTTCCTGACGCAGATCCATCAGCTCCGGCGCGGAGGACTGGAGGCGGAAGGCGAGTTCGTAATTGGCGAGGCGGGTGGCGATCTCCGGGTCACCCGTAGCATCCAGACGGCGGCGGTTCAGGGTGCCGACGAGGTCGATGGTTTCGCGCTGAATGTTGGACTGGACCCCGGGGGGATTGGAGACATTCAGGATGGGATCGCCCTGGTTCCGGAAACGGACGCCGTTGTAGGTGGTGGGAAGGAAGCCGCTGGACCACAGCGCGGAGCCGCCGCTGATGCCGGAGCCGGTGCTGAGCACCACAAAAGCCGGAAGATCCGTGGCGGCACTGCCGAGACCATAGGTGACCCACGAGCCAATGCTGGGACGGCCTGGCACGGCAAACCCCGTCTGCATAAATGTCTGTGCCGGGGCGTGATTGAACTGGTCGGTATAAACCGAGCGGATCAGACAGATGTCATCCGTGATTTTGGATAGAAACGGCAGCGCATCCGAAATCTCCATGCCGCACTGGCCATGTTTGGCAAACTTGAACTGGGGTCCCATCACCGCCGCATCCGCGCGGATGAAAGCCAGACGCTGTCCCCCGGTGACCGAGGGCGGGAGGGGCTTCCCGTCCATCCGGGTGAGGGCGGGTTTGGGATCAAAGAGATCAAGGTGGCTGGGGGCACCCGCCATAAAGAGGTGGATCACCGCCTTGGCCTTGCCAGGAAAATGTCCTGGTTTGCGGGCAAGTGGATTCGGGGCGGCGGCGCGGGCACGGGAAATCGCACTATCCGTGAGCAGGCCGGCGAGGGCGACCTTGCCAAGGCCAATGCCGCAGTCCCGGAGGAAATGCCGCCGCGTGATGTCGAGGCCGTTAGGAAGGGAATGTCGCATGGGAGTTCAGCTTTTGGTGATGAATTCGTCCAGATTGAAAAGCGT
This sequence comes from Verrucomicrobiales bacterium, assembly GCA_038210825.1. GTDB lineage: Bacteria > Verrucomicrobiota > Verrucomicrobiia > Verrucomicrobiales > V1-33 > CAIZWU01. The sequence goes on from JBBQWG010000043.1 coordinate 20,362, forward strand.
CCGGCCGACCAGGGTCCACGCGGCCACGGCGGGACTGCCTTCCTTGCCGCCCAGCCCGCGGGCGGCCTCCGGATCGCTGGCAAAACGCGCCAGCTGCTTTTCATGGAAACCCAGCAGGGCCGCAGATTCCTCCGCATCCGGCTGACGGGAGAAACAAAGCTGGAAGGCAAAGGTCAGGGTTTCTGCAGGCGTGCCGGACCGGGCGGCCAGCGTTTTTCCAAATGCGGCAGCGGCTTCCATGATTGTGACGTCGTTGAGCAGGGAGAGTGCCTGGAGGGGGGTATTCGAGCGGTCGCGGCTGACAATGCAGGCATCGCCCGCCGGCGCATCAAAGGTAGCGGTAAAGGCAAATGGCGCAGTGCGTTTGGCATAGGTATAAAGGGATCTGCGGTAGCGGTCTTCGCCGGAACTGGTAGCCCAGGTGAGCGAGCCGTAAGCCCCTTCGGTAGTGATACTGGCCGGTTGCGGTGGAAACACGCCGGGGCCGAACATTTTTTCTGATAGCAATCCGGAGGCTTTAAGAGCGGCATCCCTGACTTCCTCCGCATCGAGGCGGAGCCGTGGACCGCGCCAGAGCCATTTGTTTTCCCGGTCCACGGCCGCTGCGGCGGGCTGGTCGGTGCTGGATTGCCGGTAGGTGTGGCTGAGGACAATGCGGCGGTGCAGTTTTTTCATGGACCAGCCGTCCTCCATGAAACGCACCGCCAGCCAGTCGAGCAGCGCCGGATGTGAGGGGAGTTCGCTTTGATAACCAAAGTCTTCCTGGGATTTTACCAGTCCCCGGCCAAAGAACGCGGCCCACGCCCGGTTTACCACCACGCGGGCGGTGAGCGGCTGGTCCCGGCTCACCAGCCAGCGGGCGAAACGGAGGCGGTCGGCCGGAGCGCCCGGCGGCAGGGGATTCAGCACCCCAAGCACCCCCGGCTCCACCCGCTCGCCCGGCTGCGTAAATTCGCCCCGGTGATACATCAGGGTGGGGCGCGGATTGGCGTTAGGACGTTCGCGCATCACCAGCGTGGTCAGGCCCTGCGCAGGCTTGCGGAGTTGATCGATTTCCTTCCGGGCCTCCGCCAGTTCGGGGGCTTGAAGCAGGAACTCGCGTTCCAACCGGGCGCGGACCCCGGGATCTCCGGCCTTGCCCAGCAAAGGCTGCAAATCCACCGGCAGCATGCTGGCCTGAATGTCTCCGGCGGAAGTCGTGAAAGAGACCCGGAATCTGCCGAGGGAGGAGGCGAAGTGGCGGCCGAATACCATCGTCAGATCCAGTTTGCCGTCCACGGGACGCAGCGGCTGGTCCAGCACAAAGACCGCCTCGTGGGCCCGGCCCTGTCCTTCGGCACAGCTCCATCCAGTCTCGGGATCTCCGTCAACCGCCAGTTGGGCGGAGGCGGATTTGCCAAAACTGTTTTTGGCATAACTTTCGGATGCCCGGGCGATTTTCACCGGCTGGCCGCCGCTGGACAGTTGAAACTCACCCATGAAAAACTCTCCTTTTGGCCCCTCGTAGTAGGTCATGCCCGGCCCATGGGCGGGCAGGCGGGGGTCCGGCAGGGCTTCGAGACGGACTGCGGTGATTCCCTCAGGAAGACCCGCGAAGCGGAGTTGATAGGTATCCGCCTTGGTGGTATCGCCACTGACAAAAACCGAGGCATCCGGCTGCACGGCGAGATGGGGGAGATTGGTGGCGGCCGAAACGGGAGCTGCGGGTTTCCAGTCGGCGGTGCGCAACCGCTGATCTGCCAGCCAGGCATTTACCGCCTTGTCCAGAGCGTCGGCAGCAGGAGCAGGACCGGCAGCAGCTCCGAAGAGCAGATTCAACCGGCCAATGGTGTGATGGCTGCCAAACTGCTGCTGGAGCGTGACGGTGAGGGAGGCGTTAGGCGGCAACGGACGGGTGAAGACAAAGATGGCGGACTGGGTCTGGTTGAGCTTTCCCCGGCCCTCGTCCACGGCCCATCCCGTTTCCAGCTTCCCGTCCACAGCGGCCGCAAGGGGATATCCTTTCTGCTCCGCAGAGGCCGCGACTGGCCGGAGCGGCAAGGCCTGGCCGCAACTGTGGACCTCGATTTCGCTGAGCACAAAATTACCATGGGGCGTGCGTCCGGGGCCTTTGCCGGGAAGGCTTTCGTCGGTCAGGGCCTCCAGACGCAAATGGGTGGTGTTTTCCGGAAGGCCGGAGACATGCAGCACTGTTTTGGTTTTGTCAGGACCCGGAGCGGCAAACAGCACCAACGGGCCTGGCGGCTCTGCCGGAGGGTCTGCGGGGTTGGGCTCCACTGTCATGGAGGCCGCCTTCTGCCATGTTCCGGGCCCGGGCCCGGTTTGTGCATCCAGCCACCGGGGAGCCAGTGCGGCAAGCTGACCTTCCAGTTTGGCGGCGCGCTCCTTCTCCTGCTCCTGGAAGGCGGGATCCGGCAAATCCAATTCGGGTTCGTCGGCATTGTTGAGCAAGGCCATCATGGAGAAATATTCGCGGTGCGTCACCGGATCGTATTTGTGGGTGTGGCATTGGGCGCATTGCAGCGTCAGGCCCAGCCATGCGGAACTCGTCGTCGCCACGCGGTCCACCATGGCGTAATAGCGGAACTCAAGGGGATCAATGCCGCCCTCTTCGTTCTGCATGGTGTTGCGGTGGAATCCGGTGGCGATGAGTTGGTCCGTGGTGGGATCCGGCAGGAGGTCACCGGCGATTTGTTCGATGGTGAACTGGTCGAAAGGCATATCCGCATTCAGCGCCCGGATCACCCAGTCGCGGTAGGGCCAGATCGTGCGTCCCCGGTCTTTTTCATAGCCGTTAGTATCCGCATACCGGGCGAGGTCCAGCCACTTGCGGGCCCACTTTTCGCCGTAGCGCGGGGAAGCCAGCAGCCGGTCCACGGCCTTTTCGTAGGCCTCCGGAGATGAGTCCGCCAGGAAGGCTCCGGTTTCCTCCACGCCCGGGGGCAGCCCGGTGAGGTCGAGGTTGATCCGGCGGAACAGGGCCGCGCGGTCTGCTTCGGGAGCCGGGGTTAATCCGGACTGGGCCAGCAGGGGTTGCACAAAGGCATCAATTTCATTGCGCGCCGGCCACCCGGTCTGGACCGGCGGCGGCACCTCCGGCCGCACCGGAGCCTCGAAAGCCCAGTGTTTTTCGTAGGCAGCGCCGTCAGCCACCCATTCCTCAAACAAGGCAATCTGTTCCGGAGTGAGGGATTTCTTCAGCTCCGGAGGCGGCATCATCTCGTCAGGATCAGTCGAGCGCATCCGCCTCAGGATTTCGCTTTCCGCCGCATTTCCTGGCAGGATTGCCGCTTCCCCGGATTTTCCTCCGGCATGGGCGGCTTCCGGCAGATCGAGGCGGAGTCCGCCTTTGCGCCCCTGGTCGTCCGGCCCGTGGCAGGCAAAACACCGGTCGGAAAGCAGGGGCCGGATATCACGGCTGAATGAGGGTGTGCCGGCGGACGCAGTGGCCTGCAGGCCTGCGGCAACCATCATTGCGGTCAGGAGGCTTCGGAAATGAAACATGAAATCGGTTGGGAGGGAGAGGAATGGCGGCCCCGAGTTGGACGATGCCTCAGAAAGCAAACGTCCGGGAGTGGTTTTTTTATCGGTTCCGCCGGATTTCCCGGTCTCCAGGGAGCGCCTTGAAAACAGGCTTCCGCGTAAATAAACAAGCTCCGGTCCAGACATGGACCGGAGCTGGTGTCAGGATACTGAATCTTCTTCCTACCCTACGCGCGCCGGCGGCGGAACACCATCAGCCCAAGGCCGGCCGAAAGCAATACGGCCCCGGTGGGCTCCGGCACGCTGGTGATGGAGATGTTATCAACCCCCGCCAGGCCGCCCCCTCCAAATCCAAAAAATCCCTGCCCTGCCGTGAATGGATCGCTCACAGCCACGGTGCCGAGGAGAGCACCATTTTGATAATAATCGACCCTGCTGCTGCCGGTCCCGAAGGCGGAACCGGTGCCCGCCGCATCGGAAAGGACAATCCTGTAGTCTTCCCAGGTGTTTTGGCCCACGACAGGACCCTGGGCCCCGGTTGTGGCATTGGCCCCGTCCGTAAAATATTGGGTCCCGCCATTGGCCCGGAACAGGATTCCAAAATCGACACTGCTGTTGTTTACGAACTGGGTGCCCGCATTTTCGCTCACCATGAAGCTGACCCAATTGGTTAAATCGGCTTCCGCATTGGGAAGCCCGTCAAACCTGATCTCGATGGGGGTGCCAAAGGCCGCGAAATTGAAATTGATCGTGGCCGAGGCCCCAAAAGCCAGCAGCATTTCGTCTCCCGCAAGGCTGCCGGCATTTGAATTGGGTGCCAGAGTGGACAAATTGCCCACTTGGGCATTCCCTTGGAACGTGTATCCGAGGGTCGGAGTGGCCAGCGTGCCGCCCTGCCGCCCGGGGTTGCCCGCTTCATGGTTGGGTCCGAGCCCAGTGCCTTCGTTGGGCGGCAAAATATAACTCCCTGTATTCACATCGAAATTGTCGGTAAACAGGACCACGGCGGACGCGGTCTGGGCGAGGACTGGAAGGGAAACCGCCAGGAGAAGGTGGGAGAATTTTTTATTCACGGAAATGATAGGTGGGAGGGAAAAAGCTTCGGTCGGAATGGATATCCAGAATCGGACGCATTTCCATACAATTTTAATGGAAAAAAGCCTGGCCTGCGGGTTCAATACTTCAGGAAACGCTGGCGATTGGAACGGAAGGCGTTGAGCGAGAGCTGCCAGGAAGCGATGATGGAACCCACGTTCCGCCCCGATTGCAGGTCCCGGAAGAGGGAATCGCTGCCATATACTTTGTGGAACAGCGTGCGGGTATCGCCCGTGGTGGCGCGCAGGGGCGCGTTGCCGGTGAGGCGGCAGACTTCACTGACCAGCACCACCGCGAGGGCCATTAAATCGGTGTTGCCCCGCGGGTCAAGGATCACCTGGACTCCCGCGAATCCAGGCTTCCGCTCACTGTGATAGGGTGCAAAGCGCACCCCGGGGATGCCCCGGCGGTTGAGCGAAGCGGCAAAATCCTGCGGGTTGATGCCCGGACCTCCGGCATATTCAAAAGGCCGGCTGGTGCCGATCCCGATATCCACCCCGTTCAGCCCGCCGAGAATGCCGGTGACCGCATAATAAAAGGAACTGTCTGCCCGTGGGATGTTAGGACTGGTGGCGATCCAGCGCAGTCCGGTATCCTGCCAGATCATGGAGCGTTTCCAGCCCCGCATCGGGATGACCGCAAGGCGCGGGCGGGCTTTGATCCACCCGTAGGCATTGATCATGGTGGCCAGTTCGCCCGCCGTCAGGCCATGCACATAGGGCACCGGCACCTGCCCGACAAAAGATTTCCATGCCGGTTCAAGGGGCGGCCCGGAAACGCGCAGGCCTCCCAGCGGGTTTGGCCGGTCCAGCACCATGAATTCCTTGCCCTGCTCCGCACAGGCTTCCATGGCGAGGGCCATGGTGCTGATGTAGGTATAACTCCGGCTCCCGATGTCCTGAAGATCGAAAAGCACCACATCCACATTGGCCAGCATGGCCGGCGTGGGTTTGCGGGTGCTTCCATACAGGCTGTAAGCGGGCAATCCGGTGAGGGGGTCCCGGCGCGACATCACATGAATGCCCGCCTTTTCCTTGCCGTCCAAGCCGTGCTCCGGGGTGTAGAGCGAAGTAAAGTTGCCGCCGAGCGCCCGTTGCAGCACTACCCGGGATGGGGTGCCATTCCGGGCCGCACTGGTCTGATTCAGGATCAGGCCGACCCTCCGGCCGCGCACCGCCGCAAAGCCGGATTCAGCCAACGTATCAATGCCAAGAGCAAAGGATCCCCCTGCCCCGGGCAGGCTCAACCCGCCATCACCGGGCGAAATACACGAAGGCAGCACGGCTGCTCCCGAAGCGGTGGCGGCCAGGCAGAGGAAGGATCGGCGTGAAGGCATGGTTAAAAGAGAGGGTCGGGGGGCGGGAAGGAAATTCAGCAAACCAGCCCTGGAGGAGAAAAGCATGCCGTTCAACCGCGCGGGCACTCGACAGCCGGGTTCATCTGTGTTTGATAGTCCGCGTATGGCTTCCACAGATGCACTGAAATCGGCTCTCGCCCACTCTCCGGACAACATTCCGCTGCTGCTGCTGTATGCCGAAGCCTGTCTCGGGGAATGGGAAACGGACGAGGCCCTCACCAGTTATGCCCGGGTATTAAAACTGCAGCCGGATCACGCCGGAGCCGCCCTCGGCCATGCCCGCACCCTTTTTATGAGCGGCCGCGCCTCGGAAGCCGCCCTCCGCCTGGAAGTGCTCCTCGGCCGGGACCCGGCCCATGCCGCTGCCCACCTCCTGCTGTCACGCGTCCTGCTCAGTGAGGACGACCGCGACGCCGCCCGCCGCCACTACGAGGAAGCCGTGACCCTTGATGGCACCCTTGCGGATGCCGCGCTGGCCGGGGAGTTGAAAACTCCCCTGCGGCCTTCGCCGGAATCGTCGGGCCCCGCCCGCGTCCCGGTGGGGGGCAGCGGCGATGTTTTTGGACCGGAGGACATGGAGGGCGATGGGGCCGGTTTGTCAGGATCGGGGTTTCCCTCAACGGATGCTCCGGAGGACAAGCCGGAACGTCCCCAGCAGACATTTGCCAGCATCGGTGGGATGGAGCACCTCAAGGAGGAGATCCGCATGAAGATCATCCATCCGCTGAAGCACCCGGAACTCTTCCGGGCTTACGGCAAAAAGATCGGCGGCGGCGTGTTGCTGTATGGTCCTCCGGGCTGCGGGAAGACCCTGCTGAGCCGGGCCACCGCCGGCGAGATCGGCGCTAACTTCTTCGGGATCGGCCTCCATGACGTGCTCGACATGTGGATGGGCAACAGTGAGAAGCAACTCCACCAGCTCTTTGAAACCGCCCGGCGCAATGCGCCTTCCGTGTTGTTCTTTGACGAAATCGATGCCCTTGCCGCCGACCGCCGGGACTTGCGGGGCAGTGCCGGCCGCACCCTGATCAACCAATTTCTCTCCGAACTCGACAGCGGCAATGACGCCAACGAAGGAGTGCTGGTGCTGGGGGCCACCAATGCGCCATGGCATCTCGACCCCGCCTTCCGCAGGCCGGGACGCTTTGACCGCACCCTGTTTGTCCCGCCGCCGGACGAAACCGCCCGCGCCGCCATTATTGAAATCATCGCGCGCGAGAAACCAGTCTCGGAACTGGATGCCAGGGCCCTTGCCAAAAAAACCGACCGCTTCTCCGGAGCGGACCTCAAGGCCGTCTTTGATGCCGCGACCGAGGAAGCTCTGACTTTGGCCATGAAGGAAGGCCGGGTGGTGCCCATCCAGAACAAGATGCTGCAGGCCGCCGCCAAACGGCTCCAGCCGACCACCGGACCATGGTTCGAAAGCGCCCGGAATTATGCCCTCTATGCCAATCAGTCAGGACAATACGATGACATCCTGACGTTTCTCGGATTGAAGAAAAAATAACCGGCCACATGGAAACCACCCTGCTTCAACGTGCCGGCCTCCTCATCCAGCACCGCCGTTTTGACGAGGCCTCGGCCGTGCTGATGCAGAGTCTGAGCCAGTCCCCTGACAATCCCCTGGCGCTGCGCCTGCTCGGCATCTGCCGGTTTTCCCGCGAAGACGCCGCCGGGGCCCTGACAGTGTTCCAACAGGCCATCGCGGCCGATCCCGAAGATGCGGACCTGCGGATTTGGCAGGCCCGGGCGCAGATGGAACTGAAACAGCTCGACGCCGCCCACCGCTCGCTGGATGAGGCCCAGGGCATGGAGCCCGAAATGGCGGAAGTCTACGCCGCCCGGGCCATGGCCTTTTATCATCAGACCAAATGGGCCGACGCCGAACAGGCTGCCCGGCAGGCCCTGGAACTGGATGCGGATGAACTCACCGCGCAGAATGTGTTGTCCCACGCCCTCATGATGCAGGGCAAGCAGGCCGAAAGCGAAGCCCAGATCCACCAGCGGTTTGTCCGCGATCCCGAAAACGAACACACCCACGTGGCCGCCGGTTTTGCCGCCCTGCGCCGGGGGGATCATGAGGGAGCGGCCCGGCATTTTTCGGAAGCCCTGCGGCTGAACCCGGCAAGCGAAGCTGCCCGCGATGGCCTCCTCACCAGCTTCCGCGCCCGGTCGGTGATCTACCGGAGTTTCCTGTCGTTTTCCTTCAGGGTGGCCAAGCTGCAGGAAAAATACCGCCAGTGGCTCTTCCTCGGAGCCTTTGTGGTTTACAAGCTGGTCGTGACGGCCCTGAAACCCGTCTCCCCAGGGCTGGCCACTCTCGTCATCGTGCTTTATGCCACTTTTGTGTTATGGTCCTACGTGGCCCAGGGCATTGGCACTCTGCTGATCCTCCGCGACCGCACCGCCCGGCAGGCGCTGCGTCCCCGGGAAAAGTGGGAAGGCATCCTCGTGGGCGGCGGGGCCTTGACCGGACTGGCGATTATTCTGCTGGGACTGGTGCTGCCTTTGCCTGCGGGTCTCTTCCCGCTCGGCCTTGGCCTGGCCGCCATGAGCATTCCGTGGTCCCTCTGCCTTGGGAACCGCGACCGCAGCGGGCAGATCCTGTATGGAGCCTTCGCGGCCATCGCCTCCGTCGGTGTGCTGATGATAGCGGCCGCCTTCGTCATCCCGGCCGCCAAAGCACTTGGTGGCTTGGGCTTGCTCACCGTTTCCCTCGCGGCTTCCATCCCCACCTTTCTGGCCCTCTTTGGCATCAAGCGCGGCTGAACGCCCCACTGCATTCCCGTTTGCGGCGGGGAGGCGGCGGGCCAGCATGGGGCATGAATCCCTACCGCCAACCGATCCGCCGTCCGGCGGCGGCCCCTGCCCCCTACATTGCTCCTGCGGGCAGTGAAAACTGGGCGACACCATGGGTGCAGTTGAAGTATTTCACCTATCAGCCGGCCGTCTATCCCAGAATGCTGGCCGGCACCTCACCGAAGATCAACCCGGGGGAAATTGTCACCGTCTACGACAAAAATGGCGACCGCTTCGGGGCCGGTTTCTACAATGCCCGGGCCCGGGTGCCCCTGCGCATGATCCACCACAGCGCAGTGGAAGCCGCCGATGATTCCTTTTTCCTCAAGTCCCTCGATCGGTCCGTGGAACTGCGGAAGGACATTCTTGGGCTGGATGAAAAAGCGGAGGTCTACCGCGTGGTGAATTCCGATGGCGATGGCCTGAGTGGCCTGATCATCGACCGTTATGCCGATGTGCTCCTGGCCGATGTGCACAGCCTTGGCGTCTGGCAGCGCCTGCCTGGCTGGATGCCCCGCCTGCATGAACTTCTGGGCACCAAACGCCACCTCATCCGGGTGGACGATGACATTGCCAGGATCGAGGGGATCCGCCCGGAGCCGGTGGCCCAAGGCGCGGTGCGCAGCGTGAAATGCCGCGAACACGGGGTGCGTTATGAAGTAAACTTCGAGGAAGGCCACAAAACCGGTTTCTTCTGCGACCAGCGGGAAAACCGCCTCAAGCTCTCCACCATGGTCAGCGGCAAACGGATGCTCGACCTCTGTTGTTATACCGGTGGCTTTTCCCTTGCCGCCAAGGTGCTGGGAAATGCCGCACAAGTGACCGCCGTGGACCTTGACGAAAAGGCCATCGCCCAGGCCCAGCGCAATGCCAACCTCAACCAGGTGCGCGGCATCGACTGGGTGCACACCGATGCCTTCAGCTATGTCAGGACCATGATCCGCACGGAAGCTCCCCGTTGGGACGTGGTCGTGCTGGACCCGCCCAAGCTGGTGCACAGCCGGGAGGAGATCGAGGAAAACGGCCGCCAGAAATACGAGGACCTCAACCGCCTCGCCCTTGAGCTGGTGGAACCCGGCGGCCTCTTCCTGACCTGTTCCTGCTCCGGTCTCGTCAGTCCCATGGAGTTCGAGCAGATCGTCACCAAGGCCGCCCACCGCGCCAAACGCCGCCTCCAATATCTCGACGCCACCGGCCCCGGCCCGGACCATCCCGTCATGTCCAATTGCCCCGAAGGCCACTACCTCAAAGCCCTCTGGGCCCGGGTCTGGTAACCCACCAATCACACGACTGGGTTTATCCCTTGTTGGAGATTCTGCGTGAAGACCCTGTTTATTCGAACAAAAAAAGTGGCGATGATTTCACCGAAAGTGAAATTGAAGCGCTTTATAAAAAAATCACTGGCACCCGATAAGCTGGGACCATGCAGTGTCCCCTCAATCGACCGAATTCCTGACAGATTTTCAGGGGAATCGGGAAATCTGCGGAAATTCACTAGCGGCCTGTCAGCGGACCTCCACACGTATCCTCACATAAGCACGCTGCGCGGAAGAACCGGTCAAGCGGGCGTTGAGCGTGCGGGTTCCTTCGACGGAGTGGGTTTCCGTGATCTCGAAAACTGTGCCCGAAACGGCAGGCGACCATGTGGTCAAATCTTCCGAAACCTCCGGAACGATACGGACACTGTCGGCTCCGATTCTCTCCTGCCACGAAATCCCCGGGACCCCGGACGGCCCCGTCTGCACGGAGGGGGGCGACACCAGCGCATATTCAAGGAGCGAGGCGAAAGCCGCCCGGTCCAAAGAGTCAGAGCTACCGGGACTGCCATGGAGAGCGCGGCTGGGACGCCAGTTGGAGGGCTGGCTGGGATCCGGATTCGACTCCGGCCTGATCAAAGTCAGGGAACGACCCGTGCCATCGGCTTCCACGGGCCAGGGAAGGGTGTCCTGATAGGAAAAATCAGCGATGACCGCCCCGGCTGCATCCACCAATGTCAGGCGGTCTCCACTGTTGGATAGGCGGCTGGCCACAGCAAATTCACCGGTGATGGGCAGTGTGCTTCCGTAAGCCGCTTCAAAGACAGACCGGTTGGCCACGATCAGCAGGCGTTGTCCGGGAGCGAGGGTTCTGATGGATCCGCTGGAAAAAGTAAAGTCAATGCCTGCGGTAAAGGCGGCCCCGTCCAGGACAACTGGAAGCACACCTATATTCATCAGTTCGATGTATTCCCCGAGGGGGTCTCCAGCCGGATGGTAGTGAATTTCGGAAATAACGAGATTGCCGGCCGCCGCCGGTTCCGAGGTTCCGGTGTTGGTAATGGTGATCGAATCCGTGCCCACCCCGGCTCCCGAATGATCCAGCGCAGTGAGGGCAAAGCTATTCTCCCCCCTGATTACGGGCAGCGACAGCCGCCATTGCTGGCCGTCCACCCAGGTCATGGGAGCCGGTTCCGGAGCGGAGCCATTCCGCGACACCAGAATTTCCCTGACATTGATCCATCCCCGGCCCTGCAGGTTAACGAGAGGCTGCGCGGTGGAGAAGTTATTCCCGAGGTTGGTAGTGATAGTGAAAGCGACCGCAGGAAAATTGGAGGCAATTTGGGACAGCACATGGTTGCGGCGGTTGGTCACATAACTGCGGAGCACGCTGGCATATTGGGGGCGGTCGGCGACACTGGCCGAGTGCAGGTGGTTGATCACCGGATCGAGAAAGGGGTTGTTGAAGGCAGTCAGGCAAAGATCGCGCAAATGCCCTGCATACAGTCTGCGGTAGACGGAGAGGTTGATAATGGCAGCGAGGCGGTGGGAGCCGCTTCCATAAATGCTGGAGGTGGGTGCAAAGTAAAAGGCGTGATCCTGGTCCCACGGAAGGAGCATCACCTTTGCGTCACCGGGCCGGACGTAAAGCTGGATGTTATGGGCCAGCCCATTGTTGTAGGTATCCGCCAGACCTGTCAGGGCATTCAGGGCAAATACCCGCATCCAGTTATCCACATCCATGGCCGCAGAAACGTTGGCGGCAAGGGTGCTGGAGGGGGAATCGAAGGCTTTTCCCAAGGCGATGATTCCCGAAAAGTCGTCCACCTGGGTGCGGTTTTGAGGAATATAGTTGAACCGGTAGCTGTCCCGTGAAACACCAAAACTGCGGATTTCCATATCCAGCACCGCGTTGTAAGGGCGTTTCAAACTCTCCGGATTCCCATCAACGGTAGTTTGGGGGTAGTAGATGAGTTCCTGTTTGAAAAGCAATCCATCCCCGCCATCCGGCATGGCCTCCTCGAGGTATCCCCTGTTGAACCGCTGCAGCTTGAGCTGGGCGCGGCGGTTGCCCTCCGTGGTCCGCGGAGCCTGGAAAAAGACCACATCATCGTAGCTGGCAGGGATCCCGCCGGCACGGTTCGCCAAGGCATGGAATAACATTTCATTTACGCTTGGCCCCAGGGAATTCTCCAGCCAGCCGGAGCCGTCGGTGCGCGGCATATTGAAAGCGCCATCGATAACCACAGAAGTCAATCCCCCGCGGAAGGGGTTGTCCGCGCCGAAACTCAGGTTCCAGCCGGCGCGGTTCCCCTGACGTCCGTAGGGAGAGGCACGCAGACGCACCCCAACGTCATACCATACGTCGCGGTCGTTGTAGATCACGGAGCCGCGCCAGCGGAAATTGGAGATGCTATGGACAGGGTCGTGCATCGCATTGGCATCGGCAGTATTCATATAAAGCCGCAACTTGTTGCGCACTGGCTGCACGGAAACGCCTCCATCACCGGACTTGTAAATAGCCCGCGATGCCGCTCCCGACGGTGGAAAACTTGTCGTGGCAAGGAGGCCATCCGAAGCTTGGACGTAAAACTGCACGGGCAGCCCCTGCGCCTGCCCGGGGATGACCCCGAAATATCGGCCGGTGCCGTCACCGCCCATCGGGGTCTGCTGCCATACACTTGAACCGGTGCTGTAAAACAGGGTGACGCCTGCCACCTGATCGGGATCCGCCGCGTTGACCGAAACACGCACCGGCTGGCCGGCTGCGGGCACCAGCGGACTGTGCCGCAAGCCTTCCAACGACGGCCCGGCATTCGGAATCCGTCCGCGGTTAACCAGACCGGGCGTGCCCCACGAAGCCGGCGGTGCAAGGATGGTGGTGCGGGCTGCCCGGTTCAGATAGAGTCTGGAATTCAACTGGGGGGATCCGCTGAGCCATTTGGCGCGAAAAGAGATCTCGTAGGTTTTCAGCGGGTTGATGATCCGGTTCCCGGTCAGGGTGGTGCTGGCATTGTTATAAGTGTGTTCAAGCGGATCCGTGGCCACCAGCCGCAGCACCTTTCCGGTTCCGTCAGGATCAGCCTCCACCCGGCTGAGTTTGTGGGTGCCCAGAAACCGCCACCTGGCTGCCCCACCTCCCACCTGATCCCCTTCAAAAGTGCCATTCTGAATACACTGGACCTTTGCCGTATCCGGGTCCTCCACCACCGAAACATCATCGATCAGAGCCTCCCCCGCATCCAGAAATCCCAGCAGGAATTCCCGCCAGACAGCCGGGTTGTTGGAACCGGGCGGCTCCGCCCCCGTGGCTCGGTAACGGATGTTTTGCCATGGTGCCGCAGCGGACTCATCACTGGCCTTCCAGGTTCCGGCGTTGCGGCCATCACTACGGGGATCTGTGCGCTCCATCGTCGAGCCTCCTCCATCCGCCAAGGCAGGCCATAATCCGCTGGTGGAATACGGAACTTCATCCACCACCGCACCCAGGGCATCATGCAGCCTCAACCGTTCACCGCGGTTCGACAGGCTGCCGGAGAACTGCCCCTGATTCACCACCAGAAAGCCCCCCGGGGGCAACCACGAGCCCGCTGGAAAATCATATCGGACTGCGTCACTCAGCCGCCAGCCTGCAAGGTCAACCGGCATGCTGCCGGGGTTGTGCATCTCAATCCATTCCTGCGGGTTTTCCGCAAAGGCGATGCCATTGACTGGATCCGCATAAACCGGGCGCGCATGATAGGCAATCTCGTTGATGACCGGCCCCCCTGCGGGCAGCGGAGGCACGGGCACGGCAACCCCTGTCCCGCCATCAACCAAGGTCAGGGCCACATCCAGAGCGACATCCGGGGAACCGGGAGGCTGCAGGGGTGTTATTTTGACCGCGAGCAAATTAGCGCCTTCCTGCAGGGAGGCAGCCTGTCCCGCAATTCCGAATTCGCCGCTGCCGGCAGCACTGCCCACAAGGTGCCCGTTCAGGTAGATCTCCGCCCGTCCTTTGATGGTGCCGGTGATGAGGCAGAGGGCGTTTGGGTAATTGCCACTCCAACCAAAGCTCCGCCTGAAGTAATAGGCCACCTTCCCCCCAGGGAGAATGGCCGCTGGTTCCGGTGGTTGGGCTGGACTGGGGGTTGCCAATGGTGCGGTCCCCATACTCCATGAGGAGTCATTGAATCCCTCCATCCCGGTCCACTCCGGAAGTGGTTCGGTGTCCCCGGTTTCATACTTCCACGATCCGCCTTTAAGGAAGATCAGGCGCGGGGAAACTTCTGTAGGAACTTCAAAATTGCCAGCTCCGGGCGTGCCGCCAGCCGCACTGCTGGCAGACCACGAGATGGGCGTTTCACTGCGCAGGTCAGGTCTCAGTTTTGCCAGAGTGGGGCCGCTGCCATCAGCGGCTGCAGGCCACTCCCCGGAGTCCCCATACTCCACTCTGTCCATCATCCGCCCCCAACGTTCATGCAGGCGGATTTCCTCCCCCGCATTGTCGAGGCGTCCGGTAAAGGGGCCCAGCGACCCCGCAGGAGTGCCCGCTATTGCCGAAACCACCACCAGCGCTCCCGGCTCGATCACGGTTCCTTCCGGAAAGACATAGCCGATCCCGCCACGGATGGACCACCCACCCACATCCACGCGGATAGACATGGGGTTATAAAACTCAACCCATTCTGGCGCGGCGGAGGCACCGGGCAAAGAGGGGTCCGGTGGATGATAATTGATCTCGTTGAACGTGATGACACTGTCCGTGGCCGCCCGGACTTCCAGAGCAGAAAACAGCAGAGCCGCCGCCAAACTTGAAAGAATGCGGCAGTGGATGAGGGGGAAGCGCATGGGAACAGGGGGGCGGGGAACTGTCCTGCCCCTGTAGATACTAGCGACGCCGGGTCCGTATGCGGTGCTCCTAAACACGTTTGCGCCGCAACAGGGCAAGGCCTGCGGCCGCCAACGTCAGGCTTATGCTTCCCGGTTCAGGAATTAGACGCAGGGAAACATTGTCGAAAAGCAGCGAGGTATCCGCACCAATCCCCATATTCTCTATGTTCAGCACCGGGGTGCTGCTGGAGGCGATAAAGTCATAAGTCAGGCGATACTGGTCCGTAGTCTGCAGCACCAGACCGCTCAAAGCCGTCTTGCCATCAATGGAGATCAGCACGGTTGGATCCCCGCCACTTCTGGCCTCGTAATCAAGGGTCAAACGGTAAGGACTTCCCGGGGTGACCCCGCTGAGGGTTTGCGACAGCCCCACTGAATTTTGCAGAACCGCCAGATTCTGCCCTTCCGGAACAAATCCGACTCCATTGAAAGGCCCTGCCGCCACATTGATGGCGGCGCTGCCCGGCGTGCCGGTGCCGGGGGTGCTGGTCCATCCGGCAATGTTGCTGAGATAACCTGGAAATGGCAGACCTGTGCCGCTGGCTTCAAAACTGGGATTGTAGATCACAACTTCCCCGGGATCCCGCTGGATCAGGGTAATGCCGTCCAACAGAAGGGCGGAATCCCCACCCACTGTGGACGGTGCCGTGGAAATAAAGAGGGTGCCACTGGTTCCCAAAGCGGTGAAGGGAATGTTGACTTTATGATAGGGATTGGTGCCCCCCACCGAAGGCACGGGCTGATTCTGCAGCAAGGACATCCCGCCAAAGCTGACGGAGGCCAGCGGGAGGTCGTTCGGGGGCACCGAGCGGGCATTGACGTAAGCCTGCAGCCAGTATTGGCTGCCTGCCACCAGTCCACTTAGTTCCTGACTGAGACTGCCCGTCTGCTGGATGAAGGCTACTTGGTTTCCATCGGGTCGTGATCCGTTATCCGCAAAAGGACCGCCGCTGTTCAGTCCGCTGCCGCCTACTGCGGTCCACCCGTTGATGCTGCCATACCCGGCACCTCCCGGCACCGGGTTGGCCTCGAAACTGGGATTGGTTATCGTGATGGAAGCGGCTGAAACCACAGAGGGGACCAGTGACCCGGCAACGGCCAGTGCTGCTGGAAATAAAAGGGAGCGGGATGGTTTAATCTGGCGCATGGATTTCCCCGGTTGATATAGAGTCCATCCTGGACGGTCAATTTTATTTTCGCACAATCCCTCGAGCAACTTGACGCAGCAAAGCATTTGAGGCAAAACCGCTGCCATCATCACCCGCACTTTTTTGGCAGTCAAACCCCCACCTCCAACATCATGGCAAAGTCCCTTTTAACCGCTTTCGGATCCCTTTTTTGCCTGCTCCTAACCCCGGCTGCAGGCGTTGCCGCCGCCCTCGTGCAGAATCCCAGTTTTGAAGATTCCTTTGCCGGGACCTTCCCTCACTACGGGCCTGTGGAGAGCTGGGCGGGAGGGAGCGGGACGAACCAGGCAGCCGGACCGTTTCATAATGGCGGCACCCCGATTCCCGACCGGGGGCAAATGGCTTTTCTGCAGGGCAGCAACAGACTCAGTCAGCAAATTGTTGGCCTGACCCCGGGGCAGACCTACTGGATTCAATACTTTTATGACGGCAGGGCCTGTTGCGGCGGCACGGTGGACCTCGCATTGGAATGGGATGGGGCGGTCCTCGATACGGTCCAGGGGGTGGTGCCTTCCACAGGCGGCAGTCCCTACAAATTCAAAAATGTTAGTTTTGTTCCCTCCAATGCGGAAGGCAATCTGGCGTTCGTCACCTCCGCCAGCGGCGATGCCACCGTTTTAATCGATGCCGTGTCCATTGTTCCCGGAGATCCTGCAAGGATCGTGGTGATCAATCCAAGCTTTGAGGCGAGCGGAACCCCTCCCGCTCCCGGCGGTCCCATCATGATTGCCGGCTGGAATTCGAGCGGGCTTGGCCTTGCTGGAGTCAATGATGCTACGGGACCTTTTGTCGATAATGGCACCATCCCGGACCAGGACCGCGCGGTTGTGCTCCAAGGGGATGCTTCCATTTCGCAAACTCTCCGGGGATTGGGAACAGGAGAAAATTATACCGTCACCTACCGCTACAACGCCGGGACCGGCAATGCCCCCAATCTTGTGGTCAGCATTGACGGCACTTCGATCGCCGAACAAAATGCCATAGTCCCCGTGGGAGGAGTCGCCCAGTGGCGCACTGCCACGGGTACTTTCCGTGCTGCCGCAGGCACCGCTCTCCTCACCTTCTCCCAGACTGCCGGCGGAGACCAGACCGTTCTTATCGATGATGTCAGGGTAGCCGGCACGGTGGTGGAACCGCTGCCCAATCTCAAAATCGGGCCGGCCAATCTGGAAGTGGCACCCGGGGGAAGCGAGGTAGTCTCCTTCACCGTCTCCGGCAGACGTCTTGAACAGGGAGCGGCCACGGTGACGGCACGGATCTTCAATCCCCTCATTGCGAGATTTGTTGGGGAAGATCTGAATGGGGAAATCCGGTTGAACTTTCCTGCCAATGGCGGGGACACGACCCTGACCGCTGAAGTGGAAGGGCTCGCGAGAGGAACCACCCTCGTGCAGATCCTGGACAATGGTGGCCACGAGGGCGTTGACGGCTCCGTTAACATCCACGCAGTCACCTCATTCGTCCGCAATCCCAGCTTTGAGTCCAGCCCTCCGGCCGCAGGAGTGGGTTATGGTCCGATACCGGCATGGACCACCTCCACGACAGGTTTTGGAGTCAACAACAGCGCCATGCCCTTTTTTGATAATGGAGTGGTGCCCGACCGAAACCAAGTCGCCTTCATTCAACAAGGGCCAAAGTCGCTCTCACAATCCATCCGCGGGCTGACCTCTGGTCAACGCTACGCGGTCCAGGCCTTCTACAACGCCCGCACCAGTGCCGAAACCGACTCCATTTCCTTCACGGTCAATTTTGGAGGTCAGCAGATTCACTCCGTAAGCAATGTTACCGCCGTTGGCGTCGGCAACCCCTTCCATTTCCTGAACGCCCCCTTTGTCGCAACTGGGGAAACCGGTCTTCTCGAATTCACCACTTCCAGCACCGGCGATGCTACCCTCCTGCTTGATGGCATTTCCATTATCCCGCAGCAGGCAAATGAGATCGTGGTCAAAAACCCCAGCTTTGAAGCTTCCGGCCTGCCTTCAGGGGTGGGCTATCTGCCTGCGATTGCCGGGTGGAACTTTGTGGGCGGTCACGGAATCAACATCGATGCCGCAGGTCCCTTCAGCGATAATGGAATTTCCGGGGCTCAGGACCGCGTCGGCTTCCTCCAGAGTCCTGCCTCCTTTTCCCAAATCCTTGAGGGCCTGACTCCCAATGCCACCTACTCCCTCAGCTATTCCGTAAATGCCCGGAGTGGCGATACTGCCGGTCCCACGCCCTATCGCGTCATGGTGGATGGGCTGGAATTGGTGAATGTAGATCAGGAACCCGTCGGAGCGGGGATGCCATACGATGTGGTGGTGATTTCCTTTGTTCCGGCAGACTCCATCGCAGAATTGAAATTTGAAGTCACCGCTGCGGGCGGTCCTGCCGCCGATCAATCCCTCCTCCTGGATGATATCCGGATTACTCCAGCAGCCAGCGGGGTCTCGGTGCCCATCATGATCAGGCTGATCGGAGGAAATTCTGTCAGTCTCTCATGGCCGAGCAGTGCGCCTGGCTCCTTGGTGCTCCAGTCCTCCACCAGCATGGCGACCAACTCCTGGCGAAACGTGGACGCGGTGCCTTTCGAAGAGGGCGGCAACAAGCAGGTCATTGATGTGCTGGACGGCCCGAGGAAATTCTACCGCTTGGTCCAGCCTTGATAGCCGCTCAGGTCAGGTTCGGCTGACCTTTCGTGCGGCTTTTCCTGCGGAAGCAGATCCCGGCTCCGTCATCCATGCCTTGCTGCGCAAAATCTCCGCCACCGCCGGGTGTCCGGTGAGGCGTTCCGCAGTATAGGCGTGAAAATGCACCTGACAGTCCTTCGCTTCCCCAAACACATGAAGGCCGTAACGGGACAGGGCGGAGGCCGCAGCGGGCGCGGGCATGACAAGGAATCCCCGGCCTTCCGCAGCCATCACCTTCATCAGGCCGGGGTCATCGAATTCCGCCACCACCCGGGGACGGATGGCATGTCCCTGAAACCATGTCTCCATAACGCGCCTCATCGGCGACGATGCTGAGGGCAGCAACGCAGGAGCCCCTTGCAGAGTCCCGGGGAAACCCCGACGCAGTTGCCGGGCCACCGGTTCGGATGCCGCGAAAAGGCAGCCGGCGGTGCCTAGCAAGTGATCAAAAACCCGGAGGCTGGCGCTCCCGGGCGGGGCTTCCTCCGCCAGCACCAGATCCAGCCGGTGCTCCGCCAGCTGCGCCAGCAGTTCCTCCGCTTTGCCATCCCGGCAGACCAGATAAACCGGGCGATCCGGCAAAAACAAAGGCCTCAGGATTTCATTGGCGACGAGCCGGGGGAAGGAATCGGTCAGGCCCACCCGCACCCGCAATGCCCGGGAAGCCGGGCCAGCCGCAAGTTCGTTCAACAGTTCTCCCCCCAAGAGAAAGATATCGTCGGCGTAGCGCTGCACCAATTGCCCGGTTTCCGTCAGGATATTATTCCTGCCCCGACGCCGGAACAGCGGCTGGCCCACCGCCGCCTCCAACTCCCGGATTTGCCCGGAGATGGACGGCTGGGACACATTCAAAACGGCGGCGGCCCGCGCCAGGCTGCCCTCGCGGGCCACGGTCCAAAAGTATCGCAGGTGATGATAGTTCAGCCAATCCATGCGGTGGATTTAGTTCGGCTAATCCGAATTATCCATTCGGAAATGCGTCATTTTCCGAACCGGTGAAGACCTCCATGGATCGGGGTGCCCAAGTTGCAGGATCCCCCTAACCTACTTCCATAATGAAAATCACCCTCTCCGCATCACCGCCCGAATTGAATGACGTCTCCGCAGAATGGGTGGCGGAGCGCCTTGCCGGCATCGGGGAGCGCCGCCGGATTGACGAAGCCATCGTCAGAGTGACGCGCCATGCCGAAGCCAGTCCGCCATGGGAGGTTTTTATCCATCTCGTTACTCCCGGACCTGACCTGACAGCCACCACTCGGGACCATACGCTGGCGGCCGCCTTCGCCAAAAACCTCTCAGAGTTGGAGGACATCCTTGATGCCCGCGAGGCGAAACGCTCCGGACGGCGCCGGACTCACGGGCCGTCAAATCCTCCCGCCGCTTATATTGGATAACAGGTGAAAATTGCACTTCAGGAACTGTCTGCGCTCCCTTTCCAACCTGCACCCGGAAATAACACTAAAGCTTAATGATTGATCAAACCTGGCTCTGGATCGGATTCAACGTCTTTGTGCTGGCGATGCTGGCTCTCGACCTTGGGGTGTTTCACAGGAAATGCCACGTCGTCACCTTCAAGGAATCCATCACTTGGACGGCGGTCTGGGTGGCACTGGCGATGATTTTCAACGCATGGCTTTGGAAAACTTACGGACCTCAGAAGGGGCTGGAATTTTTCACCGGTTACGTGATCGAAAAATCGCTGAGTGTGGACAATGTATTTGTGTGGGCGATGTTGTTTACCTACTTTGCGGTGCCACCGCTGTATCAGCACAAAATTTTGTTTTGGGGGGTGCTAGGAGCTCTGGTCATGCGGGCGGGCATGATTTTCCTCGGCGCTGCCCTCATTACCCAGTTCGCCTGGATCATCTACATCTTCGGCGCTTTTCTGATTCTGACCGGCCTGAAGATGATCTTTAAAAAGGAGCAGGAGATCCACCCGGAAAACAACCCGGTGGTCCGTTGGTTCAAAAGATTCATGCCGGTCACGCAGGATTTTCGTGGCGAGAAATTTTTCGTGGTGGAAAACGGCATGCGGATGGCGACTCCGCTGTTTCTGGTCCTGATCCTTGTGGAAATCACCGACCTGATTTTTGCGGTGGACAGCATTCCAGCCATCTTTGCGGTGACGAAAGATCCCTTCATTGTTTACACTTCCAATGTCTTCGCGATCCTGGGGCTGCGGTCGCTGTTCTTTGCGCTTGCCGGGGTAATGGATAAATTCCACTACCTCAAACTCGGACTGGGGGTGGTGCTGACCTTCGTCGGGGTGAAAATGATCCTCGCTCACACTGACTACAAGATCGACACCGTAGTTTCCCTGGGTGTTATCCTGGCCATCCTGACGGCCAGTGTGGTAGCCTCGCTGCTCAAACCAAAAACCATGGCGGAGGCGCCGGTTCCGCCCGGTCCGTAAAACACGCCGGCCGCCGCCTGACCCCCAACCCTAACACCTGAACCACCAATATGAACTGCCCCAAATGCAACGTTTCCCTTTCCATGACGGACCGTCAGGGAGTCGAAATAGACTTTTGTCCGCAATGCCGCGGGATCTGGCTCGACCGCGGGGAGCTGGATAAAATCATCGAACGCGCCGGCCTGGCGGTCGTGCCGCCCCCTGCCGCCGCTCCCACCCGCCCGCCCGGCGCTCCACCGCCCCTGTCATCACCGCCGCACGACTACCGCCGGCGGGATGAGGATGATGACGACCACTATCCTCACGGGAGTTCCGACGGCACCTACGATCCACGCAGGAAGAAAAAGAAAAGCTTTTTAGGTGACCTCTTCGACTTTTGAGGGGCTTCGCTGCCCAATGGCACGGACCATCCAACACCCTCACGGGATTTTCGAATTTTGATGCGCCGACCCTGCCCGACAGTGTGCACCGCCAGACTTCATCGCCCATGACTGCACGTCTCCTCCGGCCAACGCTCCCCACCCTGCCTGATACCCTATCAAAATACCGAACTTCATGAAAACCATCATCCACGGCACTGATTTCACTGACAATGCCTCCCGGGCGGCAAGGGTCGCGGCTGCCCTGGCCGAACGTCTCAACGACACGCTGCTCGTGTTGCATGCCACGGAACCCAGCGTGGCAGATGCCATTCCAGTTACCGGCAAGACCTTCGCCAGGGTAGAAACAGCAAGGGAGGATGCGCTGCGGGAAGTAGCCGCTGCCCTTCGCGGTGAAAAGCTGCCCGTCAAAACCGAGCTGCTGGGCGGATCGGCGGACAAGGTTATCGTCGCGAAAATCCCGTCCGTCAGCACGCGGATGGTCGTCGTGGCCTCCCTGGGCCGCCGGACGGATGACCGCTGGAAACTCGGCAGCGTGTCCGAGCGCGTGGCGGAGGCCTCACCCGTGCCCACCCTCGTCGTCAGGCAGGAAGAGGCGCTGGTGGCATGGGCCCGGCAAAAGAAGCCGCTCAGAGTGCTCTGCGCTTATGATTTCAGCCCCAGCGCCGATGCCGCGCTCGCGTATCTCAATGAACTCCGCCGCATCGGCCCCTGCGAAATCGTAGTTGCGCATGTGGACTGGCCGGCGGGTGAGATGGCCCGTCTTGGCCTCCATGGCCCCATGCCGCTGGATGCGAACCGCCCCGAGGTGCAGGCGGTGCTTGAGCGCGATTTGATGGCGCGGATCATCGCCATCACCGGCGGGAGCGACGTGAGCATCCGTGTGTCACCTGGGCTGGGCAGGCCCGATTACCATTTAATTCAAATCGCGCAACAGGAGCAGGCAGATCTCATCGTCACTGGCACCCATCAGCGGCGCGGTTTGTCGCGGCTCTGGCATGCCTCGACCTCGCGCGGGCTTTTGCACCATGCCCCGATGAGCGTCCTCGTCGTGCCAACCAAGGCCGCGCCAGGGCAGATGGCCATCCCGCATATCCACCGGGTGCTGGCGACGACGGATCTGTCCGAACTGGGAAACCGCGCCATTCCGCACGCCTGCTCATTGCTGCACAGCGGAGGCACCCTCTACCTGCTCCATGTGGTGCCGCCTGGCCGGATGGCCCCCCCCGGCACTGGCAAGAAACGGCGCAAGGACGGGGATGACGGGCTGGAGACGCCCTGTCTGGAGCAGCTCCGCGCCCTCATTCCTGACGAAGCGGAATCCCTCGGTTTGAACGTCGAAGTCTTGGTCTGCGAGCATCAGGCTGCCGCTGAGGCCATCTGCCAGACCGCGGAGCAGATGAACGCGGATGTGATCTGCTTTGCCACCCACGGGCGCACGGGATTGGCGTCAGTCGTCCTTGGCTCCGTGGCCGCTGCGGTGATGGCCCGCAGCAGACGCCCGCTGCATCTGGTCAGGGCCTTGGACGATTGAGCGTTACCTTTGCCCAGCACGCATGGGCCTAACGCATGGGGTCCGCAGTTGATCAGCGTGAGGGCGAATGCCGGCCCGGTCCGTCTGGCTCATGCGGCTTGAGCCGTTTTGAGGGCAGGCACCATCATCGCGGTGCCTAACGGCGGGGGACAGGGAATGCGGGCCTCTGTGATGGAGCGGCGAGCCCGGCCGAAGCCGGGACTTCAGCGGTGGATACGGGTTGAAAATATCCTTCCGATGCCTTGCCTGCTGGAAGGCCTAACCGCACAACGGCAGCTTTGCCATTCCCCGGGACTTATGATCAGCTCCCCAGCAGCCGGTCGAGGCTGCCGTCGCGGCTGGCGCCGTGGCGGATGGCGAGGCGGTAGTGCTGGCGGGCGAGGCTGATTTTTTCGTCGGTGGCGTAGAGCACGGCGAGGTTGAAGTGGGCGTAGGCGTTGGAGGAGTCGAGGGCGATGGCCTGTTTGAATTGCCGCTCTGCTTCGGGCAGTTGTTTCTTCTGGGCGGCAATCAGGCCAAGGATGAGATGGGAATTGGCATTGGAGCGGTCCTCCGGGTTGAGCTTGATGGCGGCCTCGATTTCCTCGCCGGCGTCATCCAGCCGGTTTTGACGCATGTAAATCACCCCCAAAAGATAGTGGGCCGGCGCATTGTCATAAAAATAAGCCAGAGCCTTCTTGATCGTCTTCTCGGCTTCGGGATAGTTGCCCTGATTGACCTGCACCACGCCCAGATTGCTCAGGGCGTGGACATTCATGGGCTCGATCAGGAGGATCTTGCGGTATTGATTCTCCGCTTCGTTGAAGGCCCCCTGACGGAACTGGTCTTCGGCAGCATTGGCATAGGCTTTCAGTTCGGGGGAAAGCTGGCTCTTGTTCCGGGTCTCACCGGCAGGGGCTGCGGATGGGTCGGGCGGAGTGGAAGATCCATCCTTCAAAGCCTCGCTGTCCTGCACCATCATGAGGTTGCCCACACCGTTCTGCATGAGGAATTGGTCCAGCCGGGTGTTGCTGAGCACTCCGCGCTGTTCGCGGGTGAGGGGTGAGGAGGACGCCATTTCATTCAGGGTGCGCAGGACCCGCTCGGTTTCGACTCCAAGGGTCTTCATGCTGTCGAGCACGCCTTCCTTGAGGAGGTCGTCCATGATGTTACGGCGGGCCGCCTCACGTTTGGCCTGCTGTTTCATTTGCTGGAGGATGATCTCGCGCAGCACCTTGTTTTCCAGACTGGCCTCAACTTCGGTGACCGCTCCGGTGCCGGTTTCGGCGAGGCGCCGGTTAGTGGCATCAAGCCGTTCGGTCAGGGCGACAATTTGTTGGCGGTATTCCTCGCTTTCCTGCTGGAAGCGCACCACCTGCTCCTGCATTCCGGCGACCTGGGTGCGCAGGGAGGCGATTTCCTGCTGGTCCGCTTCCTTCTCCGAGGTGAGTCTGACGATGCTGGCTTGGGCCGCTTCCAGTTCCTTTTTGAGGCGCTGGTTTTCCGCGATGATCTTCAGTTTTTCCGGAGCCTTGCCGCCGTCACCGGAAATCAGGGCCACCATCTGGTCGCGTTCTTTTTGCAGTTCATCGCGCTCGCGGGTGCGGTCCTTGATTTCGCCGTAGGCTTTTTCCAGTTCCTCCAGCAGCACATCGGTTTTGCCATTGGCGGCGGTGAGCTGGGTCATGGCCTGTCCCAATTGTCCTTCCAATTCGGCGACGCGTTTGGTGAGGGCCTCGTTGCGGCGCTTGGCCTCGGGAGCCGCGAGGTCGAGTTTGGTCTGGGCATCCGCGAGGCTTTGGCGCAGGGCTTTTTCCGCTTCCCTGGCTTCAAAGATCGTCTTGCGGGCACCGCGCAGTTCCTCCTCCCGCGATCCCAGTTTCTGAATGATTTCCTCGTTCTTTTTGGTGAGGGTATCGATTTGCGCCTGCATTCCCCGGATTCGTTCCTCCATCACCAGCGGGGTATTGCGGGCAGCGCCGGGCACGGTGGCGGAGCGGGCGGGCTCAATCGTCAGGTCCTTGCTGGAAGCGGTGCCGATGACGCCCGACGGCGAAGGCGCGCCCCCGGCGGCCCGGCGCTGGATTTCCAACTGGCGGACGCGCTCCATGTCCTCACGGATTTTCCGTCGGCGGTATTCAACAATCTCCGGCTGCCAGGTGCGGTCGGCCTCGCCGGCTGAATCAAAGTAGTCGCGGGCATCCTTGTACTTGAAGTAAGCCCCGGCAAAATCGCCTTCCGCTTCCTTCCCGGTGCCATCCTTCATCACCAGATGCCCCTGGAGATAAAGTTGGGAAGGTGAGTTGGCTTTGGCAGAAATGGGAGCAGGCGCTGCAACTCCGGGGGACTGGGCTGGAAGCAGACTCACAGAACCCAGCAGCAGGGCCAGACAGCAGGGAAAGGTTAGAACGGGGACGGCACTCATGGGGACAGTTCCAGAATATGTCAGGGAGCCGATGACGGCGGCACGGGGGGGGTGGAGGGCGGGGGCGGAGGGGACGGTGGGAAAGGCGGCTGGAGCGGCGGATGCCGGAAGGCGGGCCGGTGGCGGTGCGGCGCATCCATCTGCTGGATCAAATCGCGCACCACGGTGCGCAGGGCTTCCTCGCGGCGGCGGGATTCCTGCAGAGCGGCTTCGGCTTCCTGAAGGCGGAGGCGCAGGTCCTTCCGGTCCTGAGGGCGCGGCTTCAAGGTCTTGCGTTGCCGTTTTTCTTGAGGCCGGCCTTGCTCGCCTTTTTGGAGCGGCTGGTCCGGCCGGACCTTTTCGTCAGGACTCCGGGGAGGCAGCGGCGCGGATTTTTGGTCCGGAGAGTCTGGTTGATGGCGGGGATTAATTTCCACGCCTGGAGGTGCCGGAGCTGCGGTGCCCTGCCCGGCGCGATGCTGGATCTCCGCCCGGCGGACCCGTTCCATGTCCTCACGGATTTTTTTGCGGCGGTATGCCACAATTTCAGGCTGCCACGCGGGATCGGTCTGGTGGGCCCCGTCAAACAGGTCACGGGCTTCCTTGAACTTGAAGTAGGCTCCGTCAAAATCGCGCCGTCCTTCTTGAACATGGCCTTCCTTCATGGCAAGATGACCCTCCAGAGATAACCGGGATGAGGGAGGTGATTTGGCGGCACCCGGCACAGGAGCCGGATCAGAATCCTCCGGTTGCTCCATGCGGGGACTCAGCCAGCTCTTTCCGGGCTTGCCCTTGAGCACCTCGCGCTGGTCTTCTGTCAGGGGCACGTGGGTATCCCTCCTGGCATGGGGTTGCACCGTTGAACCGGGGACGGCAACCTCTTCTTTGGCATCCTGAGTCTCGTCAGGATATTTGACGTCCTCGCGGAAGGCCTCGTAGCCCTCCTTTTGAAGTTGCTGCGGGGTTTTTTCCCCTTCGGATTTCCGATCGGAATCAAAAGCTAACCAATCGAAAATGAGCGGTTCCAGCACCCGCTGCTCTAACTTAAAGGGCATCACATTCACCCTGGGCGGCCACCCTCCCTCGAAGTGCAGGGTGCGGACCTGCAAGCGGGGAGCCAGCAGCGTGGTGTCATGGCCCGGAGGCAAGACGGGCCGGCCTTCCAGCAAAGGATGGACCACATCATCCCATGGCCGGTTCAACCGGGGGGCCGCCAGCAGGGGGGGCCGCTCAGCGGGGCTTTCTGCATGAATCTGGAAAGGATCCCACTCTTCCACGAATGGATCCGCCATCAGGGGGTGGCCCATGGCCCGCAGAAACGCCACCAGCGTGAAAAGGCGCAAAGAACAGAAGGACATGGCAGGCAGGGAGCGGAGGCGGGCTGTCATGGTAACGGACAATCCGCCACTTGGCAATCTTCTCTCATACCTGATCAAGATGGGAATCCGATGAAAATCGGCGGCAAGTTGCGTATTACAGAATTTATAGTATCATTGATTTTTTCCCATGAAGCGGGGAATCCTTTATTTGGCCAGTGGCGGGAGAAGTTATCTGGGAGAACTGCTGACTTCTTTCCGGAGCCTGCGGCGCTTTGAACCGTTGCTGCCGGTGACGGTTTTTTCCCGCTTTCCCCTGCCCCGGGGACTGGCCCATTGCGAAACCCGCCTGCTCACCAGCGACGAGCATCCGCTCAAGCTGAAAGTAATTACCCTGAAGGAGTCTCCCTACGAAGAGACCCTGTTTCTGGATACAGACACCACGATCAGGGGGCCGTTGGATGCGGTTTTTGAGGCGTTGGCGGGGCACGATTTTGCGGTGGCGAATTCGCATGAAGCCGACTGGTCGGTGCAACCGCCGCGTTTTGTGGCCATGGTCAGACCCCGGGATTACAACACGGGGGTTCTGTTATACCGGAAATCGGATTCCATGCGGCGTTTTCTGGCCCGGTGGGAGGCGGCGGTGCGGGCGCAGGATGCAGCGGACATGTGGGCGGGACATCATTGCGATCAATTTTACTTCAACCGGCTGGTCGGCGAAGGGGCCCTGGAGTTCTGCGGGGTGGATTTCCATGAACTGGACAACGTGGTATGCAATGCCCGGGGTGATATGCTTCCGGAAATCAAACGCCTCGGCCGCATGGGCGACGTCCGCATTTTTCATCACCGCACCCGCGCCATGAAGGCCCGCAAGCTGCTTTATGCCATCACCGATTGGAGCACCGTGCGCGAGATCGGCATCAAGGCCCGGCAGCGTCTCTGCGGGCTAGCCTGACGGGGATGCCTGGCATGCCGCAGGGGGGTGACCGGGAAGCGTGCGGAAACCAATAGCATCCGTCAAACTGAAATACGGGCCACGGATGGCACGGATCAATCGGATGATCACGGATTCATGAAGAGCATCCGGCTCTTCTTGCGCGCAGATCCGGCATTCCCCTTATATCCGTGAGGTTATCAGTAAAATCTGTGCCATCCGTGGCCCGTCACTTTTCCACCCAAGTTAGAATTCGTCGGAAACCGTAAACGAAACGTTGGAAATTTTGGCGGCCTGCATGGCATTCATGACCGTGGCAATGGCCTCCCACTTGGTGTCGGGAGCAGCGCTGATGGTGACGATGATAGGAGTATCCCCTTCGGCTTTGCTCTGATCCTTGAGACTGCGGAAGGTCTTCTTCAAATCGTCGCCGCTGACCGGTTCCTCATTGTGGCTGATGGCTCCGTCTTCGTCAATGTCGATGGATTCCTCCATCGGGGTATCCTGGTTGCTTTCGTAATTGGGCTCCGACGACGGCAGGGTCATTTTGAGCTGGGTCTCCACCTTCTTGTCCCCCGCCAGGGTCATGAAGAACACCAGAATCACAAACATGATATCCAGCATGGGGGCGATCTGGAATCCAAGGTCCCCGTCGGAGGCATAGCGGCTGTTACCGGACATGAAAAGAAGTTAGTTACGGTTGACCGTGGCAAAGGACAGTTTGGCCGTCGCCTGGGCCGCGACACTGATGGCCGCCCGCACTTCCCGGGCAGGAGTATTCCTGTCAGCGCGGATGATGATTTCGAACTTGGGATTGTCGCCCCCCCGGCGCTGCAGCATTTCCACCAGTTCCTCATACTGGCCGCCGTCAAAATCGCGCCCGGCATAGTTCAGCAGGACTTTCTGCTCCTTGTCCATCCAGATCACATTGAGGAGGACCTGGTTGGGATCCGGTTTGCGTTCCGCAGAGTCCGGAGCCACCGGCACTTTGACGCGGGTATCCACCTGGTCGATCTGGGTGGTCGAGATGGCCACAAAAAACACCAGCATCACCAGAAGCACGTCGATCATCGGCGCGATCTGGAAATCGGGCTCGCCACTTTCAATACTGCCACCACCACCGGACATAAATGAGGAATTGAGGGGAAATCAGCCAAAGGTCGGGAGAATGCGTTTGGAAGCCATGGCTCCGGCCGTTCTCCCGGGGGAATCAGGCCGCCGCCGCACCGCCCAGTTGGGCTTCAGCATGGCCTTCGACCCAGTTCGGGGCGTTGGCAAACAGTTCCTGGTCGCCAATGTGCACGCCTTCCGCGAGATGATAGGGGAACTTGCGGAAGAGGTTGCCGATTTCGGCTTCCACTTCGTTCATGCCGCCCATCAGGCGGTTGCGCAGGAAATAAAAGGCCATGAAGGCGGGGATGGCGACGAAGAGACCGGAAGCCGTGGCTACGAGAACGTGCCCAATCGCCGCCGCGAGCGCACCGGTGTTCTGGGTGGCCCCGCCTCCGCCGAGGGACTCGAAGGCGCTGATCATGCCGAATACCGTGCCCAGCAAACCAACCATCGGCGCAGTGACGCCAATAACCGACAGGTAGGAAATGCGGTTGGAGATCTTCGACTGCTCGGCGGCAATGGATTCGGCGAGGGCATGCTCGGTGGCGGACTTGCCATCCCCGACGGTCACCAGTCCGACCCGGGCCACGTTATTGATGATGGAATTGTTCTCGAGGGTTCCTTGATAGGCTCCGACATAGTCGCCGGCGCGGAAGCTGTTCTGCAGCTTATCCAGATCATCGGCAGGGATCAGGCGCTTCACGCCGGTGCGCTGGGAGCAGTCGATGATGATCCAGACCATGGCGATGGAAAAGAGGGCCAGGAAAATCATGACCACCCCGCCATCCTGCATCACTTCGAACAGGCTGCGTGTTTCCACCACACCGGCAGCAGGGGTTGCGGCGGCCTCCTGGGCACGGGCGGCTCCAGCGGCTGCGAACGATAAGGCAGTAAGGAGGAAAGGGGTAAAACGGGCGAACGGGCGGGCTTTCATGAGAGGTGGATTTGGAAGATGGACTAATCCTATAGGGTTGGAATCGTCAAGATATATCTGGCAGGGATCCGCCGGAACAAGGTGACGAAAAGGTCATGGCAGGAGGGAGGCTCAGGCCCCGGCTCCGGTGAGTTTGTTGATGGCTTCTTTTTCGGCTTTGGCAGCATCGGCTTCCGGCGTGCCGGCATACCGTTCGATGATCCGTGTCAGGCTCTCGCTGGCATCTTTGAGGCGGCTCAGGCGGGCGAGGCACTTGGCCGCCCCCAATTCCGCCGCCGGCAGAAAGGCAGCCTCCGCGCCATAAAAGACGGGAATCTGCAAGTAGGCCTCAAGGGCCTCCTCGAAGGCTTCGCGTTTAAACTGAATGTCGCCGGTCAGCAGGTAGAGCCGGGCGAGGGTATCGGCATCCTGGCCGGTGCGGGCCAGAGGTTTGACCTTGGCAAGGGCCGGACCGGTGATGCCTTTCTGGAACTGTTCCAGCGCGTCCAGCATGGACACTCGGATCTGGAGGTTTGCCGGCAGCGTCATGTTGCGCAGTTCCGACATCAGCCGGGCGGACTCGTCATATTTGTTCTCCCGGAGCAGGCTCTCGGCCACGAGCAGACTGGCCTGGGCATACCATGAGCCGGGCTTGTCCTTCCAAAGCCGGTGCAGGTCCTGAACGGTTTTGGCCTTCTGGTGGGCTTCCCCGAACTTGCCCTTCAGGATCAAATCATCGGCCTCCAACAATTCCTCCGGTTCCGGAAAATCCACCCTCACAATATTGGCAGCCGGAATGCTTTGGGTGGCCTCGGAGCCATCCGCCCGTTTGACTTTCCGCTGCACATTGGTGCCGCTGATGGTGACGTCCGCCAACTCGACCGATCCGGCCTGGAAAATCAGGGTCTGGGCCGGCAGCGGCAGGGTGGCAGCAAGCAGCAGGCTGCCGCTGAGGAGGGGAAGAAGCTTCATGGGCTTTCGGATAGGAAATTTCAGGGAAAAATAAGCTAGTTGCCGAGGCGGCGCAGGCGGTCCCTCACTTTCTGGAAGTCCGGCTCGCTCTTGAGTTTCTCCGCCTTGCGCGGGTCATTGACGGCGTCGCGGTAGACATCAACCGCATCCGTCATCTTGCCCATCTCCTCCTTCATCTCCCCGGCGCGGAGGTAACCGCGGGCCATCCATTTCGGGAAAGCAGCAAAGCTGAGATAGAGGCGTTGGAAGTAGTTGAAGGCATCCGGGAGGGTTTTTTGGCGGTAGCGGATCTCTCCCAGCAGCCAAGTCACTTCGGCTTTGGACTCCTTCGAAACGGATTTGTCTCCAAACATTTCCTTCAGCAGTTTCTCGGACTCGTCGAGCTTGTCGGTGTCAAACAGCACCCTAGCCAGACCGATCTGGGCTTCCCCATATTTGGCACCGGGGTATTCCTCGACAGCCTGGGTGAAGCGCTTTTGGGCTCCCTCGTAATCCTTGGAAGCATAAGCCATCTGGCCCAGTCCCACCAGCGCCCAGTCCATGAAGGGGGACTGCGGGAAAAACTGGATCAGGCGGTTGAAGCAGGCGGAAGCCCGTTCCTCGGCCCCGCGTTTCACAAAATAATCGCCCACCACCGCCAGCAGCCGGGGGCTGTAGTCATCCGGCTTGAATTCACTCGCCAGTTTTTCCATCAGGGCCTCGCTCTGCTTCGGGCTGGTGTCGATCACCGGCTTGCCATCAGGACCCCTCACGCGGGGGGCGCGGGACTCCAGCATCTTGTAGAGTTCGGCCTTCACATAAAGCAGGCGGGCCTGGCCAATGACGGAAAGTTTGCCCGCGTCCAGTCCGAGCAGTTTGTTCATTTCTGCTTCGGCCTGTGCGAAGGTTTCCGCCACTGTGGGAGGTGGCACCGGGGCCGGCTTGGGGGCATTGGGGTCCGGGTTCTCCACGACGGGAGGCCGGGTCCGTTTCGGAATGCTGGAGACCGCAAGCTGCTGGAGCAGGTCCTCCACCCCTTCCTTGGAAGGATTGTTGATATTGGCGAGGATGGTCTCCGCCATGAACTCGCGGGCCCGCACCTGATTGGCCGCCTTTTCTTCCGGGGTGGTGCCTTGCCGCACAATGGAGCGCGCGATCCAGCCAATGGCCTCGAGGGCGCTGCGGTGATCCGGATTGGCGCTGAGGAATTCCCGGTAGAGTTCTTCGATATCCTTCCAGCGGCCCTGGGACTGCAGGAGGGGTCGGGCCTGGCTGAGGCTGTATTCCACCACTGCATCGGTGCTGCCGCGGCGCACCGCCTCGGCATAGGCATCAGCCGTGCGGCGGTCCAGTTCCTCCGTGGACAGTTTCCGCTCCGCCATCTCCACGCCGGTCATTTCCTTGTAGCAGTCGCCAATCAGCGCATAACAATCCGCCACGGTGGGGGTTCCCGGGTAGGCATTGATGATGTCCTGGCATTCCTCGATCACGCGCATGAAGCTGGAGGCCTTCTTTTTGCGCTTATTGTTCATCTCCTCGCCTTTGAACAGGTTGGCCAGGCGGTAGCGGGTGTCCGCCAGATATTTGCCGTTGGGATACTTGTCCCGGTAGGCGCTCAGTTCCCGGATGCTGCCCTCATAGTCGTCCTGGAAAAAGAACGTCAGGGCATACATGAAATCAATATCCTCAATGAGCGGGGAATCCGCAGCGGCGGCGCGGAAGCGGACGGCGGCCTCCCTCGCCTTCAGGAAGTCATACTGCTCAAGGTAGTTCTGGACCTGGATCGCGAGGAAGTTGCTTTTGTTGGGGCTGTTCTCGAGGTATTTCATCACCTCGTCATAGACCGCATTGATTTTGTCAGGATTTTTCCCCTTCTGCACCTGGGCAATGAGCAGCTCGGCGACTTCGGTGACCTGGGCTCCGGTGGGGTAGGCCTTGAGGTATTCGCGGCAAAGCGCTTCGGTGCGGGCGATCAGCTTCATCCCGTCCTGGTCGGGGGATGCCGGAGCCAGTTGGGCATTGGAATATATCAGAAGATAGAGCACCACCGGGCGGTCTTCGAATTCCTTGAAGTTCTCATACAACCAGTCGAAGCCGAGGCGGGATTCCCAAAACCGGCCGAGCTGGGCAAAACAGCGGCTGATGCGGAAGAAGACGATGGCATCGTAGTTCTGCTCCTTGGTGAGCTGTTCGATTTGGGCCTTGGTCTGGGCGGCATAGAGCCGGAAACGGTCCATCTGGGCAGAAGCGGTCACTGCGTCGCCGGACTTGGCCGCGACGAGGGCGGCGAGGCGGGTGACGGTGCGGTCGTATTCCGCTGCAACTTCCTTGAGGGTCGCCAGCACTTCGTCCTTTTTGCGGAGATTTTGATAGGCCTGCAGGGCCTGCTCCTCCTTCTTGGCGTTCATCAGCTCGTCCGCCAGTTTGAGGGCCGCGAAATTGATCTCATTGATCAGAGGACGCGCGCCGTTGGCCCGCTTCACCCGCTCCAGCAGGGCGACGCCTTTTTCCGGCCGGTCCTCGTGATAGAGTTCCACCAGTTTCAGGGCCTGGCGGACTTCCCCCGCCGAGCGGATACCGGGAGCAAGGGCCGTTTCAAAAAGCACCATGGCTTTGTCCTTCTGCTGATTTTCGGTGTAGCATTCCGCCAGCTCAATATTGACATCATCCTTGAAGGTCGCGTTGCCGCCCTTGAGCGGTTCATACCGTTTGATGGCGTCAGCCCACTTTTTCTGGGCCTTCAAAATCCGGGCAAGCGCGAGGTTGGCCTGATAGACGTTTTGCCCCCTCGGATAGGTGGTGACGTATTCGTTGAAGATGGCTTCGGCCTTGGCGTGGTCCGGCATGTTGAAATAAGCCGCGCCCAGAATGAAGTAGAGCGGTTCCAGTTTCTCGATTTTGGCTCCCGTCTTCTTGGCAATCTCCAGCAGGCCGGCATAGTTGGCGGCGGCAGTGGGCCATTCTCCCTTGCTCCAGGCTTCATCCGCCAGTTTGCCCATTTTCTCGGGATCGGTCATGTCCACTGCAGGCAGGGCAGTGCCTCCCTCCGGGGCGGCCGGCGTAGCCGGAGGAGCCTGCGCCTTCACCCCGGCAGACCATGCAAAGAGCGCAGCGCAAACCGGCACACCGGTGCGGAGAGAAGCAGAGAACGAGGATTTCACGCAGATCGGGGGGTTAAAAAGGAAGGGCGGGGGGCGGGCCGGCAGAGGGTTGCGATTATTGTGGCAGCCAACGACTTTGCAATAATTTTATTGGTTCGAGTCCATAGTTCATGCCGCCTTAAGATGTCTCCCTATGCCACAAGCGATGGTCAGGCCGCAGGTCGTTTTATTTCCTGGTGGAATGAGACTTTCTCATGTAGATTTCTTTCCCTGCTGGATTGGCTGATACCGGGATCCCCCCGCAAATCACCGGGCCCGGCGCTATTTCAACACCTACACCCTGCTCCGTACTGCATGAAGAAATTCCACGCCACTGTCGCCCTCGGCACTGCCCTCCTCGGGCTTTGCTCCACCGGCTGTTTTAAAAATGAATCCAAGTCCACCGTCAATTCCGACGGCACCGGCAAGTTCACCATGGTCATGGAATTGAACCTTGCTCCGATCATGGCGATGATGCCAGGCGGGGCCGGCGGGGCTGGCGGAGCCAACCCCCTTGGTGACAACCGCACCATGCTGGTCCAGATGGTCCGCGCCATGAATCCGACGGTGGACGCGTGGACCGACGCCAAGGTGGAAACCACCAAGGCCGGAGCCACCAAAATCACCCTTTCCGGCCTGACCAAGGATTTCACCGCCACCGGTGATCTCAAGAAGGCGCTCTCCTCCGCCCCGGACATGGCGGAAAAAGCCGCCTCCCTGCCAGACATCAAAATGATCAGCTCCACCAAGGACGCCAGCGGCAACTGGATCATCAGCATGCCCGGTGTTGATGATGTCATGGGTCTGTTCACCGCCCTTCAGGCCGAGGCCGCCAAGGAAGACTCCTTCAACCCCGGCCAACTTTCGACTACCGAGGAGGAAATCGCCACCCAGATCGAAAGCTTCAAGCCCATGTATGCCCAATACAAGCCCATGGCCGCGATGATGCTCAAGGACATGTCCATCACCAGTGAACTGGAGGTCGGCGGCGAAATTCTCGACTCCAAGGTCTTCAAGAAAACCGGCCCCAACAAAGTGTCGTGGACCTTCTCCGGCGAACAACTCATCGACATGGTGGACGGCATCGTCAACGATCCCGCCCTGCCCAAAAAGGCCGCCAAGCTCGCCGCCGCTTTCAATGAAGGCCCCAAGAGCGACAAGGTCGGTCCAGCCCTGCGTGAATTCCTCACCCCGCTTTTCCACGACTTTTATGGCGGAGCCGCTGCCCCCAAGGTGACCATCAAGCCCGGTGCCCCCAGCTTCGACTACGCCGCCGAAGTTGCCAAAGCCAAGGCCGGCCAGTCTGCTGAACTCAAAAAGATCCTCGAAGAAGCCGCCAAACCCGCTGAAACGCCGTCCCTTCCCGGGGCGGACAAGGAGGAGGCTCCGGCTCCCAAGAAGAAGGCCGCCTGAACAGCTCCCCGCTTCCTCAGGTGAAACCTCCGGCTTCGCCCCTAACCGGAAGTATACCAGCTACTGAATCCTGAAACCCTCCCGTCCATCCACGGCGGAGCTCAGTCCCTCTGAGCTCCGCCGTTTTGCAAGGCACCTCTGCCTGCCCGGTATCGGTTATGATGGCCAACTCCGGCTCAAGCGCAGTGCGGTCCTGGTAGTGGGCGCGGGCGGCTTGGGCTGCCCGGCCCTGCTTTACCTTGCCGCCGCCGGGGTGGGGCGGATTGGCATTGCGGATCCTGACACCGTTTCCCTATCCAACCTGCATCGGCAGATCCTCTTCACCCCGGAGGACCAGGGCCGGCCCAAGGCAGAGACCGCCGCCCGCCGCCTCCGCGCACTCTATCCGGAGCTGATCACTGATCCCATTCCGGCAGCCTTCACCGCCGCCAACGCCCTCCGCATCGCCGCCACTTACGATCTCATCCTCGACGGCAGCGACAACTTCCCCACCCGCTATCTTTCCAGCGACGTGGGCGTCTGGCTGAAAAGGCCGGTCATTTACGGCTCCATCCATCAATTTGAAGGACAGGTCAGCGTCTTTGCTCCCCATCTCGGAGCCCCTTGTTATCGCTGCATGTTTCCAGTGCCGCCCGCCCCCGGCACCGTGCCGGACTGCCATACCGCCGGAGTCTTCGGAGTCCTCGCCGGCCTCGTCGGCACCTTGCAGGCCACCGAGGCCCTCAAGCTGCTCACCGGCACCGGCGAACCCCTGCTGGGCCGCCTTCTTCATGTGGAAACCCTCGGCACCTCGTTCCGCGAATTCAAACTCCGCCGGGACCGCGCCTGCCCGGTCTGCGGCCCGGCTCCCACCATCACCGCCCCGGTGGATTACGGGGTTTTCTGCGGCCTGACTCCGCCCGATGCCGGCCTTGAACTTCTCCCCTCACAACTCGAAGCCACCCGCGCCACCCACTTTGTCCTCGACGTCCGGGAGGCATGGGAACACGCCCTGCTCCCCTTCCCCGCCGACCGCTGGATTCCATGGCAGGAACTGGAAACCCACCTGCCCACCCTGCCCCGCGACCGCCCGGTCCTGACAATATGCCGGGTGGGCCTGCGGAGCCGCGAAGCCGCCCTGATTCTCCGCCAGCACGGACATGACCATGCCCTCAGCCTGGCCGGCGGCCTGGAGGCCATGGAACAGGGATGATGATTGCCCCGCCACTTCGCCGACTGTTACGATGCGTCCCCTACCCATCCGGAAAAATCTTGCCTGGATCCACCGTCAACCCGGGCAACATCACGGAACTCAACAGACCATCCCCGGCAATCCTAACGGTCTGATACCCCTCCGGCGAGGGGTTGGAATAACACTCGATCCTGTTGGATTTGGCCAAAACCAGCCAATACTCCCCGACTCCGCCTGTCGCATAGGCTGATGCCATCTGGCGGTCGATGGCTTCCGAACTGACCGCGACTTCAACAACCAGCAGGGCCCCCCGGGGATGCTGCACCGCATAATCAGTATCCTTTCCTGTCACGACAGAAACGTCCGGCTCCGGCACCGAATCCACCAAAACCACCGGTGCTTCACTGCGCACCCATGCGGCATCCCCCACCGCCAGGAAAATCGCCTTGAACAGCCGGTCCGTGATCTGCGCGTGGAGAGGAGACTTGCTCATTTTTTCAACGACGATCCCATGAATCAACTCGGTCTGCCCTGCCAACAGCCCATTGACTGTCATCCATTCATAAGCCGCCACACTCAGAGGCACCGCACGTGACCTGACCTCGGGCAACTCAAGGATAGGATTCATTGGGTCACTTCATACACCCCGCCCGAAGCCCCCGCAACCTTCCAAATCCGCCAGCCGGGCCTTTGCCACGCCTCCGGTTTCGATTTTACCCGCCCCTCACTTCCCCTTTCCATCACTCCTGCCATCCGCTAAATCGCAGCCATCCCGGGACGGCCCAGTCCCGTCCCCCACCGCTGAAAACTGAGAACTTTTCCCCATCCCATGACCATCCATCCCTCCGATTACGAAAAACCCGGCACCTTTTACCTTGGCCGGGAATATGATGTCAGCACCAAAACCACGGAGGAAAAACTCGTCCTCTACGATTCCAAGGATCTTGTGACCCACGGGGTGGTCCTCGGCATGACCGGCAGCGGCAAGACCGGACTGTGTTTTGCCCTGCTGGAGGAAGCGGCGATGGACAACATTCCTTCCATCATCATCGATCCCAAGGGCGACATCGCCAACTTTCTCCTGACCTTTCCCGACCTCACCGCAGCGTCCTTCCGCCCCTGGATCAATGAGGAGGACGCCGCCAAAAAGCACAAAACCCCTGACGAATTTGCCGCCGCCCAGGCCGCGCTGTGGGAAAAAGGCCTTGGGGAGTGGGGGCAGTCCGCCGAACGCATCCGGACCCTGCGGGAAAAAGTGGATATCAACATTTTCACCCCGGGCAGCAATGCCGGGATTCCGGTGAGTATCCTCGCCTCCCTCGCGGCGCCGGAGTTTGAAATCATCGATGACCATGAGCTGTTCTCCGAACGCATCGAGACCACTGCCAGTTCCATCCTTGGCCTGATCGGCATTACCGCCGACCCTATCAATAGCCGGGACCATATCCTGCTCTCCAACATCTTCGACCGCTCATGGCGTGCCGGGGAAAATCTCGATCTGGAAAAGATCATCAACTACATCCTGAATCCGCCCTTCGCCAAAATCGGGGTGATTGATCTGGAAATTTTCTATCCGGAGAAAAAGCGCTCCGAACTGGCCATGGGCATCAACAACCTGCTGGCCTCCCCCGGCTTCAACACCTGGCTCACCGGCGAAGCCCTCGATATCAAACGCCTCCTTCATACCGGGGAGGGCCAACCCCGCGTCAGCATCTTCAGCATCGCCCACCTCAATGACAGCGAGCGCATGTTTTTTGTCTCGCTCCTGCTCAATCAGGTGCTGGGCTGGATGCGGGCCCAGAGCGGCACCACCAGCCTGCGGGCCCTGCTCTACATGGATGAGATCTATGGTTATCTTCCGCCCACCGCCAATCCGCCCAGCAAAAAGCCGCTTATGATCCTGCTCAAGCAGTCCCGGGCCTTCGGGCTCGGCCTGCTGGTGGCCACCCAGAACCCGGTGGACCTCGACTACAAGGCCCTGTCCAATATTGGCACGTGGTTCCTCGGCCGGCTTCAGACCGAACGTGACAAAGCCCGCGTCCTTGATGGCCTCGAAGGACCCGCTTCCTCACAAGGCAGCCGTTTCGACCGAGCCAGCATGGAGAAACTGCTTTCCGCCCTGGGGAACCGCATCTTCCTGATGAACAATGTCCATGAGGATGGCCCCTGCGTTTTTCAGGTCCGCTGGGTCATGAGTTACCTGCGGGGACCCCTGACCAGAACCCAGATCAAAAAGCTGATGGATCCCAAACGGGCTTCGTTCGGCGGCACCGCGCCGGAGGAAAGGCCACAGGCCAAAGACCAAAGCGCTAACGCGGTGCCCGAAGCCATGACTCCATCCGCCGGGTCCCCTCCCTCAACCCTCAACCCTCAACCTTCAACTTCACCCACGGCCTCCCCTGCCGCAACCCGCCCTGCCCTGCCTTCGTCAGTTAGCGAGTATTTCATTCCGGTCACCAGCCCCAGCACCCGGACCATGCCCATGGTCTATCTGCCGGCCATCCTGCGCACCGCAGAAATAACCTTTTCCGACGCTCCCAAGGACGTCTTTGTGATGCGCCGCCTCTCCCTGCTCAGCAAACTCAGCGAAGAAATGATCACCCTTGATGCCGCCATTGCCACCCGCAGCCGGCTGGATGCCGCCGCCCTTGGCCGCGAGCCCCTGCCCGGCCCGGTCACCTACGCCGCCCTGCCCCCTTTTGCCCTCAAGGCTCCCACCTACACCGCCGCCCGCGACCAGGCGGTGGACTGGCTGTATAACAACGAGACCATCGATCTCTGGTTCTGCGAAAAATTCAATCTCTACAGCAAACCCGGCGAGCCGGAGGGTGACTTCCGGGTGCGTCTCCAGCACCGCGCCAAGGAAGACCGGGACCGTGAAATTGAGAGCCTCCGCCTCAAATACCAGGCCTCATGGCAAAAACTGGAAACCGCCGCCAACAAGGCGAGGGCCGCCGTGGAGCGCGAAGCCGCCCAGGCCCGCACCGCCAAAATCAGCACCGCTGTCAACATTGGCCAAACCATCCTCGGAGCCCTCTTCGGCCGCAAAACCCTCAGCCGCACCACCATCAGCAAAAGCAGCACCGCCGCCCGCAGTGCCACCCGCGCCTTCGAACAGTCCGGCGACGTCGGCCGCGCCCAGGACCGCCTCGCCGAAATCGAGGGCCAAATGATCGACCTCAAAAACCAGATGGATGCCGCCATGACGGAAATCCGTATGGCCGCCGACCCCGACCGACTCGTCATCCGGAAGACCCCCATCCGGGCCCTCAAAAAAAACATCGCCATCTCCGCCTTCGGCCTCGCCTGGCTCCCCTACTATCAAACCGGGACCGGAGCCATTGAAGCCGCATGGGATGAAAGTTAGGGGCGGGTCCCGATAGGCGCTCACAGCGCACGGCAGAGGGCCCCGCCCGATGGAGGGGAGCACACGCGCCCCGCGTGTCGTGGAAGGTGCCACGCTTCCACTTATAGGAAAACGTCAGCTTCCGCTGCCAAGAATCACCAAGGCCACTGCGGCGAACACATTCAAAATGACGAGTGTCAATTTCACGGGACGTGCAGGTGACGGAGCACAACGTCGGCGACCGCCGGGCCGTGATTGAGGCACACGGTGAATATGTTCAGGTCATCAGTCATCGTCCATCGCTGCGCTGGTCGGCGCATCTTTGATATTTTTCGCGAATGGAAGTAAAACAGCACGCCATATAATCTCGTCATACAGCATCGTCAGAAACACCAGAGAAACAACAAAAGCTATGGGTCCCAGCCAATCCAGCAATGGCATGCAAATGAACAGGATTACCAAAATATATGCCAGCGGTTTCGAGAGGCTTGCGACAAAGTAGATGCGTTTGAATCGCTCGGAGGAGCGTCGTGCCTCTTCAATTAGTGCATACTGGTCTTTGCGAGACAGGGGTTCTCCATGCGAACTTTCTGAGGGAGTGCTCATCGTAATTTCGCTGG
Organism: Verrucomicrobiales bacterium; assembly: GCA_038210825.1. Classification (GTDB taxonomy): domain Bacteria; phylum Verrucomicrobiota; class Verrucomicrobiia; order Verrucomicrobiales; family V1-33; genus CAIZWU01. The sequence continues at coordinate 60,707 of JBBQWG010000043.1, forward strand.
AGAGTTTATTACGCCAACCGGCGGGTTTGCATATCCACTTTGAAAAACAGCATAGTTTGGGAGGGACTGGGGTGGCAAGAGCTGCCGTGGAGGTTGGAGGAAGTAGCAGCCATCCGGTTCGTATATCCAGCCCAAACCTGATCTGCAAGCCGTCGCTGGGCGATTCAGAAATTGCCCCTCCTTGGGGGCGCTTTCGCTCCGCCAGGCCCGCCACGGCACCAGCTCCCGTCACGGGACTTAACCGGCGGAAACGGCCGGCTGGTCTGATATTATTCCGCGGAGGAGGCCATCGTTTGACGTGGCCTGAGCGGGGAGAGTGGGATCCCTCCCTTAGTAAGTGGGCCGAGGGGCAGGCAAATTACTAGCTCATTTGTATTATCTCCCAGCGCCAAGGGCGCGTCTCATGACAGCCTGGGGTTTCAACCCCAGGAAACCAGGCATCACCCTATTGGCAGCGCCAACGGCGCGTTCCATCTGGGGCGGGTTGAGCCCATTGGGTTGGGCTTTGTGCAGAAAGCAGAAAGGAGGACGGTCGGTGGCGGGGATAATAAATAAGTCGGCCACGGGTCAGTCATGGCACGCGCTTTCAGCGCTGGGAAATGGGGCGGGCTGGGGTCCTGGGGTTGAAACCCCAGGCTGTCATGGATTGCGCCTTTGGCGCTGGACATGCAGGGGACGCCGACGTCCGGACCTGAACAAAAACAACCTCCCCGGAACGGCCAAAACGCGGAGCCAGGCTGTCATGGAATGCGCCTTTGGCGCTGGAAGTGCATGGGACGCCGCCGTCCGGTCCTGACAAAAACAACCTCCCGGCACGGCCAAAATGCGCAGCACCGACCGCGCGCGTCACGACAGCCCGGGGTTTTAAACCCAAGGCTACGCTCCGCTCCAACCACCGGCAGCGCCAAGGGCGCGTCCCATGACAGCCTGGGGTTTCAACCCTGACTTTTACACATAAGTCAGTTCAAGTGCGGGTGAAGGCGGGTGAAAGCTTGCCACGCTTCGCCGTAGGCTATCACTTTCTGCACTCCGCACCAAAGAACCTGCAGCCCCGGGGCGGGATCGTGCTTGCGGTTCAGGTAGCCGCCCAGGCTCGCCACTTTGAGGATGAAATCTCCCAGTCGCGGTTCCTCGTATTTCCCTGCTCCCGGGTCCATCACCCTCAGCGT
>JBBQWG010000044.1:0-61845 GCA_038210825.1 Verrucomicrobiales bacterium
GGAATGTTAGGACTCCCATGGAACGGGCCGAGGACACCGCCCAGCTTTTCCTTGGCACCCGCATCCAGTGTGCCCAATGCCATAACCACCCCTTCGACCGGTGGACCATGGATGATTATTACGGCTTCACCGCCTTCTTCAAAGGCGTCTCGCAAAAGAAAGGGGCCAGCGCCACCGAGGTCTTCATCTTCAACCGCCCCGGCCAGACCACGGTCGAACACCCCGTGGACGGCCGCCCGGTCAGCCCGCGCTTCCTCGGCGGCGATGCCCCGGATTTGAAGGGCGGCGACCCCCGGCACTTCCTCGCCGACTGGCTCACGGCACCGGACAACGACACTTTCGCCCGCACCCTGGCCAACCGCGCGTGGTTCCATTTCTTCGGCCGGGGCGTTATCGAACCGGTGGACGACGGCCGCATCAGCAACCCGCCTTCCAACGAGAAGCTCCTGACACTTCTCGCCGACCACCTGCGCAAGGCCAGTTTTGACATCCGCTCCCTCATCCGCACCATCTGCAACAGCCACACCTATCAACTGTCCAGCACCGCCAACGACCGCAACGCTGCCGATACCCGCAACTTCTCCCGCAGCTACGTCCGCCGCCTCCAGGCCGAGGTCATCCTTGACACCCTCGCCGCCGTCACCGGCACCCCTAACACCTTCGCCGGACAAATGCCCGGCACCCGCGCAACCCAGATCTTCGACGGCGGGGCCGACCGCGATTACTTCCTCAAAACCTTCGGAGCCAGCAAACGCGAAACCGTCTGCACCGCCGAGGTCATCACCGAACCCACCCTCACCCAGGCCCTCCACCTCATCAATGGCAACGTCGTCGATGGCGCGATCCAGCGCTCTCCCATGCTCGCGGAGCTGATGGCCCAAAAGCCCACTCCGGAAGCCGGCGTCACCGCCCTCTATCAACGCGCTCTTTCCCGCACCCCCACCGAATACGAACTGGCCCGCTTCATGGAATCCGCCCGCTCCCTCCCGGAAGGCGACCAGACCGCCCTCCGCAAGTTCTTCGACGACACCCTCTGGGCCCTCATCAACACTACCGAATTCGCCTTCAACCACTAACGTTGACATGGATGCGGACGGGCCACGGATAACACGGATGAAACGGATAACACAGATAAATGAACAACAGCAGGATGACTCCAGCGCACCCATTCCATCTGTCTCCATAGCATCAGTGGCATCCGTAATATCCGTGCCATCCGTGGCCGGTCAAATCTAAAGGCAATTTACCTCCTCCCGCTTTATGCTTCGCCTCCCGGTCCTGGCCCTCCTCTTCGCCGCCCTCCCCGCCGGGGCCGCGCCGGTTTATTTCCAGGATCATGTCCTGCCCATCTTCCGCGAGCACTGCAACAGCTGCCACAATCCTGACAAACTCAAGGCCGACCTCGACCTCACCACTTTTGAGACCACCCTCAAAGGCGGCAGCAGCGGCACCGCCATCGCCGGCACCAGCGCGGACAACAGCCTCCTCTTCAAGGTCATGGCCCATCTCGAGGAACCTCAGATGCCGCCCAAAAAACCGAAACTTCCTGACCAATCCATCGCCGTGATCCGTCAATGGATCGAGGGAGGTGCGCTCCCCAAGGCCGGCGGCACCGCGCAAAAATCCCGCGATTCCGCCCTCGCCATGGCCCTGCCTTCCGCCTCCTCGAGCGACTCAGATCTTGGCCCGCCTCCCCTGCCGGAATCCGTCCCTGCCGCCCCCGCCGGCCTGCTCGACCGCCCTTCCCCCGTCACCACCCTCGCCGCCAGCCCGCGCGCCCCGCTCCTCGCGCTGGCCCGCAGCCAATCCATCGCGTTGCTCGATTCCACCACCGGCGCTTCCCTGGGAGCCCTGCCCTTCCCGGAACGCTCCGCCACCGTGCTCCGCTTCAGCCGCGACGGCACCCTGCTCCTCGCCGCCGGCGGACGCGGGGCCCACTCCGGCAAGGCCGTGGTCTTTGATATCAAGACCGGCAACCGCCTCATCGAAGCCGGCAGCGAAGCGAGCGACGCCATCCTCGCCGCCGACCTCAGCCCTGACCGCCAACTCCTCGCCACCGGGGGTCCTGACAAATTGGTCCGCATATACTCCGCCACCGATGGCAGCGTCCTCCGCACCATCAAAAAACACACCGACTGGGTCACCGCCCTAGCATTCAGCCCCGATGGCGAAAAACTCGCCACCGCCGACCGCAACGGCGGCCTCCACCTCTGGGACCCCAAAACCGGCACCATCCTCTTCACCATGGCGGAACACCAGGCCCGCATCACCAGCCTCGCGTGGCGGGCCGATTCCGTGGTCCTCGCCAGCGCCGGCGATGACGGCAAACTCGTCCTCTGGGACACCTCCGAAGGATTCGCTGCCCGCAGCCTCAGCCCGCACGATGCCGTCAAAAAGGACGCCCCCGGCCGCCGCACCATGCTCCTGAAAATCCCCGGCATCCTCAGCGCCGACATCGCCCCCGACGGCCGCCTCCTCACCGCCGGCCGCGACAACACCGTCCGCCTCTTCAGCGCCACCGGCAACCTCCTCACCGTCATCAAGGACTTCACCGATCTCCCCACCGCCGCCGTCTTCCTCAACGACTCCGCCGCCCTCGCCACCGGCGACTTCCTCGGCCAGCTCAAACGCTGGCAAACCAAAGACAAATCCGCCACCGGCACCGCGATTTTGCATTGAACTGGGTCTTCGGTGATGATGCCAAAGCAGAATCCAAGCCGAATTCATCAATTCAAACTTCGCCTCCGGGCGCTGCCAGGTGACGTTTGAAATCCATCGCACCATGCAGCACTCGAACGATTTCCAACGTCCCAGCAACAATCCGGAATAGAATCACATGCCTGCCTTTCGCGGCAATCCGGCATCCCGGAAAAAGCTCTTCCCTCATTCGGTATCTGGCCGGATCAGCCCGTAAAGACTCAAATCTAGTCCACAGGTTGTCCAGATAACGTTCTTCCTGGCTTTTCCCCAGTTGTCCGGCGTGTAGTCCCGGATCGATTTCAGATCGGCCAGGGCCGCTTCCATGAGGACGAGTTTAAAGCCCCACCCCGGACCATGCTTACAAACTGCTTCTTGGTTTCGACGATCACGATTTGTCCCGCCTCCAACTGCGCAAAACCAATTGCGGCCTCCCGCGCCAGCCATTCATTTTCCTGTTCCAAGGCCAACACGGCTCTCAAGGCTTCGCTGACCACCGCGCTGGCGTCATGGTAAAGACCAGACTCGACCTTGGCCTCAACGGCCTTTTGCAATTCTGGGTCCAATAAAATCTCCATGGTCACTTTCTACCGTATTGCAGGTGCTATGTCAATATGAGGACGCTGATGCAAAGGACGGGGACAGCGCGGACGAGGCCTTTGCTGAGGCTGTACACGTCAGGGCAGGTCCATAATCATGAGCCCTGAGCGCCGACATCGCCCCCGACGGCCGCCTTCTCACCGCCGGCCGCGATAACACCGTCCGCCTCTTCAGCGCCACCGGCAGCCTCCTCACCGTTATCAAGGACTTCACCGAACTCCCCACCGCCGCCGTCTTCCTCAACGACCCCGCCGCCCTCGCCACCGGCGACTGCCCCGGCCAACTCAAACGCTGGCAAACCAAAGACAAATCTCCACAGGAACCGCGATTTTGTATTGAGCCAATTTCGCAGAACGCCCCGTCCAGGATCTCAGCATTATCCCTGCGATCTTTAATCTCGGGACTTGCGCGTTGGCAGAATCTTTTTGACCGTGCCGCGAAAGCATTTGTTGTTAATATTCAGGATCGCCGCGAGCGTAGAATGCACCACGATCATGATTAGATTCCAAGCTGTCGAACCCACTATACCATGCTCAAATTTGGAGAGGTCGACCGAGTTTTACGCGCTGCTCTCATTTACACTCCGCGACGGAGCACTCAGGCCGGAGCAGAAGGGAGCATTTATGAGGGCAGGTCGGATTTGGGCCGATCATACACTCGTCGATCGTGGCATCGAGATACTAATCAGGCAGGTAGAAGGTGCCGTCGTGCCGCTTCAGATTCGCATTTTTATTTCCGATGTCCGAGCCTTTTACGATCAGCAGGGTTTCTCAGGGCAACCTTTTGCTTCCGCGCTAACTCATTGGCACAATGACTATACGAGTTTTGAGGTCAAAGACCCGGACGGCCATATCATCACTTTTGCCAGCTAATACTAGCCGGACAGAAGTGACCATTCGAGGTTGATGTCAACGATTCCAAACTATTTTCCCACCGCGAAATTCAGTTTGCCAAAGCAATTTACCCGGTAATTTGCATTGAGGCAGGCGCCGCTCTGCCGGATGACAAACGTGATGAGTTGGAAGCCGGGGCAGCGGCCCGCAGTGGGGGCAACAGGTCGGACACGCGGGGGGGGTGTTTACCGCTTTGGGAGCTTGCCGGCTTGTTGGAAACTGCGGTCGAAAAACTCAACCTTGCGATTTTCATCCTCTGGATTCAAGCTCCGGGCATGCCACGACGCGAACTTTCCCGGCCCCAACAGGTCACCGAATGGCTTCAGAAATGGGGTGCCATCCTTAAAGCACCCGCCATGATGACGCTGATCGGTTCGGCAGCTTTGCTATGGCATGCCGCGCAGAAAGGAATCACCGCAGGGCTCCCGGAAAATAGCATGGACGCCGATCCGGTGACGGATTCCGATGAGTTGGCCTGGCTTTGTTATGATGCCATCATCGGCAGCGAGTTCGAGCAGACCCACGGCTGGCACATCAATCTCATGCCGGAATCGGTTCTCAAGGAACTGCCGGATGGCTGGCGTGAACGTGCCTCATCCGGTTCGTATGGCCATCTCAGCGTCACGGTTCCCCATCCCGCGGACTTGCTCGCTCCCAAACTACGCCGCAATGAACCCCGGGACCGCCAGCATGCCGCCTGGGCGCGGGAGCAGAATTTGATTTGAGCCCGCTTCCATCGCCACTACTTTCCGATCATGCGACGACTCCTCTATCAGGACGAAGCCCGGCTCGAATACGGCCGCCGGTTTTGGCGCGATCCTGTCCGTAAAGCACGCCTCCTCGCGCACTGGCAGGACGGGCGTCATCCGTATCGCGACCGCTTCCTCGAAAAATGGCAGCCACTGGTTGACCGTGTGCTCTCGGCGGCTCCCGGGGATGATGATCAACTTGACGCAACTTTACAGTTGGAGGGGCTGAGTCTGCGCGTGGTGGCAAGGGAAATTCCACCTGTATTTGGCAGCTTTTGGAACGAACCCTCAGCGCCGACTTCACCCCCGACGGCCACCTCCGCACCGCCGGCCGCGACAACACGGTCTGCTTCTTCAGCGCCACCGGCAATCCGCTAACGGGGATCTAGGAATTTACCAGACTCCACACCGCCGCCGTCTTCCTCAACGACCCCGCCGCCCTCGCCAGCGGCGACTTTCCCAGCCAACTCACATGCTGGCAAACCAGGGATAAAACCGCCCCCGTCAGCGTGTTTCTGGATTGAATCGTTTTGAGGTGTGCTGGATTCCCGGACCTCCTACCATGGCCAGAATCGGCCTGGGCTGGCCAATCGCGAGATATTCCGGCCTTCAGAGGAATGGGAATGGAAGCGGCGCACAGGCGGCTACTGGGCAGGCTCCTGGCTGCTGCTCAAGGGTTGAATTCAATAAACTATCCGGCATCCTTTCGGCGATGAAGAGGAAGTCCCGCCGACAGCGGCATCAAAAAAAACCCAACAGGGCAAATTCACCTGCCTCTGGTGCTCCGCCCGTCTCTGCGCCTGGGCCTGGGCCGGAATCCGGAGCATCCACGCCCTCCGGGATGGGGGTGCCGCGCGCCCTGCCGCCCCGCAGCAGGGAGGAACTGTTGGATTTATTGACTGCCATGAGGGGGCAAGGCGCGATGTTGTTCCGCGACCAGATGAACCGGCGGAATGCTTCTCTGCTCAAGGAATGCATCACCGTTTTCGGAAGCTGGAGAGCTGCCAGGCAGGCCCTGCGCCGGCTCCATCCCAAGGCGGTGAAGCCACCAAAGCCTTCCAAACCACCTAAGCCACCCAAGGTGTCTAAACGGGTTCCGCCGCGGGAGGCGTCCATCCTTCTGGCCGAGATTGAGGCCCTGGCGGAAAATGGGTTTCTCCTCCGCCCCGCCGCGCTGCGGGCTAAAAATCCGGCCTTATTCAAGGAAGCCCTGCGCCGTTTCCGGAAGTGGTCCGCGATTCCCCAGGCCTCCCGCCTGCCGCTGATGCCGGCACGCACCATGGATCGCGCCTACAGCCAGGAGTCCGTCCTGGCAAAATTGGTGGAGTTGCAGCGCACCTTTCCCCTCCTGCAGCGCAAGGACGCGGAAGCGCAGCCCGGTGGCCGGGCTCTGGGCCGATGGGCCGCCCGGTATTTCGGCTCATGGGATCAGGCGCTCGCCGCTGCCGGGTTGCCCTTGCCGGTTCCCGCATGGGAAAAACATCTCCTTAAACCTGAGCGCCTGTATCCGGATCAGGAATCCATTCTGGCCGCCATCCGGGCCCGCATCGCAGACGGGTTGCCCATCCTCCAGAAAGCGCTCACCGCCAAAAAAGCGGACGGGGGAGATCTGAATCTGGTCCGCCGCGCTTTTCAGTTATTCGGAGGCTGGCGGGCAGCAGTCAAGGCGGCGGGGGTTATACAGGGGGAGGAGACTGTCGTTTCCCGACGGTTCTGGAATGCGGAGGATGTTTTGGCGGAGTTAAGGCGGCGTCACGCGGCAGGCCTGCCCTTCTCCGGGATCGGCCTGCACAAGGGGCCGGACCGCGATACGGCCCTGATCGGAGCCGCCCAGCGATTTTTTGGCACGCTGCATGCCGCCCTGCGGGCGGCACGGCTCCCGGTGGATGGCACCCGGCTGCCGCACTTCACCCGCAGGGAAGCCCTCAAGGAACTGGCCCAGCGGCACCGCATGGGGCAGCCCATCGCCGCCAGGGCCGTACAGACCGGGGACACCCGCAGCCGCCGTCTGCACGACGACCTGAAAACATGGTATCCCACCTGGAAGGAAGTCCTCCATGCCGCCGGCATTGATGAAAAGGCGAGCCGCCCCCCGCACCCACGGCATCGTTTCAGCGATAAATCCGACATCCTGACCGCGCTCCGCGCCCGGCAGGATGCGGGACTTCCCATTGATCTGGCCAGCCTGAGCCGGCCCAAAACGGCAGGCGGCGACACCTCCCTGGTGCTCTACGCCCGCCGGTATTTCCGCTCCTGGGCCGAAGCCATGGCGGAAGCCGCACCGTGCGGACCGGCCCGCTGAGTCCTCTCGCTCCATGGACGGCTAGGGATTCTTCAAATGCCGGAAGCATGACCGGCGGGGCACGATCTGGAAGGCCCACGCAGCCTGAAGAGCGGGGCGGCGAGCCGGTGTTTGTCGTGGGAGTGGATTTTTGAAAAGCCGGAGGCTCTCTCTCCCGTTCCGGGCCCTGCCCATCGCCCTCAAGAAACAAATTCCTTTGGGATTTTTTTCGCGGCGCGGGAATAAAGCCCCGGCCACCGGCTCTTCTGGTGGGGCCGGTAATGTGCCGGCCTCTTAACACTATTGAATTCTCATGCGAACCAAATTTTCTTTTCGCATCCTCTGCGCAGCTGGTCTGGGATCCCCCGCTGCAGCAGCCTCCGCTGCGACGATGATCCGGGTGGACTTCCTTGCGGCCGGGCCGGTGGCATTCGCCCCGGTCGTCGGAGCTTTCCACAATGGAAGTTTCAACCACTTCGACGCGGGGTCCATGGCGTCTTCAGCACTGGAAGTGCTGGCTCAAGTGGGAAATCCCATGCCGCTGCTGGCAATAGTACCGCCAACAGCCAATACGGGAACTGGCCCCTTCTCTCCCCGTTCCCGATCCCGCCAATGACGCCACCCGCGGAAAGCAAATTCCTTTCAGATCAGACACAGCACATCAACGCCCCACAAAAAAATAAAACCATGAAACCAACTCCATCCCCACTCCCCCACCGTGCCGCCTTTCACGCGGCCCTCTCCGCGTTCGCTCTGTTCGGTGGCACCCTCCCCGTCGTCGCGCAGGAATACGAAACCAGAGTCGTTGCGCGCGGCCTGCAAAGCCCGACCGGCATCGTGCTCGATGAAAACGGCACGATCTACTTCACCGAGGTGCCGACGCCGGGCGTCAGCGGTGCCAATGGCGGGTCAAACTCCGTCAACGAACTCAACCTGCGCCGCAACCACATCACCGTCCTGCACATGGGCGAGCCGGAGCCGGTCAACATCGCGATCGGCCGCGACAACTCGCTATACTGGACGTGCAAATCCGCTGGCGTGATTCTGGAGCAGGACAAGCACGGCGAAACCTCGGTGTTCCTGAGCGGCCTGACCCAGCCCAACGGCATCTCGGTGGATCGCGCCGGTCTCGTGTATTTCACCCAGCTTCCCACGCCCGGCACCAACGGCGCCAACGGTGGCCGCAACACGGTCAACGTTTCCGATGGCGACACCATCCGGGTCCTCACCCTGGGCGAGCCGGAGCCGACCGATATCGTCGTGGCGAAAAACGGCGACGCCTATTGGACCTGCAAATCCGCGAACGTCATCCTCGAACGCTCCGGCGCGGACGGCACCGTGAGTTTGCTCTTGGGCGGGTTGAACCAGCCCTCCGGCATCGCACTGTCCCGCAACGGCCGCAATCTTTTCTTCACCGAGGTTCCGACCCCGGGAGTCTCCGGTCGCAACGGGGGGAGCAACAAGGTTTGGGAACTCGATCTCGTGACCGGCGAGCGGACGCTGGTGAACGAGGGTGATCCCGAGCCGACCGACATTGCCGTGGCCGTGAACGGCAACCTCTACTGGACCTGCACCAGCGCGGGCGTGATCGTCGAAGCGTCGCCCGTGCGCGGTCATCGTCGCTGAGTTTTCGATCTCCTCCCACCGGCCCGCTTCCTGCATCAGGGGGCGGGCCTTTTGCTTTAAATTCCCGTCTCAGCCACCGGACCAGAGCGTCGGCGAGGCGGTGTTAGTCTTTGGGTTGGATTTCTGTAAAACCGGACACCCTCTCTCCCTGTTCCCGGCCCTGCGCAGCACCCGCGAAAAGCAAATTCCTTCAGGTCAGAAAAATTTTCCGCAGCGGGAATAAAACCCCGTCCACCTGCTCTTCTGGAGGGGCCGGTTAGGTGCCGTCTATTCAACGCTATCTAAATAATCAATTCTCATGCGAACCAAATTCTCTTTTTCCTTCCCGACCAATGATTGGTTCATCGGCAATGATACGGCCCGCGATGTCTCCGGTCTTCTCGGTGCCTCTCCCGGCACGTCCTTGGCATTCAACGTGATGAATGTGTGGGATGCAGGCACGGAACTGGAAGACTTTGCGACTTCTGCGGGCAATCCGCTGCTGGGGATTCCGGACGGCAACGCCGCGGCTGGCACGGCGCAGGGTGGCGTCATCTCCCTTGTGACCGCGGCCAATCCGTTTGCTTCCTTCGATAATCAGCCTGGCGGCTTCAATGCCGCCGCCCTGAATTTCACCGGCAATCCGGTGGGCTCATTCACCCTGACAGTGGTGCCGGAGCCTGGGACCGCAGTGTTGGGTGCCGTGGCCGTGCTGCCGCTGTTGCGCCGCCGCCGGAAGTGAATGATGACCGGTAGGGTCTCCGCTCCGTGGAAAGCGCTCTGCTTTTCACCGTGCGGCGGTAGGTCCGGCCATCCCGCAGCATGCTCAACGACCCGCCATCGGTTAGTGATGACTTTGTCGAAAAGACAGTGCGGGAGGAGTATGCCCACCTGTTCAGATTCGTGGTGGCTCTGTGCGGCGATCCGGAAACTGCTCAGGACATCGTGCAGCAGACGTTTGTAAACTTTATCCGCCACGCGGCAGTCATTCGCGAACCGGATCGGGTGCGGTCCTGGCTTTTCACCACGGCGCGGCGGGTCTTTCTGGGGCATGCGCGGCGGGTGCGCCGCAGGGCGGAGGTGCCGCTGCATGAAGTCACGGAACCGATGCCCGCACCCTGTGAAGCACACCGTGTGGATGGGGCGTTGGCCGCAGCCGCAGTGGAGCGCCTTGAGGAAGATTTCCGCCTGCCTCTGCTGATGTTTTACATGCAGGGACTGCGCTATGAAGAAATCGCCACAGAGCTGGCGGTGCCTGTGGGCACCGTGATGTCGCGCTTGAGCCGGGCGAAGCAAAAGCTCCGCATCCTGCTCGGACTAAATGCCGAGTTTACCCCTGCTGTCCAGCCATGAACGAACCTGAATCGCCACTTCCATTGCCACCCGCTTCGCCGTGCCGTCCGACCGATCCGTCCCGGCCCCAGGAGGATGCCGATATTCTTGCCATCATGAACAAACTAAACGAGACACGGCTGCCGCCCGGGGGCTTGGAGCAGGTGCTTGCGGCGGTACGCGCCGCGCGTCCGGATGCCTCTGCGCCTGCGGCCGCGGCGCCGTCTGGACATGCTGCGGCTGAAAAAACCGGGCGGACGGCGACACCATCCGCAGGCGGAAAGATACTGACCATGCCACGCCGCCGTTGGATGGCAGGTGCTGCGGCCTGTTTGGCTGCAGGAACCGGTGGATTGCTCTGGATGCGCTCACGTCCAGGGTCCATCACCGGGAGCGGGACGCCCAGCGTGGAAAGCTTTGCGGATGCGGTGTGCCGGAAGGCGACCGGGCGCATCCTGCTCGCGCACAGTTCCTCCTCTGTAGCCGCTGCGGGCGCGTGGCTGCGGGAGCGCGACGCGCCACTCAGCAGTGCGTTGACCGCGCTGGCATCTGCAAAAGCACTCGGCTGCCAGCGATATCTCTGGCAAGGCCAAGAAGTCAGCCTGATCTGTCTGGCGGCAGGCGGAGGCATCACACATCTTTTCAGCGTCGCCCGCTCCGCCGTGCCTGATATACTGTCCGCGCCAGCCACGCCGCACCCTCCGCGGCAGTTGCACGGCCTGCAGACCACTCATTTTGCCGATGCAGAATGTCTGAACGTGCTAGTCGGATCGAAACCGGAGGTCGATGTGCGGGAGATCGCGGATCTCATTGTCTGATCGTCCGCTCTGCCGGGTTGCCGCGCGCAGCCATCGATCGCCACGGCCGTTTCCCCATGCAAATTCCTCAATCGCGGCCTCATTCTTAGTGGTCGTCCAGAAGGCCAACTGGTTCCGCAATGGAAGAAGAGAACGGAACCTGCGGACGATGACGGCGCATATTGATTTGAATCCGGTGCGGGCGGGCATGGTTCGTATGGCCATCTCAGCGTTACGGTTCCCCATCCCGCAGACCTGCTCGCCCCCAAACTGCGCCGCAATGAACCGCGGGACCGCCAGCATGCCGCCTGGGCGCGGGAGCAGAATTTGCTTTGAAGCTGCTTCCAATCACAGGTAAAATCCGATTATGCGACGCCTCCTCTACCAGGACGAAGCCCGGCTCGAATACGGCCGCCGGTTTTGGCGCGATCCGGTCCGCAAAGCGCGTCTCCTTGCGCACTGGCAGGACGCGCGTCACCCGTATCGCGACCGCTTCCTGGAAAAATGGCAGCCCCTGGTGAACCGGGTGCTCCCGGCTGCGCCCGGGGATGATGAGCAACTCGACGCCACCTTACAGTCGGGGGGGCTGAGTCTGCGTGTGGTGACGAAGGAAATTCCCCGGTATTCGGCAACTTTTGGTGACGTTATCATGAAACTCCTGCTCATCCTTCTCGCTGCCGTCTGTTCATCTGCGGCCTTGGCCTCTCCGCTCCCCATGGCCGGGCGCGTGGATGCGCAGCCGTTGCTGGTGCTCACGCAGCGGCTCGGTGAGGCGCTGCAGGCTGTCGGAGCACCGCTTTCTGCGGAAACGGCGGAGGAGCTAGCGGCGTTGAAGCAGGAATCTGACGACGCAAGAATCACGGGCGGGACGCAGCGGCTGCTCGATCCGCTTTGCGTGGCTGCAGTGGAGATCGCGGCGGATGGTTCCGTGAAAGTCAGTGCGGCGCAGCCAGTGGAAGTGGAGGAGCAGGGTTGGCGGACGATGCTGATCAAGGTCGTGAACCATTCCGGCGTGCAGGCGCGATTGCGCGTTGCTAGTCCAAATGCCCGGCCCATTCCACACGGACCGAGGGAGGAGATCGCGCATCGCTGGCTGTCGCTCTCGCCTTATGATGGTCGGCCGCTCGATGCGAATCTGAGCGGCCTTGGCCTCGAATACCGCGTGGTGCAAATTTCCTCGACCACCGTTGGCGAGCGCCAGGCCCGGCTGGAATTCAGTGCCAGCATAGCCGGCGACAGGGATTCGCGCGTGATTCGCCAATGGCGATTTGGCAAGGATGCTGACGGCTGGGGCAGTTTGAATGACCTCGCGATGGACGTTCGGGGGAATGCGCTGCACTTGCGGGCCACGGGGGACGATCCGTATTTCTCCGCCCCGGTCGAATCGCGTGGCGGCCGGATGGTGCTACGCTTTTGGGGAAGGCCAGATGGGCCGGGCGTCGGGCAGGTTTTCTGGTGGACCGATCAACAGCCGCAGCCGGATGGCTCGCGGCAGGTGACCTTCCAACTCGCGCCGGGTCACGATCAGGAATACGCCATCGAGTTTCCCGTCGAAGGGAACCTGCGTGGGGTGCGGCTCGACCCGCTGCAGGGCAAGGGCACGTTCCGGATCGATTGGATGAGTCTCGAATACGCGGCGGGCGAGAGCGGTTTGTGGGCCGGAGTGAACGTTCCGGTCCGCACCGTACCGGCCACAAAAGTGAGCTTCGTTGTGACCGATGCGGACCAATCGCCATGCATGGGGGCCTTTGAAATTCGCGACTCCCAGGGCCGTGTTTATCCCGCGCAGTCCAAGCGCATCGCGCCGGACTTCTTTTTCCAAACGCAGATCTACCGCGAAACGGGCGAGAGCATCCAACTGCCTCACGGCACTTACACCGTGAAGTGTTCCCACGGTCCCGAGAGCATTCCGGAAACAAAAATGCTCACCGTCGGGAAAGAGCCGGTGACGTTTTCCTATCAGGTAAAACGCTGGATCGACACTGCCAAATTCGGCTACTGGAGCGGCGATCATCACATCCATGCGGCAGGCTGTCTGCATTATGAAGATCCCACACAGGGTGTGATGCCCGTCGATATGCTGCGACACATCATGGGCGAGGATGTGAAGGTCGGCTGCTGCCTGACATGGGGGCCGTGTTTTGATTTCCAAAAGCAGTTTTTCACCGGCAAGCCCGACGACGTGAGCCGCTATCCTTATCTGCTGCGCTACGACATCGAGGTCAGCGGCTTTGGCTCGCATGTGTCCGGCCACCTCAACCTGTTGAAACTGCGCGAGCAAATTCCGCCGGGCGGTGACTCAAAAAGGCACTGGCCGACGCTCGGCATGAACACGCTGCGTTGGGCAAAGCGTCAAGGCGCGGTGACTGGGCCCGCGCACAGCGGTGCCGGACTCACACGCATCGTGGGGCGCACCGAAGGCACCGATGGCCCGCACCGGCTGCCTAACTTCGATATCCCGGCCTTCGATGGCATCGGTGCGAACGAGTTCATCATGCAGGTCACCCACGAAGTCCCAGGCCCTGACGGGAAGCCGGAGCAGGCGGTGGATTTCATCTCGACAATGAACACTCCGCGCGATGCCGAGTGGAACATCTGGTATCATGTGCTGAACTGCGGGATCCCGATCGTCGCCAGTGGCGAGACGGATTTCCCCTGCCTGACTGGCGAGCGCGTCGGCATCGGTCGCGTGTATGTGAAACTGGAGGGACGGCTCGACTACGACCGATGGGTCGAGGCTTTGCGCCGCGGGGAAAGCTATGTGAGCGATGGCACGGCGCACCTGCCCGACTTCGAAAGGAAAGAAGATGGTTCCTTCCTGGTGAAAGCCGCCGCCCGCCTGCCGGAAGAGCCGGAAGTCGAAGTGGAACTCATCGTCAATGGCTACCCAGTCGAAGCCCGCAAACTGAAAGCGGATGGCTCACTTCACGCTCTCCACTTTTCTGCGCCCAAATTGAATGCCAGCAGTTGGGTGGCCGCCCGCATTTTTCCCAGTGCGCACACCAATCCTATCCGCGTTCTAATCGATGGGAAACCCATCCGTGCGGGCAAAGCCAGCGCGCAGTGGTGCCTGGCATCGCTGGAGCAATGCTGGAAGGAAAAGCGGCGCACCTATGCTCCGGCGGAAATGGCCCAGGCAGAGGCGGACTATGAGCACGCGCGGAAATTTTACCGGGATATTCTCAATGAAAGCGGGAAATAGACTGCTGTTTATCGCAGGCTGCATCGTCGCCATGGCGGCAGCCCGGCTCGCCCTGCACGCTGCGACGACCGCGCCGCGGCTCATCACGGTGTCGATTTCCCCGGAGGCACGCGTCAAAGCGGACTCCGGCGATGCACCGCGCGGGATGACCCAGGGGAAATGGCAGGACTTTACTGTAAAGATCGAAAACGCGGCGGGTATCACGGCCCCGTTGCGCGTGGAGTCTGCGCAGTCGATGTCGGGCGCGCAGGACCCGCGGCGCGATCACTGGCTGCGGATGGAACTTGTCCCGCCCGGCCCCTTGACCGGGGCGGCGGAAGAGGAACGCACGCTCCGGTTATGGAGTCGCGATGCGGGGACGCGGGTAGCGGTGCTCAATTTCGATGCCGGGCAGGGCACGCAGGATCTTGGCTTCCGAAGTGATGTGTTGCTGTCGTTCAAGGTCGAACCGGTGGAGCCAAATCGCGCAGTTGAAGCTGGTGCAGCGCGCGGAAGACCTGCGCGTGGCCAATAATCCCACGCTGAAACATCACACCGGGCCGCAGAACTTCATCGCTCCCACGCAGTTTCCCATGGGTCCGATTCCGGGGCTCTGCGATGACGAGTATCACGCGCAAATGGCGTAGGAATATCGGAACGAGGAATTCTTCGGGCACATCATCCTCCTCAACATCAAACGCCTCATCCAACCTGTCAGCACCGGCAGCATGGGCGGGCCACCTCACTTTCTTGGCGAAATGATGATGGCCCTGTCGTGTTTGCTTGACTCGTGCATGGCTGGCAATGTCAGCCCGGTGATGGGTTTCGAACTATCGAAAGGCAAGGTAGTATTGCCACAGCGGTTTAGCTTTATTCACGAGTATTCATACCACATTATTCCAATCTTGGATCGTCATCCGAAATTCTCAAAGATTAGAGATAGGGATCTTAGTGACGAGGAGGCCGATGAATTAATCGAAATAATTTATGATTTCGAAGGTTGAACTAACTGGATTCCAACGGCTTATATAGATCGAAATATTCCTCCCATGCGCCCGCGCTCCAATGTGCCTCGCCTTCGGGCAATTCTGCCCCAAAGGGCACCGTTGCCGTCAACGAGGCGGAGCACACCGGCAGTTCCAACGGCATAGGATTTCGGATCCCGCCGGCAGACTGTTTCAGCACGAGGCGCAGCCCATCCACCAGCACCTCCGTCAGGGTAGTGTGCTGCTGCCTGGCATAACGCTTTGCCTCCTCCAGCAGGGGTTCGGGCAATCTCACGGTCGTCCTGCGCATATGCCAAAACATACGCCTGTTACTGTTTATTTTCAACTTCACCACTGACGAAGCTTCCGACCGTCTTCCCCGTGGGGCATCATCGGCCTTGCCATCTGCTCCGTCGTCGGCATCGTTTCTGGCACCTACCCGCCATCAAGACCGCGAACCTCGACCCCGTCGGGTTGCTGCGCTACGAGTAACACCGCATGAAGCCCGCCGTCGCCCTAGCTTTGTATGCCTTGCTCCCGGCAGCGTTGGCAGCGGGGGTGTCGCACCACGATGGTTCCTCGTGGCCGACGCTCCATGGTGAGGTGCAGCGCACTGGCTTCTACCCGCAGTTTCCACAAGGCCCGCTCAAGCTCGTCTGGCGCAAGGAACTCTGGCGCGAACTAACCGGTCCACGCGCGGAGGTGATCGTGGCGGACGGGCGGGCGTTCCTCGGCACTTACGCGGGGCGTGTCTATGCCTGGGATGCCTCGACCGGAGAAGAACGGTGGCAGTTCCAAACCGGCGGCCCCATCGGGCACTCGCCGACGCATGGACTTGTGGCCCTGACGGACCCTGGCGATTCGAGTGGCCAGACCCGGTTCGCTCCGTCGCCGGTGCTCTTCGTCGCTTCAATGGACCGGCGGCTCCACGCGTTGGACAGCCGGACGGGCCAGCCGCATTGGAGTTTCGCCTGCGACGAGGGCATCTGGGTTTCGCCCACCCTCCACGGGGACAAGGTCTTCTTCGGTGACCGCGCGGGTGTCTTCCACGCGCTGCACGCGGGATCGGGAAAGGTGGCGTGGCGCTTCGAGACCGGTGCGCCGATTCTTCAGACCGCGAGCGTTAGTGAAGATGGCGGGCGCGTGTTGTTTACGTCCGAAGACATGCGCGTTCATTGCCTGCGCGTGAGCGATGGCGCGGTGCTCTGGAAGTCGCGCCAACTCGCGGGCATCACGGCGCGCGATTATTTCCCGGTCATCTTTCGCGGCCTCGTTTTCATCACCACCAGCCCGGCGAAGGACTTCCACGCCACGCTCGATGAGCACCAGCAGATGCTCGTGGCACGCACAGGATTCATCGGCAAGGACCCACGCTACATCCCCGGCACGCCGGACGACGTGCGCGCGGAGCAGGACTTCATCGTGAAGTTCCTGCGCGAGCGACCGGGTGAACAGTCCTTCTACGCCTTCCGCGTGAGCGATGGGGTGGAGCCGTGGATTGCGCCGATCCTCTACGCCGGCGGCATGCACAACCCGATGACGCCCCCGGCCTGCAATCCGCAGACGGGCGAGGTCTTCACCCATGTCCGCAGCGCCTACACGACATGGGACGGAGGTGGCGAGGTTAGGGCCTTCACCGGCTTCGGACGGCTTGATCCCGGCACCGGTCGCGTCGCGTTGCTGGACCACGGCTATCCATCCAACGACCCGGCACGGCCGGCGGGCGACAAGGACAAGCCGTGGGGCAGCTTCAATTACATCGGCGACGAGACACAGGCGCTGGCGTGCGCGCCGGGCCTGCTCATCAACACGCACCAAGGCAATCTCGGGGTGATGGACTTGAAGAGCGGCAGGATTCACAACGTGTTTGGCAAGCGCGACAGCTACGGCGGTTTTTACGGGGCAGCGAACTTCGGCTGGGAAAGTCAGGGCGGCCTCGCGAAGGCAAAGGCCGCCGGCCAGCCTTATGGCCTTGTCAACGAGTGGCACGGGCCGGCGCGGGCCATCGTCTCGGTGGCGGGCGGGCGGGTGTATTTCCACGTCGGATCGCAGGTGCTTTGCCTGACGCCGCAAAACCGGGAGGGGAAACCGTGAATCGAGATCACTTCTGGATCCCATTGGTGAAATGGGTGGCCGCTCCCGGGCGAAAAAACGCCACGTGCCTGGCAACGGGGTGGTGGTCGAAACTCACTCCGACCTTGCATCAAAGGTTAGGGAAAAAGAAAAGTTTCCGGGACGCCCTGCGTTGCGCAGTCTGGTGCTGCGTGGTCTTTGGGAGCCTCTGGTGCGCTGATCCAGCACGCTGTCAAAACGTCGTCGAAGGCGGGGGCAGCGGAGCCACGCTTCCGCCGCTTCAACTCACGGGGCCGCAAGTCGCAGAGTTTCTGACCCAGGTGCCCGACTTCACCGTCAAGGCAGAGGGCGCGGAGGCGGAGCGCCTTGCGGGCAAGCTGAGCCGGCATGTGGTGCAGTTCCTCGACGGGCAGCCGTGGCAGGCGTTTCATCATACGCTGGGCATCAGCGGTTACGAGAGTTACTTTGCGCACCCCGACGAGGAGTTCCTCGCCCTCGCGCTGGCATTGCCACACCTGAATCCCGCCACCGCCGCGCGCGTGCGGACGTATCTTAAGGCCCAGCTCGCCGGGTTCCCGCCTTACGCCACCGACGGTTTTGAGCGGACGAGCGGTCGGGCCCGCGAGCACTATAACGTGCCAGACCCGTTGCGGGTAAAAGGACGCGGCGCGGCACACAGCGCGTTGGGCGTCTATGCATTCTGGCTCTACTGCCAGCTCGCACCCGATCCCGACGCGGCGGGTGCCCATTGGCCAAAAGTACGCGCGCGGATGCAGCCGCTGCTCGCCGCCGACTACAAGTTCGATCCCACAAACCGCGATTACACCAACGACGTGGCCGGGAAGCTCAACGGCGACCTCGCCGGTCTGCTAGGCCTGTGGCGGCTCGCGCGGCACCACCATGACCCGGACACAGAAAACGCCGCCCGCCGGCGGGCCGCTCAGTTGCTCGAAATTCGCGTGAACCTCGAGCGGGTGAACCCCCAGTTCGTCGGGAAGACCCGCACAGCAAACCGCACGCTGCACATCTCGAAACTGGCGCGCTATTGTTCGCTCGTGCCGGAGGTAGGGGAAGCGGTGCGGCTGCATTCCGGCGGTCTGCCGGCGGCGCGGCTGGCAGAGTTCCGGGCTGCGCGCAACGCGTGGTGGCTGGCCTTTGGCGACCGCTTTATCGGCGGGGAGAATTACACGAACCCGCCGCACTTCGTCCGCGCGGTCTTCACGGGCGCGGCGATTTTCGAGCAGTTGCCGCCCGGGCAGCTCGCGGGCTTCGTCGACGTGCCTTGGTGCCACGGCGACTTCTACTTCATCGAGAAGTGCGCCATGGCGCAGTGGGCGGCTTCAGGGCGGCCTTGGAAAAGACTTCCGTGAACCCCCATCGCGGTGATTTTGCCATCTTCGTGACTTGTTGCATCTACTGCCCTCCGGTGACCGGCCTGGGCGTCGGCTACGGCCCTGCCCTGACAGATAATTGCAGCAAGCTGGCAAGGAAAGCGCTGGAAAGTGCGGTATGATCCATCATCAATCCCTGCAATAACTTGACCATTTTTTCCCTGCCGTGAATTTCAGCCACCACCGCTCCCCGGCCCAATCGGCGCGCGAATATTTCAGGGGTATCACGGGGGGACTGTTATTCTCCATCCCCCTGCTCTATACCGAGGAAGTATGGGGGGCGGGGGCGGCCCTGCATCCGGGCCGGATCCTCCTGTGCGTGGCGGGCACTTTCGGAATCCTCCTGCTCTATAATCGGTTTGCCGGGCTCCGCCAGAATGCCAGCGTGGCGGAAGTGGCGATCGATTCCATCGAGGAAATGGGCTTGGGTCTTGTGATTTCCGCCTTCGTGCTCTGGCTGATCGGCGAAATCGATATCGGGATGGGGCTGCCGGAACTGGCCGGGAAAGTGGCGCTGGAGGCAATGACCGTGGCCATAGGGGTCTCGGTAGGCACCGCGCAGCTCGGGGCAGAAAGCGAGGGCGAGGAAGGTTTGTCAGGGGAGCAGGGTGGTGAGGAAAGTAGTTATGCGGCAGAGACATCGGTCAGCCTTTGTGGTGCCGTTTTATTTGCGGCCAACATTGCTCCGACTGAGGAAGTGCAGCGCATCGCCGCGGAGAGTCCACCATTGCGGATCCTTCTGCTGGCAGGCGCGTCGCTGGTGGCGGCGGCGGTGGTGCTGCACTATGCGGGGATGCGGGGTTCGGAGATCCCGGCCAAAGGTGAAGCAGAAGCCTCCCGCTTCCTGAAAATCCGCGCGGTGGTCACTACTTATGCCACCGCGCTCGCCGCCGCCGGGGCTTGCCTGTATCTTTTTGGCAGTCTGGACGGTCAACCCTGGCGGATCGGGTTGGCCATGACGGTAGTAACCGGGGTTCCCGCCGCGCTGGGGGCGTCCGCCGGCCGCTTCCTCCTGACAAGCACGTCCCACAACAGTTCCTAACTAATACCTTATGACCGTCCCTGCCATCGCATATCCTGACAAGAACCATGCAAAAAACGTGCTCGAATGGACCGTGTTCGCCATCTCCTGCCTGTTGGTTTTGACCACGCTTGTCATCCTCATCATGGACACCCCGCATTCGAGCAGGACACCCGCCCTAATTGCGGTCCAGGCCGGTCCTGCCTATTCGGAAAAGGGGCTTACCTGGATCCCCATCGAGATCGTGAACAGTGGGGGAAAGGCTGCAGAGAGCGTGCAGGTGGAGGCTCGACGTCCCTCGACCGGAGAAGCCACTACCATCACGATTGACCACCTGCCCCGTGGAGCCACCAAATCGGGACAAGTCTCCTTCCCCGGATCAGATGCGGCAATTGCGGTTGAGGTGCGGGTCGCCAGTTATCAGGAGCCTTGAAAGCGCGCGGAGCACTCCCTGGCTCCCCTTCACCAGGCAGGACACAGCGGGTTCCATGCGGCCCGTGGGGGTTGATATCCAGTGCCACCGAAGTTCACCCGCGCGGTGCCGTTAAGTCAGGGACGATGCGGGAGTCTACAAGAGTTCCGTCACCCTCAGGGTGATCCGGATCCTATCATGAATTCCCAGTGCGTTTCATATCTCCAGGACTTCGATTCCGCGATCCAGATTTGTCCGATCACGACTGCTTTCCATTCCGCCATCGGAGAAAAATCCCGATAGGCGCTATAGAGTTTGGCCAATTGATCGATTACACCCTGAGGCGGAATTCTTTTCCGGTTGCTCGCCCGGTCCTCAAACTGGGCGTGGAGGGAAAACTTCTGGGCGTGGCCCCGCTGGATCCGGGCTTCAAACTTCAGACCCTGCCAGTCAGGGGGCCGGTCCGCCGCCAGCCTTTGCGTGATTTCGTTCCACCGGGGAGCCATCGCATCGGAGAACCGTTGCATGGCCGCAGGAAAAGGTTCAGGAGATTGCATCCGTAAAATGGGTTGGTTGACGGAATGTTAAGGTCGTTCTCCATACCCCGCAAGGAAATCAGACTTCCCCCCGTTTGGATTTCGCCATTCCATCAGGATGGTGATTTGCCATGGCCACCCCCCTCCAGCAAATTCCTCGAAAAAGCCAGCCCCCCTTGCGCTCCTCCAGGCTCTCCTCCTATCATGATCATTCACTTGGAAGACCACCCTTGCAGGAACTCCTTCCATCAATGGACACCTGACGTATCGGCAAGGGTGCGGTGGCTTTCGATCCCATTCGCCTGAAATGCCCCATGAAAATCCTCCTCTTCCGACAGCAGCTCCTGAGCCTTTTGCTGACCACCTCGTTTCTGGCCATCGGTTTGAAGATGGTGGCCGCCGCGCCGGTCAATGTGATATTCGATACCGACATGGGGGGCGACTGCGACGATGTCGGCGCGCTCTTTGTCCTGCATGGGGCGTTGGAACGCAGGGAGGTGAATCTGCTGGCCACCATGGGATGTATTTCCTCCGATTCCATTGCCCCGGCCATCGATGGCATCAACACCTGGTTCGGGCGGCCGGAGATCCCGGTCGGCACCTTGAAGGACTCCGGTTTGCTGGAGGGTCCGCACTTCACGGCGGAGATAGTGAAGCATTATCCCAGCAAGTTTCCCCGAAGCGAAGACTACCCGGATGCCGTGCGCCTGTATCGCGAAATTCTCGCCGCCCAACCGGACCAGAGCGTCGTGATCATCGCGGTCGGGCCGCTGCGGAACATTGCCAACCTGCTCAAGTCCGGCGCGGACACGGCCAGCGGTCTGGATGGTTTCAAACTGGTGGAGAAGAAGGTCAAACGACTCGACATCATGGGAGGCAAGTATCCGCCGCAAGCATCCAAGGACGCCAAGGACGCCGAGTGGAATTTCGCCCAGTGCGTGCCCTCGGCGGTGGAGGTTAGCGGGCGCTGGCCGACCCCCATCCTGTTCAACGGCGAGGGCGGCAGCACGCTCACGGGACGCCGGGTCACATATGATATGCCGGAACACAACCCGCTGACCATGGCCTACACGAACTATCCGGGCACCGGCTACGGCGGCGACCGCATGAGTTGGGATCCCATTTCATGTCTGGTAACGGTGCGTGGTGCGGAGCCATGGTATGAAATCGTGGATGGCGGCCGAAATGTCGTTAATCCGGAAACTGGCAGCAACCGCTGGGAGAAGGTCGAGGGCGGCCGGCACTCCTACCTTGTCCTGAAGTCCAAAAAGCATGAGCTCGAGACCGCACTCGAAGACTGCATGACCGCCGGCATCGGGCGGCCTGCGGATTTAAAGTTCAATACCGCCTATTACGGTATCAAGGGCGGCACCTGCCAATTCGCGGCATCGGGTGGCGACACGCCCACCAAAGCATTCGACGGAAATGGCCAAACCGCCTGGCACCACCCGGCGGAATCCACCTGGCTCCAGTGCAGGTTCGGCGAGGGCAAGCGGCATTTGGTGACGTCCTACGCGGTCACCGCAAACCACGCGGGACGCCTTCCCCGCAAGCTCTCACTCTCCGGCTCGAACGATGGCGGCACCACATGGACGGTGCTCGACGAGCAGGTGGATCCGGGTTTCGGTGCCGATGCCTTGAAACGAGAGTTCACCGTCGCGGGGCCCAGGAAATGGAACCTTTACCGAATCCATTTTACCGCCGCCAACCCCGGCGAAGGCCTGCAGATTGCCGAAGTCGAACTCCTCGAACACATCCGCTGCCAACCCGGAATCAATGTCACCGGCATCAGCCTCGATCAACGAAAGATGGATTTAGGTGCCGGCCACCGTGCCACCTTGAACGCGACCCTCGCTCCCCTCGGCAGTTGGGACCGTGAGGTCGTCTGGACCAGCAGCGACCCTGCGGTCGCGGAGGTGAGGCGCATTGGAGAGCAAAGCGCGGTGGTGGCCGGAAAAGCGCCCGGCACTACCATGATCACCGCCACCGCCGGCAAAATGAAGCAGGTGTCCACGGTCACCGTGACTCCGTCACCGTTGCCCGCCGGATGGAATTTCACGGAGTTGAAGAGTCCGCCGATGCCGGGTGCGGTCGGGAAGGAAGGGGATACCTTTGTCATCACCGGGAGCGGTCATGCGATAAGCGCCCACTGGGAACGCGTGCGCGACCAGGGTGCCTATCTACATCGACCCGCAGGGGGCAGCATCACCCTCACGGCCCGCTTGCGCGAACTCGCCCCGGACGTCGGCGGCCCCGCCTACGCACACGATTACCGCCCGCCCACCGCCTCCGGCCTGATGCTCCGCGAATCGCTCACCGAGCCCCTCAGCCGATTCATCCTTATCCAGGTGGACGCCTCCGGCAAACTCTCCGCCCGCTGGCGTGATAAAACCGGTGACCAGGATGACAACCAAAAGCAGGAACTGGGCAACGTGGACCTACCGGTGCATCTGAAACTTGTCAGAATGGGCGGATCGATCAAGCTGCTCGTCTCGCCCGACGGCAACAATTGGGGCGAGCCGAAATTCACGCGCGAGATGCCCTTCGCCGAAGGATCCGTTGCTGGAATGTTTGTCTGCTCCGGTAACACCTTCGCTTCGAGCACCGCCCGCTTCGATGAGGTCCGGATCATCGATTGACGGCCTTCCCGGCCGTCGTGCGGCCGCTCTTCCGGAATTTCGTCAAACACCGTCTGACCAAACCCTGTCAGAAGTGTCCCGCATCAGTCCATGGACTAGGAACGAACGAACAGGTCTGGCAGCCGGACCAGGGAGGCGGTGGTCTTTCAATTCAACATTACGGAGCATCGGCAGCTCCCTGAGCCGCAGTAACCCGACCCGCGCGATTTCCTCCCGGCGCATTGCCGGGTGGGGAGCGGGGTGGCCGTGCTAACTAATGTGTCAGGGGGTGGACACGCATTTCCTCCCAATCGGCCAGAAAGGCGGTATGGAGGGCATCGTTTTGCAGGCGCAGCAGGACTTCGTCATTTCCAGTCAGGGCCGGGCCGGTGAAGTTGTGGGATCCGGTCAGGATCACCTTGCGGGCCGTGCCGCGCCAGACGCCGTCGATCAGGAGATATTTGGAATGCACCTGAGGGTAGCGGTAGACCGGCAATCCGGCAGATTCCAGAATTTGCAGCACTTCGTTGCCGGCTTCATCCGGATTGATGACCACCGCGACATCAGCCCCGTTTTGAAACAGGGAAACCAATTTGGTGGCCAGTCCCCGGCGGGGGTTGGACCATGTGGCCATGGCCACGCGGATCACGGTGCCGGCAGGTTCGCTGATGTCGTCCAAAAGTTCCGCCACCGTATCGCCCTGGCCGGTTACCCCATTGCCGCTGGCTCTGGGGAAAAAGTAGGCCGCAGTGCCGGCGTTGCGGCCGGTGAGGCGGTAGTAATTCAGGTCGGGAATGCAGGCACTGAGATCGTTCCAATAGCGGAGAAACGCCTGGTAGAGGTCCGAATACCCGCGCAGCACCACCATGTTGTTATTACGCGTCAACTGGAATTCCGTCAGGTTGGCGGACGACTGCGCCACCACTTCCGTGCCCCCTCCGCCAAGGTCTGAAAAGAGGAAGAATTTGTTGTGATTGATCCTGCCGCCCATGGCCCCGATCACTTCCCCGGCCTGGTTCCGGCAGGCGATCACGTGTCCCGCCGGCAGGCGTGCGGCCAGACTTTCCACCGCCGGAAAGTCCCCGCCGATGATCACCCTGACATCAACCCCGCGCTCGTGGGCGGCCACAAATTCGTCGGTCATGACTTGGCGGTCCCATGTGTAGACCGCCGCCCGGATGGTCGATCCCGGCTGCGCCTGCCGCAGGAGTTCGGTTAGTTTGGCTTCGAGTGCGAGGTCGGGATCCGTCCCGGCCGGACCGGGGCGGTTGAAAAAGACCGAGGCCGTGCCTTCCACCGGGGCCGGGGGAGGCCCGGTCCGCTCCGAGATCCGGTAAAAGCGCCGGCCCGCCGCCGCGTCGATATAACTGAGTCGGTTGCCGGCCGCTTCGAAGAGCCGGGCGGAGCCGGTCTGCCACGTCTGGAGATCCTCCGTCACTGACAAATCATAATCAACGCCCGGAATGGACGGCCATGTCAGGCGCACGCGGTCCGGCAGGAGCGGTTGGATGGCGAGTGCTGTTTCGGGCGGGGTGGATGACCCGCCGATCACCAAATCATCCACCGCGATCCCGGCGTCGAAACCGGCATCGTCTGCGTCCGTCCAACGCAGGAACAGCAACTGTCCCGGGCCCCAGTTAAGTCCGGTCAGGACGGAGAACAATTTCTCGCGGAACTCCGGGTCGTTGCCGTTCCGCGCCCGGCCCGGGGATGTGCCATCTACCGCCGAGATCAACGTCAGGCTGGCAGGGCTGACCGCATCCAACGGCGCGTGGGGGATCATCGCGGGATTTGTCAGAAAATTGTCTTCTGCGAGGTTCCCATCCTCTACCCCGTAGGAAAAGACGAGCCGGTTTTCGTAGTAGTTGGCGGTGGTGGTGCTTTGCAGCATCCAGATTTCCCGCAGGTATTCGACAGGCAGCTCCGTGATGGTTTCTGTGCCCTCATTGAGCAAGGCCACGCCAAAGGCCATGAATGCCGTGCCCGATCCCAGACAGCCGAGGGCGCGGTCGGAATCGCCGGAAGAGCCGTAGGAATAAGCCCTTCCCCCGGTCAATTGTTGGGTGTGGATGGCGGCGTCCGTGATGGAATTCCCGCCCACACGGGCTACCTGCCAACCGGGCAGTCCCGGCACCGGCACCTGGAATCCCAGTTGATTGGTCCCGGCCAGCGTGGTGGAGCCGGTTAGGGGAAGGGTGTCAAAATTCTCCATCAACACCCCGCCCGCATAGGGCGCGGCAGCGGTGGCGGAAGCGGCAAATCCCCACGCCAAGGCGAGGGCCAACGATAAAAACCGGGCTTTCATGGCAGTTGCTATGAACTTGGTTATGCCTGACGGGCGGTCCGGCGGCGGCGGGCCGCCCACGCGAGACCGAGAGCCGTCAGGGACAAGGCGCCCGGCTCCGGCACCGCCGAAAAGCTGACATCGTCAATCCCCATGCTGGCGTCAAATCCGGGGGAATCGGAATCATTCCACCGCAGATAAAGCGTGGTCCCCGGTTGCCATGTCAGGTCGCTCACGGTCGAGGACACCAAAGTGCGCCACTCTGCGGCGTTGCCGTCCCGGCTGCGGTCGGGATTATCCGCACCGACGGTGCCCGTAATGGTATTGGCGGCGGGACTCACTGCATCCAACGCCGGCAGCGGGGTCATCGCGGCGCTGGTGATGAAATTGGAATCGGTGATGGCGGCCCCGGAGAAACCATACGAAAAGCGCACCCGGTCCTCGTTCTGGTTCGCGGTGGAAGTGCCCTGCACGGCCCAGATCTCGGTGAAATAGGAAATGGTGAAGGTCGTCAGCACCGCCCCTGTCTCGTTGACAAAACCGGTCCCGACCCCGCCGGCGAACGTTCCCGAACCCAGCATCGTCAGGGCCCGCTCCTCGGCGGTATTCCCGCGCGAATAGAACCTTCCTCCCGTTGCATGGGCGGTATTGAGCGTCACATCGGCTGTGGCGCTGCCTCCGACCCTCGCAATCTCCCAACCGGACACGCCTGGCAGGGCAATCTGGTCGCCAGTGATGCCGGTGCCGGGCAGAGAAGTGTTGCCGGTGGAAGGCAAGGTATTGAAATCCTGCAGCACCAATTGGCCGGCCGTCACATAGCTGACAGCGGCATTGGCGGTGCCGGCCGCGAGGCCGAAAAAGAGGATAACATGGTGGAAGGGGGAAATTGTCATGGCTTCCACCCATCACCACCCTGCGCAATGCGGCAAATTTTCCGGTTCAACAATATTGTCACACCCGCCCGTGAACTTTGCTTATCATCGCACCAGGCGGAGGTGATTGGGGCGAGGCGACGCAATTTTGCTGTTTTGCTGCTACGGCATGGCGATTCTGACGCGGAGAAATTGACCGGACGGGTTGGCCAGCGGAGTGGTTTCGCGCATCGTGACGCGTTCCGTGCCTTCGGGCTGGGTGGTCCGGGAAACTTCGACGAGGGTGGCGGGTCCCCATGTGGTTAGAGTGGGCGAGATCTCGGGCTGGATTGTCAGGTCAGGCCGGAGCAGAAAGGAGATCGCGAAATAAGATTGACCGCCCACGGTAACACGGACGGGATCGAGCGTGCCGGTGGAGGCAGAGACGGCCGGTATGGAGCCGAGGAAATACTCGACGATGTTGGACTGGCCGTCGCCGTCAGCGTCGGCTTCGGGGGAACTCAGGGCGGCGAAGTTGGGGTCGGAGGGATTGAAATGATTCCTTGCCCACGCCGCCCAGCCGGGGGGGAATACGTTAGGAGCGCCCGGGGTGGCGGGACCGGCGCGCCACTGCGGGCCTTCGCCCTGCTGACCGAGCGGGACTCCCGGGAGGAAGGAAATGGACGAGCCGGTGCCACGCGCCCCGGCCGGCCACGGCGCTTCGTCATCATAGCGGAATTCGCGTATCGGCACCCCGCCGCCAAAGGAGAGCTTGAGCGGCTCGCCCCCGTTATCGAGCCTTGTGTCAAGGAACTCGCCGACGACCGGCAGTCCCGCGCCATGGCGCAATGCGAAGGCCGCGCGGCTGCGCACCACAAGGCAGCGCGCCCCTGGCGGGAGCGTCGTGCCTGGCGGGATGTCCACATCAATGCCCTTGGTGAAGCGCACATCCGTCAGGTCAAGCGTTGCCGTGGCGCTCCGATTTTCGAGTTCCACCCACTCAAAATCCTGCGCCGTCCAACCGGCAAGCGCTTCGGCCGGCGTAACGGCGGGCGGGTCATACATGATTTCCGAAATGGCCAGATGATCGAGCAGCAACTGGATGCCGGGCAGCGCGGTGAGGAATTCGACGGGTGCCGACCAATGGCTCCAGCGTCCGGTGTTGTCCTGATGCCGGACGCGGGCGCGGAGGGTGAGGTTTTCCCGGACGGCCGCGGGCGGGATGGTGATGGAGGGGGAGAAGGGGGTGATGAGCGGCGACTTCCACCGGTGCTCGTATTCCCAGACGAGTTTCGTGGGTGGCGGCGGCACCGGATGAATCCCGTCAAGGGTCAGGTCAAAGCGGAGGTCCGGGCTGCTGGCGGAAAACTGGTGGACCTCGACGGCGATAGTGTTCCCGCCGGGCAGCAGCGCGGACAAGGGGAGCACGCTGGAGAAATAGGTCGTTTCATTGGTGCCGGCCTGATCACTGGTGGCCCGCGTCGTATAGCTGATGACTGCGGGTGCCGCCGGCATCCCCGTGCGGAAGACTTCCACACCATTGAGATACACCACCGCTCCGTCGTCGCGTTGCACGCCGAGCCGGAAGCCGGTGAACCGTTCCGGTTCCGACAGGGTGAAGGTGCGGCGGAAATAATAGGTCGGCCAGCGGTTCAGCACATCCGGCCCCCACGTTAGGGTTGTCCCCTGGCCCGTCTTGCCGTAGCCCAGTTCACCCGGCCCGGAAGCCCACGCCGAATCATCGTAGGAGGTAGCGCGCCACGCCGTCCCGAGGTCCACACCAGTGTCGTTATATTTCCAAATCGATTTCGCGGCGATGAGCGGTTCATTGTCAGGCTGGATGGCCCCGGGTTGATACTCGGCGATGCGCCACTCCATGGCCCCGAATGTTCCGGCCCCCTGCGGATCGCTGAAGGCTGAAGATGCAAAAGTTAGGCCATTGGCGGGAAAGCCGGGTGTCCCCGCATAGGCAATGACCGGAGTGGCAGGAATGGCGGGGTCGGTTTGGAGAAAGTCAAGAAAAGCGTCCCGCCCCTGCTGGCCGGACAGGCCGGAATCCCTTGACTGAGGATCGCCCGGATCATCCCCTCCCGTCCATGATCCGCCGATGAAAGCAAATCTTTTCATGTCCGCCACCCGCGTGGAAAAGGGGCCGTCAACCTGGGACCCTGCCGCCGCCGGCGAGCCGGTCCAGCGGTCGCGGTCCGCGAGATGGAACGGCCCGATCCTTTCCTGGAACAAATCGAGCATCGGTTCGATCTGGTCGCGCTGCCAGATGAGATCGCGGAACTCCCGGACCGCATTGCGTTTGTCGCGCACGAAATTTGGTTTGTTAGGAGTGATGGCCGCCGCTTTGGAGAAATCTTCGCCGCTGTTCCAGTTTGGTCCCCAGCTGGTGTCGGAATCCCACGGCAGCGTCACCAGTTTCCCGAACGGGTTGGCGGGATCGGGCCGGAAATACCACGCGCGGTTTTTCAGGTGCTCGGCGGTATTGGGCGCCACATCGTAATGCCGGACGGCATCCACAACGGTGTGGTATTTGAACCATGCCGGATAATCCACGTAGGTGTTGAGCCATGTTTCATTGCGCGCCGCCCGCAGGTTGTGGAGAATATTGTGGAAATCGGATCCGTCCGTCACGCTGTCTGCGGCCTGGAAGCGCTGCACTTCCTTGCCGTTGAGGATGTAGCTGTTGAGCTTGTAGAGGTTTCCGTCCGGCAGGTTGCGGGCGCTGAGAAAGCGCGAGTCGTAGTCTTCCAGCGCCAGCATGAGGCCGAAAAAATCCCCGAGGTGCTGGCCGTTGGCGATGGCGGGTGCCTCGTCCACGCCATCAATCACGCGGAAATGGAACCAGTGGACGGAGGGTGCCGCGACGCCGAACACCTTCCAGAGGTAGGAATTGGCCATTTCGTAAAGGCCCATATTGGCTCCGCCCCGGGCGGACATCTTGTGCGTGTTGAGGGTTCTCCACTTTTCCGGATAGGGATTGCCCTCGAAATCGCGGAACTGCGCATAATGGCCGCGGTTGAAACGGAAGCGGAAGCTGCGCTTGCCGGACCCGCCGTAGCGGTCATTGCGCTGCCGGAGGCGGTAGCGGATGTTGTCATAAACCTCGCCGTCATGAACAAAGGTGCCGCTCCAGTTGAAGGCTTCCCGGGATTCGAAGTTGTTGGAAGGAATCTGGTCGGCGGAATTGTAGGCGATGGCCTGGCTGAGGTCGGCCGCGCCGGCCAGCAGCGTATACACCGGCAACGAGGTCAGCACCTCCTTCGGGTGAACGTAGCCGGCCGGCCCGGTGACGGACCGCGTGGCGGCCACGAAATCCGGAATGCCGTTATAAACGAACGCCGCAAAATTCAGTGAGGGATCATCCGCATACGGCACGCGCACGGAGCTTCCCGGGGTGTCGGCGGCGGTGATGCGGTAGCGCACCAGGGTGCGGTTGATCTGGCCTGGGATCACCGCCGTGAAAACGTCATCGGCGGCCACGGCATCACCGTTCGCCCCGTCGTCGGTCATGGCCACCATGGTCCAGTTGGCCGGATTCTCGAAGGCGGGGTTGGGTGTGCGCGGCACCGAGGGATTGGCCGTGACCTGGGCGGTCGACTGCGCGAGGTGCGAAGGCACATAACTTCCCGGAAGCACTATCTGATAGTGAAGCTGCACGGAACCGACGCCCTGGGGGTCGGTGATTTTTGCGGTGATGGTCAGCGGCTGGGCGGCCGGCGGGACTTTTGGGGTGTGTCTCACCTGACGGATCTGAGGCGGGGCGTTGGAGGCGAAGGCACCGTTGCGGGCTGCCGGCGTGGGCGCACCAGGCGACGGGCGCCAGCTTCCGCCCAGTTGGTTGTCCAGCCCCGGATGGATCAGTTCCAGTGACATCCCTTCCCCACCGGCAGCCACGGGCCACGGGAATTCCGTCCGGTAGTCCACTGCATCCACGATTATCCCTGCGGCATTGCTGAGCGCGAGGTTTTCTCCATTCCCTGTAAGGCTGCCCGCGTAAGGCCCCATGACCGGCAGGTTGCTCCCTCCTGCCGCCGCCGGCTCAAGGTGCAGGAAAGGATCCGCGAAAAAGCCGTGGTCGCCGGCATTATTGCCGTCCGAGTTCGTCATCACTAGCGTCAGGAATCGCGCATCGGGCGGAATAGTCAGATCAATGACATGTTCGTTGCCGGAGATACCGGCTTGACGGAAGCGCTCCACCCCATCCACGAAGACCAGTGCCGCCACGCTGCCGCCCGGCTGCATCCGGGAGTCTGCGGCGACTGCGGTAAAGCCCGTGACCTGGCGGCCGGCGCGCGCCGCTTCGATTGCGTTGAGGTCAAAGGTGATGCCCTTTTGGGTCATCGCGCTCAGGAGGGAATGCGTCAGGGGCTCCTCAAGGTAGCGCGGCAGATAGTAGCCGGAAGTGTTGTTCACTTTCGACGGATCGCCGAGGAGTCCGCCGCCATTATACCAATAACCTTGTGACGGATCGCCATCACCGGAGTTCATGATGGCCGTGAGGCCCGTCGTCGTGACCTGCTGTCCGGCGGCCAGCGTGCCGTTGGGAACAAAGACACCATCGATCATGGGATGGGCCACGGGATAATAGCTGCCGGGTGCCGCAGGCGTGTGGTTGCCCGCGCCGGGTCCGGGCAGAATCTCACCGGTGGCCGCATTGATTCCGCGATCCTGTCCGGTTCCGGGGCGCGAGCCATCGCCGCCACTAACAATATCAGCCAGATCCACGGCCTCCGTGGGAGACAGGCGGTTCTCATTCATCAAGGTTGTGATCGAAGCCCCGGGCAGCGCGCCGCGAATGACCCACAACTCATCCAGAATGCCGTTGAAGCACTCGCCGGTATCCTGCTTGCGGCCGATGTGCCATGGCCGGGCGTTTTGAACCATGGCCAGTTCCACCGGCATCTTGCCGATGATTGCTCTGTAAACCATGACGCCATTCAGATAAACGCGTCCGATCTGGGATTCCCGGTCCCAAACGGCAGCAACATGGTGCCATGTGTTGGCTGCTACCGTGCCGCCGCTTCCGGTCCAGACCGCTGCGGTGGAAGGCGTGGCGGCGTTGTGGCGATGGGTCATTTTCGCCGCCGTATCCACGCTGAACAGGAAGGCCTGGGGCGCGGCAAAGTCCGCCAGAATGGCGTTGGCGGTGGTGTCGGACGGCTTGACCCAGGCAGCCACCGTAAAGCTTCCTGCCCACAGCGCATCGAGGTGCGGGATTGTCAGGAAGCTGCCGGCCAGCCCGTCCATGGCCACGCCGCTTCCACCGAACCGGCCCTCCGCGTTCAGATTGACGCCGCCACTTGCCACGGCCGTCTTCACGGCACCGGCGCTGGTGACGGTGCCACTGGTATCCACTGCCGTGGTGCCCGACGTTTCATCAAAGTGCCAGTGGGCGATGACTTGCTGGGTCGCCGCCGGGCCATAGGCCTGCGCAAAGCCGGCAAGGTCTTCCGCCACCGCGAGGTATTCACCGGCCGGCAACACGGTGCCCGCCGGGAACACGTAATCGATCCCATCGCTGAAGTGCCAGCCGCCGAGGTCCACCGCCTGCGCGCCGTCATTATACAACTCGACAAATTCCGACCGCAGGGAATTCGGTTCCGAGTCGCAGTGAATCTCGTTGATCACGATGCCGGCGGAAGCGGCGGAGGGCAGGCAAGCGATCAGAGTTGAAAGGAAAATTTTCATACAAGGGGGGACTTCAATTAATCACTCGTTCAAATAATCATCCGTTAATTACCAAAGCCTTGCCAGTCAGGCGAGTATTTTGATTTGACGCCCGGCCTACCTCAAAAAAACGGCGCAGCCCGCCGGAGCCTCGTGAACTGCCACGGGAACCATAGCTCCCTTCGAAACGCGTCCAGGAGCTAATCCGCGTTTTTCGGCCGCCATTTCGGGGGCAGTGCGGGCAACATGCGCGTTCGTGGGTGGCAGGGTGCGTTCGGGCAGGAGGTGAGCATCCCCCCCCCCCGGAAGAGCGGCGATGCCCGCCGCAGTCCAAAGCCTTCGGCGACCACGATAGGCACTCTTCGCGACCGCCGGAGGCTTTGGACTGCGGGGAGCATCCCAGCTCTTCGGAGAGCGCCTGCTCCGACGATAACGAAGTGAGCGGCGTGCACCGGCTGCAGGCGGTGAAATCCAGCGACGAGTTCACGGGCGGGAGGTCGCGCTGACGAAAAACTTCTTGGCAACGCGGGCGGGGAAGTTATGTTCCGGATCATGGAAACTGCATGATGAAATCTTTCGTCACGACGCCGCCCCACCCCCCCCACCATGAAAACTCAAATCATCATTCCTTCATTGCTCACCGTCGCTGTGTGCCTTCTCCCCCTTGTTAATGCGGCACCTCCATCATCTGCGGACAAGGCACCGACGTCTCCTGCGGCAGAGAAAAGTGGCGACGGGGAGTTCGACCTGAAGCTTCGGGAGGCGATCATCAAAGGTGCCTCGATGGAGGAGATCGCGAAACTAAAGGAGCCGGCTGCGAAAAGTCCGGAGGAGGCTATCCGCTCTTTGAAGCAGGGAAATTCGCGGTTCTTCGGTGGGACAGCCCGGAGGCCGGATATGAATGCGAACGAGCGGCGGGCGCAGATCCTGGGGCAGACCCCATTTGCGGTGGTGCTGGGTTGCTCCGATAGCAGGGTGCCGATCGAACTGGTGTTCGATCAGGGGCTTGGCGACATCTTTGCGGTCCGCGTGGCGGGGCAGGTGGTGGACCCGGGAACGATCGGGAGTGTGGAGTATGCAGTGAAGCACTTGAAGACGAAGGTTCTGGTAGTGATGGGCCACGAAGGTTGTGGCGCCGTGAAGGCCGCGATGCTGCCGGAGGACGTGGTGAAAGACGAGCCAGAGAACGTCCGCTACCTGGTGGGAAAAATCGCTCCCTCGGTCGCGAACATCGCTAAAATCCGTGACCCGAAAGCAAAGATGCGTGAAGCTGTGATGGCCAACGTGCGGCAGCAAGTGGCGTTGGCGAAGGAGAATCCAGTGATTAAGGAGGCGGTGGCCAGGAACCAGCTCGCGGTGGTCGGTGCGTTCTACGAGATCAGCAGCGGGCAGGTGGATTTCCTCGAGACGGACGAAGAGCTGCGTCTGAATTGATCCGGGAATGGGCTTCGCCGGGGGCGCTGACGGAAGGCCTCCGCGCCGTAATGCGTTGTCAATAAATCTTGGCACTGTGGGAGCAAGTGGTATTGGTATTGACTGGGCATCCGGTAAAAATTGTGCTCCCCTTACGACAAATTCCCCGCCGGACCCAACAACTTCCACCCGTGCGGTATCATGAAAATCGCGTCGTCCCTCCTCCTCACGTGCTTTTTGGCACTACCCTCCGGCCTTTTTGCCGCCCCGACCGCGTCGAATATCCCCTACGCTGAAGCCGCCCACGAAAGGCAGGTGCTCGACATTTATACCCCGGGCGGTGCCAGGAATCTGCCCGTGGTTTTTTGGATCCACGGCGGCGGCTGGCAGTCGGGCGACAAAACGAAGGTGCAACTCAAGCCGCAGGTCTTTGTCGAAAAAGGATTTGTCTTTGTCTCCACTAACCATCGGCTGCTGCCTGATGTGGAAATGGACGCCGTCATCCGCGATGTCGCGAAGTCGCTAGGATGGGTGCACCAGCACATCGCCGCACACGGCGGCGACCCGAAGCGCATCCTCGTCATGGGCCATTCGTCGGGTGCCCAGCTCGCCGCGTTGCTCTGCACTGACGAACGCTATCTGAAGGCGGAAGGCGTGCCGTTCTCCGTGCTCAAGGGTTGCGTGCCGGTCGATGGCGACACTTACGATGTGCCCGCCATCATCGAAACCGCCGAGACGCGCCGCCGCGTCCATGGTCAGCCTCAGGCGAAGTTCGGCCATCGCGAAAAATTCGGCAACGACCCCGCGAAGCATAAGGACTTTTCCGCCGTCACGCATGTGGTAAAAGGCAAAGGCATCCCGCCCTTCCTCATCCTTCACGTGGCGGAGCATCCGGATAATTCCGCGCAAGCCCAGCGTCTCGGCGCGGTGCTGAAAGAAGCGGGCGTGCCTGCAAAACTTTTCGCCGCCAAAGAGACCGACCACTCTCAGATCAATACCAAACTCGGAGAACCCGGCGATCCCTCGACCATAGCGCTCTTCGACTTTGTCGCCGGGACGCTCAAAAGTGAGTAAACAAGGAATTCGCGACCGCCAAGCCCGATCGCGTCAACATGAACCTAGCAACTGCCCGGAAGCGTCGATTGCCCCGCCGGTCCGACCGATCCCGGCCTCCGCATCCTCCAGTCCAAGGCGCAGCTTCGGCGACTTCGCAGTTTGCGGCATTTCCGTTTGAAGTCGTGGACGACGGATCCTGACGCCCAGCGGGCACGGCTTGAACCAGGAAGAGGCCCCCTCAAACATGAAAAATCTGTTGGAAAAAATTCTTGTCAGAGCGGGCGGGGAGAGTATGGTCCGCAGTTCCTACCATTTTAAACTGAAATGGGTGGGTGATTCATTCCAGTCTGCGAAGTCTGCCATTCGCAGCCGCATTCCCGGGGCGAAAATTCGTAAGGCCCTCCAATTTTACCCTTCTGCCGCCCTCCCACCCCCCTCTTCTCCCTTTTTCCCCTTTCCCGGTCCCGCCCACGACGCCACCCGCAAAGAGCGGATTCCTTTCAGTAAGAGCCTGCATTATGAGAACCCAGATCCAACTCTCCATCGTCCGCTGCGCGTCTGCTCGATGGCACATTTTTCAATCCACCGGTCTTTTGCTGGCACTTTTGTGGGTCGCCATGGCCGCAACGACCGCTCGCGGCAACACGACGTTCATCCCTGCGGGAGCGACATGGCAATATCTGGATAATGGCTCGAATCAGGGGACGGCATGGCGGGATGCTGCATTCAATGATGGAGCATGGAAGGCGGGGCCTGCGGAGCTGGGCTACGGAGACGGCGGCGAGGCAACAGTGGTTGGCTATGCCGGCACCTCGACCAACAAATCGATCACGACCTACTTCCGGCGCGCCTTCACGGTTGAAGATCTGGCGTCCTTTGAGTCGATGATCCTCCGGCTGCAGCGCGATGACGGCGCCGTGGTGTATCTCAACGGCGTCGAAATCCTGCGCAGCAACATGCCGGCCGGGACCATCAGCTACACGACGCTGGCAAGCAGCGCCGTCGCTGGCGCCGATGAATCCACATTTTTCCAGTCCAGCATTCCGCTGACGCATCTTCTGCAGGGTGCGAATGTCGTTGCCGTGGAGCTGCATCAATCCAACGGAAACAGCAGCGATCTCAGCTTCAACATGGAACTGACCGGCGTTGCCAGGTCGCCCGCAGTGACCGTGCTGCCGGCCGGCTCGGTCTGGAAGTATTTGGACACTGGTTTCGATCCCGGCACGCAATGGATCAACCCCGGCTATAATGACACCGGCTGGAAATCGGGAGCTGCGCAGCTCGGTTATGGAGACGGCGGAGAAACTACGGTCGTAAGCTTCGGGCCTTCATCCACCTCAAAATACATCACCACCTATTTCCGGAGCGCGTTTGACGTCGCTGATCCAGCCGGTTTCGAGGCGCTGAAGGTGCGGCTGCTGCGCGACGACGGCGCGGTGGTCTATCTTAATGGCATCGAGGTCCACCGAAGCAATATGCCATCCGGCACGGTGACCTCCAGCACGCTGGCGTCGGTCGCCGTGGGCGGTGCAGACGAGTCCACATTCTACGAAAGCATTGTGGCAGCCAACCTTTTGCCGGGGGTAAATGTTCTTGCCGTGGAGGTGCATCAGTCCGATGCCACCAGCAGCGACCTGAGCTTTGACCTGGAACTGGTGGGACTGCTCGAGGCTCCCGCCGTGGCTGTAACCCGCGGACCCTATCTCCAAAACGCCACCTCCACTTCCATGGTGATCCGCTGGCGCACGGACCTTGCCACCTCGAGCACCGTCTGGTTTGGCACGGAAGCCGCCAGTCCCGGCAGCACCGTCGGAACTGAAACTCTGACCACGGAGCACGAGGTCGCGGTCAGCGGGCTCCTGCCGGACACCCGGTATTATTACGCCATCGGTTCCGCGATGGGCGCGATTGCGAGCGGCCCGGAATACTCGTTCACCACGCCGCCTGTGCCTGGATCCAAACAGCCTTTCCGCGTGTGGGTTCTCGGCGATTCAGGCACAGCAAATGCCGACGCAGCGGCCGTCCGCAACGCTTACAACAATTTCAATAATTCGCAGTATACCGACATGTGGCTGATGCTCGGCGACAACGCCTACAACAATGGCACGGACTCGGAGTTCCAGGCGGCAGTGTTCAACATGTATCCGGCTATCCTCCGGCAAAGCCCGCTCTGGTCCACACTGGGCAATCACGAGTATTACACCTCCCAAGGCGCGCCATACTTCGACATTCATACCTTCCCGACCCAGGGAGAGGCCGGCGGCGTCGCCTCCGGAACGGAGAGATATTATTCGTTCGATTACGGCAATGTCCACTTCATCTGCCTGGATTCGATCAGCTCGGATCGGTCAAAGACCGGACCGATGGCGACATGGCTCAAGGCGGATCTCGAATCCACCGTACAGGACTGGATCATCGCTTTCTGGCATCATCCGCCTTACACCAAAGGCTCACACGATTCAGACAACTCCACGAACAAGGATCTGGAACTGGTGCAAATGCGCGAAAACTTCCTGCCTCTGCTCGAGGCTGGCGGCGTTGATCTCGTGCTGGGCGGGCACAGCCATTCCTATGAGCGCTCCTACCTGATCGACGGGCACTACGGTTATTCGCAGAGCTTCTCCCCATCGATGAAAATTGACGGAGGAAACGGGCGCGAAGTGGATAACATGGGAGCCTACAGGAAACCGTTGGGACTGGCGGCCAACCAAGGCGCGGTTTACGCCGTGGCGGGGAGCTCCGGGAAGGCCACGTTTTGGTGGGGCGGCAGCACGGCGTTAGTAAGCCCAAATCCACACCCAGCCATGATCGTCTCGTTGCTGAAGCTTGGGTCGTTGGTTTTGGACGTCAACGATCAGCGGCTTGATGTGAAGTTCCTCACCTCCACTGGCGCGGTCGATGATGAATTCACCCTTCGCAAGGACATTGCGAACAGTCCCCCAACCGTTGCCTTCACCAGCCCGGCACCCGGTGCCACCGTGGACGCTCCCGTGACCCTCACCGCGACCGCAACGCCCGGTCCTGTGGAGGAAGGCGGCAGCGTGGAACAGGTTGCCTTTTACGCCGGCGATAGCCTGATCGGAATCGTCCCCGTTGCCTCCTCTGCTGGCGGCTCGTTTCAGCTGGTGTGGAATAACCCTGCTTCCGGCACTCATGTTTTGACAGCAACAGCCTGGGACGATGGTGGAGCGCAGGCCACCTCGGATCCACTGACGGTCACCGTGAACCCGCCGCCGAATGTCGAGCCGACGGTGACGCTCACCAAGCCGGTAACAGGCGCATCTTTTGAGGCCCCGGCAACGGTGTTGCTGGAAGCTACGGCCGCCGACAGCGACGGCACGGTCGCCCACGTTGAATTTTATAACGGCGCAACGCTTCTGGGCACCGACGCCACCTCACCTTACTCGATGAGCTGGAACAACGTTACGGCCGGATCTTACGTGATCACCGCGGTCGCCCTTGATGACCGTGGAGGCAGCGCCATGTCAGAGACTGCCGCGATCACCGTGAACCCGCCGCCGAATGTTGAGCCGACGGTGACTCTCACCAAGCCGGTAACAGGCGCGTCTTTTGAGGCCCCGGCAACGGTGTTGCTGGAAGCTACGGCCGCCGACAGCGACGGCACGGTCGCCCACGTTGAATTTTATAACGGCGAAACGCTTCTGGGCACCGACGCCACTTCACCTTACTCGATGAGCTGGAACAACGTTCCGGCCGGATCTCACGTGATCACCGCGGTGGCCCTTGATGACCGTGGAGGCAGCGCCACTTCAGAGACTGCGGCGATCACCGTGAACCCGCCGCCGAATGTTGAGCCGACGGTGACGCTCACCAAGCCGGGAACGGGCGCGTCTTTTGAGGCCCCCGCAACGGTGTTGCTGGAAGCTACGGCCGCCGACAGCGACGGCACGGTCGCCCGCGTCGATTTCTTCAACGTTGACGGCGAAACGCAAACGCTTCTGGGCACCGACGCCACTTCACCTTACTCGATGAGCTGGAACGACGTTCCGGCGGGATCTTACGTGATCAAGGCGGTGGCCATCGATGACCGTGGAGGCAGCGCCACGTCAGCTGCGGCGGACATCATGATTGTTGAGCCGCTGCTGCCGCCTGCCGCTCCCGGCAACTTCACGGCTACTGCGAACACGACCCGAGGCATCGACTTGAGCTGGGTGGACAATTCAGGAAACGAAACGGGGTTTAAGATTATGCGCTCGACCGACTCCAACTTCAGGAGGGGGGTCACAACGATCACCGTCGGCGCCAACGTGACTTCCTATCGTGACGCTGGCCTGAGGGGAGGCACGCTGTATTACTACCGGCTGCATGCCTATAATGATGCGGGCTCCTCTGCCAACGTCCCCGCTTCGGCAAAAACAAGTAAGTGAGCCCCCCCTTCCAGGCCGCACCGCAGCCAGCATGTTCCAGTCAGTCTCTGAGCCTAACCGCCTCCCCGGTGCC
Organism: Verrucomicrobiales bacterium; assembly: GCA_038210825.1. Classification (GTDB taxonomy): domain Bacteria; phylum Verrucomicrobiota; class Verrucomicrobiia; order Verrucomicrobiales; family V1-33; genus CAIZWU01. The sequence continues at coordinate 38,914 of JBBQWG010000044.1, forward strand.
TTGAATTCAATCAAGCTTGTTCGAAGCCAGTGAAGAACCCGCGTCTCCCGTCATCATCGGTGAACCTGCTTGCGGGCATAGCGCTGTGGGGGTCCATCGCACCTTTGGCGCGGGGCCATGGCCAGCTGCATGAGCAGATCCACGCGATCTCCACGGAGATTGCATCCAAGCCAAAAGATGCGCGATTGTATCTCAGGCGCGCTGAATTGAGACGGCTGCACCGCGAGGAAAAAGACGCCGCCAGCGATTACGACGCGGCAGAGCGCCTCGATCCTGCCATAGTCGAGGTGCATCTCGGCCGGGGCAAGCTGCTTTTCGAGTTTGGAAAGCTGGAAGAAGCCCGCGCCGCCTTGGATCGGTTTCTCGGAATTAAACCCTATCATATCGATGGGCTGATGACCCGGGCGCGAGTGGAGATAAAGCTCGGGCGGCCGCTGGTGGCGGCTGCGGACTTTTCAAAAGTTTTGCAGTTATCATCGAAGCCTGAGCCCGAACATTACCTGGAATGCGCCAAGGCGCTCGCGTCTGCGGGTCCGGAACATGTTCCCGCCGCGCTGAATGTGATCGAACGCGGAATAACCAGGCTGGGAGACCTTCCTACCTTGAACCTGCTGGCCATTGACATCGAAGCAGGAAAAGGCGATTACGAGGCAGCGATTGCCCGCGTGGACCGGTTGCTGGCTTCATCGGGCCGGAAGGAAGTATGGCTTGAGCGTAAAGGGGACCTTCTCCGCAAAGCCGGCCGCTTGGACGAAGCGCAAGTGAGCTACATGGCAGCACTTGAAGCTCTCAAGCACCTTCCGCCCCATGTCGCTTCCAGAAGGGCCGTGATAGACCTCAAGGACAGGCTGGCAGAAAAATCTGCTGCTGGCCAGCCGTGCAGGTAGCAGGTCCGCCATTACCTGCCCCGCAAATGCGAACAACACCTGCTCAGGGCAAATTCCCGGTCGCGATGGTGGTTTTGTGTTCCGTCACCGGTGATGGGGCCGAAGCCCTGCCCCCGAGCGCGGCGGCGGCACCGCCCAGGACCAACCCGAAAAAGGCCATGAGGGAAGCCTTGGACAAGGCGGAGGCCGCCTTTTCCCCGGCTTCCCTCGCTTTCTGCTCGGCCATCGCGGCAGTCTCCTTCACTTTTGCTTTTGAGGTTTCAAAAAATGCTATCCAGCGGTCCACAATCTGTTCTGCTTCCGCGCGGGTTTTGCCCGTCCGTTCCACCACGACATTCACGGCAGCCTCGCGGTCTGCGGCCGCAACGGTGTCCTGCCCTTCGCGGAAAAGGTTCTTCATGACCCCGTCAAGAGTGGCCGAAGTGTTGGCAGGGTCACTTGCTGCGGCCTCGGCACCCGCTTCGGCTTGGTTACCCGCCTGCTCGGCTTGGGCTTGCAGGTTTTCCGGCTGGAGTTCCGGTTTCCCGGTCTGGCGCAGCATAGTTTCTGCTTCCTGACGGATGCTGGTTAGATCAATGCCGTGCTCACTGAGCTTGCCCTGCACGGCTTCCGTGGCTCCAGGGGCAACAGCGGCGACACCCTTGCCTGCAAGGGTGAGTCCTTTCCCCACCATTCCGGCGGCTCCACTGATCAGGGCACCCAGCGAAGTTGTGATCAGATAGAAGGTCACCAGGGTTGTGAGGCTCCAGGCGAGCAGTCCATGCAGCATGGTGTCAGTCTGGCGTGGCATTCCGGACAGACGTCCAGCCACCATGCCTCCGGCAAAAAGGGCCAACAGGCTCGATAAAAACCACCAAATGGCAGCGCCCACCCCCAGACCGTCCGCAGCATTGCCAGCTTCCGATTCTGGATTGATGGTGCTGAACCCGATCCCCAGGCCCAACAAGCTGAGCAGCAATTGCACGGTCAGCGCGATGAGAGCACCGGCGAAAACGGCGCCCCATGAAATCCGACGTTTGGGGAGGTCGAGGACCGACGGGGTATGCGTCTTGGGATCCGGATAATTGGCTGAAGTTTTCATATCTTAATTTTAGTTGTGGGATCGTGCGGCCCCATTTCCCGAAGTCGAAGTGCGTCCGCGGCCATGATCGAACTTTCGCTGAATCCGTGCCACCCCTGCCCCGATCCGGAATGCGTGGGGCGGCCCACTGGCAGGCGCTCCGGCGAGGCATTTTGCCGCGTCCTCCGTTGGGGTAGTGGCATTCTGCCCGGGCCACCCCGTCCTGCCTGCCCGATCCGGCCCACCACATTGGACCTTGTTCCATTGCCTCCCCCCTTTCAGGCATACTATCCCCTTTTTCCCCGGCGGTGCTGCGGCTGGCCGTGGGCCTGGGGTGGGAAGGCTTTGAGAAATTTTTCTTCGGCTTCGAGGGTGCCGATCAGCAGGAGAGTGCCGCCTGCAGGGAGGATAATATCTATCCCCGGATTGACAATCCGTTCCCCGAGGTGCTCCACCGCGATGATGGTGCAGCCGGTTTCGGTGCGCAGGGCACAGTCCGCGAGGCGGCGGCCGGCCAGCCGGTCGGGCACGGGTGCAGGAAATACCAAAACGCCTTCCGCCAGCAGCAGGCTGGTATTTTCCCTGACCTCGTTGAAGATGAGATTTGCCCCCATGGAGGCAGATGAGAGCACGAGGTCTGCGCCTGCACGGTGCAGGGTGCCGACATTCCGCTCGAGGGAACAACGGGAGATGATTTGCAGGTTGTCGCGGAGGCGGCGGAAAAAGATGCTCAGCGAGATATTCACATCATCGTCGTGGGTGGTGATGATCACCGTCGTCGCTTCCCGGGCGCGGGCGGCCTTGAGGATTTCCATGCGGGTCGCGTCGCCGATGACGGCTTCGGGATGACGGGCGACGCGGTCCGCGTTCTGTTCGATGATGGTTGTGGAAAGCCCAGCCTCCATCAGGGTCGTGCTGACAATGCGGCCAACCCGTCCTCCGCCGACAATCACCACATGTGATTTTTCGGACTGCGGACGGCTGAAAGTTTGGTTATAGCTGGCGATTTGGGCCCCGGTACCGGCGAGGACGAGCACGGTTTGCCGTCCAATGATCGTGTGGGGTTCGGCCGCACGGAGTTGGCCATGGTCCCATACGCCGATGATGCTGACTCCGGTGCGCTGGCGGATTTCGCTGCCGGCGAGGGTGAGTCCTTCCAGTTCAGTGCCGGCGGCGTTGGCTTCGGCGATTTGCAGGCCCTGGGTTTCACCGATGAGATGGGCAGCACAGTCCTTGCCGATGACCCGGCGGGCGAGGGCGTGGCCCATCAATTGTTCGAGGCGCAGCACGAGGGTGGCTCCGGCCAGTTCCAGCACATCCCGCGAGGAATCCGTGGACGCGGACGCGATGATAGGCAGGTCGGGAGCGAGTTCGCGGGCCGTAAAGGTGATGTTGGTATTGAGAACGTCGGAACGCGAGGCTACCAGCAGGGCCGCCTGGGACAGACGCATTTTCTGATAGGTTTCGGGATCATCCAGCGCCCCCACGGCGGAGGAGATGCCCTGTTCGTAAAGGTCGAGGGCTTCCGCCACCGCCGGGCAAAGGACCACGTAGGAATGCCCGTATTTTTTCAGCAGAGGGATCAGGGCGAGAGTGACGGGATCATAACAAGTAAAGATGACATGGCCGCGGGTGCTTTCGGGGAGTTCGCGCGGGGCGCGGGCACTGGCCTGGGCCTTGATCCATGGAGCATAAAAAAACTCGATGAAGGTGAACGGCAGCAGGACCAGCAGGAACATCACGCCCGAGCCGAGCACGACGATGGAAAACAAGCGTCCCAAGTCCCCCTGGAAGGTGATGTCGCCGAACCCGAGGGTGCTCATCACCGTGAGCGTCCAGTAGAAGCCGGTAATCCAACTGAAGTGCTGCCCTTCCCGCTCCATCAGGAAATGAAAAGCCACGCTGTAAAAACAGATCAGGCCAAAGAGCACGGCGGCCAGCCGCAGCAACGTTTTCAGGTTGGAGCGGCTGCTGCGGTTCCCCAAAAACGCGGAGATGACAGCGGCAAGCGATTTCATGTCAGCAAAGCAGGGCGGGAACTGATGGCTCCCGCCATGGGGGAAGGGGCCTGATGGCTGTCGGATTTCAAGTTGCCGGATTCGGTCAAACCCTCACCGCCGCAGGACGGCGTGCACGGGAAAGTGGTCCGAGGCGCTGCGTCCTTCCCGGTCCGGACGCCCGATTTCGGCAGCCACCACCTTCCAGTCGGGCGAGACGCCGATCCAGTCAATGCGGGCCCCCTTGCCTGGGGCGGAAAGGAAAGGAGTGGTGGTTCCCTCATTTTCCCCGCGCTGCGGATGGGCCACGCGCAGACTATCGAGAATCGGTGAGGCGGTCTCTCCCAGCATCCCGAACATCGCTTGATAAGGATCACTGCCTTCCCCGGCATTAAAATCCCCAGTCAGGACAAGGGAACAATCCTTTCCGAGCACCAAGAGGCGTTCGCGGATCAGTTTGGCGGATTCGAGCCGGGCTTGTTTGCCGACGTGATCAAAGTGGGTATTCACCCACAGCACCGGTTTCCCTTCCTTGGTTTTGTCCTTCAGGCGCACCCAGGTGGCCATGCGGGTCAGGGAGGTATCCCATGCCTTGCTGGCGGCCACTTCCGGAGTGGTGCTCAGCCAAAAGTGACCGCCGTCCAGCTTTTCGAAACGCTCCTTCCGCCAGTAGACCGCCACCATTTCGCCTTGCTCCTTGCCGTCATCACGCCCGGCCGCCAAAACATCGTGGCCGGGCAGAATTCCCGCCACAAAGTCGCGCTGGAAGCCCAGCGTTTCCTGGGTCCCCAGCAGATCGGGGTTGGCGGCTTTGATGGCTTCCGCCAAAAAGTCCTTCCGCTTGTCCCAATGGTTTTCGCCGTCTTTGGCGGTGCCGTACCGGAGATTGTAACTTGTGACCCTGACGTCATTCGGGGCGGGAGGATCGGCGGCGCGGAGGGATGGCGTGAACGGGACAGCACCGATGGCCGCAAGCAGGAGCGTGAGGAGTGATTTCATGGGTTTGGAAAGCGGATGGATTGGGTTTCCGGGCATGGAGTCAGAATCAGGGGCATCTGTCCATGGAAACCAACCGCCACACCTCATCAATCACTCCCTCCAGCGTCTGGTCAATGGATACGGTGCATGCTTCATCCGGACCGGGGACTTCGAGGGCGGCGAACTGGGAATCAAGGAGAGTCGGGGGCATGTAGTGGCCGGTGCGGGCCGCCATTCTTCCGGCGATCAGCTCCTTGCTGCCGGACAGGTGGACAAACCGCACTCCCTCCTGGCCGTCGCGCAGCACGCTGCGGTAGCGGCGGCGCAGGGCGGAGCAGGCCAGCACGGTGCGGCCTTCGGGCGGGGTGGCGGCAATGATTTGGTCCCGCAGGCGCTCCAGCCATGGGGCGCGGTCGGCGTCGGTGAGGGGAATGCCGGCGGCCATTTGGGCGACCGCTTCCGGGCTGTGCCAGTGGTCCGCGTCCTCGAACCGGGCCTGCCAGCGGTGGGCCACGGCCATGCCCACTGCGGTTTTGCCGCAGCCGCTGACCCCCATCACCACTAACACCCTAATACGAAAAGTATTTGTTCTGGCGGTTGTTGCAGGAGGGGGGGAATTGATCATAGAATGTTGTCTTTTTCCACGTCCCCTGCCATGTCTGCAAGAACTTCCCCGGCTGAAGCCTTTGAAAAAATTCCCACGGTGCTGTTTCCGGATGCCCCGTCGGCCGCGGCCGCCCTTGCGGCAGAAGTGCGGGACCTGATTCTGGCGCGCCGGAAGGAAGGCAAAGCGGCGGTGCTGGGACTGGCCACAGGCTCCACCCCGGTCCCCTTTTACCGCGAGTTGATCCGCCTTCACCGGGAGGAAGGATTGAGTTTCGAGGATGTCATCACCTTCAACCTTGATGAATACTACGGGCTGGGGCGGGACCACCGGGAAAGTTATTACCGCTTCATGCAGGAGCAGTTGTTCGCCCATATTGATTTGAAGCCGGAAAACATCCATTTGCCGGACGGGCTGGTGCCGCTGGATGGGGTGTTTGCGCATTGTGCGGCGTATGAAGCCGCCATTGAAGCCGCGGGCGGCGTGGACCTGCAGATACTGGGCATCGGCCGGACGGGCCACATCGGATTCAACGAACCCGGCTCCTCACGCGATTCCCTGACCCGGCTCATCCCGCTGGATCTCGTGACCCGTCAGGATGCGGCGGCGGACTTTCTCGGCGAGGAGAACGTGCCCCGTTTTGCCATCACCATGGGGGTCGGCACGATCCTGCGGGCCCGCAGGCTGGTGATGATGGCATGGGGTGGCAACAAGGCGGGGATTGCCGCCAAAGCCATTGAAGGTCCGGAAACCGAGGCCGTCTCCGCCAGCTTTCTGCAAAGCCATCCGGATGCCCGGGCCTTTCTGGACAAAGGCGCCTCCGGGGCCCTGACGCGGATCCGCCTGCCGTGGCTGGTGGGCCGGGCGGAGTGGACTCCCCAGGAGACCCGCCGGGCAGTGCTCTGGCTGGCCCTGACCGAAAAAAAACCCGTGCTCAAACTCCGGGACGGCGAGTATAACGAACATGGCATGGCCGAACTGCTGACCCGGTATGGCAAGGCCTATCATCTCAATATTGAAGTCTTCAACCGCCAGCAGCAGACCATCACCGGCTGGCCCGGCGGCAAACCCAATGCCGACGACACCTCCCGTCCGGAGCGGGCCGCTCCTTTTCCCAAGACCGTGCTGGTTTTCGCTCCTGAACCCCAGGATGATGTCCTCGGCATGGGCGGCACCATGGAAAGGCTGGTTTCCCAGGGGCATGATGTCCATGTTTGTTATCTCACGGGAGGCGACCTGCGGATTACCGATGCCGAGGCCATCCGCTTCGCCCGGGTGCTTCTGGAAACGGCGGAGCAGGATCCGGAGCGCTGGAAGGAACAGATCCGTTATGCCAGCGGCATTCTTGATGAAATCGAAGCCAAGGGACCGTTTGGTGATCCTCCGGCGCGGCTGCGCCGCCTCAAGGCTCTGATCCGCCGCGGCGAAGCGCGCGATGCCGCGCTCAGCCTCGGCGTCAACCCCGCACAAATCCGCTTTCTGGATCTGCCTTTTTATACGGAAGGGCGCTACCGCCAGTTCCGCCTGGGAGCGGCGGATGTCACGGCGGTGGGATCCGTGCTGGCCACGCTGCGTCCCCACCAGATTTACCTAACCGGTCACCTGGCCGATCCCAGCAGCGTGCAGGGCATGGCTTTTGCCGCATTCCAGGCCGCGTGGGAAGCCCGCGAGGGCCAGCCATGGCGCGGACACTGCCGCGTCTGGCTCTACCGGGGCCAGCAGTCCGAGTATCTTCCTCACGAAATCCAGATGGCCATTCCGATGAGTCCGGACCAGTTGGCCCACAAGCTGGCGGCGGTGCAGAAATTCCAGTCGCATACCCTGCCCGACCAGCTCGACGGCAGCCGGAACCGCGAAACCGCCCGGATTTACGACTCCCTCGGCACGGCCGAGTATGAGGCCATTGAAGCTTTCCGGCGCTGGGAAGGATGAGGCGGGCGCGGCCGGGGATACCGCATTGCGGGCCACAAATGTTGAGCCCCGCCGGCAGCAGGCTGCCCGTGACAGGAAGCGGCCACCGGCTTCACGCCGTGCAATGCGGCTTGCGGCAGCAGGGGAATTTTCCCAACGGATCTGAACACTGCCTGCAGTCGGCCGCATCTCCCGGAGGCGGGACCGCGTTCCTTTGATGTTGGCCTACCCCCTGATGAATCTTCCTTCCGTCATTCCCGTCATGCTGCTGCCGCAGTGCAACGTCTTCCCCCACGGTCTGCTGCCGTTGTATATTTTCGAGCCGCGCTACCGGGCCATGCTGAAACAGGCCCTGCAGACCGACCGCATGCTTTGCATTGGCACCCTGACACCTTCCGGGGACGGGGAGGCTGAGGAGTCCGATGACCGGATCCATGAATTCAGTACGGCCTCCGTGCTCAGGGCTTGCGTGGGCAATGCGGACGGAACGTCCCACCTTGTGTTGCAGGGCATGCAACGGGTGCGTTTTGTTTCATGGGAACAATATGAACCCTTCCGGATTGCCCGCATTGATCCGGTGGAGAACCAAATGGCACATCCCGTCTCAGCCGGCCTGAAAGGGCAGCGGCTGCTGGATCAGGTGCTGGGGTTGATCCGTCAGGATTCCGACACCGGGCGCAAATTGGCCGGTCAGTTGCAGCAATTGAACGACCCGGCGCATCTTGCCGACTTTGTGGCCGGCAATTTGATTCCGGATGCGCTCTCGCGCCAGCCCCTGCTGGGCATGGCGGAGGTGGAGGACCGCCTTGACTTTCTGATGGACCTCCTGCCCGCACCCGGAAAGAATCCGGCCAATCCCTGACAGGATTTCAGGAATCCGGCTCGAGGTTGCCTCCGGAAAAGCCGTCCTTTTCCATCTTGTTGAACAGCTCTGTCACGTCCTCCACGGCATCCCAGACCTCGCGGGTCAAATAAATCGGAGCGCCGGCCTGGACTGCCAGGGCAAGGCTGTCACTGGGCCGGGCATCGATTTCCACGATTTTGCGTTCGTAGAGTTCATTTTCCGCCCGCAGGATGAGGCGGGCGAAATAGACGCCATCGGAAAAGTGATTGATCACCACGCGGTCCACCTTGGCACCGAGACCTGCCAGGACACTGCCGATCAGTTCGTGGGTCTGGGGCCGCTCGCGGGTTTCCTGGCGCAAGGCCATGCTGATGGCCAGGCCGACCCCATGATCAATGTAAATGACAAAGACCTTGTGGTCGTTGCCCAGAAAAACCGCGCAGCCGCCGCTCGTGGGGACGACGGCTTTGACTTGGATTTCGATAACAGGTTGGACCTTGGCCATGACGGTAAGATCATCCATAGCCACTCCTGCCCCTTCCGGCAATGGTGAATCGGATCTCACCGGAACGAATTAAAACCCGGGGTTTGCCCTGCCGCTTCTTTGGATAGCCAGGCCGGCGTGCTGACCATTCAGGGAGCGCCGTGATCCGCTCAGCGTTTGCGGCGGAGAAACGTGGGCACATCCAGATCTTCGCCTTCTTCGACTGTCGGCTTGGAGCGGTCAAACCGGCCGCCCGTGGTGGCCGGTTGGAGGCGTTCATCAAAGGTTTGCTGCTGCGTCGGCACTGGACGGGAGGAGCTTGACTTGGAGGGTGTAAAGGGGCTGGAGGCGGCCGCGCTGGCGGGTGGAGCGCTGCTGCGGCCCGCCGGGATGGGCCGGATGGGAGCCAGCCGGTCAAAGTCCGGAGTGCGGCGCGAAACCGGTGCGGGAGCTGGAGCTGGAGCAGGCCGCAGGGGGGCTTCCACAACTTCTTCCGGCGCAGAATATTCCATCACGGGCTCTGCCGTGGCAGGCGCAGGAACGGCTTTGGGCTTGATGATATCGCTCAGGACAAACCGCTTGGCGGCGGGGGCAGTTTCGTTCCGGACAGGCCCCGGTTTCGCCGGAGGCGGCTCAGGCTGGCGCTCGATGCGGATGACCCGGCTGGGGGCGGGTGCCGGGTCTGCAGGGGGGAGAAGTGCTTCCAATTCCTCCTCTTCTACATCTACTTCTACTTCTTGCAAAATCGGTTCCCTGGAGATGGCGGGCCCTTTTGGTGCGGACGCGGGAACCGGCTGGTCTGCCCTCACATGAATGCGGCCGGTTTCAAAGACAGGGGCGGGGGCGGTTTTTGTTAGGTCCACGGTTTCGTCCACTTCGTCCTCCACTTCGTCCTCCACTTCGTCCTCCAACTCGTCCTCCACTTCGTCCTCCACTTCGTCCTCCACCTCCACCTCATGCTCCTCCTCTTCTCTGGAGGCCACGCCGGATTCAGCGGCACCTTCGGTCGGGAGCGGCACCGGAACCGGCCGGACTGGAGCTTGGACCGCCACCGGCTTGACGGCAGGAATCTCAATTAACTTCGGCTCGGCGGGCAGAATAATCTCCGGGAAGAGTTCCGTCTCCTCTACCAAAATGGGGGAGGGTCGTTCCATCACAGGAGAAGAGGGAGCTACTTCGACGGCGACTGGCTCTGCGGCGGCGACTGGCATTGCGGCGGCGACAGCTTGCGGGACTTGCACGGTCGGAACCGGGGTGGCCACGGCTTCCACGGCCGCTGGAGGAACTTGGGTTTCAACAGATGCCGGGGCGGGTGGGGCGGGTGGGGCGGTGGCTGCGGACGGCCCGGCCGCAGGGGAAGCTGGTTCCGGTGCCACCGGTGCGGCCGGTGCCACCGGTGCGGCCGGTGCCGCCGCCTCGGCAGCCGGAGCGGCTACTACTTCAGCGACGGGAGCCGGTTTGGACAAGGAAGTCAGGATGGTGACACTGAGGCTTTCGGCAAGGCGGGAGTCGGTGGCGGCTCCAAACAGAATTTGGGCATCCTCGTGGACCTGCTTGCCGAGTTCGCGCATGAGGGTTTCGATTTCGAACAGGGTCAGGGTGGTGCCGCCGCAGATGTGGACGAGCACGTTGCGCGCACCGGAGAGCATCTGGCCGCGGTCGAGCAGCGGGCTCTTGAGGGCAAGGCCCAGCGCTTCCACTGCCCGGTTTTCGCCCTTGGCCTGGCCATAACCAAACAGGCAGCGGCTGTCCGTGTTGCGCAGGGCGGTGACGAGGTCATCCATGCCGATGTGGATCAGGCCCGGCTGGGTGACGAGGCTGGTGACGGCGCGGACGCTTTGGCCGATGATTTTGTCTGCCAGCTCGAAGGCCTCCTGCACTCCCTTTTTGGGCACCACCAGTTCGCCCATGCGGTCATTTTCGAACGTAACCAGAGCGTTGGCATACTTGCGCAGGTCCTGGAGGGCCACGCTGGCCTGGTTGCTGCGGCGGCGGCCCTCAAAGGCAAAGGGCAGCGTGGCAAACACTACCACAAAGGCCCCTGCTTCCCGGGCCATGCGGGCGACTACGGGTGCCGCTCCGGAGCCGGTGCCTCCACCAAGGCCCACGCAGATAAAGACCATATTCCGGCCGGTTAGCAATTCCCGGATCCCGGTGGCGGTAGCCAGGGCCGCTTCGGCCCCGAGTTCGGGATCACCTCCGCAGCCCAGACCCTGGGTCAATGACTTGCCGAGCTGCACCTTGGTGTTGGCCATGGACGTATTGAGGGCCCGGGCATCGCAGTTCAAACTCACCAAATCCGCCCCGGACATGCCTTCGAGGGCGATCTTGTCGATCACATTGGTGCCGGAGCCACCGATCCCGATGACACTGACAGCAAAGGGGGACGCAGCGGAGGAGGCTTCGGAAGTGTCGAGGTTGAACTGGATCATGGCAGCAGGGTTGAGTTGAGGAATTCGGGTTGAGGCAGCAAGGGGGAAGAAATTGTCAGGCGATCCGGCATCAGAACAGACGGCTGCCACTGAGCACGCTGTCCATGGCGTCCTTCATCCGGCGGAACAGGGTGCGGGCCGGCCGTTCACTTTCGACCCGCTGGGCATAACGGATCAGGCCAATCGGGGTGGCATACTGGGGGCTTTCAAAATTGCTGGTCAGGCCGGTCATGGGAGTGAAGCTGGAACGCCGGACGGGCACTCCAAAGACTTCCTCCGCGAGGTGGTCGAGCCCCCGCAACAGGCTGGTGCCGCCGCAAAGGAAAATGCCGGCGGCCACGCGGTCCAGACTGGCGCCGGAAGCGAGGATGCGTTTTTTCACCAGATGGAAGACCTCTTCCATGCGGGCGGCAATCACCCCATGCAGCACTTCGCGTTCCACATTGACGCCATCAAAGGTGGCATCGCCTTCCAGCCGGATAAAGTCTTCCTCCCCTCCCACTGCAGGCAGCACACTGCCGTGTTCCACCTTGAGCCGCTCCGCCCGGGACTGGGGGATTTTCAGGACCACGGACAAGTCATTGGTGATGTGGTCACCGCCCACCCCGATGGAACCACTCGCGGCAATGGCCCCGTCCTCATACAAAACAAAATCCGTAGTCCCGCCGCCGATATCCAGCAGCAGGGCCCCCTGGCTGCGGGCCTCACGGTTGAGCACCACCTGGGCAGCGGCAATCGGGCCAAAGACCACATCCTCCACTTCGAGGGGAAATTCCCGCAGGCAGCGGATGGTGTTCTGCACCCGGTTGCGGATGCCGTGGACAATGTGATAGTCAGCCTCCAGCTTGCGTCCCAGCATGCCCACGGGATTCTGGACCTTTTCCTGCCCGTCCACCCAGTAGTGGCGGATGATGCGGTGCAGGAAAATATTGTCAGGAGGGATGGCCACATTGCTGGCCTGCTCCTTCACTTCCTCAATGTCATCCTCGGTGATCTCGCTCTGGTCATCCGGGATGCGGAGCACGCCGCGGTTGTTGATGCTTTCGAGATGGGGCCCGGTGATGGCGAGCCAGACCTTGCGGACCATGACATCGCTGCGGTCCTCGGCGCGGACGAGAGCATCCTGAAGGCAGGTCTGGGCGGTCTCAAAATCCACGATCTCGCCTTTGCGCACCCCGCGCGACGGAGCCTGCCCCACGCCGAGGATCTTAATGGAACCGTCGGCCTTGGCATCGCCCACCACCACGCAGATTTTGTGGGTGCCGATTTCAAGACCGACAAAAATGTTGGATTTGGCCATGGAAGGATAGGATCGGGATCACTCAGGTGCCTTGCCGGGAAGCGGAAACCGGACGGCGGGACTGGGGGGAAGGCTTGGACTTGCTGGAGGGTTTCGTCAGGACGGACGGCGGGGATTCAAAAAACCGCACCGGGATATTGCGTTCCAACTGGAGATTGACGCTGGCTACGCGGCTGGGACTGGAAGCCACTTTGGCCAAAATCGCGCGGAGCCGGCTGATCTGTTTTTCCAGACCTTCCGGCCGGAACGTGAAGAGGGCGTCATTGTCCATCTGGGCCACCATGGTAAACCGGTTCATCAGATGCACCTGCTCGAGCACCATGGGCTTGGGCCAGGTTTGCTGGCGCATCTGATGAACCAGTTCCAAAGCCTGCAGGATCAACGGGGAGTCCACCCGTCGGCCGGGCGACACCGCCGGAAGGTCCGCGCAATGGATCACCGGAAGGGTTGTATATTCGTTGAGCATGACCTCTGCAGGAAAGACCACCCCATTGGCATCCATGAGCAGGCCCCGGGCACTGAGGGCTTCCAATCCCTGGCGGGCACAGGCCAACCATGCGGCCGGGCGGCGTTCCTCAAGGCGCACGGACAAATGGTTGGGCAGGCGGCGTTCCACTGACGCATCGCGCACCTGGGGCAGCGTGAGGAGCTGGCGGCGCAGCTTTCCCAGATCGAGCGAGGTAATATTGGTATCCGGACGCAGGCCCGTGACCGCCGTCACCTGGGTGGCCGTGATGGCCCCGTTGGTGAGCAGTTCAAATTGGCCGACGGCATAGTGCGGACTCTGGCTGAAGGCGCGCTGCCACAGGCTTTGGGCTTCCACCGCTCCCCAGAGGGCCAGCGCGGCGAGGCCGCTCCACTTCAGCGTGGTCCCCATCAGGCGGCGCCGTTTCATGGCCACTTCCCTGCGGGAAGGCGGAACATTCAGGGCCAGATGGTGCCCGCCACCGCGGGTGCGGAACCGGTGGTTCCGCATCAGGCGACGGCGCAGCTTCTGGAAAAACATAACAGTTATCGTTGAACTTGCAGGGAAAGGGAGAGGATGCGCCCGCAAAGGGCTGGATAATCGATGCCTGCGGTGGCGGCGGCCTTGGGCAGCAAACTGGTGGAGGTCATGCCGGGAATGGTGTTCACCTCCAGCACCCACGGGACTTCAGCGGCATCCAGCAATATATCGACCCGGCTGTAGACTTCCACCCCAAGGGACTGGTGGGCGGCCATGGCGGCTTCCTGCACCCGGGCCGTGGTGGCCGGGCTGAGGTCCGCCGGGCAAAAATAATCCGATCCCCCGGTGCCGCCCATCCAGGGGTATTTGTTGGCGAGATCGTAAAATCCGGAGCGCGGCTGGATGTGGATCACCGGCAGCACCTGATCGCCCAGAATGCCCACGGTGAGTTCCTTGCCGGAGATAAAGGGTTCCACCAGCGCTTCCGGACCGAACTGGACCAAATCGGCGATCGCGGCCACGACCCCGGCTTCCTCCCGGATAATATGCACCCCCACACTGGAACCCTCACAAAGCGGTTTCATCACCATGGGCAGCGGAATTGCCACCGCCTCCGGAGCAGCCCCCGCGAGGGACAAAATTTGATAGTCCGCGGTCGGCACCCCGGCCGCCATAAAGGCCGCCTTGCTCCGGGCTTTGTCAAAGGCAAGGGCACTGCTGGCCGCCCCGGCTCCCGTGTAGGGAAGGCCCCGGGCCTCAAGGATGCGCTGGAGGGTCCCGTCTTCCCCAAAGGTCCCGTGAATGACATTGAAGGCCGCCTCCACTCCCGCCGGCACCTCAAATTCCGGACCGGTCACATCCACTTCCTCCACCACCGCCCCGAGACTCCGCAACGCCTGCGCCACGCCCTTTGCGGTTTCCAAAGAAACCGCACGTTCCGAACCCGGGCCTCCCTTCAGCAGTGCAATGCGGCGTCCAGTCAAGTCCATGTGGCAATTTCCCTTATTTGTTTAAAATTATGATCACACAGTAAATAATCAAGGATTCCCAAATTCCAATGGTTTTCACAGCCTATTTTCAGGTTCAATCCGGGAAATTTGCGCCCGGGAAAGACTGCCGGAGGAACGCCATAGGCCAATTCCGGCGCAAGGGCCAGCCAAAAAGGGCTTGCCGCCTCCCACCCAGCCCCCTATGCTCACCCACTTTCCTGCCCGGCCGGACCTGTCCTGCCGGGCTTTTCTCACGATACGCCCCACCTTCCCTGCCGCCATGCTCGAGACAATCCGCAAGCATCACTACGTTCTCATGCTCATCATCGCCATCGTGGTGTGTGTGGCTTTTGTGTTCTTCGGCGACTCATCCAGCGGCCCCGGACAGAATCCCAATGCCAGAGCGCTCTTCAGCGTGAATGGCCAGGAATACTATCAAAATGACCTCGCGCAGATCGACAGCCAGCGCCTGTTGGCCGAGCGCCTCCTGGATCCCACCAATCAGATGGCGATCCTGACAGACCCCCTGAAGGTTTATACCCGCACCCTTGGAGGGGAGCCGCGGTTTGGCTTGCCGGCCATCGTGCAGCGCTATGGTCCGTCCGGCGGGGACAGCCTGAATTTCGACTTTTGCATGAACGTGGCCACGTTGCGGGCGGAAGCCCAAAAACTGGGGATCGAAGTGGACCGGGAGGATTTGGAAAGGTTTGTCACCACGATCGGCGGCTTCCAAACCAATGGCCAGTTTGATCCGGTCAAATACGAAGCCTTTCTCAACAGCAAGTTCTATGGCGACAAAGCCAATACCGAACGGCGGCTCTACACCACCCTCCGGGACGTGATGCTCTTCCAGAAAATCAACAAGCTGATTGGCGGCACCTTCGCCCCGTCCCCGGCGGAAGTCGACTCCGCTTATGCCGAGCAGAACCAGAAGACGACCGCTGCCTTTGCCCTGATTGAAAAGGCCAAACAAACCCCGGCGGCCCCGACCGACGAAGCGGTCCAAAAGTTCTACGACGAGGCCAAAACCATTTTCACGGCCCACGCGGCCAACCCCAGCCTGCCCGCCCCAGATCCGGTGGTGCTTTCGGAGGAAAAACGCACCGTGCGTTATGTGCTGATTGATCTGCCTAAAGCCCCTGAGGTCCTGCCTTCCCCCCAACCCGAGGATACCAGCACCCTGCCCGAAGACCAGAAAAAGGCCAAGGAAGAGGAATATAAAAAGAAACTGGACGAACACACGGCCGCCATGGCCAAGCGGGCCGAAGACATGAAAACGTATGAAGCCGAGCGCAAGTCCCTGCTGGTCAAAGCCAACGATATCAGCGGGGAACTCTCCTCCGATGAACGGGGAAGCCGCAGCTTTGAGGAAATAGTCAAGGCCTCCGGACTTGAAGCCAAAGTCAGTGCTCCTTTTACTGCCGTCACCGCCCCGGACGACCTGAAAGCCGATCCCCGCCTGGTGCAGGAAATCTTCAACGCTCCTAACGACCCTACCCTGCCCCATACCCTGCAAACCTCCACAGGTTATGCCCTGTTCGAAATTGCCAAGGTCGATGCCCCGGCTTTGTTGCCCCTTGAGGAAGTCAAAGTCAAAATCACGGAACGGCTCGCTGCCGAAGCCCTGGCTGAGGCCGTAAAAACCGCAGCCGTCACCGCCCGCACTGCCATTCTCGAGTCTGTCAAAGCCGGCAAGACCTTTGTGGAAGCGGCCACGGCGGCCGGACTGGCTCCCGTGGAGGTTCCTGCCTTCACCAAAGCGAAGCCTCCTGAAGTCCCCCATGCCACGGTCATCACCGATGCCGCCGCCGCTCTCAATCCTGGCGAAGTTTCCGAACCCAGGGAAGTGCCGGAAGGTCTGCTGCTGGTGACTACCCTGAAGCGCGAATTGCCCCAGGCCCCCACCATGGAGGACGACAAGAAAAACCTCGCCCAACAACTCACCCAGGGAGGTGAAGGATTGTTTGCCCCAGTCAGCCCCCTTTTCGAAGCGTGGTTTAAAGCCCGGCGCAACGAAACCTCCATGCTCGATCCGGACAAACTTTGAGCACCTCCGTGCTTCTCCCGGGGCATGGGCCCCGTTCCCGTTCCCACTCCAACTGCCAGTGCCCGCCTGCCATGCCCACGCCCCAGGATTTGTTGGATGAAGCCAGCGGTCATGTGGCCATGGGGGAACTGGCGGAAGCGGCCCGGCTCTACCGCATGGCTACGGAACTGGATCCGCAGAATTTTGATGCCTGGCATTCTCTCGGCATGGCCTTGATGCGGGATGGCCAGCTCCAGGCGGCCCTCGGCCCCGCCCTGATGGCCACCGATCTCCGGCCCAACGACCTGCTCGCATGGACGGCCCTGTCCCAACTTCATGTGAAAATGGGAAACATCGCGGAGGCGGAAGCGGCCAAGGCCAATGCCCGGATTCTCTCGCTGGGCGGAAAAGTGGGACGTTGAAGCCCATCACTCCCGCCCGCCCCCCTGAGTCAGGCTTCCCTCACATCCCCACCTTTTCAGATGCTGACTCCGGACGCCTGTGCCACAGTCCTGCCGTGAAGTGCCTAATTTTCCCGTTCCGGATCCTCGCCTGCCTCCTTGCTGCGGGGGCTCTGCCTGAGGCTGCTGCTGACAATTTCGACTACCGTCCAGCCACCGCCGTGGTCTACAATGCCACCGACCCGGAATCAAAATCCCTCGCAGAATATTACGCCACCAAGCGGGGCATCCCGGCGGCCAATCTCCTGGGCCTGAAAACCAGCCAGGAGGAAACCATTACCCGCACCGAATTCCAGAATACCATCGAAGCTCCGCTGCGTGCTGCCTTTATTGAACGCGGCTGGTGGAAAACAGGCACCGTTCCCAATCAGGGCAATATTGCTATCCAGACCACCATCCGGGTGCTCACCCTGATCCGGGGACTCCCCCTCCGGATTAGTGAGGAAACCGCCCCGGGCGCGGCCGCCCCGGCCGCCGGGCTGAGCAACGCCTCCAGCGTGGATTCGGAACTGGCCATTGCCGGTCTCCTCGACAAACCGGTTGCCGGGCCGCTGCAGAACCCGTATTTCGGCCGGCCGGAGCCGTTTTATGCGGTGCCGGTGACCCCGATGTTCCTCGTCGGACGGATTGACGGCCCTGACAGAGCCACCGCCCGGCGTCTGGTCGACGACGCCCTCGCTGTCGAAGCCACCGGCCTTTACGGCAGGGCCTATATCGATCTCGCCCTCAAGAATGAAACCGGTTATAAAATGGGGGAAGACTGGCTCCTCTCCGCCGCCCGCTCCCTTGAGATGATGGGCATTCCCGTCATGGTGGATTCCCTCGCCTCGACCTTTCCGGCCAATTTTCCCATGACGGACTGCGCCATTTATCTGGGCTGGTATGTGCAAAATGCGGATGGCCCCTTTCTCAATCCCCGGTTCAAATTCCGCCGCGGAGCGGTGGCCTGCCATATCCATTCCTTCAGTGCCACCAGCCTGAAAACCACCAAAGACTACTGGTGCGGCCCCCTCCTTGCCAAAGGCGCCTGCGCGGTCCTGGGCAACACATGGGAACCCTATCTGCAGCTCACCACCCAGCTTGACAAGTTCACCGACAGCCTGCTGGCCGGACGCAATCTAGGGGAAGCCGCATGGGGAGCCACCCAGACCCTGTCGTGGATGAATGTGGTCCTCGGAGATCCGCTCTACCGCCCCTTCCCGCCCGTGCCCGCCGGTGCCCATAAAGCCACGGATGCCGATTACAAAGCCCTGCGCCTCGCCATGGCCCGCTGGGGCAAACAAGGCCCGGCCAACGAAGAACTGATGAAAAACCTCAAGCGGGCCGGCCTCAGCCTCAAGAGCGGAGCGGTCTTCGAATTCATGGCCCTTCATTCCCAGGCCGGAACCGATACCCCGGAACTTGAAGCCAACGAGTGGTTCAAGCTGGCACTGCAGCACTATACCGCGGTCCCTGACAAAATCCGCATTTTCCTGCAACAGGCCGATGCCCGCCGCCGGGAAGGGACTAACAAACCAGCGGTCCGGATTCTCGAAAAAATCATTGCCGACTTTCCCACCGCCCCGGAAACGGAGTCCGCCCGCGCCTGGCTCCAGCAACTCCGCCCCGCACCGTAATCCTCAACGGACCACTCTTCAAGTCAGGGTTTTGATGGAGAATACATGAAATACGTCCTATCCCTTCTTTTCCTGCAAGGAATGCCCGGAGCGTTCCTCCCGGCAGCGGTAGCGCAATCCGCAGCGGCGGAGCCGGCCCCGGGTTCCGGGGCCGTGGCTGCGGCGGGATTATACGATGCGGCCAACCTGGTGGCGTGGTGCGTGGTTCCCTTTGATGCCAAAAAGCGGGGACCTGAGGAGCGGGCCGCCATGCTGGCCGGTCTGGGTCTGAAACGGCTGGCCTATGACTGGCGCCCGGAGCACGTGCCTACGTTTGATGAGGAAGTCGAAGCCATGCGCAGGCATGGCATTGAAATGACCGCATGGTGGTTCCCAGGCAGTCTCGATGCCACAGCCCAGGAAATTCTCGCCGTAATCCGCCGCCATAAAATCACTCCGCAATTGTGGGTGATGGGCGGAGGTGGGCCGGTGAAAAATAAGGCTGAACAAAAAGCCCAGGTGTTGAGGGAAGCCGCCAACCTGCGGCCGGTGGCCCTCGCGGCGGCGGAAGCCGGTTGCCTGATCGCCCTCTACAATCATGGCGGATGGTTCGGTGAACCGGAGAATCAGGTGGAAATCATTGAACAACTGCGGAAGGAGGGAATCACCAATGCGGGAATTGTCTATAACTTCCATCATGGACATGACCATGTGGAACGATTCCGGGAAATGTTGGATCGGATGAAACCGCATCTGTTGGCGGTGAACCTCAATGGCATGGATCCAGAAGGCGACCGGACCGGCCGCAAAATCCTGCATTTGGGAGAAGGGGAGGATGAGCTGGAAATGATGCGGATCCTGCTCGACAGCGGGTGGCGGGGGCCGGTGGGAGTGATTGATCACCTGCCGGAGACGGACACCCTTGAGACCCTGCAGAAAAATCTGTCAGGGCTGGAATGGCTGCGCAAGGAATTGGCGGTGGCCGGTTCTGGCGGGGCGCGGCCATTCGATCCCGGTGCCAATGCCCTGGTGCCTGGGAAATTCGGGCAAGCCCTGGATGCGAAAATCCGCCCCGTGGTCAAGCCCGCCCATCCCTCATGGCGGGGACTCCCGCTTACCGTGGAGCTGTGGGCCAAGCTCCGGAACAGCCGGCAATTCAATATTCTGCTGGCCAGCGAACCCAAGGAATCTGCCACCCATTGGGAACTTTACACCCATGCCGGATCCGGGGACTTGAGTCTTTTCCTGCCTGGACGGGGCGGCGATTTCCGCACCGGAATCAACCTCTGCGACGATCAATGGCATTTTCTCTCGGCGGTGATCGAAAAGACCCGGGTGCAGTTATATGTTGATGGAAAACTGGTCAGGGAAGCGGCCTTGACACCGGTGGCCGGCTCCCCGCGCGAAGGTGGACTGGGCATTGGGACCCTGGTGGAGGGTGGGATTGGTTGTGATGGACTGATTGACGAGGTTCACCTGATCAGTGGAGCGCGGCCTCCCTCCGCGTTGCCTGCCGCCGCGCCGAAGCGTGAGGATGCCACCACCGGATTGTGGCGTTTTGATGATGCGGCGGATCTTGGGTGGTCTGACTTCCGGCCCCGGCGGGCGCCCCTCCATCCCCCGGACCGGCCGCTCCACCGGCATCCGGTGAACCGCGACCGCGTCTATGATTTTTATGCCAAGCAGGCCCTCCATGCCATGGGGAGGAATTCAGCCCCGGAACTTCTTGAATCGTTTCCCGGCCTTGATGGTGCCGGCACGGGACACTGGGGAAATCAGAACGAGGAAACATGGAAAGGTGACGGCTGGGCGAAGATGGACACCGGACCGGTGCAGGCTGGAGTGTTCCGCGGCTGGGGTCTGACAGTGGCACGGGCGGTATGCGTGAAGGTGCCAGGCCCCTCCAGCATCCATGCCTGTTTCGATCCGGATACTCTGACGTGGGCCGCTGCGTGGCAGGGCGGGTTTCTCAAATTCGGCAGCTTCCGTCATGGCTTTCTGGAAGGGCTGCAGCCGGCCGGGGAAAGGATGGACCTTCCGGCCGGCCCCCCCGCAAAAGGGGACTTTGCCTATCATGGATTTCACCGGAATGGGGAGCGTGTCGTCTTCCATTACACCCGCAACGGTGTTCCGTGGCTGGAATATGCCAGTGAGGCTGAAGGCAAATTTGTCTGCAGGAAAATTCGCGCAGACGATCCGGAGGCGAACACCCTGACAAGTCCCGGTCCGGCATCGTGGCCACAGGTTCTGGAAACCCGGGGCTTGCGCGGTTCCGGGGAATATTTCGCCGTGGATACGGTGACGCTGCCGGAAAGCACTCCGTGGAAATCGGTGTTTCATTTCGGGGACCACGATTTTTTTCCGGATGGCACTGCTGCGGTCTGCACAATTGAGGGGGAAGTGTGGTTGGCAGGCGGGTTGGATGAAACGTTGGAAAAAGTCACCTGGAAGCGTTTTGCCGCCGGTCTGCACCAACCACTCGGCCTGAAAATATCCGGTGGGATCATTCATGTCCTCGGGAGGGATCAGATTACCCGCCTGCACGATTTGAACGGCGACGGTGAGGCCGACCGGTATGAGTGTTTCTCCAATGCCTATCAATGTTCCCCTGCGGGCCACGACTTCACTACCGGACTCCAGCAGGATGGGGATGGCCGGTTTTATTTTGCCTCGTCCCGGCAGGGAATCTGCCGCCTTTCGGCTGATGGCAGGAAGCTGGAGGTGCTGGCCACCGCCTTCCGCAATCCTAATGGTCTTGGAGTCGGGCCGGATGGCGAAGTGCTGGCGGCGGTGCAGGAAGGCGAGTGGACGCCGGCCTCCATGCTGACATCTGTCAAAACGGGCGGGCATTATGGTTATGGCGGGCCGCCTCCGCGCGGGGTGCCGCTAGAGCTGCCTCTCGTTTATCTGCCACGGGCATTGGACAATTCCTGCGGCGGCCAGGCGTTTGTGGAGGGTGATCGATGGGGATTTCCCGCCACAACGCCTGTGCATTTGTCCTTCGGCACCGGCACCGCATTTGCCGTGGTCCGCGACCTCCGGACGCCCGGCCAGGCCGGAGTCATGCTCCTGCCGGGCGACTTCGCTTCCGGGGCCCACCGCGGCCGGTTTCATCCCATGGACGGACAATTGTGGGTGACCGGAACCGCTGGCTGGGGCACCTACACTCCGGCTTCCGGCTGTTTCCAAAGGTTGCGTTATACCGGCAGACCGATGCGGGTCGCGGAGGGCTTCGAAGCGCGCGACAATGGGGTGCTGATCACCTTTTCCGCACCGCTGCCCGACGGAGCGGGCAAGGCATCGGACTGGTTTGCCCAGGCATGGAATTACCGCTACGGACCAGCCTATGGCAGTGATGAATATTCAGTGAGGGAACCGGGAACTCCCGGGCACGATGTGGTGAGCATCAAATCGGTGCAGGTCCTCGACGGGGGCCGGAAATTATTTTTGGAAATGCCCCAACTGCTCCCGGCAAACACCCTGCACCTGTACGGGCGGCAGCAGGGACTGCTTGCGGCCGATTTCTTCCTAACTATGCACCGGCTGGCTCCCCCCTTTACAGAGTTTCCAGGGTATCAGGTCATCGCGAAAAATCCTCCACCCATGACCCCGGCAACCACGGTGGCTGCGGAAGAGCCGGAACCCGTGCCGGTGAAATGGGAAGCAGGAGAGCAGGGGCGTGACCTGCGCATTCAGGCGACCACCGGCCTGCAGTTTGTGCAGCAGGAATTGCTGGCATCAGCCGGGGAGCGGCTTTCCCTCGTCTTCGAGAATCCGGATGTGGTTCCTCACAATTGGGTATTGGGAACCAAGGGCTCGGCCCAGGTGATCTTCGAACGGGCCAACCACATGATCGCGGAGGCCAGGGCCCTCGCCCGGCACTATGTTCCGGATTTGCCGGAAGTGCTGGTGTTCACCCGCATGGTGGAACCCGCCAGCTCCACCACCATTCATTTCAACGCCCCCGCCGAACCCGGGGCCTATCCCTATCTGTGCACTTTTCCCGGGCATGGCATGATCATGCGCGGAGTGTTGCATGTGAAATAACCGGGATCAGACGGCTCCCCTGACGCATTCGATTCCGCCTGCCGGCCCCTCGGCCACCCCGGACGCATGGTGCACTGGGGGGGCCAACAGCGAAGCGGGTAAAAGGTGCGATTGCGGCGGGATGAAAATTCCCGACTTTGGCATCTCCCGTGTCCTTTCCGTTTCCGTGAAAATCTCCCCTGCCGCAGCCTGCTACCCGGCCTTCCTCTCGGAGCATTTCCAGGCTGCCCCTCCCGCGCTGGCAGAGCCTGAATTGTTTCCTGACAACGCACCGGATGAACTGGCATGGCAAAGCCGCTGGTTTGCCGGCGATTTCGGCCGTGACTTCCTGACTACCACCGGCGAAACCGTGAAGGTGATCGATTTCGGCT
>JBBQWG010000045.1:0-58911 GCA_038210825.1 Verrucomicrobiales bacterium
GCACCTACCAACTCAAAAAACCTCCCCAACAGCCCACTCTCTCCTTGCCAAATCACCCTCCATCCCCCAAAGACCCATCATCCGAGGTGGTGCACTTTGAAGTGACCACAGGTGGTGCATTTTGAAGTGACCGGTGACAGAGATTATTTCCCGGCAATTTAAAAGCATTCCCTGCACCAGCCTGGCTTTCCCGCCTGTTCCCCTTGGCTCCTCCCAAACTGAACATTGTGAAGATTGCAGGCTGCCACCCCCCCGGCGCATTCTGCACTCTCATCTCGATCAAAATGAGTTCTACCTGAAATGCCGTGGACCAGAGGCACTGCCGGGCAGTGCAAACTGTGTTGCCGGAGCCACGGGGAGTGGCATGCAAAATGCCAAGTAAAATGCCGGCTATTAGGCAGTTTGCAGTATGTGAGGCCCGGGTCTGCGTCCCCGTGGGTTGGCTTCGATTTCGGCTGGAACAGAATTTGCAGATTCATTGCCGGTCGGCTGCCCATGCGGAAGCCATGCATCCATCAAACAATACCCCCTGTATCACCCCATGATCGCCCTCTCGGAGACTTCTGATTGGAATTCGTCACTTTGCTCGAATGGGTGCCGAAACATCACCACTGAACTTCCGGTTGGCCGGGTAAACTTTTCCTCCGGAACCATCATTATTCTGTTTTTTGATTATGGAATCCCCCCCTACAATTTTGGTGACCTTTTTACGATTTTGGCATCTGCCGAAGATTCTCTTATCAAGGAAGATAACGTTCTCGACATCATCGTGCTGGCCTGGGAATGCGGGCCGGGAAAAGTCGCGCTGTTCGGCGGGGGCGAATGCATCGATCCGCTCCTTGCTTTGAGTTGGAACAGGCTTCGGAATGATTTCCTGGTGGCAGCTAAGGTTGTTATTGACGACGATCTTGAGGTGTCGTTTTTTAATACTGCCGGGAAGAAGGCGGCTGCCCGGGCGGGGCAGCCCACAGGCAGGTAACTAAACTCATTTCAATTTGATTTCCAGACATTCCCATGGCCAAAAAAGGATTCACCGCGTTTCTCCGTGAACGGCAACACCGTAAGGACCTGGTCGGCTTTTTCGCCCGGGAGTGGTTGGCAGATTCCCATTACGGAAAACCCACCGCCACCAAGGGGGTGCAGGTTATTTTGGATTATATGGCTGCCCGGGGATCCACGGAAAGCGCAATGCTGGCGGCTTCACTGGCTTGGGATGAATGGCGATTGTCGCTGAGTCAGGAGGATAAGGAAGCAGGATCCAGACCACAGCGATGAAGCCGTAAACAACGAATGAGAGGCTAGTACGCAGACATGATGGCATGGCGGCTGTTTGGTCTGGGAAGGAGTTTTTTTGTGGCATCTCGCTGCACTGCTGCCCAACTTTATCCCCGCCCGCACACGCCTTTGGAACGGTCCTGTCGGATGCCCGTGAAATCATTCTTCACCTTGGGGATTTTAAACCGGACCATGGGCACGAGCCGTCCGGCCGCAATACCCGCCATCCCGCCAGAGAATACGGTCACACCGCTCACGAAGAAACAGTCGTGAACCAGAAAACCGAAGCTGATGATGGTTAATCCGAACACAAACATGTGAATGCTGCACATCATGACTGCCTCCTCGGCATAAGATGGCGAACGGTCACAGGAAGCATGTACCGATGAGCCCCTGAACGCGGTGTGGATTTCGGTTTGTCCAGGGGGTGTTAGCACGGTGGGAGCCGGGGGGAAGGGTCGATTGGGCATTCTCGTGTGTTAGTGCAAGATACATACCGCCCCGTTTTCCGGGAACCTGAGAGGCAGGGTGAAAGGGAATTGGGCACTTTGCCACGGGGGGTGGATGCAATATGCACCGTGGCATCCAGGATCCATCACATCCCAGAGGTGATCGGATTTTTGTTAAGGGCTGCTTTTAGTGGTGCGCAGATTGCTGGGTATCCTCACGCGAACATCCAAGAACAGCTGTGCATGGAGGCTTCGCCTTAAACCTACCCCGTCCCCTCGATGAATGCTGAAATGCTTCGCTCGTGCGGAAATGCCTGGCCACGCTCATCAGGGATGGCGCTTTTCCTCAGGCCCGGGATTCCCTTTATCCCTGTCCGCTTCGTCACCGGATGGAAAGTCCTCCGGTTTGAGTTTGGTTTTTTTGGGGGGAGTTTGCGGGGCTTGGGGCTTTTTCCCGGTAGCAGGCGGGGTAGGCTCTTGAGAGGGTTTCATATTATGAGGGTATTGGCGATCCCGGGAGATGGGGGCAATATGGCAAAGACCTTCTCCTGAAAACGATCACACTGCCGGCAAACATCGACAGCGCACCGCAGGCCATTCCGAGCACGGTATTTCGCCGCGCCGGCGAAACGGTGGTGTTTCCATCCGCTGGTTTTCCCTGCTCCACCTTCGAGACCGCCGATGGTTTGGAGTCCACTCCTGATTGCCGGCCCCGGCTTCCATCCTTCGATTCTGCGATCAGGTATCCAAGGCCGCATCCACCGATTAAAACGGCCCCCACTACCATCAGGATAAGGCCAACCCGGTGCCGTGATTTTAGTTGGGCACCCTTCGTCAGGCAGGCGGGACACGCCATTTTTTCAGGACCTGACGGTGCACGTGCGGTTTCGGGGTCTGACAGAATCGTCTTCATGGCCATGGAGCATTTTTGCCGCCAGGGAGGCGGTGTCGCAGTCACCCTGTTTTCCTATGGAGATAGGTGGGGGCCTGATCTCGAGTTTACTGATGGGGAGGGCAGGTGGCGGAAATGAAGTGCGGGGGCTTTTCAATGAATCACTCCCACTGACCAGAAGAGTGTGATCACTCCCGCCCGGGGGGACTCAGGCCTCTTCTGAAGCGGCCACATTGATGGCACTCATGGCCAGATAGGTCAGCTTCTCATCAGCAGCCTTCTCCTCAGCCAGGGTGAGGCTTATAATTTCCTGGGATTCCTCCTCTCCCATCAACTCCGCAAAAGCCCGCACACTGCCATATCCGGCTATTTCGTAGTGTTCCACTTTCTGCGCCGCCACAATAAGACCAGCGTCGAGAATTTCCGGATCCACCTCCTCTTCGATCAGACCATGGGCTTCTTCCAGGAGTCCCTGCATTCCAAGGCAGGTTTCACCCTCGGTATCAGCATCTGCCAATTTAAGCAATTCCTCCAACCGCGTCAAATGAGTCCGGGTTTCCGTGAGATGGGATTCAAAAGCAGCTTGAAGATCCGGATGGGTTGCCGCTTCGGCCATCACCGGCAAAGCCTCCACCAGCTGCGTTTCGGCGCTGTAGAGGTCCTGGAGTTCATGAACGTATAGGTCCTTGAGCGTTGCGAGTTCCATAAGGTGGGTAATTTGTAGGTTAGTATGATCCGGTTTGCGCTCCCCTTCGCAGGGGTTCCTGCCGTGGGGGGTGCAGTTCTGATCTGCAGGTGTTGCGCCATGCCCGGAATCGGGGGTTTCCCTCGACCGTTCCAGCCTTCCCGTGGCCTTTTGCAGTCAATCGAAGGCAGAATGCAAAACGCAGGGAACTTTCCGGGAATGCCGGCAGTGACTAGCCAAGCATTCATGTATTCCGCGGGAACTCCCTCCCTCAGCTAGTATCTTCAGCGCGTCAAAAAGTAGGGTTTCACCCCATGGCATCAAACCACGGGGAGGTTTTATCTTTTGCTGGCCGGTTCAAGGCCGCAACTGTTCCAAAACAGGGCCATGATACCGAACGAAAAAAATTACGTTATCGGGGGTGCCATCGCTTCGCTCAACCCCTCTATTGTATGATCCCGATTACTTTTATCCGCGAGTCAGGAGCAGAAACTGAAGAGGTTGCCTCCGTAGGCTGGCCTCAGGTTCCCCCCACGGGGACTCATGTTGAGATCGGGAATGGTCGTTACGAAGTGATCCGTTCGTGCTGGCACGAAAGCGGAATTGACACCGGGGGGCGAAAAGTGATGGGGGCCAAGGTCTACGTTAGGCTGCTGACATAGAGATCGGATGTCCCGGCCGGCAGGGTTTCCAGGCGGTTACCGACCCGCCCCGTTAATCTCCGCAATTTGCATCCTGGCTGCATGATCATATGGCGTAATGCCGCGACGGGCCCGGGCTTTTCCCCGGAGCAGTGTGCGGAATGACTTCTGCATTCAATCTGGACGCGCCAGTCCCCTGATCCTGCATGGATAAATGCAGGTATGGAAGGGCTGGGCAAACCAAACCCCCCACTATGAAAACACCCGCCGCTATCTTCGCCATTGCCGGACTATGTCTGTGCGCCTCCTGCAAAACCGCCACGAATACGACCCGGACGGCAGTCGGGGCCACGGGGAATATGGCACATCGAGCCGCCAGTGGCACCGTCGGCACGGCTGCTGCAGCCGGAAGAACCGGCGCCGGGGTAGTAGGAAACACCGTGGGCGGATCCTACCGTACCGTCAGGAGCACCGCGCGGGGCGATTTGCCAGGAGCGGGCCGGGCCGCTGCGCGCACTGCTACCACCACGACAACAGGTGCCGTCCGCGGCATTGGCGAAACTGGCAGAAGAGCCGGCACCACGGGAGTGAATGCCGCTACAGATGCCGCCAGAGCGGCGGGTGATACGGTCACCGCCGGCCCCCGATAGACTTCTGGTGGCATGACCCGCTTCCCATCCCCTGCCCTGATTGCCCCTCATGACCCACTTTAACCAGCCTCCACCATGAAACTCACCCTTGGAATCTTGTTTCTCGCTTGTGCTGTCGTCGCAGCTTTCCTGCCCGGTATCCCTCGAGCCACTGCCCAAGCCCAGGCACCAGGGGCAATCCCCATGCCCGTGGCTCCCACTCCACTCCCTGGGAATTCTGATTACGTCGTGGCACAGGGCGCCAGTGTTTCCGAACTCATCACCAGCGTAAAGGGGTTGCAGGCCAAGGGCTATGCTTGTCAGGGAGGAATAGGCACCGCGATATCGGCCAATGGAAGTGGGTCCTTGTATCAGGCGATGGTGCGCTGAAAGTAAAGTCCCATGTCACGTGCCGCAGGACGCAGTCATGAGCAACTTCTCTGAAGCAAGCTTAATGCCCGGCGTGAGGTAGTGCAGGATCAAATTTTGTCTTTCTGCCGGGGGATGCGGGAGCCATGGCGGTTTTCGTTCCGGGGCTTACAGCGTGGACCCAGCACGCTAATACCTTGACGCAAAATCGGCAGTTGTTTACACCGGAGGTCGTCCTGCTTGTGGGTGCCGCTCCGTTTCCATGAAAATCAGACCTGCTGTCATCCTGTGGTCATTCCTGCTCCCTGCTTCTTCCCCTGCGGGCGGACCGGTGTGGTCGGATCGGCCATCCGGCACCAAAGCAGTGCGGGCTTGCGCCTTCAACGGATCAAATGTCAGGAATCTGTATGCCGGTGCGTTGGATCCGCGGGGGGTAGTGCTGGATTCGATGACAGACCGGGTCTATTTCACTGACCGCATGTCGGGGGGGAATTCCGGAAAAATCCAGTCCGTGCCCCTGACCGGGGGCAGCGCCATAGAGCACTTGGCGGGTCTCAACCGGCCCGCAGACCTCCGGCTGGATAGCGGGAACCGGACACTCTATTGGTGTGAGGAAATCGCCGGCACTATCCGCAAGGCGGAATTGCCTCCGGGCAACGGGTCCCTCACGCCTTTGACGCTTTTTTCCGGACTCGCTACACCTTACTATCTGGATTTCGATCCAACCCGGCAAAAACTCTTTTGGGGAACCAGTGGAAATAGTTTGTTCTCGGGCCCCATGGCGGGAGGGATCCCGGATCTCCCATTGTATTCCAGCGGGCAAAATATGAGGGGAGTCTGTGTCGATGCCGCCGCCGAAATGGTTTATTGGGTGGAACGGGATGGTCCACGTGCGATTCGCCGCCGGGCGATTTCCGGAGGGGCCATCCATGATGTTTACACCGGCTTGGACACCCCTCACGGATTGGTATTGGATTTGACGGCCCGGAAACTTTACTGGGTAGACACAGGGACGCAAAACGCCAACGGCTTCAATCCACGCGGAGTCAGCCGGGGGGAGATGGAAGGATCAACCGCAGGTGCGCCGGAGATTGTGGTGCCGGGCACCGCAGCCCATCAGCCATGGGATATCGATTTGGATTTGAGGGTATCCACCTACGGGGAATGGGTCAGCCGCTACTTCCGCTATGACGACACGCCGGGCCGGACCGGAAAAGCTGAGGATCCGGATGCCGATGGGCAGAGCAACTTCGCTGAATATGCGTTTGGCACCCCTCCATTGTCCGACATTGGAAGTGCCGCTCGTTTCAGTTGGTTTACGCAGAACGATGGCGTATGGCCTGGCCTTAGCTTTCGACGGCGGACGACAGCGTCGGATCTCAACTATGTGGTGGAGTTTTCATTGGACGGCGTGGGTTGGCTGCCAGAACAGCAGAGTCCGTTGCTCCACAAGGCTTCCGCCGGATCCGCCGACCCGGAAGGCATGTCGTGGAGCGGGGTTTATTTCAGGCCGGATGGAATTATGCCGGAATATGTTCTATTCAGGGTGCGCGTCACGGACCGGCCTGCCGGCTGATCATCGTCACCCGGAATGCGGCCTAACCCGCCGCCGATCCCTACGCCACGCAGGGTCAAAACCCTGCGCCGGCTAGCCGTCGTCAGTATTGGCGGAAACGTTGATGAGACTGGCCAGTTCTGTCAGCTTTTCATCCGTGGTGTTTTCTTCCTCGAGGGTGGTCCGGAGGATCTGCGCCGCCTCGTCTTACCCCCAGCAGTTCTGCATAGGTCCGGACGGTGCCATACCCTGCGATCTCGTAATGCTCGATCTTCTGCGCTGCCGCGATCAGCCCGGAATCACGCACCTCCGCATCCGCTTCTTCCGCCATCAAGGCTTGACCTTCCTCCAACAACCCCTCCATGCCTTTGCACTTCGGAGCCCGGGTTCCTGCCCCTGACAGGGACAACACCTGCTGGAGCCGGACAACGTGTTCCTTGGTTTCCAGCAAATGCGTTTCAAAGGCCGCTTTCAAGTCCTCCGAGGATGAGGCTTTTGCCATTTTGGGGAGGGCCTTTACCAACTGCGTTTCTGCGCTGTAAAGGTCCTTGAGTTCATGGATATAAAGATCTTTGAGAGTGTTCAGTTTCATAGGTTTTAGGGGATCGCTGGTATCCGCAGGTGGCGTGCCAGGGTTCTTTTTCCGGGTCGCGCGGCCTTTCCATGGGAGACATGGTTAGGGACGGGCGCAAATTGCATTTTCCAAATCCGCTGCAAGGGAAACTGCAAACCCGGGTCGGCGCAAAGCTCCAGGATCATCGGTGCCGCACTTCCCACCTTCCTTGCCCAAAATAACCAATCACTAATAACGTTCACCCTCTCCACATCATCCCCCACATCCAGCTATTCGCCGGCGGGCCAGCCCGGGTCTGGAGCAGGCCTGTTCCGGTTATGGGAGGGGGCTGCCTCCGGCGAGCCCGGTCAGGTCAATTTCCGGGGACGGAAGGGTGCTAGCCTTCAGGTGTTGGCGCATTTGACGCAGGGCCTGCCGGTTGGCCGTGGACGAATTTGAGGCCGTGCAGTCGCCCGGGACAATCAGTTGATACCCCCGCATGTAGGCATCGTTGGCCGTGTAGAGCACACAGAGGTTTCCGGCGAGCCCCGTCAGGATCAGGGTCCGTGCGCCGAGGGCCTGGAGCAGCACATCGAGAGCGGAGGCGTAAAAACCCGAATGGCGAAGTTTAAGCACAAAATAGTCGTCTTCCCCGGGGTGCAGGAGCCGGGCAATTTCCCTGCCCCGGACGCCCGGTTCGAGGCAATGATTGACGAGGCAGCGGAAGTCACTCCGCCATTTGCCAAAGTTGTCATTTACATAGATCACGGGAATACCTGCGGCGGTGGCACGGGCTTTAAGCTTGGCAATTTTCACCGCCATCCGGCAGGCAGCCGGCAAGAGAAGCTCTCCGCCATCGAACTCAAGGTCATTGATGACATCGATAATCAACAGGGCAGTGTGGCAGCTATTTGGTATACTTTCATTCATGGGAGAGAATGGGTCAAATGGTCTTCCATTCCGCAGATGCCCTGCCATGAAGTTCATCCCTGGCCATCCGCAAACGGTGCCCGGTTCGTCATGCAGGCTGCGGCTGAAATGCCGGGAAAAGGCAAAATGCCACAGAGCCCGGGCGAGGGCCCCTTGATCCACGGGCGAACGGCTGGAATTCCGCGTGGCACTTCCCCTGCGGAAGGAATCCAGCAAGACCACGCCCGGCGGACCGCATACTGGCCCGCCCAACCCCTGAATGATGAAAGGAACACCGCCCTACACCCGGCCTGACGTGAGCTGCGATTCCTTTCCCGCATGGATGGCAGGACTGGGCACTGCCCTCCGCAAAGCGCGGAAGGATGCCTTGATCCGACGCCTCAATGGTGTGGACCTTGTGTTTATCCGCACTCCCACCAGTGTGTGGATGTTGGGACCGAATCACGGAAACTGCCGTATCGCATGGCGTTTATTTTCCCAGGAACAGGGGCTCGCCACCCCCACCTTCGTGGCATCACCCACCGGGGGAATTCTGGTGGAGGCCAAGGGGGGCATGGGGGTATATCAGGCAGCGGTGGATGCGGAGTCCGCCAGCGGAGGGGACGCTTCCCTGATGATCCATGTGACCATCACCCTCGATCCCACCCAAAACCTCAAAACCGATTCCCCGGCCCGCGACCTCGTGGTGTTGGACGGCCGGCTGGAGCCGTTGCCGGCAGGGCAGGTTTATACCGGACAAACCGGACCCACGGCGGGGCAGGTGTTTATGTCAGGGGGAGATTTCGTTGCCTTGTATTTTCATAACCTGACGGCCCTTGCGGCCTACGCCCATCAGACAGGCGCGGACTTGTCAGGGTCGGTTGGGGCGGACTGGCCGGAAGTGGGACTCAAGTTGCCGGGGGGGCCCATGCCCCTCGCCGCAGGCAAAAAAGTGGTGGTTTCGGATGCCTGGCTGAGAATCACGCCGGAACGGCCGCAGACTGACGTGGCTAGGGCGTTGGTGTTTATGGCAGGGTTGGCGGAAATCTACCGGCAACTTCCCCTCCCTGCAGCCGGGTGGTTTGACTGGCCCGCGATGGCGCGCCGCACGGTGCGGGCCCTGGCGGCGTCAAAAGATTGCACGGAAAAGATCAAGGGTGTCCCGTATTTTAATGCCTATGTCGGGAACACCGGCAAGCCCCCGGAAAGCATGGTGCAGGGCGCGGTCCTCGTGCCGCTGCTTGAATACGAAGCATGGAGCGGGAATAGCAAGGGCTTGAGCGGCCGGTTCACCCGGACCCTCCATACATTTTACGACAAAAAGTTGGCAACGCTGGTCCGGTGGCTGCCCGGCGTCGCATTTTGCCCCGAAAACAACAGTGATGAGGAAGCCCACTACCGGATGGACTCATGGTATCTCCTGCACAGCCTGATGAATGTGGCCCGCCTCGCTGAATTGGGCTGGAGGGAGGAACGCGGGATCTTTCTCGACTCCCTCGAATATGCCATCAGGGCGGCACAGCACTTCAAATATGATTGGCCTGTTTTTTATGATCAGCGGGATTTCAGCGTGCCCAAAATGGAGACGGCACCCGGCGAAGGCGGCGAGCAGGACGTGCCGGGTTTGTATGCCCACGTCATGATTCAAGCATGGCGCATGACTCAGGAACCACGTTACCTTGAGGAAGCAGAGAAGTCCGCCATGAAGCTGAAACATCTGGCGTTCGGTGTGCTCTACCAAACCAATAACACCATGTTCGGCGCCATTGCGCTGGCGTGGCTCTGGAAGATCACGGGAAACATCATTTACCGGGATCTGGGATTGGTCAGCATGGGGAGCATTCTCAGTCATTTGTGGGTGTGGGAGCCTCCCGGGAGCCGAACGCGGACATGGCGGACATTTATGGGACTGCCCCCGCTTCACGACGCGCCCTACATCGCGGCTTATGAAGAAGCGGAACTTCTGGCAGCGGGACAAGTCTATCTTGAGACCATGGGCCCTGAGGCTCCTCATGGGGTTTCTTTGCTCCTGGCTGAATATTTCAAGAATTTGCTGCACCGTGGCCGATATTATTTTCCGTCAGAACTGCCTGCGGCTTCGATCGCCACGGATCCGAAAGAAGGAAAAATCAGCCGGGGCCTTGCCATCCCGGTGGAAGATTTGTATCCCTCCGATAGCGCAGCAGGCCAGGTCGGACAGGAGGTCTATGGCGCGGCCCTCGCGCTGGTTCTGACCACGCGGGCCTTTCACCGCAGAAAGGGGGTCCATTACACCTTTTGGAGCAATGCCCCGGTGCATGGAATTGAGTTCAGCCTGCCTCCGCCCGGCGGGCGGGGAACCTTCCACTGCACCCTGGGAGGCACTGCAGAGCTGAAGTATGAAATCCGGATGATTCCTCATGCGGGATACCGGCTGGATGTCGTGATGTTTCCGGATGACAAGGGGCACCCTTCCGGAACCTCCCGGACTCCGGAAGGGCACGACCAGTGCTTTCTTCAAGGTGGATCCAAGATGGTGGTGTCATGGCAAACCACGGCGGTGCAGGCCAAATCCCGTCGAAGCCGGGCCCGGAAAACCGCAGCGCCTCCTGGCATTTCCCTATCATGACACTCTACGAACATGATTTTATTGTTTTCACGCCCCGCGACGTGGACCTCAGCCGCTCGCCGCTGCGGGCGTCTCTGAAGGATGAAACCTATGTGCTGGGAGCATTCAATCCGGGAATGACCCGCCTGCCCGGGGGAAATCTGCTGTTGATGGTGCGGGTGGCGGAGGCCCTGCGGTTTCCTGTCAGGGACAATCAAATCCATGCCCTTCGCTGGGACGCCGAGCGGGGGTTTGTCACTGACGCCTGGGATTTGGCTTCCGTAGATGCCACTGATCCGCGCAAGTTCCAGATACTGGGTCATCAATCCCACGTGATGGCTCTGACCTCGCTGTCATGGCTGCTGCCGGTGGAGCTTTCGCCGGACGGGCGTGCGGTGGTGGCCGTGCATTACGACAAGGCCATCATCCCCCAAATGGACTATCAGCAGTATGGAGTCGAGGATGCCCGGATCTCCCGCGTGCAGAATCAGTGGTATATGACCGTATGCTCGGTGAGCGCCCAGCGGCATTCCACGACTCTCTACACTTCGTCCGATGGCCTGCATTATCAACTGCGCGGCATCGTGCTGGATCATCAAAATAAAGATATGCTGATCTTTGAGGGGAAAATCGATGACAAGTTTTTTGCCCTGACCCGCCCACTTGGGGCATTATACTTTGCTTATCCTCCGGAAAGCGAATTTGTCGCGGGCCCTTCCATCAATCTCGCTTCTTCCCCTGATTGTCTGCATTGGAAACCGGCCGACACTCCCCTCATCCGGCCGCGCCGGGGATCCACTTCGGTGATGAAAATTGGAGGCGGCACGCCACCGGTCCTGACCCCGGACGGCTGGCTGATGCTTTATCATGGGGTGCAGCCCGGAACCCTGGTGGGAGTTTACCGGACCTTTTGGGCCCTGCTGGACGCCAACCATCCGGAAAGGGTGCTGGCGCTCCATGACGAACAACCATTATTGGAGGCCCGCGCCGGTCTCATGGGCGGACTTCAGGACCTGAAATATATCTCTGACGTCGTTTTCAGCACTGGTTTGGTGGATGACGGCGATGCCTATCTGGTCGCTTCGGGCGAAGATGATCTGGCCTGCCGTCTTACCCGTATTCCGAAGTCAGACTTCAGCTCCGTTTAGACTAACCACGGGGCATCCACAAAAGGGCAGAGCATCCACCGCAACATATATTATGGAAGACGAACTTCAGGATTTCAAGTTTACCAGGGACAAGGAAGCGGCAGAAGCCATGCAGGATGGGAGAAGACGCCTGCCCCGGGCGGTTTTCCGGTCGACTTTCCACCATTTGTTGGATGGGGACTGGAAATTTGCGCACGATGGGAACGACGCCGGGCTGGTTGAAAAGTGGCAGGACGGCCATGCCTATACTCAAACGGCGCGCTGGCCTGGCTCGGTGGAGCAGCATCTGGCCCTGATTGGGCAGGGTCAGGAAAACCAGCAGGGGACCCGGTGGCACGACAAGGTCGTGGCGTGGTATGAGTGCGACTTCAAATTGCCGGAGCAATTGAAACGGGACCCCCATTCCCTGATTCTGCTTACGTTCGGAGCTTGCGGATATGAAACGCGGGTTTGGCTGAACGGCCATTTGTTGCGGACCATTGAAGGTGCCGAGGTGCACCTTGGCGAATATACTTCATTTTCTTACGAATTGCCCGAAGAGGCGCTCAGTGATTCCAACCGCTTAACGGTCCGGATTGCTGCCAGTATGGATGCCGAGATACCCCGGGGAAAGCAGGAGTCGCATGTTTACCAGCGGGGCGGAATCTGGTATCAAACATACACTGGACCCGTCCGCAGTGTGTGGCTGGAAAGTGTCGCACGCAACAGGCTAAGGTCGCGGGTCGCCGTCATGACGGTCGTGGAGGATCATATCGTGCGTTGTGATTTCACGACCCGGATCCACGATCCTGGAACTTACGTTCTCAATCTCAGGATCTATGACAGGGGGGAAACGGAAACCGGGCGGTCGCCGGCGTTGGCGGAAGCGGAGTTTACTTTGGAGCTGGCGTCCGGAGAAAAGGTTCAGCGGGTGGTGGTGGAGCTTCCCGGATCCAGGCTTTGGAGTCCGGCCGATCCCCATCTGTATCTGATGGTAGCGCAACTGAAGGCCCCCGGGGGCCATGTTGCCCGGATTGAAACCCACTTTGGCCTGAGAAAAATCGAGGCCCGGGGGCGCTTTGTTTTCTTGAACAACCATCCGATTTATCTCGACGGGATTTTATACCAGCCCGGCATGGCCACCTTTGACGAAATGAGCCGGCACCTGCATTCCATGAAGGAATTGGGGTGCAATCTGGTGCGGATCCACATCGCCGGGATTGATCCCAGGATCTGCAATCTCGCAGACGAAATAGGAATGATGTTATGGGTGGAGGTTCCCAGTCCGCATACCTCGAGTTTCCTGAGCCGGACCAATCATTTTGCAGAGCTTAAGCGCATGCTTTCGTTGATTGAATCACATCCCTCGGTAGTCATTTGGAGTTTGTATAACGAGGACTGGGGAGTGCAGGACATTGCGACAAACCTCCGTGCCCGGGAATATATTACGGACACTTATCACTACATGCTGATCCATCATCCCCAGTTCCTCGTGGTGGACAATGACGGTTGGCATCACGTTTCATGGGAAGGCCGGTTGAAGTCCGACCTCCTGACCGCCCATCTCTATACGCCGGATGTGGAAAGGTGGCGCGGACTGCTCCAAAGATTGGATCAGGGCGAATTGGATGAAATTGCCGTCAACCCGCTGGTGGTCGGGGATCCCTTTTTTTACCGGGGACAGGTGCCCTTATTGGTAAGTGAATGGGGAGGTTTCGGCTTCCCGGACTACGGCGGGCCGGAAGAATCCATCGAACGAGCCCAACGCATTATCCTCTTCAAAAGGGAGCTTCGCAAGGTTCGGATTGCCGGAGATGTTTACACCCAGGCCACAGACATTGAGGATGAACGCAATGGGCTGATTGATGCCCCGACCGGGTTGCTCAAGGTGCCGGCAGGCATCTTGTCCTCCGCAGAACCCGCCAACCTTTCATAAATCACTGATTGGCCGGAGAGTGGGGGCCATCAGCACCGATGCCCCGTCGGAAGGTTTCGTCACGAAGATATGGGGGGTGATATTGTGGACGCTCCGGTATTCTGATTCAAGGCGCAGGCTGATCTCCGGAACCTTTGCGGTTTGGACCAAAACCACACAACACCCCCCAAACCCGCCTCCCGTCATCCGGCAGCCGAAGACCCCGCCGGTCTCCCCGATCATGCGCGCCGCCTCCACCACAAAATCAAGTTCAGCACAACTAACATTCATGTCATCGCGCAGCGAAGCATGGCTGGCATACATCAGTTCTCCGAGCCTTGTCCAATCTCCGCGCTGCCACTCCTCCACCGCCGCCAGGGTTCTCAAGTTTTCCGAAGCCACATGCCGTGCCCGCCGGTAAAGTTTCTCCGGCAGCAGCCCGGTTCCGGATTCGATTTCGGCAAGGGATACCTGCCTTAATGTGGACACACCCAGAAGCCGGGCGGCTTCATCACACTCGGCCTGCCTTGCCGCATAGGCTCCGTCATTCAAAGCATGGCGCACCCTGGTATTGACAGCGAGCAGGGTGGTGCCGTCACTCCGCATAGGCACCAGTTCATATTTTAAGGAGGCACAGTCGATCAGCAGCAGGTGACCCTGTTTGCCGAAGGTAACGGCGAACTGGTCCATGATGCCACAGGGGGTGCCGGCATAATCATGTT
Organism: Verrucomicrobiales bacterium; assembly: GCA_038210825.1. Taxonomy (GTDB): domain Bacteria; phylum Verrucomicrobiota; class Verrucomicrobiia; order Verrucomicrobiales; family V1-33; genus CAIZWU01. The sequence continues at coordinate 14,309 of JBBQWG010000045.1, forward strand.
CCGCCTTCTGGCAAAGCAACGCTTTTTGAACGGGGTCCATGGCCATTCCAGCGAGGGATTCGCCCAGGGTTGCAAGGACAATCTCCAGCGCCGCGCTGCTGCTCAGACCGCTCCCGGGGGGGAGGTCCGCCTCAAGGGCCACATCGCATCCAGGCAACGCCATTCCCGCTGCGGCCATGCCTGCGTACACCCCGCGGGCATAGTTGCTCCATCGTCCTTGGGCATCTCTTCCTGGTGACTTAACTGGAAACTCCACCAATTCGCCCCCGGGAGGCGGACCCCAAATTCTAACCAGACCATCAAGGCGCGGACGGGCTGCGGCATAGATGCCCTCGCGAATGGCCATGGGAAGCACAAAACCATCGTTGAAATCGGTGTAATCACCCATGAAATTGATTCGGCCTGGAGCGAAGGCCAGGTGGGACGCCTCCATGCCGGCACACCGCCGGAAATGGGCAAGGGCCAGAGGGGCACGGGGCACATTCATAGGATTGAACAGAAGCAGCTTCCAAAAAGAAAAGGCGGGGAACCGAATTACGTCAAGGTTGGGCCCTGACTGACCGGAGGGGCTGCCGGGCCGCCCCCAGCAGCGCTCCCCCCACCCATTTCAGCAGGCAAACCATCGAAAAAAGAAGCAGCACTATGGCCAGGCCCGCCCCACAGGTGACTCTGAACAAACCGACAACGAGATCAATCCCACTTGGCAGTGCATAGGTTTTTTGATGTTTCAGGACTTGCCGGACCTGAAGGTAAACGGAGGCATAACCAGGTGGCGGGAGGTGGTGCATGCTTTCCCCTTTTGCAGAAGATATGCCAGCACTGGACCGTGGCTTCGAAGGGAAGCCCGCCCTCCTGTTTTGCGCGTTGCCATTGAATGCACGCTGGGGAGGGAAACCAAACCATCGGACTTTCCACCGCCCCCTAACAGAACAACGTCCGGGGCCGCACGCAGTCAGGCCGCGCACCCCGTCAGGCTGACGGATGTGCGCGGCTTGCGCCTGAATCGGGCCGGGCAAGGCACGGTCCACGGCTGTGTAGCCTCAACGTCCGGTGTGGACGGGGACCTGTTCGTGTTTATGTTCGGACGGTTCGCCTTGGAGGGTTGTGGCCACTTCTCCGGTGGCCTGCCGCACAGCTTCTCCGGCTTGGGCGGTGAGACCAGAAAGCTTTTCGCCCACACTTTCTGCGGTGATGCCGTGCTCCCGGGCCTTTTCCATGAGATCGTCCCCCAGTTCGGAGGCCTTCTCCTTGCCTTGTTCCAGCAGATTCTCTCCCTTTTCCTTGATTTCGCCAACGATCTCATCCGACTTTTGGCCCAGCAAGGAATCCTCCCGCCGGGTCGGAGGCAGGACGACGCCCGCCAGAGCACCCAGAGCAAGAAAGGCCGCGCCGACTGCCAAAGGGTAGTCATCCATCGCATCCCGAAGCTGCTCTATCCCGCTGCCCAGTTTGTCTTTAACCGTTTGCTGTCCGCTGGTGTAGAGTTCGCGGGCCTTCCCGCCCACCCCGCTTGCTCCTTCGATCAGTTCATGTGTTTTCTGCTTGAGGGAATCGACCGCGCCTGAGACCGCCGCCCCGGCTTCGCCGGCCTTGTGGGCCATTTTATCGTTCAGGCTGTCCCCGTCAGGTGCCCCGTCCGTTGGGTCCGCCTGAGAAAAATGACGGTCCCGGGACGATGCCGGATCCAAGTCAAGGGACGATGCAGGATGGCTGTCTTCCTCGTCTGAATTCAGAAAAAGCCAGACCAGGCCCGCTCCAATGAGGAGCGAAGGGGCGGGGTGCTTTTTAACCTGTTGCGAAACCATCCGGTAGGTCTTTTCCACGCGGGATTTTCCCGCAATATTGGAACTGTTATCATCCCACCAGTCCATGGCAGAATTCAGCAGGGACCGGGGAGTCAGGCGCTGGCCCAACTCGTCAAGGGTCTGGTCCATCCGCTGGCGGGTATCGCGGATTCCACTCTGGATTTCGTCGCTGGACCGCGGGGCACTATCGGGCAAATCTTGGATATTCATGGTAGGTTGTTTTTGATTAATATTTGATCTTCTTTGAGGGACTGGATGGTTTTGCGGGGCATCAGCCTTTCCGCTTTGAAGGCCTTCAGGCCGCCGAGCACGAGAACGGTTCCCACGATTCCGGATATCAGGGCCACCACAAGCAGCCCGAGGAAGGTGGCCATGTCCGTGGACCACCCCATCGACCTTAACATCCCCGCCACCAGAACGGCCATGGCCGCCAGGAGCAGGATCAGGGCAACCTGGGCGATCAAAGCACCCGCCGCGATGGAGAGGGCATGCAGCGAGAGCCGGCCTGCCGCTTCCGAAAGCTCGGTTTTGGCCAGGGCGACCTCTTCTTTGACGAGGGTTGTCGTGTCATCACGAAGTTGTTTAATCAACTCGGAAAAATTGTTGTCAGAGAAATTCATAGCATTGAGGGGTTAAAATAGGTGGCACCCGGCTGGCTGGGATCGCTTTCCGTGCGGGGCAGATGTTGCCGGTGGTCCTCCCTTGCCTTTTCGGCTGCCCTCGTGCCGGAAGCCTTGAGGAACCGTGCCGTCAGCAGGCCGGTCAGAAACAGGCCCCCGAAAACAAGTTCAGGTCTTCTTCTGGCAAGGCTTTCCACGCCATGAAGGATCTGCTCCGGATTCGATTCCTTCAGATAGCGTGAGAGAGTTGTCAGTTGGGCGGCACAGGACTGGGCAGGACCAGCCAGAAGATTGGGCTCCCCTCCTTGTTGCAGTTTGTCGCAGAGGGCGGTGACCGCCTGCGCCAGCTCTCCGGTTTTTCCGGATAAGGCAGTTTTTTGAGACTCCGCAAAACGTTTCCCTGCCTCCTTCAAATGGCCGGAGGCCGCTTTGGCTTCGTCCTTGATTTTAAAACCGGTTTCTGCAGCCTCCTGTTTTACGGTGGATTTGATTTTTTCCATCCCGTCTTTGACGGACTGAAGGGTTTCGGTTTCTTCAAAACCAGTTTGCGGGGGGAGATGGGTATTCATGGTATAGAGGATGAAGGTGGTGCATGGTGGCCGGCATGTTCCGCAGGCTGAAATCAATGATGCTGGAACGATGCCAGGCCCGCTTCCCTGACAGACCGGGGCGGCGGCAGACAACCGTGGCAATTTGCCTCCAACAGATTTCACCCGGAGGGCGTTTTGCCACTGCACGAAGCAGGCAGTCAGGCGGGGAGGATCCCCGAGAAGGCCGGGCGTCCTGGAGCATCCGGTGCCTGTTCCGGCGCACATGGCTATCAATCCCCTGGGGCTCCCTGGCCAGTTAGGCCCGGACTTCGCGCCGCAAGGCACATTGCCGCCCGCGCAGTGGCTAATCGCGGCGATAAAGAGGTCAAAGCCCCGACCAGCCCGGTTGGCTTCCGATGTGCAGAATAGAAGGAGCCGGGAATCAACCCCACCCCCCGCCAGCTTGTCTCTTCCCGGGTTCAGGCAGGCACGGCTCTTACACCCAATGAAAACAATCCTATTCTATGCCGCTTTGTCGGTCGCTGCCACCGCCAGCCTGCAGGCCCAAAATGCACCCAACCGGGAAGGTGCCGGACAAGCTCCTGGTGCGGCTCCCGGCCGGACGGAAGGTTCGGCTCCCAAGTCCGCCGACCAAGGAAGCAGGACCAGCGATGCGAAGGAATCCGCGAAAAACGCCGACGAACGTTTCATTCATAAGGCTGCGAAGGCCGGACGGATGGAAATGAAACTGGCCGAGCAGGGTGCCAGCAAAGCGACCCGAGAAGACCTGAAGGCCTTCTCTGCCATGCTGATCAAAGACCATACGGCAGCAAACCAGGAATTGGCCGCCATTGCCAAATCCATGGGCGTTGAAACCCCGGGGGCAGCCGGTGACAAGGAACACGGGAAGGAACAAAAAACATCCGGCCAAAACGATCCCTCCGGCCGCAAAACCGCAGCGGATAGCGCCGATGGCCAGAAACACGAGTCCGAAGCCGCCAAGTTCCAGTCGCTTTCCCAAAAGACCGGCGCAGCATTTGATGCTGCCTTCATCGAGGTTATGGAAGATTGCCATACCAAGGATATTGCGCTCTTCGGGAAGGCTGAAGCGGAAGTCGAATCGCCCGTCCTGAAGGCTTATATCACCAAAACGCTTCCCGTCCTGAGGCAGCATGCTGCCGCTTTGGCTGCGTTGGACCAGAAGAACCCGGGACAGCCAGGGACTGCGGACGGAGCCCGCGGGACCAAGGCCCCGTCCGCCCCTGGCCAAGCCACTGAACCCAACCGGCAATAGGCATTTGCCGTTAACGGAATGTCCCGCCGGCGGAAGCGCCGGTGGGACATATTCATTTTGGGACGACGCCCCAAATCAGTTAGATAGGCAGACCGCCTGTTTCCGCACCACGGATCACGGCCTTTGTTTTAGCCGCAGGCCGCTGGGACGCGCTGGAGCCACCCCGGCCGGCTGAGCTGCTGCAGGAATGCCGGGACGGAGGGCCTCCGCGCTTCCGTTCCTGACGATTTCCCCGGTCACCCATGCTGCTCTGCCCCCGGGCTGAATCAGCTGAACCTGCTGGGCAACCACCCTCTCCGCGACCAACTGGTTTTGGCCCGGGGTAAACACAACCAATACCGGCGTTTCCGGAATCAATAGCGCCGGGTCCAAAGTTTTACCGGCCAGATCCTGGTAGGTCGTCGCGTGGTGACAGGTGAAAAGGAGGGGAGCCTGGCCTGGTCCTGGAATCAGGCTCAACTGCGGGGGCGAAATTTTGAAGTGATGGATCGTTCCCCTTAGTTGGGGCAGGGAGGCTGGCAGAGTAATGCGGCGCGGCATGGCAGGGGCATTGGTCTTAAGTCGAACTCCGGCGGGTGCGGAGGGGCGGACCGGAGGTTGGGCCTCGCTGGGATTCGCCCAGCCAACCAGAATGGGAAACCCAAGGAAAACGACGGAGCATTTTAGAAAAAAATACATGATGAGAAGGGTTGGAATTGACGGATTTCATCGCAAGATTCTGGCCGGACGTGATTTACCCGTGAGAGAGCCCCTCAGGGGGCGGGCCCTCCGGCATCCTGCACTTCCCCTATGGCATTTTACATCAATGGGTGCGCCTTCCGCCGCAACGTTCCAGCCCCCCGCATCCGACAACTCCTTAACTCAGGTAATCCAGAGGCACGCCATCTGATCGCCCCGGATTGAAACAGGAAGGCGGGACCGGCAACCGGTCCCGCCTTCGAACTGCCGGAGCAGCCAGGGTAGCTGGATTTTCAGCCTACTTTCTTATTTTTCCGCCCAAGCGCAGCCAAGCCAATCAATCCCATGCCCAGCATGGCGACCGAACTGCCGCCGTCCGGCACAGACGTGCCTTGGGAGCCGCCCCGGACCGATCCGGTCAGCGACACCATGGAGGCACCTGGCTGAACGTTGAGGTCATCTACATCCAGGATGAAGGAACCGCCGCCATTTGGCGACGAGAAGGTGAAGGCTTGCGGATTTCCGAACGCAATGCCCACCCCGCCTTCACCATTACCATTGACCGCGCCGATCATGTTAGCGGTAAAGATGGCGGGACCACCCGGGAGGATGCCGGAGGGAGCCGTGAAGGTGAACTGAACGCGGAAGGTATCCCCGGCGTAGTCGAAAGGCGTATTGGCCAAGCTGAAATTGCCCAGCACCAGGCCGGCAAAATTGCCTACGGTGGTTTCCGAAAATGACAGCGCACCGTTGAACGTCAGTCCGCCGAGGCTCGCCGGCGAGGAAAAAGCCGCGTTATTGAATGATCCGGCGGTGGAGCCGGAGAGTGTCATTTCAATAGCCTGGGCCGATGTGATTGCTCCGGCCATGACGGCACAGGAGACGAGGGATTTTAGTTTCATTGGGTTTTTGGGTTTGTTTGGCGAAGCCGGAATCGGCTGCGCTGATCAGGCTGTTATCATATATCATGCCAATCTGAATTTCGATTTTTACCTCATTGATCACCAACGATTTATGCAATAATTAAGATTCTCAAATAAAAACAGACCTCCCTTCCTTCCCTGGAGGGCAGGCTTGTGTAAAGCTTTCCGGCAGTTAGTCCCTGATCAGGAATTGATATCCACTTTTGGCGTTGTCATTCATTAGGTTACGAAATTCTAGAGGATGTAAGGATTCCCGACGCATTGCTGGTTTTCTGAACAGTTTGCGGGGAAAATCCGGACGGCAGCGAGGATCCCCACCCCCATTGCCAACACCGAGAGCCCCCGGGGTAATAAACTCCCATGATCCAGGCAACCAAAGCCGGGAAGAACCAATCCAAACACCACCAGGCAACCGCTTGCCAGCCAGAGCGCATCGCGGACATACGGTACTTGGATCCAACTGCCCGGGGTTCCGGGCCGTTCCGTGGAACCGGATGGCGGGCCCGGCAAGGCGACAGGTGGGAGGAGCGGAGCGGACATGACGCCGTCCATTGTGCACACCATATACCAAGCCTTTTGCGGGGGAACCTGTGGGAGGATGCCGGAGAAGAGTGGCGTAATGCAAAAACCCCAGCGGCAATTTGCAGCCCTGTCGGGATGGGTCCCGGAAACGTGAAAGGGAAAAGCTGCCTTGAGGCCGGCAAAAGTTGCTGGTGCGGGAAATGCAGGAGATCCACGCCGGCCGCCTCTGAGCCAGTGGCCCAGAGGTTGGCCATCGATTACCCCCCAACCCCCCTCCATGCACCAGAACCGCCCAACCCCCACAACCCCAGGAAAAACCAAACGCGGCCGCGCCGCCTACTCCCTGCCGCCGGATTTTCGCCCGATCAGTCTGAGGACAGATGCGCAAAGGTTAGGCATCAGCGTGGGGACCCTGCGCAGTGCCATGATGCGGCAAGGCATCGCCTGCGGACAGGAACCTGCGGGACGCAAAGCCTTTGTTCTTCCGGAGGGATTTGTCCCCACCCGGCTGGCCGATGACGCCAGGCGGCTGGGGGTGGTCCGGGCGACGGTGGCGGCCGCGATCCGCCGCCAGGGCATCCGCCCTACCAGATGTTATAACCGCCGGGCGGCTTAATGCGGCGGCTTCTCCTTTACCGAGGCAAATTGCCTGTGTCCGCCCCAGCCGTTGCACTCCCTTCCCCGATCGGGCAAGGGGCAATGCCCGCCCGGAGCCCGTTGGCATCCCGGGGCATGCTTCCTGCACTTTGAAGCCGGGCTTTGATTCATCCTTCTGCGGCGCGGTCGTGAACCGCACGATGACTCATTCCCCCACTCCACCCTCCTAAAAATATGAAAGCGGTTTGTTGGCACGGCACAGGCGATGTGCGCATCGATAACGTCCCGGATCCTGTCATTTTGGATCCCCGGGACATCATCATCCAGGTCACGGCCTCCGGGATCTGCGGCTCTGACCTTCATCTCTACGACGGGCTTATGCCCAGTATGGAGAAGGGGGACATCATCGGTCACGAACCCATGGGAATCGTCGTCGCCAAAGGCAGTGAAGTGAGGAAATTCCAAATCGGGGACCGTGTGGTAGTCCCCTTTGTTATCGCCTGCGGCAGTTGTTTCTTTTGCCAGAAAACCCTGTTCTCCGCCTGCGATACCACCAATCCCAACGCGGATCTGGCCAAAGTGGCCATGGGACAATCGCCTGCAGGTTTGTTCGGGTTTTCGGCCATGATGGGACAATATCCAGGAGGCCAGGCAGAATATCTGCGGGTGCCGCATGCCGATGTGGGACCCATCAAAATTGAATCTTCCCTGACAGATGAGCAGGTGGTCTTTCTCTCGGACATTTTTCCGACGGGTTACATGGCTGCGGAAAATGCCGGAATCGAGGAGGGCGACACCGTGGCGGTGTGGGGATGCGGTCCGGTGGGGCAGTTTGCCATTCAGTGTGCATGGATGCTGGGCGCGGGCCGGGTGATTGCCATCGACCGGGTGCCGGAACGTCTGGCCATGGCACACCGGCATGGGATGGCGGAAACACTGAACTTCGACGATGAATCCATCCACGAGCGGTTAATGGAAATGACCGGAGGGCGTGGGCCGGACCGGTGCATTGACGCGGTGGGTGCTGAAGCTCACGGCACCGGCTCCGTGGACGCCGTGATTGACCGTGCCAAGCAGGCCATCGGGCTGAGCATGGACCGCCCCCATGTTCTGCGGCAGGCGATCATGGCCTGCCGCAAGGCCGGCACGATATCGGTGCCGGGCGTGTATATTGGGCTGCTGGATAAAATCCCGTTTGGAGCGGCCATGAACAAGGGCCTGACCATCAAAACCGGCCAGACTCATGTGCAACGTTATCTGGCACCCCTCCTGGCGAAAATTGAACAGGGCAAGATCGACCCCACCTTTGTCATCACTCACCGGATCGCATTGGAGGATGCCCCCGAAGCCTACGAAAAGTTCCGCACCAAAACCGATGGCTGCATCAAGGTGGTGATCAAGCCAGGGATGACACCGCTGGAGAGGCCTCCTGCCGGGACTGACACCGGAGCTGTGACCATGTAATGAAGAGCATAGCCAACTAAAATACCACCTAACGACGATGTTTTCCGGACCATCACCGCATCCTGTTGCCATCCGCCTCTATGGAGGGGCCGATGACAGCGGGATCATCAGTATTCCCGTGAGGCGGGGCCATGAACCCATCGCCATTGCCCTAACCTCAGGTATCTACGTTGCGACCGGCCTGCAGGATGGTGGAGGCCGACTGCTCTTTGCCCTGGCCGGCACGGAAGAGTCCCTATGGCTGAGCCGGGGGCGCTCGGGGCATCCGGAAAATTAGCAGGGAGCCCACCCTCGCCGGATCTGCGGAGCATGCGGACTCTTCGCGGGAACATGCCATGGGCACACGCCCCGTAACGCAACAGGGCGTTTGCCAGGAAGGTCAATACCCGGCCTTGAGGTCCTTTTCCATCAGCCATTCATTCGCAGAAACTCCCGCCCGGATCCCTTCCGAGGCCGCGATCAGCGCCAACTGCACTCCTTCTGTAACATTCCCCGCCACGAACAGACCGTCGATCCGGCTTTCGCCCTCCAGGCCGCAGGTAACGGCCCCATCTTCCGGATTCACCTCACACCCCAGTTCCACGGCCAGCGCAGACTGATGCCTTTGTTTGGGTGAAAAAAAGAGCCCCTGACATGGATAGGAGCCGTCACTGGTTACGACTTCCCTCAGCCGTCCCTCCTGCCCGGCCAGACTGGTAACCATGCCCGGAACCATCCGCACCCCGTTGGCCCTCAGCCTTGCGCCAGAGCCATGATCAGGTGCCCCGGCCGAGTTGGCGAAGAGGGAAACCTCCTGACTCCAGATCAGGAGTTCCAGCGCCAGCTCCGCTGCGGCATGATCGTTCCCCAGAACGCCGAGCTTCCTGCCCCGGTGTTCCCATCCATCGCAATAAGGACAGGTGTGGATGGAGGTGCCGAAGAAATCCTTGAAACCGGGAATTTCCGGCAGGGTGTCGCGGACGCCTGTGGCCAATACCAGGGAGCGGGCCGCATAAACTTTTCCGTCCGCCGCCCTTGCGCCAAAACCCATGTGACGCTTCTCAACATGAGCAATGCTGGTGTGGCAAAAGACAACGTCAGGATATTTCCCCAGGTCGGACCGCGCCTGGTCCAGAAACACCGCAGGATTGATCCCATCCAGACCCAAAAAGCCATGCATGGCGTGGGAAGCGGCATTCCTCGGATGTCCGGCATCGCAGACCAGGACCCGGCGCAGGCAACGTCCCAACAGAAGCGCCGCACTCAATCCCGCAGGCCCGCCTCCGATGATGATGACATCATATTCGTAGTCGCTGGTCCGGATCATCTCTCAGGGGTTTTAAGGTTCCAATTGAATCCTCGTGGCAATTTCAAACAGGACGGGCTGCAAGCGGGACAGATCGTCCCGGGTCCGCCTTTCCTGCCGCAGAATGTTCTTCAGCACCAGGGCTTCTTCCATCAGACCCAGTTGTTGGGCCAGCGCAGAAGTGATGTCATAGGCAGCGACTTCGTAATGCTCAATGCGCAGGCAGTGGGCGATAATCATCAAATCCCGGGTGGTGGCCACTTCCACCCCGTCGAGGTGGGCGTCACCTCCGGCAATCAGACCTTCCATCGCCTTGCAGGTATCGCCTCCGGGTTGGTGGCCATGGAGAGTGAGGAGGTGGGCCACGGTTTCCAGATGCCTTTCGGTCTCGCCAAGGTGGGTGGTCAGGAGGGACGCCAGGGTTCCGTTTTCCGCCCGCCCGGCCAAGGTGGGCAGGGATCTTTTGAGCTGGTTCTCGACGCTGAAGAGATCCTGCAATTGATCGAAGAACAAATCCCGGGGAGTTTCCGTTTTCATAACAAGTTAGGCAGTGGGGGTGGTGGGGGTTTCCGCAGATGGTGGAGAAGATTCCGGCAATCCGGTTTCACAGTGGTCTGACACTGAATGACGGCCATGCCCCGGTGCCTTCGGAACCGGAAATCAGCCGCGAGGCGAGGTCGAGGGATTCGCCAATAACCACGTGCATATCAAGATAGCGGTAGGTGGCGAGGCGCCCCGTGAAGGTTACAGACTGCTCCCGGTCCGCCAAATCCACATATTGCTGCAGGAGACTCTTGTCGCCGGCCAGCCGCAAAGGATAGTATGGAATATCCTCCGGTGCGGCCAGCTTGCTGTATTCTCGGAAGCAGACCGTGGCCTCATGGCTTTCCCAGGGAGCGAAATGTTTGTGCTCGGCGATCCGCGTGAAAGGAACCTTCTCCTCGCAGTAATTGATGACGGCATTGCCCTGAAAATCGCCCTCCGCGTCAATTCTCTCAAAGCTCAGGCTCCGGTATTGCAACCTTCCCAGGCTGAAATCAAACCACGAATCGAGCGGTCCGGAAAAAAAGCTCCAGTCATAGTCTTTCCGGTCTGCGGCCGAGAAGCGGGTGCGGAGTTGAATCCGGATGGCCGGATGATCAAGGATCGCGCCGATGATGGCGGTATATCCATCCACCGGAATGCCCTGGTAGCGGGTGCTGTAGTAGTTGTCATCATAGTTGAACCGCACGGGCAACCGTTGCAGGATGGAGGCCGGCAGCTCCGACGGGGGGACGCCCCATTGTTTCCGGGTGTATCCGCGGAAAAAGTTATCATACAGATCCCGGCCGAGGAACTTGAGCGCCTGTTCCTCAAAATTTTGCGGTTCATTGATTGATGCGTCGCCTAACTGCGCCACAAAACGCGCCGCCGCCTCCGGGTTCATCGTCCTGCCGAAAAATTGATTGATGGTCAGCAGATTGACGGGAAGGGAGAACATCCCGCGCTCCGTTTGGGCCTTGACCCGGTTCACGTAGGGCTCGAACCGGCCCCATCGCTGGACATAATCCCAGACGTCCTTGCGGTTGGTGTTGAAGATGTGGGGACCATACCGGTGGATCATGATTCCGGTGCGGTCATCTCTTTCTGTATGGCAGTTGCCGGCAATATGATCCCGCTCCTCAAAGATATCAATATGGAAGCGCCCGGTTTCTGCCAGTTCCCGGGCGAGGACAGCTCCGGCAAATCCGGATCCGGCGATGGCGATTTTTTGCATGGTTAGGATCAAATGGAAGTTAAACACTCACGGAGATAGCGCTCTGCCGCCTCCTCGAGTGGTGGAAGCAGCCCCCCGCGGATGCTGCCCAGCACCCGGTAAGCCCGCCCATGAGCCGGGGTGCCGGATTCAGCCCGGTAGGTCAGGCTCTGAATGACCCGTTGCGGATCCAGCCGGGCGGCGGCAGCGGTGCAGCGCAAAATCCGTTCCTGGCACGTTTCGCCCCGGTTCACGAGATGCCAGATGCCCCCGGCATGGTCCAACAGCAAATCCAGACTGGCGTTCACCATGTCAGGGATGTAGGTGACGGAGATGGTGGCATGGTCCTGGACGCGCACGTTTCTCCCCAGCCGCAGCCGGGTCAGACAGGCCGTTAAAAAATTGTCCGCATCCCACGGACCAAACAGGGATCCGGTGCGGACCACCAGAGCGTTCGGATTCATTTGCAGAACGGCCTCTTCCTCCCTGACGATGGCCTGCGCGAATTTGTTGGGAGGGCTGGGCGGACTGGCCTCGTGATAGGGGGTGGCCGCTTTGCCATCAAATACAAAATCCGGCGTAAAGCTGAGATAGGGCAGCCCCCGGCGGCCGCACTCGGCGGAAAGATGAACCGCACCCAGGGAGTGGCCCCGCATCCCCGGGGTGGACACCCGCGCACTGCCTCCATCACGGGCACCTCCATTGGCATAAACCACCCCCCACGGCTTGGCTGAGTCCAGCACCTCCTCCACCGGTGAGGTTTCCCCGGCGTGGAGCAGCGCCGGGTCAAATAAAAGCCAGGGAATGCCCCGCACGCCGCAAACGCGGGCGAAGGCCTCGCCCAGGCTTCCGTTTCCGCTTACAATCAGGAGCGGCGGGGTTTCACCCGGGACCCATTGATGGGATGCCGCCGCCGCTGCCACGGCTCCCATCTCCGCAGATGCGGTTTCCTCGGCGGGATGGAGAAACCGGAGATCGCGCCGCCACCATCCGGGTATCTCCAGCAGGGGATGATGGAATGAACCGGTGGAGGCGAGCGACCGGACCTGCGCTGCCAGGGCCGTCGGACGGGGACTGCCGCCGCTCACATCGTAAACTCCGGACTCATAATACCCCTCATTTCTTGTCAGGAGGCAATGCCAATCATACAATCCGAGCAGACCCCATGCGGTTACGGCACGCACGTCTGCCCCCCTCGCGCGCGCTGCACCCGCCATCTCCCAGATTTCCTGCAGCCACCGCATTTGTTCCTCCCGGGTGCATGCGAGGTGGGCTTCGGTGACGGCCAAAGGAATATGATAGCGCTGCCACGTTTCCAAAAGAATGGTGCTCAGAGGGGCATTGGTGGAATCCCTCACCCGCACCGCTTCCGTGTCGGCATAGGACATCGTCGCGTTGCCTCCCCGGCAGTGGGCTGGAAAGTTTTCCCACCGGTGATCAAGGTGGCGGTTGCTCGAGACATAATGATTTACCCCGATGATGCCAGGAGGGCAGGGATGGTTCGCAAACCACAAAATTTCACGGGCGGTAAACCCGGCAGAGCGCAGGTAGCTCCATAAGGCATGCTCTTCGGTCACGCGCCCGCACAACAGGTCCAGACTCAGCCAGCGCCTTTCATTTTCAAAGTCCGCCTGCCCCGCAAGGGGAGGGGTGCTGGTAATACATCCGATATCCTCCGTCTGCACCAGACGCGCCTCCGGATTGGAGCGGCGGATTTGGGCCATCGCAAGGACGGTTCCCTTGCATTGATTGAATAAGATATTGAGGAATTCACGGTCGCAACGCCCATGGGGATACCATACCCCGTAGAGCCCGCTGAACCTTGCGGTTGTCAGGGGCTCATTGACCGGAGTGTAGTCCCCGACGCCGGGAAAACGCTTCGCAAAGTTTCCGGCGTATTCCGAAAACAGCCATGGAAAACGGGGATCATTCAAGTGGGTCCCGGGAGGACCACTTCCATGATGCAGTAATCCCGCAATGGGGCGGATGCCAAGGACGCCAAGGCGGTTCAACCGGTCTTCCGCCCACTGCCAGTCGGCCCCGGCTGCCTGCCCGGGGCAAATCTGTTCCCACAGAAACGGCTGCCGGATTGTTTTCAGGCCCAGTCCGGCAAACGTGTCCAAATCGTCAATCCGGCCGTAGTGGCCGTTCTGCGCCATCTGATCAAACCAGACCTCACCCACACGGTTTACGGTGCATTCCACTCCGCCCCAGAGTTCCATTGCGGAGGGAGCGTTCATGACACCACGGCGCGGCTCAGGGAGGGTTGGGACTGGGAGGCAGCGGGCCGCGCAGAACGCAAGGCGGGAACGGTTGCCGGCGGCCGGGCGTCGACTGCCAAAGCAATGATATCCCGCATTTGCTTCCAGGTGCGGTCCCATGAAAGGTCAGCGAGGAATTCGTCCACTTGTTCCAGCCAAAGCCCGGCGCGTTGCGGGTTCATCTCAAGGTGAGTCCCGATGGCCCGGCTAAAGCCGGCTACATCGTCGGCGACCAGGGCGAGACCTTTGTCTCCATAGGGTGTGACCACATCCCGGATGGAAGTGGACACCACCGGCACCCCGGCAGCGAGATACTCCGGCGTTTTGGTGGGACTGATAAACCGTGTCGAATCATTCAGGGCGAACGGCATCACGGCGACGTCCCACCCTCTGATGTAGGAAGGAAGCTCATCATAGGACTTTGATCCCAGATAATGGATGTTCGAGGCGCGTGGCAGGGTTCCGGGATCCACCTTGATTACCGGTCCTACCAAAATCAGGTTCCATTCGGGATGCGCCGCGGCAATCCCCGCCAACAGCTCCAGATTCATGCGCTCATCAATCACCCCAAAATATCCGATTTTGGGCCCCATGATTCCTTTTTGGTCTGCCGCTTCAACCAAATCTAAGTCGCGTGCTTTCCCAAAGTGGCGGGCATCGATGCTGCTGGGAAAAGCGTGGATATTCGAGTGGCAGGCCTTTTTATGTTCGTAGAGGGTTTTTCCTCCGGTGAAGACCACATCCGCCTCTTCGAACAGTTGCTTCTCCCAATCCAGCAGGGAGGGCGGGGCCCCCTGAAAGAGAGAGAGTTCATCCATGCAATCGTAGACCACCGCAGACGGCTTCAAGTGCCGCGTAAAGGGCATCGCCATCGGCGTATAATACCAGCACACAAAATTCTTGATGCCAGCCTCAGCAACGAGCCGGTCCGTGAGTTCCCGCAAGATTCCATTGATATCGGCGCCGGCTGTTCCTTCCGGCAGATGCGGAACCGCAATCCGCAAATTTCCACTTTTCTGCCTGAGTTCCAGCCAGGGAGCGGTGCCGTGGGCATCAAATACTGGTTCTTCCATGAAAAACACCCGGTTCAACTGGGCGCATCGGGTTAACAGATGCTGGGGCCGCTGAAACACAAAGTCCCACCTCAAATGGGAGAAAACGAGGTAATCGGGCAGCGATTCACGCTTAGCCGTACGGATGGCGTAACGGGGAACCGGATCCGGCGTGGTGGATGCTGGTTTGAGGGTTGGACCAGCGGGGGAATTGATAAAGGATCTGAGAGACATAATCGAAGGGGGGGAACTGGGCAGATATGGAAGGCGCAGGGCCGGTAAGGACGCTGCGGAGAGTGGAGGGAAACTAGCGTTTTGCCCGTTTGGCAGGGCCACCCGGCCTGGACCCGGATTTGACGGCCTTTTCAATTTCCTTGACGACTTCTTCCGCAGTTCCTTCTGCAATGGGCTGCACCGGTCCATCAACATAGACGAAACTGGAATCCTCGTTCCACGGCCCCCGGAAATCCGCATCTCCTTCGTCGTTCGACCCCGACGAGTCGTTAAAGAACAAATCGACCACTTTGGGCGTCGGGGGGATCAATCCAATCTCGAGGGGATTCTTGCCCATACTCTCCAATGCTGCCATGAACGCCTTCATGTGCGTGATCTCCCGTGTCATGAGAAATTGCAGGGCGTCTTTTGAACCAGGATCATCACAAAAATCGATTAGTCGCTCGTAGACAATTTTGGCCCGGGCCTCTGCCGCAATGTTGCTGCGCAAATCCACGTCCACCTCGCCCGTCACCTTGAGATAATCCGAGGTCCAGGGATTCCCCATGGAGTTGCACAGGGTAACCCCTCCGCCTCCGGCGATGGCCACCAGGGGATCAGCCTCGGCAGCTTCCCGGCTGGTTTTCATCGGCTTCAAATGCATGCGGGCCAGCGTGCCGACGACCTCCAGATGGCTGAGTTCCTCGGTGCCGATATCCATCAAAAGATCCTTCAGTCCGGGGTCCTCACAATTAAGACCCTGAATAGAATACTGCATGGCCGCTGCCAGTTCTCCATTGGCACCGCCAAATTGTTCCAGAAGCATGTTGCCAAAACGGGGATCGGGAGTTCCGATCCGGACGGTATACATCAATTTTTTGATATGGTGATACATGGTAGTTAGGGATTAATTATGAGGGATATGGCCGGAATGAATTCAGGATGGGCTCCGGCATCTCCTGAATAGCGGATCACAGGGGCTGGCTGGCAGCAGCGCCGTTAACCGGTTTCCATGAGTCCTCGGAGGAGATGGTAATTTGCATGAGGCGTGCCAGGGGGGAATTCCCCCGAAGAAGCCCGCGGGGCACCGCCAAAACAGGCGGCGGCTAGTGGCAAATCGCAGTTTTCCGGGGCAAAACGGGCTTTTTGCCATGCGCCGGATCAACTCCGGCCTCTTCCAGCATAGCCCGGAAAACCAAGGCATTTTGGATCGCAAAACCCTCCCGGTCGTTATTGAAATAGGCCCAGATTCTTTTTGCTCCGCACTCCACTGCCCGCTCTTTCCAGAGTTGAAGTTCCGCGTCAGTATAATTATGACGATACCACTGGCCTTTACCGTGGAACCGGATGTAAACATCATCAGCAGTTTTGATCAGGACATCAGGGAGGCGCGGAGCGCTGGTGGAACAAAAAATGGTGCCTGATTCCTCGAAAGCATCATAAACCCTTTTTATCCACCACGATTGATGCCGGAATTCCACGACGTTGCGGCGGGTGGGTTCCAATTGCTCCAAAAGCGATTTAAGCCGGGCGGGCGAATAGTCAAAACTGGGTGGGAGCTGAAACAAAAAGCACCCCATTCTCTCTCCCAGGATGTCGGCAATATAGCCGAAATCGCGCACCAGAGTCTTGGTTCCTTTGAATCGCTTCACGTGGGTGATCAATTCGCTGACTTTAACGGTGTAAACGAATGGGGCAGCCCCGGTTTGATTCATCCAGGTCTGGAGGGTATGGAGTGTCGGCCATGAGTAAAACGGCGCATTCAGTTCCACGGTTCCGAATTTCTCCCGATAAGTGTGAAACCACTCCTTGGTCGGCATCCCGTCCGGATAGAGGATGCCGCGCCAGTGCCAGTAAAACCAGCCCGAACAACCCACATTCACTGCGGGAGGCTCCGGACTGGATGGTCCGAGCGGCGGAAGTTTGAGGCGCGCCGCATGCATTTTCGCGGCCCGCCCCGCATTGGCTTCCCTTTGTTTGGCTCTTCTGGCTTCCTTGAGCGCGCTGCGCTCGGCCATGGTCATGGGAGCACGCGTCGTGGAAGAGGGGACCATCATAACGGTACCGGCCAAAGTCTGGATTAGCCGGGCCGCCGGAGGGTGGGCTCACGACTCCACACCCGGCCGCCTTTTGCCGCTTCGAAATAAGCATCGATTCCGTTGCCCTCATTCAGCTCGATCACGCCCGCATCCGGTGCCACGCCAGCCTTATCGAAAAGGATCTGCGCGTGGGGAGAGCGGCCTATCACTTTAAGGTGTCCAAAAGCATCCCGAACCCAATCAATGGCGGAGGCCTGGGTGGCCAGATCCTCCGCTCCGTTTGACGAGGCCAGGATCGTGACCGTATCAAAAATCAGGGAGGGGGCGGTGGTGAGGCTTTGGTCCGCAGGGGTCATCACCCCTGTATCGTCCGTGGCCCCTCCCACTTTAGGCGCGATGACCATGACGGCTGCTTTTTCGGCTTTGGCTTTTGCCTTCAGCATCTTGAGCACCGCACCGCTGAACCCATCTGTGATCAGGATTCCCACTTTCCGTCCTTCCAGGGTTTTCGGAGCTTTTGCCAGAATGCTCAGGGAAGGAGAAGGGGGAAGTTCGCGTGGCGCTATCCTGGGTTGGATGGGTTGCTCCTTGCCGTTCATTCCCAGCGCTTCAGCCACTCCTTCATGAAGCGCTTGATTGATATTTGCCAGGTGCGCCAACATCCGGAGGCGGATGGCAGGGGTTTCCACTTTGGTCAGTTCAAAGGCAAACGCACTGATGATATGATTCTGCTCGGTTTCCGTCAGGGAAGCATAAAACTGGCGCGCCTGGGAATAATGGTCCGCAAAGGTTTCGGAGCGCTTCCTTTCCTTGGCTCCGTCCATCACCTCTGGCACACTGCTGAAGCCCCGGGTGGGGTTTTCCCGTGGCAGGCCCGGGTCAAGGGAATTGGGTTCATAGGAAACCCGGCCTTTCGGAATCTGCATCTGATGCATCCCGTCCCGCTGGAAATTTTTCCCGAATCCCATGGGACATCCCTTGGGAGAATTCACGGGAATCTGGTGGAAGTTGGGGCCGCCAAGCCTTGACAATTGGGTATCCTGATAGGAAAACAGACGGCCTTGGAGCAGGGGGTCATTGCTGAACTCAATCCCCGGCACGATGTTCGAGGGTAAAAAGGCGACCTGTTCGGTTTCGGCGAAGAAGTTGTCGACGTTCCGGTTCAGCACCAGTTTGCCAACCATCCGCAGGGGAACTATTTCCTCCGGGATCAATTTTGTCGCATCCAGAATGTCAAAATCCAATTTGTCAGCGGTTTCCTGATCAAACACCTGCAATCCCAGTTCCCATTCCGGGAAGTCCCCCCTTCCGATGGCTTCCCACAGATCCCTGCGGTGGAAATCCGGATCAGCTCCGTAAAGCTTGACGGCTTCGTCCCACAGCAGGGACTGGGTGCCCAGCCTCGGACGCCAGTGGAATTTGACAAAACGGGACACGCCTTTGCTATCCACCAAACGGAAGGTATGGACTCCGAATCCTTCCATCATCCGGTAGGAACGGGGGAGAGCCCGGTCGGACATGACCCACATGAGCATGTGGTTGGTTTCCGGGCTGAGGGACGCAAAATCCCAAAAGGTATCATGAGCGGAGGCAGCCTGGGGGAAACCCCGGTCCGGCTCCATTTTGACGGCGTGCACCAAATCCGGAAATTTCATGGCGTCCTGAATAAAAAATACCGGGATGTTATTGCCTACCAAATCGTAGTTGCCTTCCGTGGTGTAAAACTTCACGGCGAAACCTCTGACATCCCGGGGGGTATCCCCGGACCCGGCCTTGCCGACCACGGTGGAAAACCTGACGAAAACTTCCGTCTTTTCCTCCGGATTTTGCAGGAAAGCCGCCTTGGTGATGTCAGCCTGGGATTTATACACCTGGAAATACCCATGGGCTCCCGTGCCCCTTGCGTGGACAATCCGCTCCGGGATCCGCTCGTGGTCAAAATGGGTCAACTTCTCACGCAAAACGAAATCCTCCAGAAGCACCGGTCCTCTGATCCCAGCCTTCAGGCTGTTTTGGTTATCCGAAATGGGGATTCCGTGATTGGTGGTCAGGGAGCCGTCAGGTTTTTCTGTTGTCTGATGGGTTTCGCCGGAGGGCACGGGGCCGGCGGCAGCCGGAACCGGCTTCTGGACGCCGGGACTTTGGCCGGCAGCGGGCAGAACCGCGAGCAGGCCAAGGGCAGACAACGCTCCACGGAAAGAAACATGAGAAAGCACCATGGTGAGGGGAAGTGGGTTTGAGGGACCGCCCTATCCTGCAGGAAGGGTGCCCGGCGGTTTACAGGGTATCGGCCGTGGATCGGCCCAACCGTCCTGGGCAAAATGCAACTGCAGCGGGGGTGCAGCCGCATTTTGCCGGGATCCTTCACCGGATATGGGCATTCCTCACCGGAAGCGACCGGCGTTCAGGCAGCACGGCGGAAAAACCCGCTGCGGGGGCCGAAGAAAAAAGCGAGGAGAAAGGCGGCTCCCAGCAGCACCGTGATGACTGCGCCTGGCAGGAAGTCTCCCCAATGGGCAATCCACATCCCGCCCGCAGCCCCCGCCGCTCCCAGCACCCCGCCTCCCCAGAACATTGCCCGGGTGGAATTCGTCAGGAGAAAAACGGTTGCTCCCGGCGCCACCACCAGTCCGAGAGCAAGGATACAGCCCACCGCCTGCAGGGAGGAAATCATCACCAGCACCAGCAGGGTCATAATCAGGTAATTCAAGGCCCGCACCGGCACCCCCTGCGCGGCGGCCACCGAGGGTTCAAAGAGGGTCAGCAGAATGGGACGCTGCAATGCTGTGGTCAATGTCAGGGTGACGACCCCGATGCCGAAGGCCACCCACAGGTCCGTGGTTGAGATGTTGAGAATATCCCCGAACAAATAATCCTCCAGTTTCACCTGCACCGGCACATACTTCAGCATGATCAGACCTGCCGCGAAGGCGATCGTAAAAATCACCGCAAGGGAGGTTCCCTGGTCCAGGCGGGACGACCGGGCCACCGCGAGGGAGCCCAGCACCACCAGCAAGGCGGCAATCAATGCACCCAAAAAGGCACTCCATGCGGTAAGGGCCCCGGCTACCAGAATGCCTCCGGCAATTCCTGGCAGGAGGGCGTGGGAAAGCGAGCCGGCGACGAGCGCACTCCGCCGCAGCACCACGTAGGCACTGAAGCAGCCATTGGTGAAGCCAATGATCAGCGCTCCCAGCAGGGCCCGCTGGAAAAAAGGATAGGAAATAATGTCATCCATAAGCCAAATCCAGATTGCTGCGGTTGAATACCTCGGGGACCGGGCCAAAGGCCAGAGCCCGCCGGTTCAGAATCAGCACTTCATCAAACAACTCCTCCACCGTGTTGAGATCATGGTGGCTGGCAATCACGAGCCGGCCTTCAGCGGCCTGCTTCCTCAGCAGGCCCGCCAGGTTCTCCCTCGCCGGGCGGTCGAGTCCGTTGAACGGCTCATCCAGCATCAGCACGTGGGCTTCCTGCGCCAGGGCCCGGGCAATAAACGTGCGCTGCTGCTGCCCTCCTGACAATTCACTGATCTGCCGGTCCTCCAGCCCTTCCAGATGCATGGAGACGAGTGCCTGCTCCACCTTTTCACTATCCAACGGCCGCCAGCGCCGCCACCAGCCCAGCTGGCTGTATCGTCCCATTTCAATCAGGCCGCGCACCGTCACGGGAAAACTCCAGTCCACCTCCTCCCGCTGGGGAAGATAGGCAAATTCGCGGTGCCACTGCGAAACCCGGCTGCCCCGCCAGCGGATGGAACCGGCACTGCGCGGCACCAGACCGGCAATGGCTTTGAGGAGGGTGCTCTTGCCGGCCCCATTGGGACCGATCAGGGCCACCGTATTGCCGCAGGAAGTAGAAAAGCTGATGTCCTCGAGGGCCCGCACTTTGGGATAAGAAACGGTTAGTCCATTGACCTGCAATTCATGGTGATGGGCACAATGGGTGCAGTGGGCGGCTTGACTGGCTGGATCGGCATTCATGGCTGGGCCCTCCAGGCAAACCGGATGATATCGCTGAGGGAACCGTCCTCTGCCCACAGATTCTGCTGTTGTTCGGCCATGCCGTCGGGGGCCGCGCGGACTTCCATCATACTGGTGCCGGTGCCCGGGGGCCAAACCACCTCCACCGCCAATTCCAACGACCGGTCTGCCGGAACCAGACGCGTTACCGCCTGACGTTCCCGACCGCTGCCCTGCAGTGTCAGGACTTCCTCTTCGAGCCGGACTTGCACGGACAGGGGTTCCGTCACGAAGCGCAGGCCCAGCATCACGGGAATGCTGCCCGGGTCCGTGGCCGTGGCCATGGCAGTGGCCGTGGCCGCAACGGGATCCGGAGCCACCACCGGACGGTCCACCCGCAGCAGCGGCCACAGCATCAGCAGCAGCACCGCTGCCACCGCGAGGAGATTGAGCAGGGGAAAACCGCGCATGGAAGAAAGTCAGGGTGCCGGAGCCAACGCTTTTGTGATGGTGTCAATGTTATGACGGAAGGCTCCGGTAAAGGTGGCCAGCGGGCCCGTCCCATTGCCGTCGGCAATCAGCTCCCCGCCAAAAGTGACGCCGGTTTCCTGGGCAATCCGCGCCAGATGTTTGGGGTTTACCCCCCGTTCGGGAAATACCGCGCGCACCTTGCTCCGGCGGATCGTGTCGATGGCAAGGGCGAGGTCCTTGGAGGTCGCCGGCACTGCCGGATTGAGCCCCTGCACCGGGATCAGGCGGAACCCGAAATCCCGGGCAAAGTATCCCATGGAAAGGTGGGCCGTGGCCAGCTTCCGGTCGCGGGCCGGGATCCGGCTGATTTCCTGGCGCGCCCACTTGCGGAGGTCAGTCAGGGTTTTCAGATAGGCGGCGGCGTTCTTTTCATAGGCTGCGGCATTCGGGGGATCCGCTTTGGCAAAGGCGGCCGAGACGGTGCGGGTGGCCCGGAGCATATTTTCCACACTGTTCCACCAATGCGGGTCCACGCCGCCATGGGTGTGGCCGGGATGACCATGGGCGGCGGCCTCCATCAACTGGGCCGCTTCACTCATTTCCATGGAGGGAATCGCATTCCCCACTTCCAAAATCACCTGCCCCGACGTTAGGTTGTCCCGCAGCTTGCCCAAATAGTTTTCCAGCCCTTTGCCGGAAGCCAGCACAAGATCGGCCCCCGCGACCTCCTTCATGTCCCGGGTGGAGGGAGAAAAATGATGGACATCGGTCCCGGGCTTCACCACCCCATTCACTTTCACCAGACTGCCCCCGACCTGCTGGGCCAAATCCGTCAGCAAAGGGTGCAGGGTCGCCACCTTGAGTGCGGCCGGTGCCGGGTGCAGGCCGAGCCAAAAACTGAGCAGCCCGAAGGCCGTGACAAAAAACCGGGTTTTCATGTTGCCGCAAATATCTTGCAGCAATCAGCCGGCCGTCAATCGCTCAGACACCCCCGATGGAAAGCTTCCGGCGGGGGGGGAGGCCGCCCGGTCCTGTCTGGTTTGAGCCGACTTCCCTTAGGATTCCGGGATGTCGCCGGGGCAGCGAATCCGCTTTTCCCGGCCGGAAGCATCTGCTAAGAAGCCCGCCAACTCCCCTACCCTGCCCATGCGATTTTTTGCCTGTCTCCTGATTTTTGGTATTTGCTGCGTTCCAGCGGGTGCAGCCCCCACCGCCCCCAGCGGCCTCACGGCCACCGCCTTGAGTCATCATACGGTAGCTCTCAGCTGGAATGACAATTCCTCCAATGAGGCCGGATTTATCATCGGGCAGCGCATTGCTCCGGCTACGATGTTCAGTGGCATTGCCGACGTCGCCGCAGGAACCACCAGTGTCAATATCATCAACCGCAGCGGCAATACGAGTTATGAATTTGTGGTGGTGGCCTACGACGCCAACGATGCCCAGTCGCCATTCTCCAACATCGCCAGCGTCACCACTCCGCCTGGGGTGACCAGCAGCAATTTCCGGGCGGCTTATCTTCAGGAACCTTTCAGCTTCAGCCTCACTTCCACCAATCCCGCGCAGGTCACGGGGTATGCCATTTCCGCCCTGCCGCAGGGACTGGTGCTCAACGCGGCCACGGGAGCCATCACGGGAACGCCGACGGCCGCTGGAAAAACCACCGGCCAGGTGACCATCACCCACACCGGGAACCTCACCGCCACCGCCCCGCTGACTCTCCACGTTTTTGTGGATCCGCCCGGGCGGGCGGTTCCGGTCGCCGGTCCGGACCTGCCGGCGCTCACCCTGACTACTTTCAGCCCCTCCGCGCCCATTTCATTGGCGGGGGTGTTCACGGATCCTGATGTCGCTTCCGCCGCGCGCCTTACCACTGACCTTGGCACCCTTGACTTCGCCTTTTTTCCGGGCAGCGCCCCGCAGACGGTGGCCAACTTTCTGGGATATCTGAACCGCGGGGACTTTCTCAACACCATCTTCCACCGCAATGTGCCGGGCTTTATCATTCAGGCCGGGGCCTTCCGGGCGGATGCCACCGCCTCGGCCGTGCCCACGCAGCCACCTGTCATCAACGAGCCCGGCATCACCAATCTGCGTGGCACGGTGGCCATGGCCAAAGTCGGCGGCAATCCTGACAGTGCCACCAACCAGTTTTTCATCAACCTCGCCGACAATGCGCTGAATCTCGACAATCAGAATGAAGGCTTCACAGTTTTCGCGCGCATCGCGGGCAACGGGATGGCAGTCGCCGATGCCATTGCCGCCCTGCCCACCCGCAACTACAGCGCGGTCAATGGGGCCCTGACCGATACGCCGGTCCGCGGCGTGCCGCCTCCTGCCTACGATCCCACCACCCTGGTCCGCATCAGTCAGGCCACCGTGCTGGCTCCCCTCACTCTGACGGCGCTCTCCTCGTCCCCCGGTGTGGTCTCCGCCAGCCTCAATGGCACGGACCTCACCCTCACACCACATATCCCCGGCACCTCCCTGATTACCCTCACGGCCACGGATCTCGACAACCAGAGTGCGGTCTCCACCTTTAACGTTACCGTCCAGGATGCCTACGGGGCCTGGGCCGCCACCCAATCCTTTGCCCTTCCTGCCGATGCCCTTCCCGAAGCAGATCCTGACAAGGATGGTCTGATCAATCTGCTTGAGTTTGTGCTGGTTTCCCCGCCGCTTGCAGGATCGGCGGTTCCGCTGGCTCCTTTGGTGGCAGGCAATCACCTCACCCTGACCTTCTCCCTGCGCAGCCAGCTCGGCGGCACCACCGTCCAGTTGCAGTCCGCGCCAGCCACGGAGGGGCCGTGGACCACCCGCTGGTCCGCTACGGAGGGATTCACCCACCCGTGGATTGCCGGCCAACAACCCCAGGGCGATTTCTCTATCATCACCGCCCGCGATCCTGATCCGCTCGACCCGGCCCGGCGCTTTCTCCGCCTGCGGGCCACCCGCCCCTGAGCGGCCACCGGCCCACCGGCCGTTCTGTCAGGCCGGGATCAGGCAGGCCTGTTCAAGGTCTGTTTTGAGGCGGTGCAGCAGGACGGGATCGGTGATTTTTTTCCCATCAGCACCCGTTAGGCAAAAAGAATCAATGGCAGCCCCTTTTTCGGTATTGATCCGGGCATGGGTGATTTCGATGCCATGCTTGCCGATGGTGTCAAAGATCTGGAAGAGGAGCCCGATGCGGTCTACCGCCTGGATTTCAACCACGGTGTAGTCACGGTGCTGGTCATTGGCCATGAAAACCCGCATGGGAAACTCACTGCGCCATCCGGGGAGTGGTTCCGGTTCCACCCTGATGCGTTTGGCAATGACAGCGGCAAAATCGATGGACTCACCGGCACAGGTTCTGGCCATGAGGTCGCCAACGCCCTTGATCTGCTTTTCATCCGTGACCGGCTCAAAGTCGGTGGTGCAGACGCGGAAGACATCCAGCACCAGATTGTCGCTGCGCAGGAACAGATCGGCCCGCAGGATGTTCAGGGAATTGGCAGCGAGGGAGCCGGCAATTTTCGAAAGCAGCATCTGGCGGTCCCATGTGCAGAGAATCAGTTCGCTGGACCCCTGTTCCGGACGGGCGGTCCACTTCAGGACCGGCGTCAGGACACTGCCCCGGTCTTCCTTGCGCTGCTGCCGGTAAAATGCCCGGAAGGCCTTGAGGTGCCGCGCAATGCTGGTAGGCGTCCGGTGTGCCAGATAACGCTCCGGCATGGCGGCGAAATGCGCATCCAGTTCCGGCCCGTAGGAATCATCCAGCAGGGCGAGCGTGGCGCTGCGCTGATCGGCCAGGGGCAGCGGACTGCGGAAGCCCTCCTGATCGGCAAAATAAGCGGCAGTGGCCTGGTAAAGCTGACGCACAAGGGACTCCTTCCAGTCGGTCCATCCCGCCTCGTTAGTGGCACGGGAGTCGGCGTAGGTGTGCAGAAACAGCGCGTCCAGCCATTCCCGGCGGCGCACAATTTTCGCGAAGCCGGCGATCACTTCCGGATCGTCGAGGTTCCGGGTGGTGGCGGTGTGCCAGAAGAGCAGATGATTGTCGACGAGAAAGAGCAGCTTGTTGCGCCGGGTATCCGGCACCTGGAGGCGGCGGCAGACGGCATCCGCCAGTTCCGTGCTGGCATAGGCATGCTTGCGCACTCCTTCAGCCCGGCCGGTATCATGCATAATCAGGGCCGCATAAAGCACAAAGGGATCATCAAGGTCATGGAACAGCTTCTGGTGGAAACCCAGCCTGGGGTCCTTGTTGTCCGTTAGTTCATCCAGCCGGTCGAGGCACTTCAGGGTATGCTCGTCGGCGGTATAACGATGAAAGAACTCGTGCTGCACGAGGTCGGTAAGTTCGCCGAATTCAGGAAGGTAGCGGCCGAGGAAACCCACCCGGTGCATCTGCCGCAGGGTGGGTCCAACTTCCCCCTTGCGGCTGAGAATGGCTTCGAAGGTTTCACGGTTGGCTTTGCGGTAGCGGAAGGTGCGGTTGATCAGCCCATAGTGTTCCTTGAAAATCTGCCGGATGGGCGGGCTCAGCTTGAGGCGGCGCAGCTGGCAATGCTGGAAGAGCCGCATCATCCGGGAGCTGTCCTCGCGGAAGATGTTATCGTCCTCGGGAAAAATAAATCCGTCGCGGCTGTAGAACCCATCGAAGCTTTCCCGTTTGGGCCCCTTGCGCAGCGCGAGGAAACTGAAGATCCCGTCCTTTTCCTCCACCTTTTCCAGCTCGAACCGCTCCATCAGCGAGAGATTGTGCTGATAGAGGTTGCGGGCGTGCTGGTAGTAGTCCCGCATGAAGGTTTCACAGCGCTGCACGATGCGGCGGCCCGGATAGCCGAGATTGGTGGCCACCACTCCCTGGGCCCGCAGGGTGAGCAGGTCGGTGGGACGCTTTTCCGAATAATGGAGGTCATTGCGGACCCGCAGCAGGAAGTCATGGGCCTTCACGATTTCCTGTCCGGCAATGCGTGAAAAGACCCGCGTGCGGATCAGATCGGCCATGTCCTTCAGGCCCAGTTTCACCTGGCAGCACCACAGAATATTATGATAGTCGCGCAGGCCCCCGCAGCCATTCTTGAGATGGGGTTCCTGCAGATAAACCGTATTGCTCTGCTTGGCGTGCCGCTCATTCAGGTCCTTGGCCCGGAACGCCAGAAAATCCTTTTCCCTGCCCTTCAGGCAGCGCCGGGGAAAGCCGTCGGCAAACTCGTCATACAGGGCCCGGTCACCGGTGATGAAGCGGCAGTCCAGCAGGGCGGTCTTGGTCTGGTGGTCGGCATTGGCCTGGGTGTAGGTTTCCTTGAGAGTGCGCACCGCATGCCCGATTTTGAACCCCACATCCCATAGCATGTAGAGGACTTTTTCGATCACATCCCTGGTGCGTCCTGACAAGGCACGGCCGCCCCGCTCGGGATGCAGGAACAGCAAATCCACATCGCTGCCGGGGTTGAGCAGGCCGCGTCCGTAGCCTCCCGTGGCCACGAGGGCAACCCGCACTTCCGCCGCGCTTTTTTCCAAAGCTCCGGCAAAGAGGTTGTGCAGCACCACATCCAGCAGGGTGCTGCGCTGGTGGCAGACATCGGTGCCGCTGGCCCCCGATTTGTGCTGCAGGCGGATGCGGTGCTCCTCCTTTTTGAGGAAGCTGCGGTAGCGCTTGATCAGGTCGGCCTGCACCTGGTCCGGCTCTGCCGCGAGGGCCTTGCGGGCATGGGCCTGGACTTTTTCGAGATGACGGGCCGGCATGAAAAAGGATCAGTTGGCCGGTTCCGCCGCCCGGGGCTGGATCCTTGATTCCGACATAAACAGATAGGGCCGGCCGAAGGGTGACCCGACGTCATAAGGGAATTTCATCTGCATGTCCGTTGTCAGGATCTGGGAAAGGGCGGCAAACTCGGAATCGTTTTTGGCGAGGCCGATGGCGGGATAGAACATGATGTAATGCCGCCATTCGAAGAACTCGGAGCGTTCCTGGCTGGTCTCGTTCATCCGGCCCCAAAGCACGGTGGGACTGAGCAGCATGGCAGAAAGCGGGGTGCCCTTGTCCTTGCCGAGGCGCATCAGGCGGTCCAACTGGCTGCGGTCCTTGGGCAGCCAGAAGCTGCTGCGGTTCCCATACCATGAAACGGCCCATGGGATGTCGGACACAATGATCTCGTTTTCCGGGACGAGGCTGGCATAGTCCTTGATCAGGCGCGGAATATACACGGGATACTGCACGCGGAATTCCTTGTCCACCCGGTTCAGGTCCACGAGACGTGGCGGCAGGTTGAGGAGAAATGGCAGCGAGCTGATGAGGACCGCGAGGATAAAGTGTCCATTGCGGATGACAGGGACCTGCAGCGGGATGCTGAGGCGGTTCCAAAGCACGGACAGAAAGGCCAGCCCATAGCCGGTCATCAGCGGAACGAACAGAATATGCAGGTTGTTTTCATGGGTGCGGACTTCATTCATCGGCTTGATGCCGTAGAGGGTCATCCCGACGACCGCAAAGAACCACATGAACAGAATCGCCCACCGGAAATCGGCAATTTCCTTGCGCCGGAAGGGATGCATCAGACTGAGGAAGAACAACGGGGCCGCCACCACCCCGCCAAGGTAGGCATAAAGATCGGTAACCTGAGCGATCGAGTTCCCCACAATTTTGCGCAGGAACCCCTGGAAATTCAAGCCACCCACGGTTTGCTCCAAATCCCGGAAAAGGGCGTCTTCCGAACTGGTGCCGCCCAGGCCGGCATAAAAGGCATACAGGCCGGCTCCAAGAGGATTGCCGGTGGATTGATAATTGAGATACCCCCAGATGCCGGTGATCAGTCCGACAATGCCCAGCAAAATGCCCATCAGCACGAGGCGGCGGGTAAAATAGACTGACACAAAGGCCAGCAGTCCGATAAAGATCCACAGCGTCAGCCAGTGCGAAAGCGCCAGCAATCCAAAGAACCCGCTGGTCAGGGAGAGCCACAGCACCGTCCCCCGTCCCTGGGCCTCATTCTCCACCGCCTTGTAGAGAAAGTAGGTCCCGAAACTGAAAAGGAACAACATCAGCATTTGGGGCAGCCCGCTCTGGGAAAACTTCCATAACAACTCACATAATAGCATGAGCAGGGCGGTCACCCCGCCAATCCGGGCATCAAAAATCCGGGAGACCAGCAGATAGGCGATGCCGATGGAGGCCAGCAGCAACACCATGGAGGCCCCGGCAATCAGCATGTCCGGCGTGTAGATGGCCTGCTTTTCCCCCAGTTCCCATGACCCTTTGGCCATCCCCAACAAAAGGCTGTTTACCAGCGGATTGAGCGGGGCATGATAGGTGTCGGGCGTGGCCCGGAGATCCAACTGCGCGGCGGGTCCGATTTTATCCTTTTCCCGCTTCTGGGTCTGAGTCCACGCCAATGGCTTCTGCACGGTAGTGAAGAACCCGTTTCCTTTGGCGATTTCCCGGGCTACCACCGCCTGTTCCATGCCTTTGGCGGTGGACAATCCCCGGAAGTCCAAGCCGAGGTAATACAGGGTCAGGCCAATCAGCATCAGGAGAAACAAGGCCCGGCGGACCATCATTCCGGCATCAAGTTCCTGGGGGGCGGCAGCAATTTCAGTAGTAGCCATGCAATGCGGTAAGGGGGAAATTTTAGGGGAAATTTAGGGGAAACAGGACCTGCACCGGAGGCCCCGCGACACGCCGGGTCCGGCCCCCGGCCCCGATGGAAACCGGAGCAGAGGCGCGCAGTATGCACCCTACCGGGACCTGTGCAATCATTACAATCAACCTGCCGATGCTGCCAAAGAAGGGACGTCAGGCCCGGACAGGTCCGGACAGGTCCGGACAGCACCGGACAGCCCCGACAGCCCCGACAGCCCCGACAGCCCCGACAGCTCCGACAGCCCCGACAGCCCCGGACAGCCCCGGACAGCACCGGACAGCACCGGACAGTTCCGGACAGTTCCGGACAGTTCCGGACAGCCCCGGACAGGCCCGGACAGGCCCTGACAGGCCACAAGCCAGCCCGGGTCGCAGCGAGGCACGAGCGCAGGCCCGGGAATCTGTTCCGGCACGATTTGGAAGGCCCAACGGGCCGCGACAATTCCGCATGCGTCAATCCCACGTATACCGCTCGTCGATTTCGATCCCGTGAGCCCGGCACAACGCCCTGACTTCGTCCTGAAATGAAACCTTACAATGCCGCTGTTCCTGCCCGGCAACATATTGACGCGCCCTGGGCAGATTAGCCTGGCTCACGGAAAAGGAACTGTATCCGCTCTGCCAGTAGAAATCCCTCAGTGCCGGCCCTTGTTTCTTGACCCACTTCGATGGCTCCGTTTTCAATTCCTCTACGAGTCTGGCGATGGTCACCGTCCGCGAGAGGTTGCAGAGAATATGAACATGGTCCTCGACTCCGTTGATAAGGACCGGTTCGCATCCGATGTTTTGCGCAACACCGGCCATGTAAGCCCACAAGCGGGCCCGAAGTTCCGCATCATAGAGGAACGGCGTCCGGTGTTTGGTGCTGAATACCACGTGGAGAATGACGCGGGCATGGGACTGGGGCATGGCAGCGGATTGTCGCGGCCCGTTGGGCCTTTGCACGGATTTTCTGCCCAGGACCCGGGCCTTCGCTCGTGCCTCGCTACGACCCGGGCTGGCTTGTTTCGCCCCTTTCGGGGCCGGTGGTTGGCAAAGGGCAGAGTCTGGCCACGTCTGACCACGTCTGACCACGTCTGGCCACGTATGACCACGTGTGACCACGTGTGACCACGTCTGGCCACGTCTGACCACGTCTGGCCACGTCTGGCCACGTATGACCACGTATGACCACGTGTGGCCACGTCTGACCACGTGTGACCACGTCTGACCACGTCTGACCACGTCTGGCCACGTCTGACCACGTGTGACCACGTCTGGCCACGTGTGGCCACGTGTGGCCACGTCTGGTCACGTCTGGTTACGTCTGGTCACGTCTGGTCACGTATGGCCACGTCTGGCCGGACAGGCCCGGACAGGCCAACGGCCGGCCACAAGCCAGCCCGGGTCGCAGCGAGGCACGAGCGCAGGCCCGGGAATCTGTTCCGGCACGATTTGGAAGGCCCAACGGGCCGCGACAATTCCGCATGCGTCAATCCCACGTATACCTCTCGTCGATTTCGATCCCGTGAGTGAGTCCGGCACAACGCCCTGACTTCGTCCTGAAATGAAACCTGGCAAACCTGGGGTTGAAACCCCAGGCTGTCATGGAACGCGCCTTTGGCGCTGGATAGGGCGCGGCCGTCCCCGTTTGAGCAAGGCAAAATCCCCCTTTCCGGCCCCGTCATGAAATGCGCCTTGGCGCTGGCCATTTCCTCTCTTCCGCCGCCCGGTCTGGAATGAGAACCCTCTGCTCCGCACTTCACCATTGGGATGATTCCCCCTACATAGTCAAACCTCTATCCGTGCAGGGTTGGTGCGATTTCGGTCCTTCAAACTCACGGCTTCTGGTTCATGGGAATCTCCCGCTATTTTGCATCCATCCACAGATTACCGCCTTCAAACGGCTCATTCACCGCAGTCCGGGCCAAAGGTGTAATTTTCATGGCATCTGCATTCGTTTTTCCTAACTCTATTCCTGTTAAACCTGGGGAACCTGGAAATCATATGACTCCGGGGTCACACTCCGGGAGAATATTTCATTCTTCGAGGCAAGCAGGGATTCATCAGTCCAATTCAGGCATTCTGCTCGATCATTATGAGAATTGATTCGAACCACTGGTCAAAAGAGTCCGCAAGTCGTACCAATTCCTGGGATTTACCTGCCTCATGGTTCCATTGGACGATTGCATATTCACCTTCTGATGTCGGCTGGCTCGTATCGAGACAATCGTAATTTCCGAAACCGTCCCCACGGACCGGCAGCAGGCTGACGGGCAAGGAATTCATTCTATCCCGAAGCCTCAAGGTCAGTTTGACGATGTGCAAATAATCGGGACCCCCCAGCCCAATGAACTCCTCCGAATCAACTCCTCCGCAACCAAATGTGGAAATGAATGAACGGTATTGAGGCGGGAATCGAATTCCGAGCTGCTGTTCAGCATCGGCTATTGTTGGTTCTGAAACTGGGCCGCCAGGATCGACCGATTCGAAATTGATAAGTCGGTTGTTGAGTTCTTCGCTGTTCATAATTGTCCATTTGCGTTTTTCCATCGGGACTGGTCAGCGTCTCAGCAGGGTTGGAATGGGTGTTTTCCGCACAGTCCAGTAAACTGTCAGGATCTTTTCTCCAAAGTTTTCCTATTCGCTCAGCAAATCCAACCAAGGAATCCCGGATACGTTGGGTCTACCTGCACCCGGCACATCATGCCCTGCCATAGCTGCACCAGATGCTGCCGGGGTTGCCCCTGCTAAAAAAGTTTAAATGCCGCCACTTTCTATAATTCAAAAGTGGCGACCCCTACGGGAATCGAACCCGTATTACAACCGTGAAAGGGTCGTGTCCTAACCGTTAGACGAAAGGGTCTTTTTGGAATCCACAGCGGGCGCTGCGGGCTCTCAGAGTGCGCGGGAAGCGGCGGGGTGCAAGTGGATTTTGGAGATTTCGGGAAAAATTTCAGGCATGCGGCCAGAGCAAAACGGAAATTCATTTACTGCCGCCACGGAAGTTACCCCACTCCAGATCACTGACACTCAACCGGATATCAAATTCACTCCGGCAGGGGGAGGCCCCGGGCGTGGAGGTTTTGCAGGACTTCCGCGACCACTTCTTCGAGGCTGAGGTGGGTGCTGTCGATGACCACGGCATCGCGGGCGATCATGAGAGGGGCGGTTTTGCGGGATGAGTCCTGTTTGTCGCGGCTGAGGGGGGAATCGCTTTCGCCCTGGGCCTGGCGGCGGCTGAGGCGGACGGACTCGCTGGCGTCGATGTAAAATTTGTAGGGGGTCTCCGGGAAGACCACACTGCCGATATCGCGGCCTTCCATGATGAGGCTGCGGCCTTCGGCCATGCGGCGGAGTTCGGTGGTGAGGAGATCGCGCACGGCGGACACGCTGGAGACGGTGGAGACATGGGCGGCCACGGCGGCGTCGCGGAGGTGGGGGCCGGGATCCTCCCCATTGATGAGGAGGGTGAAGGTGGAGCCGTGGGGAGCCCAATCGAGCTGGAGCCGGGCTGCGGCAGCGGCGGTGGAGGCCGGGTCTGTGGGATCGGCTCCGGCGTTGATGATGCCCCAGGTGGCCGCGCGGTAGAGGGCTCCGCTGTTCACATGGGAGCAGTGGAGGCGGCGGGCGAGGAGTTTGGAGACACTGCTTTTGCCGGAAGCCGCCGGGCCATCAATCGCAATCACAAAGGGTTCCGCCATAAGTCAGGAGGGTAGGGAACCGGGGACGCGGTCGATCACGGTAGTGAGGCCGGTGCCGCTGACTTCCTTGGATTGGAAGAGGCGCAGGTGGTCCGCAAAACCCGGATAGGAGGTATTGACGCAGTCCACGTCAGAGATAACGGATTCGTTTTCGGAAAAAAGACCGGCGATGGCAAAGGCCATGGCGATGCGGTGGTCCCCGAAGCTGGTGACCTTGCCGCCGCGGAGGGGCTGGCCGCCGGAGCCGGTGATTTCCATGCCGTCGAAGAGTTCCTTCACTTCGACCCCGAAATGCTTGAGATTTTCGACCACGGCGGAGATGCGGTCGGTTTCCTTGACCCGCAGTTCCTTGGCATCGCGGATGATAGTGGTGCCATGGGCCAGCGCCCCGGCCACGGCGAGAATGGGCAGTTCATCGATGACGTTGGGGATTTCCGCGCCCCCGATCACCGTGCCCTTGAGCCCTCCGCCGCGGATGGTCAAGGTGCCGCAGGGTTCGCCATCGGCTCCGGTCTGCACGTCTTCCGCGATCTGGGCTCCCATGCGGATGAGGACCTTTAAAATTCCCGTCCGGGTTTCATTGAGACCGACGCCTTTGATGAGCAGTTCGGAGCCGGGCTGCACGGCCGCTGCCACCAGCCAAAAGGCGGCGCTGGAGATGTCGCCGGGCACATGGAAGTCCCGGCTTTCCGGCACCTGGCCGCCATAGATGGAGATGGCTTTGCCCTCACGCACGGTTTTCACCCGGAAGTGCCGCAGCATGGTTTCGGTGTGATTGCGGGTGACCTCCGGCTCAATGACCGTGGTTTTGCCATCGGCATACAGTCCTGCCAGGAGGATAGCACTTTTCACCTGGGCGCTGGCCATGGGCAAAGTGTAGGTAATCGGCTTGAGACCGGGGTGGCCGTGGACCGTTAGGGGCGGCGTTTCCTTGGGCCCGGTGCCTTCAAAGGCCGCCCCCATCAACGCCAGGGGTTCGGTGACCCGCTTCATGGGGCGTTTGCTGAGGGATTCGTCCCCGGTCATCACGGTGGTGAAATCCTGCCCTGCCAAAATCCCTGATAGCAGGCGCATGGTGGTGCCGGAATTCCCACAGTCGACCGGACCGGAGGGCGCACTGAGTTGGAGGCCACGGCCATGGACCACGACGCGGTGCGGGCCACGGCCGTCGCGGCGGGGCGTCCAGGCAGAGTCGTTCCTGTTGAAAAACTCGATAGTCACGCCCATGGCGCGGAACGCGGCGGCGGTGCTGAGACAGTCCCCACTGGGGAGGAATCCGGTGATTTCGCAGGGGCCGTTGGAGAGCGCCGCGAACATGATAGCGCGGTGCGAGATGCTTTTATCGCCGGGAACCGTGAGTTCGGTGGCGATAGGTTGGGCTTTTTTAACGTGGAATTCGGACATGAAGCGGCAAGGGAAAAAGGGGACCGGATACCGGCGGGACAGGAGTTCAGGGGTAGCGGGTGGACCGCAGTTGCCGGGCTTCCTGGAGCCGGGCCAGCAATTGGACATCGTCGCCTTTCGCGAGGATTTCAAGCAGATCGCCGGTGGCCTGATGGAGATCGGTGAGGGCGGGGAGAATGGCGGCGCGGTTTTCGAGGAGGATTTCGCGCCACATGTCAGGGGGGCCGGAAGCGACCCGGGTGGTGTCGCGCAGGCCTCCGGCTGCGAATTGGGCCATGGTGGGATCCGGTTTGAAGCAGGCAAGGGTGGCGGCCACGGCGGCCAAGTGGGGCACATGGCTGATGCGGGCGACGAGGGCGTCGTGCCGGGCGGCCTCCATGCAGGTGGTGCGGCAGCCGAGGGCCTGCCAGAAACTTTCCACCCGGGCGAGAGCGGCTGGGTCCGTGCCGTCATCAGGGGTCAGGATGCAGGCCGCCTTGTCGAAGAGCCCGGTGCGGGCGGCATCGAGACCGGCGGTTTCTGCTCCCGCCATGGGATGACTGCCGACAAACGCGATGCCGGCGTGCCGACAAACCGCTCCGGCTCCGGCCAGCACGGGGACCTTGACACTGCCCACATCGGTAATGACCGCGTTTTGCCCAAGGGGGGCATGGACGATCTGCTCAGCAAGCGCTTTCATGGCGCCCACCGGAACGCAGAGCACGATCAAGTCCGCCCCAGCGGCCACATCGTGGGCATCCGTGGAGGCGAAATCGGCCAGCCCGCGCTGACGGACCTTGACAAGGCTTTCGTCGCGCCGGGCCCAGACCCGCAGGGCACTCGCCCCCATGGCCCGGGCATCCAGCAGCAGCGATCCGCCCAGCAGACCAGGGCCGAAGACAGCGAGGGTGGAACCTTGGAGGGAATTCATGGGGGGAGAGGGGGGAGCGGGGGGAGCGGGGGGAGCGGGCAGCAGCGGGCAGCAGCGGGCAGCGGTCGGCGGGCAGGGGTCGGCGGTCAGGGTTCGGCGGTCAGAAGGCAGGGGTCACTGGGCAGCGTGGGATGGAGCGGATGGAAAGCAGAAGTGGGTTTGGAATGGAGTGGAGGCGATGGGGTGGCCGGGAGAAAATGAAGCGGCGCAGGCCGGAGGGCGGCCTGCGCCGTGGGAAAAAAGATTGGGTTTGGAGCGGCACCGGGCGCGCGGAGTGGTTCAGGGAACGCGGAAGACTTTGCCGGTGTAAGGGCACTTTACTTTGGTGCCGGCGGGGATGCCATCGACATCGACCTGTCCCTTGTCCGGGGCATGGGGACTATAGACAAACCCTTTTTTGCCGACGATGGGCTGGCCGTAGGGGAGATCCTCGCGGGGAACGGCGGGTTTGGTTTCGGCGGGGGTGCTTTCCACCGGGGTGTCGCTGGTGGTGTCGGAAGCCGTGTCGGTGGTTTCCCCCGAGGAGGGATTCGTGCCGGAGGGAGTGGAATTATCCGGCTGGGGCGCCGGCGGGGTAACGTCCACTGTAGTATTATTAGGGTCCCTCCTGATATCCGGCGTTTTGCGGCTGTCGGTGCGTTTCTCTGCGGTGCTGCGGTTGCCATCGGCAGGATTATTCTTCTGTGGGCTGCCATATCCGTAACGCGGGGCAAACACGCCGCCATCCGGGCCGTATTCCGGGGTCGTGGTGCAGGAGGAGGCCAGCAGGACCGCGCCACCTGCAAGCAAAAGAGCCCGCCGGACAGCAGAAAAAGAAGGAGCACAGGATGGTTCAGGGTTCATAAAAAAAGAAACTTGGCATAAATCCGGCCTCACGTAAAGCGGTGTGCGGGCCGTTCTTCTGATACGGGCAGGGCGTGGCCGCATTGCAAGTGGGGATTGGTTTTCCCGGGACGGGCTCGGGGGTCGTTTAGATTTCATTCAGCACCAACTGACGGTTTTTCCAGAAGTAGGCCAGACCGGAATAGAGCGTCGTTACCAGGGTCAATCCCAGCAGGAGGGGATGGATGACCCCGAATCCCAGGGAAGGCCAGTCAAAGAGCGGGCGGACAAAGGCAAGTGGTTCCTCCCGCGAGGCCAAATACACCAGCAAATAACAGGCAGTCACGATCTGCCAGATGGTCTTTTGTTTTCCGAGCTTATCCGCAGCCAGCACGGCGCCCCGTGCCCCCGCCACCAGCCGCAGGCCGGTCACCAGAAACTCGCGCGCCAGGATCGCAATCACCAGCCAGCCCGGCATGAGCTTTTGCCCCGGGACCAGATCTTGCGCCATCAAGGTCACAAAAGCCGCCGCCATCAGCACCTTGTCCGCCAGCGGATCCATCAATTGCCCAAAGGAGGTAACCAGATTCCGCTCCCGGGCGATTTTGCCGTCCAGCCAGTCGGTGATGGAAGCCATGCTGAACAGGGCGAGGCCCAGGGTGAACGCATACGGCCAGGGGATGGCGGTCACGGCGACAAACACGACCGTCAGCACGAGGCGGGAGACGGTCAGTTGATTGGGCAGATTCATCGCGGCGCGGCGGGATACTGGAAAGGGACGGTTCCAGCCATGAAGCAGCCGCCACGGAACGCAAGCCCCTCCCTTGAAAAATTTACCATGGCAGCGACGGGCAAAATCCTTCTTTCGCCCCGGGCCGCCCTGCCGTATCTTATGCAGGAGACCCAGCCGGTTTTCCCTACCCCTTATGAAATGCGACGTCTGCGAGGCCAAACCCGCCACTGTCTTCCTCACTCAAATCGTGAAGGGTGACATGCAGAAAATCAATCTGTGCGAATCCTGCGCCAAGGAGAAGGGCGTGACCGATCCCACCGGGTTCCAACTGGCTGACATGCTGCTCGGCTTTGGGCAGGGAGCCCGTGTGGAAACCCAGCCCAAGGAAAAGGCCTGCCCAACCTGCGGCATGACCCAAAGCACGTTCCGCAAGACGGGCCGCCTCGGCTGCTCGGTCTGCTATGGTGTTTTTGGCGACGGCATGGAAGGCCTGCTCAAGGCCATGCACAAAGGCACCCGCCACATCGGCAAAGTGCCGGCCCGCATCAACCGCCTCATGGTGGAGGAAGACCGGCTCGTCCAGCTCCGCGCCGCCCTTGATGCCGCCGTCGCCAGCGAAAACTACGAGGAAGCCGCCCGCCTGAAAAACGAAATCTCCACCCTCGAAGAAACCCTCCTAAAACGGGTCAGCATTTAATAACAAGGTGAAAGGGTTCAGGTTTCAGGGTTCAGAACCTGGCCGCTCCTGTCTTTTCCCTGAACCCTGAAACCTGAACCCTTTACCCTCTTTTAAGTTATGATGAAATTCACTACCCTGCTGCGCCGGCCCCCGGAATGGATGGAGCACGACGGTCCCAGCCGGGATATCGTGCTCACCAGCCGGATCCGCCTCGCCCGCAATCTGGAGGGCCCCTCCTTCCCAGGATGGGCCAAAAAGGAGGACCGCATGGCCATCATGCAGGAACTCCAGCCTCGCATTGAGTCCCTCACCGGCATGAAGGACTGCTTTTCCGAGGATCTGGCCAACCTCGATGCCATCCGCAAACAGGTCCTGGTGGAAAAGCATCTCATCTCCCGCGAACAAGCCGCCAAGTCCGGCGGCAGCGCGGCCGTGATCAACCGGGAGCAGTCGCTTTCTATCATGATCAACGAGGAGGATCATCTCCGCATGCAGAGCATCCGGTCCGGCCTGGATCTGGTCGCGGCCCATGCGGCGCTCGACAAACTGGACACCGAACTGGAAGAACAGATCCGCTTTGCCTGGGACAAACGCTTTGGGTATCTCACGGCCTGCCCGACCAATCTCGGCACCGGCATGCGGGCCAGTGCCATGCTGCACCTTCCGGCTCTTGTCCTCGGCGATCAGGTCAACCAGGTCATTCAGGCCGTCAATAAAATCGGGCTCGCCGTCCGGGGGTTGTATGGGGAGGGCACGGACGCCCTCGCCAACCTCTTTCAGATTTCCAACCAGCACACCCTCGGCGAACGCGAAGGCGATATTATTGCCCGCCTGGAAAAGGTGATCCACCAGATCATCACCCACGAGCGCAATGCACGGCGCAAACTGTTGGAAGACAGTCCTCACAAGATTTGCGACCATGTCGGCCGCGCCTATGCCACCCTGCGGTTTGCCTACATCATTGAAAGCAAGGAAGCCCTGACGCATCTGTCCATGCTGCGGATGGGCACCGACATGGGGGTGCTCCCGGCCAGCGAAGCCCGCCTCATTGACACCCTCCTCGTGGAAATCCAGCCGGCCCACCTTCAGACGGCCGCCCAGCGCAAACTGAGTGGTGAGGAACGCGACATCCTGCGCGCCGAAGTGCTGCGCCGCCGCCTCCTCCACCTCCCGGAGCCTGACATGTCCGCCTGCAGCGGCGGACCGGAACCGGAAGCGCCGGACGTGCCGATTTGAGGATGCGTGAAAACGACATGAAGAATGCCCGCCCTTCTGCCCGTATCCACGGCCAGACCCGGCATGACCACCGTCCTTTCCTCCACTCTCCTGATCCTGATCCTGACACTGACAGTGCCGGTGTCCGCGGCGGATTATTTCCAGGATCACATTGCCGCGCTGCTCAGGGAACACTGTCTGGAATGCCATTCCCATGCCTCCGGAAAAATGAAGGGCGGGCTGACTCTGGACAGCAAAACCGGCTGGGCCGAAGGCGGAGAGCACGGCCCGGCCCTGATTCCCGGAAATCCTGACCAAAGTCTCCTTCTGAAAATGGTGCGCTGGACGGATGCGGACCACCAGATGCCACCAAAGGAAAAACTCCCGGATTCGTCCGTGGCCCTGCTGGAAGAGTGGATTCGCCGGGGGGCTCCGGACCCAAGGACGGGACCCACGAAAACAACTCCGGATGCGGACTGGTGGTCGCTTAAACCCCTGACCGCACCGGCCATTCCGGTGCCGCCCGGGGAGGCTACCCCCCATCCCATCGACCGCTTTGTGCGCGCCCGCCTTGCCGCCGCTTCCCTGAGCCTGTCCCCCCCCGCCGATCCCCGCACGCTGATCCGCCGGGTTTTCCTCAACCTCACCGGTCTCCCGCCCAGCCCGGAGGACTGCGATGAATTCATGGCCACCGCTGTCAAATCCGGCGGAAATCCTGACACTTTCCCGGCAGCATGGGCCGGCTTGGTGGACCGCCTGCTCGCCAGCCCGCGCCATGGGGAACGCATGGCCCGGCACTGGCTGGATACCATCCATTTTGCCGACACCCATGGCTTTGAACACGATGTGCTCCGGCCCCATGCATGGCGCTTCCGGGACTATGTGGTCCGCTCCTTCAATCAGGACACCCCATGGCCGCGCTTCATCAAGGAACAACTCGCGGCGGATGTGTTATTCCCGGAGGAAACGCCGCTCACCGCAGCCCTTGGATTCCTCGGAGCCGGACCGTTTGATGCCTCGGCCGAAGGCACCGCCCAGGCAGCATTTGAATACGTGGACCGCGACGACCTCGTGACCCAGACCATGGGCGCGTTTGTCAGCACCACCGCCAGCTGCGCCCGCTGCCACGCCCACAAATTCGATCCCATCACCCAGGAGGACTATTTTTCCCTGCAGGCCGTCTTCGCGGGGGTAGGCAAAGGCAATGTGGCTTACGATGAAGATCCGGCCGTGGCTGCGCAGCGCCGCCGTTGGACCAAGCTCCGCGAGGCGGCGGAAGCCCGTGAGGCTGGTGTCCTCCTGACACCGGAAAATGAATCCCTCGTCACCCAGTGGGAAAAGGAGGGAGGCGGCAGGGAATCATGGCAGACCCTGATTCCTGACACTTACACCAGCGCGGTGGGTGCGGTCCTGACGCTTCAACCGGACAGCTCGCTGCTTTCCAGCGGTCCCCGTCCTGACACGGATACTTACACGGTCACGATCACCCGGCCGCCCCCCCGGATGACCGCTCTGCGTCTGGATCTGATCCCTGATGACTCCCTTCCCCTGAAAGGACCGGGACGGCCCGACAATGGCAATCTGCACCTGAGTGAGTTTGAAGCGCTGATTTTCCGGACCGGCGGAACGGCCCCCGAAAAAGTGAGTTTTGCCCGGGCCTCGGCAGACTTCGACCAGGCGGGAGGGTATGCCGCACCTACCATGATAGACGGAGACCCCAAAACTTCATGGGCCATCCATCCGGCGGTGGGCATCCCGCACCATGCCGTGCTCCAACCAGCCCAGCCCATCGTCTTCGCCCAAGGAGACCAGTTAGTGATTGTCCTCAAACAATTTCAGGCGGGGCAACATCTGATTGGCCGGTTCCGGCTGTCGGCCACGGACGCCTCCCATGGGCCTTTTCTCGCGCTCAATGCCCCCGCCCAAGCGGCTTTGCTGACGCCGCTGGAGCATCGACCCCCGGAAGCCCGCCTGGCCCTTGCCGTCCCAGTGCTCCGGGAATTGGCCTCCTATGCCCTTTCCCGGCTGCCGTCCCAGGTGGAAGTTTATGCGGCCTCTGCCGCCAGCCAAGCCGCCCGCGGTATCATCCTCAAGGCCCCGCAACCGCGTGTTATTCATGTCCTGAAACGCGGGGATTTGGACAAACCCATGGCCGAAGCCAAACCGGGGGCGCTCTCTGCCATCACCGCCCTGCCCTCCCGTTTTGCCCTCACAGATCCAGCCCACGAAGGCCAACGCCGCGCCGCCCTCGCGGAATGGCTGTCCCACCGGGATAATCCCCTCGTCTGGCGCAGCACCGTGAACCGGGTGTGGCACTATCACTTTGGCCGGGGACTCTGCGATACCCCGTCGGACTTCGGCCGCATGGGCGGGGTGCCTTCCCATCCTGAATTGTTGGACTGGCTCGCCGTCTGGTTCCGCGATGAGGCCAAAGGTTCCCTCAAGGCCCTGCACCGGCTCATCGTCACCAGTGCCGCATGGCAGCAGTCGTCTGCCCTGCGAGGTGTGCCACCGGTGCCAGTTCCGGTTCCGACGGCACAACCCGTGGTCAACCAGCCGGCTCCGCCACCTCCGCCCGACCCCTCGGGCCTTGATCCTGACAACCGCCTGCTCTGGCGCATGAACCGCACCCGGCTGGATGCCGACAGCTACCGCGACGCCGTTTTGGCCGCCAGCGGCCGCCTTGACCTGACAATGGGAGGCCCGGGCGTGGCGCACTATCTCGCCAGTCCCGGTCCGCAGTCCACGCCCGTGCTCAACTATGCATCGTTTGACTGGGACAGCGCAGGGGCAACCCGCCGCAGCATCTACCGTGTGGTCTACCGCGGCATCGCGGATCCCTTTATGGAAGTGCTGGATTTTCCTGACATGGGCCTTCCCGCACCGGTCCGCGGGTTCTCTGCTTCCGCCCTGCAGTCGCTGACCCTGTTCAATAACGCCTTTGTCCTGAATCAGAGCAGCTACCTCGCCCGTCGCGCAGCAGGGGACAGCAGACCGGTGGAGGAAGCGGTCCGCCAGATGTTCCGCCTTGTCCTGCTGCGGGAACCGGAGGCGGCAGAACGTCAGGACTTCACGGCGCTCGCCCAATCCGCCGGCCTGCCTGCCGTGGCCAGGGTGCTCTTCAACAGCAACGAATTCCTATTTGTCGACTAACGCATGAATCCTCTGCCCTGCCCGCTCCCATCATGGTCCCGCCGCCGGTTCCTCGGCCACCTTGGCAGTGGCTTCGGCAGCGTGGCCCTCGCCGGACTGCTGGCCCGCGAACAGGCTGCCGCTGTCCCGGTTGGGCGGCCGGTTTTCCCCACTTTTGTGCCCAAAGTCCGGCGCGTCATCCAGCTATTCATGAATGGCGGAGCCAGCCCGATGGATACCTTTGATTACAAACCGGAGCTGGCGCGGCGGCACGGGGAGCTGCTAGGCCCCAAGGACAAACCGGAAGGCCAGACCGGCGTTTCCGGCGCAGTAATGAAGAGTCCATTTGAATTCAAACAGCACGGCCAGTCCGGCCGGTGGGTCAGCAGTGTCTTCCCCCACCAGGCCAAGTGGGTCGATGACATGGCCTTCCTCATGGCCATGACCTCCAAGACCAACGTGCACGGCCCGGCCAGCTACATGATGAACACCGGCTTCCTCCTGCCAGGATTTCCGTGTTTTGGATCGTGGGTCTCCTATGCCCTCGGCAGCCTGTCAGACAACTTGCCTGACTTCATTGTCCTGCCCGATGCCCGTGGCCTGCCCTATAACCAAAAGGGCAATTTCAGCGCCGGATTCCTCCCGGCGCGCCATCAGGGCACCCTCATCCAGGCCGCTTCCCCCCGCCCGGTTCCTGACTTGTTTCCTCCTGACCACTATCCTTTTGCCGCGGGCGACGCCGACCGGCAGGCCCGGGCCCTGCTCCAGCAGATGAACCGTCAGCATCTCGCGGGCCATCCTGGCGACTCCCGCCTTGAAGCCCGCATTGCGGCAGGGGAACTCGCCGCCAAAATGCAGCTCAGTGCCCCGGAAGCGTTTGACCTCGCCCGCGAAACGGATTCCACCCGCACCGCCTATGGCATGGACCAGGCCATTACCGAAGACTTCGGCCGGCGCTGCCTGCTGGCCCGCCGCCTCATCGAACGCGGCACCCGTTTTGTCCAAGTCTGGAGCGGCCCCCAGGGCGCCGTCAACAATTGGGACAACCACGGCAACATCCAGACAGAACTTACCCCCATCGCTGCCAGCGTGGACCAGCCCATCGCCGCCCTGCTGGGCGATCTCAAACAGCGCGGCCTGCTCGAAGATACCCTCGTAATCTGGACCACGGAATTCGGCCGCACTCCCTTTGCCCAGGGCTCGCTCGGGCGCGATCACAATGGCGGCAGTTTTGTGACCTGGCTGGCCGGTGCCGGCATCAAACCCGGCACCGCCTACGGCGAAAGCGATGAATTCGGCGGCAAGGCCATGACCGGCATCACCCCCTGTTATGACCTCCATGCCACCCTGCTCCACCTCATGGGCATCGACCACGAACAGCTTACCGTCCGCACCGCCGGCGTGGACCGCCGCCTCACCGATGTCCACGGCCACGTGATCCGGGAAATTCTCGGATGAAAAATCTGTCAGGGAAAAGGACCGGCTGGACGCCCTCGCCCTGCGCCGCCGGCAGGAAAACCCGGCGGCCTTTGATGGAGGCAGGCCGGACCGCGCCCAGGAAATCTTCTTTTACATCCAAAGACCGCATGTCCGCTGGCGGCGCATCAGCCAAAACACACTGCCCATCGCCAACCCAACGGCAGACGGCTCCGGAATGGCGTAGCCGTATGTTAGGTGATCCACTTCCAAAAAATCCCGGAAATGAATCCGGGAGATTCCACCGGGCACATAAATACCTTCAAAATTGGTGAACCGATCCTCGGTTGGAAGGCTAGGAACAGGTTTGGGAATCTGCCATTGCCCCATGGTGACCTCAACCCCGTTGCTGTCGAATGCCAAAATAAGATTAAAGTCAGCGCTAGTTCCAAGCATGCCTCGTAACGCCGCCCCCACATATTCAGGCAGCCTCCCCTGCGCGTCAGGGGAGAAATCGAAGTGAATGCCCGCAGGTGCTTTTTCAGTAGCGGAACTTCCGGAGGCGTTGCTCCAATAAAAGCCAATATTGCCATCCTGGGCAGAATAATCTTCCCTGACACCGGAATTGGCTGAACCCCTTCTTCCCCCATTCCAACCTTGTGCGTTGGGTGTTGTCAAATAATTGTAAGGAGGCATGGATAAATTCCCCTCTTCAAAATCTTCAAGGTAGGCAGTTTCAATCTCGACATTATTCCAAAACGGGTTTTCAGACCTTCCGTGATAGCTATCCACATGAAAAAAGGTTGCCGCACGCAATCCTCCCGAAAAAAGTCCAATTGCCGCAATGCAAAGCCAAGGATCAATTTTCATGGCAGGTATGAGTATGGTAAAGTTACCAGAGCCGACCATGCCGGGACGCCGTCGATGTCAGGACCATACACTCTTACGGCGATAACCCCATTGGTGCTCGGGATTAGTGGCTCATCGATGAAGGCCTCGTCAGTCGTCTCAAACTCTGGAGAAAGATAAACCAATTTGGGATCCTCAATGGAATTCGCCACTCTCACATAAATTCTTCCTGCTAAACCTATACGAGTTATCCTTGCCGAGTCCCCGTTCACCGTGATCTCCGGCAGCGGGATGTCATTGAGCAGGCGGCTTTCGCGGGCCAGTTCCTTCAGATTTCGGCGGGTGCGCAGCATGGGGGCAGGGGGTTCATCCGTGGCGAACCGGATTTCCTGAAGATTGGCGGCCCAGACTCCGGGCAAAGTATTGGCGGCATTGGGAAACGGGGTGGTGCGCCGGACGT
Source organism: Verrucomicrobiales bacterium (assembly GCA_038210825.1). Lineage (GTDB taxonomy): Bacteria > Verrucomicrobiota > Verrucomicrobiia > Verrucomicrobiales > V1-33 > CAIZWU01. The sequence goes on from JBBQWG010000045.1 coordinate 58,690, forward strand.
AGTGGTCGCCCCATCGCATCGCTTCGCATTCGAACGTGCGGCGGAACTCGCCGGCATGGGCGTCAAATCGCGCCAGGAGGCTCTCCTGGGTGAGCGGCCACGGGCCATTGGGGTTGGAACTGGTCGCCCGGAGCAGGGCTTGCAGTCTGGCATCAAAGGCATCCCGGTATTGCCGGTGGAATTTCAGGTGCTCGTGCGGGTGCTGATCAGGAATGATTTCCA
>JBBQWG010000046.1:0-57289 GCA_038210825.1 Verrucomicrobiales bacterium
CTTGTCATGGATACCGCCAAATCCGCCGTTGCTGAAAACCGCGATGCTGTCCCCGGGCTTCACCAAACTCATGGCACGGGCCACGATGTGGTCGACATCCGGCTCCATGAATACCTCGCGTCCCATGGTGCGGATGGAGTCCAGCAGGTGATCCACATCCAGCCGGTCGGACTCCGGTATTTTGTGCATATCCGCCACGGGGGCCAGAATGACCATCTCACTGGCCCCAAGGGCGAGGGCGAGTTCATTTTGGAACACTTTGCGCCTCGTGGTGTTGGATCGGGGCTCAAAAATGGCAAGGAGACGGCCCCCGGGCGCAAGATAACGGCGTTTCAGGGCGGTGGTGGTTTCTTTGATCGCCGTGGGGTGATGTCCGAAGTCGTCAATCACCTTGACCCCATTCACTTCGCCCCGCAGGTCCTGCCGCCGGGCCACTCCTTTGAAGCCGGCCAGAGCATCCGCAATTTTGGCTGGCGTCATTCCCGCAAACTCCGCATTGCACACCGCCATGGCGGCATTGCGGACATTGTAGTCCCCATTCATGGGGAGGCGGTAGCGCTGGGCATTGATCGTGAACTCCGTGCTGTCATCCCCGTAATCCACATCGGTGATGCGCCGGTCGTTGCCGGCACCGAAGCCAACCTTGACGACCGGGGCGTGCGAGTCCTTCACCACTTCAAGGCAATTGGGTTCATCACCGTTAGTGAAGATGATGCCATTGCGCGGCACCAGCCGCACAAGGAGGCGGAAGCTTTTTTTGATGGCTTCGAGATTTTCAAAAATGTCCGCGTGATCGAACTCGATGTTATTAATGATCACGGCCTCCGGGAGATAGTGGAGGAATTTGGAGCGTTTGTCGAAAAAGGCGGTATCGTATTCGTCACCTTCGAGGGCGAAAAAATCGCTTTCGGTGAAGCGGGCTCCCCCATCAAAATTGCGCGGCACGCCGCCGATCAGATAACTCGGATCTTTGCCGCCCTTGTGGAGCATCCAGGTCAGGAGCGAGGTGGTGGTCGTCTTGCCATGGGTTCCGGTGACCACAAAATTCCGCTTTCCCCGAAGGAAATACTCCTTCAGCACCTCGGGCATGGAGACATAGCGGAGTTTGCGGTTGAGCACTTCCTCCAGTTCCTCGTTGCCCCGGGAAATGGCATTGCCAATGACAATGACATCCGCTTTCGCGGGAATATTTCCCGCGCGGTAGCCCCGCTCCAGTTTGATGCCCCGGCTTTCAAGGAACGTGGAAATGGGGGGGTAGACCGCGCTGTCGCTGCCTGAGATTTTGAACCCCCGTTCCTTCATGGCGGCAGCCACCGCCCCCATCGCGGTGCCGCAGATGCCGATAAAATGAAAATGCTTGGATTTGGTGGACATGTGGAATTGCCTTGAATGCGCGGCATAATGCGGCCCGGGGACCGGCGCAACCCAAAGCATGGAGTCCGCTGCGGCAGTTAGGCCGCCGTCACCGCTGCGGGGGTGTCGAGCACGGTCCGGATGGTCCGGGCCAGATCCTCCAGAGCATAGGGCTTTTGCACAAAGGCATCCGGACGGGACCCCGTTTCCTCGGCAAATCCGTCAAGATCCACCAGATAGCCGCTGCAGATCACCACCGGCACGTTGCGGGCAGGGCCGCGCCGCATGGCCGTAAAGGTGTCCTTCCCGCTCAGGCGTGGCATGGTCAGATCCAGCAGACAGAGATGGATGCCTCCATCCATCTGATGCAGAATCTCCAACGCGGCCTCCCCGTCATCTGCCGTCACCACTTGATATCCCAACTTCTTCAGCAGTCCCTGGGCGACGGCCCGGACCACCATCTCATCATCCACCAGCAGAATCGTCTCCCCGCCGCCGCGCACCGGTCCGGCAGCAACCGGAGCCACGGGAGGTGCCACCGGTTCCTCCTCAGTGGAACGGGGCAGGAAAATATGGAACGTCGTGCCGGTCCCTACCACGGAATCACAGGTGATCCATCCGCCATGCTGCTGCACAATCCCGAAGGAGGTCGCCAGCCCGAGACCAGTACCCTTGCCATGTTCCTTGGTGGTGAAGAACGGTTCAAAAATCTTGGAAAGCACTTCGGGCGGCATGCCCGATCCGTTGTCCGTCACGCTGATCCTGACAAATTCGCCCTCCCGGCCTTCCGGCATCCGGGACAGTTGGGATTCACCAAGGTAGACGTTGCGCGTGGAGATGGCAATGCGCCCGGATCCATTCATGGCATCCCTGGCATTGACCACCAGATTCATCACCACCTGTTCGATTTGGGTCGCATCCGCCCGCAGTTTCCAGGAATCCTCCTGCAATTCTGTAGTGATTTCGACCCGGGGATCAAAGGTACTGCGGATAATGCTGTGGAGTTCCCGGATGACCGTATTGACTTCACAGTGCGTAAGGCGGAGATGACTCAGCCGGCTGAAGCCGAGAAGCTGTTTGACAATCTGCGCCGCCCGTTGGCCGGCTTGGCGCGCCATGGCAATGCGTTCACTGGCAGCCGGACTGGCCAGAAGGTCTGCATCCTGCTCGATCAGGGCCAGATTGCCCAGAATACCCTGCAGCAGATTGTTGAAATCGTGCGCCACCCCGCCGGCTAGGCGGCCCACCGCTTCCATCTTTTGTGCCTGCCGCAGCCCCATTTCCAGTCCCCGTTTCTCCGTGATGTCCCGGAAATTCCAGATCCGCGCCACCGGAGGCCCGTCTCCCCGGCGCACGGGGGCGGAGTAAAGATTGACAATGCGGCGGGCGGGCTTCTCCAAGTCCAGCTCAATGTCGATCGTTTCATCCGAGCCCGATGCCGCACGCAACCAAGCCTCGTGGAACTGCTGGGGCTCGGCACAACAGTCCGCAATATCCCTCTCCAGCCCGGGTCGGCAGGTCCCCACTTCCTGCGCCAGATTAAACCCGAAGGTCGTGGAGAAAAGCCCATTGGCCGCCAATAACTGCCCATCCGCCCGCAATAACAGAATCGCACTGCGGCTGGCTTCAAACGAAGCCTTCAACTGCGCGGCCAGCACCGCCAGATCTTCCCGGCTGGCCGCCAGATCCGAGGTTCGCTCGGCGACCAAATTTTCCAGCTGATCCCGGTGCAGTTTCACCTCCCGCGTCATTTCATTGAATGACGTGGCCAGCGCCACCATTTCGGACGGCCCGGTTTCCGGAAGGGTCGTGTCCAAATCTCCCGCCGCCACCTTGCCCGCCGCCTGGGCGGCATGGCTGATGTGACGGGTGAGTTTCCGTCCCCACAACAGCCCAAGGAGGGATCCCAAGCCAAGGGAAAGCGTGGCGATGATGGATTGATAGAAGGTGCTCTGGGTGGCAATCGCGACCGCTTCCTCGTAAGGCAGCAGGGCGATGAGATACCAACTCTGCCCCAGCAAGGTCTTCTGCTGCGGAAGATGGGTGATGTCGTAAATGTATTGGTGGCTGCCCAGCATCACCTGTCCACTGGGTTCGCTCTGGTGGGTAATGGGCATGGTCTCCGCGATGTGCTGAAAGATTTGGTCCCGCTCCGGATGGAAGATGAATTTTCCATGTTCGTCCACCAGCAGGACATACCCGTTCAATCCCATCCTCACACCCTTTAGAAGGTCCCAAATACGATCGAATCGCACCTCTCCTCGCACCACGGCCAGCACGTTTTTGTCGCTGGACTCAACCGGCTTGTACACATTTACCGAGAGCATAACGCTGTCGCTCCCTGGACGGGCACTGTACTGCGGCAGCGTAATCTGCTCCGTTCCTTGGACCGCAGCCCGGAACCACTTTGTCCCATCCCGGCGGCCCGTATAGTCGGCATTTGAGGACTCGATTTCGAATCCGTTCATGTCGATCAGGGAGATGCTGTTAAATAATGTATAAATGCTGGTCAGGCGGCGGAATTCCTCCCGCTTGCGCATCATGCTTGCCTCCGACTCATCGGTGTCTGTCAGCACCGGATTGGTGGTGATGGAATCAAGATCCGAGACGGCGGATTGCATGATGCCATGCAGTCCGCGGCTGAGTTCCGCGCTGAGCGACTGCTGTTCCTGATGCTTGGCAGTCAGCGAATCCCGCTTTGTCAGGGTGACATTGGCGATCAGCGCCACCAGCACCGGAAACATCCCCACCACGAGGAGGGTGACGAAAAGCCGATTGCGGATGGAATTCATCAGTGGGGCGGAGGGCGCTTGTCCTGGGTTATTTGGATACGGAAGGCGCGTCCGGCGAATCGGCATCCGGGTCGGCCGCGGGTCCGTTGGCGTTGGAAACCTGCCCGGACCTCAGCAACCATGCTTCCTGGACGCGCCGCCAGCCGAGATTGACTTCGCGCTGGCTGTCGAGGCTCTTCAGACTGAAGAAGTGGCATTTGGCGAGAACTTCATCGGGAGGATTGATGGTCTGGTCGGACAACAACCCGGGATTGATATAGGGTTTCGCCGCGAGATTTGGAGAAGCATAATGAGCGAAATTGCTGCTGGCGGCGGCGCTTTTGGCTTCCAGCATGAAATCCAGAAACTTGTAGGCATTATCCAACCGGGTGGTATCTCTGCTGATGCAGAAGCTGTCCGTCCACACGGTCGCCCCTTCCTGCGGGATGAAGTAGCCGATGGGAATCTCCGGGTGCTCCGCCGCAAGCCGGACGGCGTCGCCGCTGTACATCATCGTGAGCGCACATTCCCCGGCTAGCAGATAATCTTTGACATCCCTCTCTCCTCCCAGGCGCAATCCATGTTCGTTTACGAGCCCGACCATGGCATCCGCCGCCGCTTTGATGGCCTGTTGATCCGCTTCGGGCAAGCTTGTTCCCATGGAGCGGAGCACTCCAGCATAGCATTCCATGCGTTCGTTCATAAAACTGACTTTATCCTTCAGGGCGGGGTCGAAAAACAGTTTCCAGGATTGCACCGGATCTTTAACAAGGTCCTTGCGGTAGGCCATCAGGGTAGTGCCCCAGAGATACGGCACTGAAAATTCATTCTTCGGATCGAATGGCTGATCCAGACGCCGGGGATCCAGATTCTTCCAATGGGTGAGCCGGCTGTGATCCAACGGCTTCATCATGCGCTTCGCCGCCAGCAGCTGAATGTAGCCATCCTCAGTCAGGAAAACATCATATTCGCCGGGATTGGACTTGAGATTCTCCACCATTTCGTCGGTTTCATCGTAGAACTTCATCTCCACGGTGATGCCGGTCCGGGCAGTAAACTCCTTAATTAGTTCAGGGTCGGTGTATTCATCGAAGGTATAGAGCGAAACGATTTGCTCACCGGCAGGCACCGGCGGCAGCGCAGCCGACTCATCTTTTTTTTCACAGCCGGCCAAACAAAGACCCAGAAACATCGCGGAAGCGGCACCGGTCAATTGCCGGATCCCAGCCAATAGCTGCAAAGGTTTTGGTTTCATAATTTTGAGGATTTCTAGTTTGAAAAAGGCAATTGGAACGACGGAAAGGGAACTAGGATTCGGAAGTATTACACTTTCCATAATTATTCGCAAGTTTTTTTAAAAATCAGCAGCTTACGCGCCCCTTTTCCTGAACGAAAATCCCCAAACCAGATCGCTCCAACATTTCGAAACCTTGGGGGTCGGTGGACGGGACCGGATGCGGCGGTGCCATCCGTAAAAAGGGATATCCAAACCTCTTTAGGTTTGCCCGGACAGCCCGATCTGCCGCTCGACTAGAGGCATCAGGACTTTAGGCAAGGCGGGGATCTCCTCGAATTCCTCGTAGTTCATGGTCACTTCCTCGCCGGGGTGGATATCCCGAACTGCGATGGTCACTCCCCCAACAAAAACGGAGTTCGGATCGTCAGCATGGTTAGTGAACCGGTCATCGTCACTGGAGAGCACCCGGATCCCGGCCACCTTGCAATGGTAGGAATAATAATCAATGGCCCGTCGGGCGTTGGGAGGAAGTTTGGCATATTCCGCATCCGTCAGCGCGACATCGAAACCCGGCTGAAATTGCCAAATCGTCGCGCCTTTCGGAATAAACTGACCTGCGATCAGTCCCAATCCGTGGATTTTACTGAGTCCAGCACGGGCGTCGACAAGGAGCATAAGGCCATTTTTTCGTGGAAATTAGTAATAAACTGTTCTTGATGAGCGGGGAATGTCAAATGGCAATGTGCCGCACGCGTTTTAACGCATTTATCCTTCCGGCTGTTTCGGCCTCAATTTCGGCTTAATTTTTTCTCTGTGCGACCAAACTCGCTGATTTCCAGTCCCGCCGGCCCCACCGCGCCATCAATTTACCGGCAGTTGCTGCGGCTGGGACTGCCCGTAGCACTGAACCATGCCTCACTCGCGCTGATGCAGGTGGTCGATGCATGGCTGGCTGGGCGGATGGGCAGCGTCCATCTTGCGGCCATCACCCCGGCCGGGCTCCTGGTCGCGGCATGGACCGTGCTCGGCAGTGAAATGCTTTCCAGCGTGAACACCCTTGCCTCCCAATCCATCGGTCAAGGTCGGCCCGGGGCGGCCGGCCTCTACACTTGGCAGGGCATTTTCATTGGAATCGGATTCTCCTGTCTGTGTTTTCTGACGATCCCGACCGCATCCACGGTGTTCAACTACCTTTTTTCCAGCCATACCCCGGAAATGATTGGTCTGGAGACGCTCTATTATCAGATCGCCATGCTGGCCCTCCTCCCGCAGTTGGTCTCCTCCGCAATGGGGAACTTTTTTGCTGCCATCCAACAAACCCGGGTCCTGCTCCTTTCGACCATTGCCGGAGTTCTCATCAACGGCTGGCTCAGCTACGGTCTCGCTTTTGGCAAAATGGGAATGCCCCATCTGGGCTTTGCCGGTCTGGCATGGGGGACGGTTTTTGCTTCCCTGTTGCAAATGATTATTTTGGGATTCTGGTTTCTCGGTGCCGGATCCATCAGGCGGCCCTATCAGACTGGAAACATATTCTTTTCCGGGAAACGCATCGCCAAATCTCTCCGGACCGGGGTTCCCGCCGGCATTCACAGTTTTGTGGATTTTATCTCATGGGGCATTGTGGTGACTTGGCTCATCAGCTTTTTCGGCACCGCGCATATTGCCGCCCAGACCATCATGATCCGGTGCATCACGCTTTGTTATTTGCCCGCCCATGGACTTTCCAGCGCCCTCACCACCATGGTGGGACAGGCAGCCGGAGCCCGGAATTACCTGCTGGCCCGGCGTCAGGCGAGGGCCGCCCTTGTGCTGAACGCCAGTTGGATGACCGGATTAGCCGTCCTCATGTTATGTTTCCGGGACCCCATCATCCACCTGTTCACGGACGACCCCGAAATCGTCGCCGCCTGCCGCACCGCAATGCTGTGGGTTGCCGCTTTCCAATTTTTCGATGCGATGAATGTGACCTATGCGGACGCCCTTCAGGGAGCCGGAGACACCTTTTGGCCCGGTTGCGTCAACTTAACACTCAGCCTCGTCATCCTTCTGGGAGGTGGCTTGGCAATGGTGGTCTTTTTCCCGGAATACGAGTCCTCCGGCGTTTGGGCCGCGGCGACGGTTTACGTCTGCGCCCACGGCATCATCTACGCCCTGCGCTGGAAAGGGAGAGCTTGGCAGGACCGCCGGTTTCTGGCCTGAAGCCCCTTCGCTTCCCGCGCTCCGATGAGCCGTAAAAAATCACAAAAATTGCCCTTCAATCCCCGGTAAACGCGCTACCCTGCCCTTCTTGATTTGCCCGACATGAAAGACAGTTCTGCCCCTATTCCCCCTCCTGCCGCCCTTCCCGCCACTGCCGCTCTTCCGGAACAGGAGGGCTGGGGGGTGGAAGATTCCCTTGAGTTGTATGGGCTGCCGCGCTGGGGCAACGGGTATTTCAGCGGGAACAAAGCGGGGGAAGTTACGGTGCGCCTGCAGAATAACAGTGACTTTGCGGAAGTCTCCCTGCCCCAAATCATCCGGGGGCTTATGAAGAAGAACAAGGATTTCCATCTGCCGGCGCTCTTCCGGTTCCCGGACCTGCTCTACGCCCGCATCAAGGAACTCAACGAAACCTTCCGGGAGGAAATCCGCAACCAGGGCTACAAAGGCCGCTACCGCGGTGTCTATCCGATCAAGGTCAACCAGCAGCAGCAGGTGGTGAAGGAAGTCACCGAATATGGCCGTCAGTATCACTATGGAATTGAGGTCGGTTCCAAGCCGGAACTGCTCGCAGCCCTCGCCTTCATGCATGACCGGGAGGCCCTGCTGATCTGCAATGGCTACAAGGATGCCGAGTTCATCGACCTCGCCCTGCAAGCCAAACAGGCCGGGCTGAATATTGTCCTCGTGCTTGAGATGCCGCCCGAGCTGGAACTGGTCATGGCCCGCAGCAAAGCCCTCGGCATTGAGCCGGTGCTCGGCATCCGCATCAAGCTCTCCACCAAGGGCAGCGGCCACTGGGCGGAGTCCGCGGGGGACCGCTCCCCCTTCGGCCTGAACTTTTCGCAGACCATCCGCGTCGTCGATGAACTGAAAGCCATGGGCAAGCTGAAGTGCCTGCGCATGCTGCACTATCATCAGGGATCGCAGATCCCGAAAGTGTCCACCATCCGTCTCGCCGCCCAGGAAGCCGCGCGCGTGTATGTCAATCTCGTCAAGGAAGGCGCGCCCATGGGTCTGCTCAATCTGGGAGGCGGCCTCGCCGTGGATTATTCGGGCAAAAAGCAGGCTGACGAAAACAGCATGAACTACACGATGAGGGAATACTGCGCGGACATCATCGAGTCTGTGCAGAAAGTCATGGACGAGGCCAACGTCAACCACCCTGACATCGTCACGGAATCCGGCCGCGCCATTGTGGCCTACTACAGTGTCCTCGTGTTTGATATTCTGGACGTGAACCGCATGGCCAGTGATGAGCCCATTCCTAAACTCCCGCGTGGCTCCAGCGACACCCTGAAGTCGATGCTCGAAGTCATCGAAAACCTCGAAAGCACCAGTGCCCAGGAAACCTATACCGACATTGTTTTTTACCGCGACGAACTCCTCACCCTTTTCCGCACCGGTCAGGTTTCCCTGCGGGAGCGGGCCCTTGGCGACCGCATCTACTGGCATGTCCTGACTTTGGTCGCCGAACGCACCCGTCACGACACCAGTGAGGAAATGACCGGACTGCGCACCCGCCTCGCCGACTTTTACTACGGCAACTTCTCCATGTTCCAGAGCCTGCCGGACGTATGGGCCATCCAGCAATTCCTGCCGGTCAGCCCGCTCCACCGCCTTGACGAAAAACCCACCCGCGAAGCAGTGATTTCCGATGTCACCTGCGACTGCGAAGGAGTGCTCAACTGCTTCATCGGCGAAAACGGCAAACGCTCGGCGACCATCCCGCTCCATGCCCTCAGAGGCAACGATGATTACATGATGGGAGTCTTCCTCGTCGGAGCCTACCAGGAAACCCTCGGCGATCTGCACAATCTGCTTGGCGACACCAGTGTGGTGACGGTCCGTCTCAAAAACGGCAAAATCAGCTACAGCCGGCAGTTGGAGGGGGATACCGCAGAGGAAGTCCTTTCCTACCTCGAATACGTCCCGCGGGACCTGCTGAGGCGCTTCAAAACCCTCACCGAGGAACCCGCCACTCAAAAGAAAATCAACGAGGAACAGGCCAGCGCGCTCTATAAAGCCTACCGCAAAAACCTGAAGAGCTACACCTACTTCAGCGGCTAAATTTATGTGGACCTCCCAAGCTGAATTCACCGACATCCGTTACGAAACGTCGTCCGACGGGATTGCCAAGATCACGATCAACCGGCCTGAAGTCAGGAATGCCTTCCGCCCTCTAACGGTCACCGAAATGCTCCGGGCCTTTGACCTGGCGCACGAAGACCCGCAGGTCGGCGTGATCATTCTGTGCGGAGAAGGCGACAAAGCCTTTTGTTCCGGAGGCGACCAGAAGGTGCGCGGCCATGCCGGGTATCTCGGGTCGGATGGGGTGCCCCGGCTGAATGTGCTGGACCTGCAGAAAAAAATCCGGGGTATTCCCAAACCCGTCATCGCCATGGTGGCCGGTTATGCCATTGGAGGTGGGCATGTGCTGCATGTGGTCTGCGACCTGACGATCGCGGCCGACAACGCCCGATTCGGCCAGACCGGGCCCAAGGTAGGGTCCTTTGATGGCGGCTTGGGTTCCAGTTATCTGGCGCGCATCGTGGGCCAGAAAAAGGCCCGCGAGATCTGGTATCTCTGCCGGCAATACGACGCCCAACAGGCGCTCGACATGGGATTGGTCAATGCCGTGGTGCCCTTGGCCGATTTGGAAACCGAAACGGTGAAGTGGTGCCGGGAAATCCTGCAACACAGCCCCCTGGCGCTGCGCTGTCTGAAGTCTGCCCTCAATGCGGACTGCGACGGGCAGATGGGCCTGCTGGACCTTGCCGGCAATGCGACTCTGCTCTATTACATGAGCGAAGAAGCCAAGGAGGGAAAAAATGCCTTCGTGGAAAAACGCCCGCCGGACTTCAGCAAATTCCCCCGCGTGCCCTGACCAACCTATCTGATCTTATGGCGGAAACTGGCGATCCTGACACTTCCCTGGGAGAGGCCCCGGGGGCGTTTGCGGTCCGGCCCCCGCAGGAACCCGCCACCCCCGGACCTCCGGCTGCCTCCTCCCTGCGCATCCAGGATTTGCCGGAAGATGAACGTCCGCGGGAGAAATTGCAGCAGTATGGCCCGGGAGCGCTATCGGATGCCGAATTGCTGGCCCTCTTTTTCCGCACCGGCATGAAGGGTTTGAGCGCCATCGACATCGGGCGGCTCCTTCTGAAAAAATATGGCAGCCTGACCGCCCTGAGCCGCCAGAAGGTTGCCGAAATCCAAAAACAAAAAGGGCTGGGACCTGCCAAAGCCATGGACCTGGCAGCGGCCTTTGAACTCGGCAAACGCCTCGCCCGCCAGGAAGCTGTGCAGCAGCGGATCGACAACCCCCAGGCCATCGCCGACCTCCTGGGCCCCGAACTCCGGGCCGAGCCTCTGGAAGTGCTGAAGATCGTGCTCCTGACCACCCGGGGCACCCTCCTGGCCATCGAGGAAATCTCCCGGGGTGGTCTCACCGAAACCATTGCCCATCCCCGGGAGGTGCTGCGGTCGGCCATCACCCACTCGGCCTATGGTTTTATTCTGGTTCACAATCATCCGTCAGGAGATCCCACCCCCAGTGCTTCGGACCTCTCCATGACCCGGCGAATCCGCGACGCCGCCGCCCTGATGCAAATCCAATTTTTTGACCACCTCATCATCGGCGCACCCACCCCGGACCGCCCTGCGGGCTATCACAGCTTCCGGGAAGGCGGCATGTTGTAGCCCCCCACCCTCCTTGCGCTGACTTCCCGGTGCCCCTGCCCTTGATCCGGCGGGCCGCGGTGTCCACCTGTTGCCATGATTCATCCGACCGCCTTGATTGCCCCCACTGCTGTGCTTGCCGCCGATGTGGAAGTGGGTCCCTATGCCATCATTGAAGACGGCGTGGTGCTGGGTCCCGGCTGCCGGGTCCTCGCTCATGCCCAGGTGCTGACCGGAACCATCATGGGCCCGGGCAACACGGTCGACCGCGGGGCCATCATCGGAGGGGAACCACAGTCCATCGGCTTCGACCGCCATACCCGCAGCGGGGTGCGGATCGGGTCCGGCAATCAGTTCCGGGAACATGTCACGGTGCACCGCAGCGCCCGGGCGGGCGGGGAAACCGTGATCGGCGACCAGAATTTTTTGATGGCCCACTGCCATGTCGGACATGACTCGGTGATGGGGGATGGCAATGTGATTGCCAATGCCGTGCTGATTGCCGGCCATGTTACTCTCGGGAACCGCTGTTTTCTCGGAGGCAGTTCCGTCTATCATCAGTTCCTCCGCGTGGGAGACCTCGCCATGGTCCAGGGCAACAGCGCCTTCTCCTGTGATGTTCCCCCGTATTGCATCGGCCATGAAACCAACCTGCTGGCGGGACTGAATGTGATAGGCCTGCGCCGGGCCGGCCTGGACAGCGCGGCCCGTCTCGAATTGAAACGGCTTTACCGCGCGGTCTTCCAACACCCGCTGGGACCCCTCAAAGCCGCAGCGGCCCTGCTGGAGGAAACCACATCCCCCAACGGACGAACCTTCCTGTCCTTCATCAGCGGGACCGGCAACAAAGGACTCAGCACCCCGGGAGCCGGCTGAGTCCGGCCCCGCACCTTCAACGCTTCGGTTCAGGAGCCCACCACGTGATTGATGCCAGGCTGGTTTCCTCTCCAAACACATGTTTGGCGGCCCGCAGACTCAAATCCAGCGCCGCAGCCTGCAGCCCGATCGCAAGGACCATGGCGAATCCGCCCACTTTGTTATACTTCCAGGTATACAGGAGCAGGCAAAGACAACCCACGCTGATGGGCAGGGCGTAGTTCAAGGCCTTGACCACCGCAAGTTCCGTATCCCCGGACGTGACCGTGGCGGCCTGAATTTGCGCCGCCACCTCCCCGTAAAACCGCGAATACAGTGCGAGCAGAATTTGTCCTACCGCGCACACGACTGCCGTCCAATAGAGCAGGTGCTTGAATTGCATATCTTCCAAAGTTTAGTGGATTTTACTATAATTATGGATTTTTGCAACAAATGCTTGCAGTATTTCGGAAAAACGCCCTTTTCCCGCCGCTGATGAAATCAAATCCGGTCAGGGCGTGAGGAGGGCCCGGTGGCTTTTAAAGAGGGCCATGGTGCGGTCCCGTTCCACCCGGTGATCCAGCATGGGGTCGGGATAGCCGTCAATTTTTGGGAATAAGCTCCCATCGGCCGGAGGTTCCAGCAGCCGGGCCATGGGGGCATTTTTCAATTCCGGCACCCAATGCCGGATATAGTCCCCCTTCGGATCATAGGATTTGGTCTGCGTCCATGGATTCTGAATGCGGAAATAGGGGGCAGCATCCGCTCCGGTGCCGGCGCTCCACTGCCAGCCGCCATTGTTGCTGGCGATGTCGCCATCAATGAGGGTTTGCATGAAATACTGCTCACCCAGACGCCAGTCGAGCCGCAGGTCCTTGGTGAGGAACATCGCCGTGATCATCCGCGCGCGGTTGTGCATTTGACCGGTGGCACGGAGTTCGCGCATGCCCGCATCCACGATGGGGAAGCCGGTCAAGCCATCCTTCCATCGTTGCAGGGCCGCAGCATCGTAGCCCCACGGCAGGCCACGCCACTGCGGATCAAATTCCTGTTCCAGCACTTCGGGAAAGTGCCGAAGGATCTGCATGTAGAATTCGCGCCAGGCCAATTCACTGACATAAGTCAGGCCACTTTTCCGGACGGCTTCATTGGCGGAATCCAACGCCACCGCCATCACCCGGTGATACAATTCCCTGATGGAGAGGGTGCCCATCCGCAGGTCCGGGGAGAGGCGGGAGGTGGTGTTGCCTAACGGCGTGTTGCGGGTTTCCGCATACCGGGGAATCACCTTGGACATGGCCTCCTGCATCCGGTGGCGGGCCGCCCGCTCGCCGGGTTCGGGAAGTTGCAGACCGGCCGGTTCCTGCAAACCCCAAGTCCCAAGGTTAGGACAATCATCGGAGGCCAGCGGGACAGAGGGCATCGTCAGGCGGGTCACCGCCGGACGCACCGGATCCTTGGGAAGCGACTCCCAGTTGCGCCGGTAAGGCGTGAAAACCCGATAAGGTTTGCCCGGGCCGGTTAGCACCTCGTCTGCTTCATGAAGCACCGCATCCTTGAATCCCCTGATAACGATGCCGTGCTCCCGTCCCCACTGCGCCAGATCCTGTTCCAACTGGCGGCCAAAGGGATCCGGATCCCTGTTGTAATAAATGGCATCTGCCTTGGCCTCCCTGACAAGTGCGGCCAGCACTTCCAAGGCTTTGCCCCGCCGGAAAACCAGTCTTCCGCCGGCTGCTGCGATGTTTTTCCCGAGGGAATCAAGACATCCGGCAAGGAATTTTTGCCGGGCCGGGCCCGTCCAGGCATGCTGTCCCGACCAGGGACTAACCACATAGACCGGGACGACTTCGGCGGCATCCGTGCAGGCTGCGGACAGCGCGGAATTGTCAGTCAGCCGCAAATCGCGGCGGAACCAGTGGATGATGCGGGGATAGGATTCAGCCATACAGGTGGCATACGATGGCTCGCGGAACTCCGTGCCACAAAAAACGGGGCACCCCCATTTTCCCGCGCTTCCTTTTGCCCGGTCTCAGGCCATGATCGCTTCGATCACGGCCCGGTTGCCGGAGATGGCCCCGGAAACGGCCTTGGAAGGCTGGGCGAGGGCAAAGGATAGGGTCTCCGGAGTGCAGGCGGCAATCAGGGCATGGAACCGGGTGCGCAGCGCCGCCTCCGATGGCGCGTCGACAATACCGCCAATCGCCAACACCGGCTTGCCGAGACGACGGGCCATTTCCGCGACCCGGGCGGGACCCTTGCCGTGCATGGTCTGTGCATCAAGGCATCCTTCCCCGGTTATCACCAGATCGGACTGCCGCACGGCTTCTTCCAATCCGGTGACTTCCGCCACCAGATCAAAGCCGGGCCGGGTCGTGGCCCGGCAAAAACTCATCAGCCCAAACCCCAGCCCTCCCGCCGCGCCGGCCCCGGGTTCCTTGCGGCGGTCGACTCCCAACTCCTTGGCCACCATGTTGGCCAAATGCTCCAATCCGGCCTCATACTGCGGAATGCGTTCCAGGGTGACTCCCTTTTGCGGACCATAAACCGCGGTGGCCCCTTCTGGTCCCAGCAGCGGATTGGTCACATCGCAAGCCGCCGTCACGTCCGGAAGCGCACAGTCTACTGGCGGCAAAATCTGCATGATTTCCAGCAGATTGGCCGGACAAGGCACTATTTCCTTGCCCGATTCATTCAAAAAACGGTAGCCCAGCGCCCATGCCATGCCGCTGCCCCCATCGTTGGTGGCGCTGCCGCCAATCGCCACCACCAAGCGCTCGGCCCCCAGCGCGATGGCCTTTTTCATGAGCTGGCCCGTGCCGGCGGTGTTGAAGCGCCAGGGATTCCGGTGGGCGGGCGGCACCAGCTTGAGCCCGGAGGCTTCACTCATTTCGATCACCGCCGTGCGGGTGGCCGGCAGCATGGAAAACCCTGCCATCACCGGTTCTCCCCGGGGATCGGACACCTCTGCCGTGTGCCACTCGCCGCCAAGGGCTTCACAAATCACGAGCGAAGTGCCCTCCCCACCGTCCGCCATCGGCCGCAACAGGCATTCCGCCTGCGGCCAGATCTCCAGAATGCCCCCAGCCACCGCCGCACAGGCCTCGGCCGCCGTCAATGTCCCTTTGAATTTGTCACAGGCGATAAGGACAACAGGAGCAGCGGCAGCAGGCATGGAATGAAGGGGGGAAAGGAAACCAACAGCACCTCAGTCTGTCCGGGGAATCCTCACCTTGTCAATGCGGACTGTGCCAGGATCCTGCCCCCCGCAGCCTGAAAAATATCCCTTCTTTTCCTCCTTTCCCAGCCACGGCAAGGCGGGAGGCGAGGAAGGCGAAGAGTTAGCTTGGATATTCGTTCCAGTAAAAAATGCAGAATCCTGCTTTGAACTGGTCCCGCCTTAATGGGTCACGAGGAGGATCGAAACCAGCTGCAGCCACCAATGCACTACTCCGGGCGTCAAGCTGAAGAAGCTCCTCGTGAGAATTAAACTCCCTGCCGAAAAGGACTGTTTTCTGAAGACTCTTCCCCCTTGGCTTCCAACACAAACGACCCCAGAAAAGGAAATTCGTTATTGGCTCATCAGCAGCTTTGAGCTTTGAAGCAGGCTTGTTCCTCTTGAAGAACCCACTGTGCTACACAAGCACGAAGTTTAGGGTGCCCCTGAAGGTTCCTCTTTGGAGAAACCCCGGCTTCTCCGGCAAGTGCCCAAGCAGGGGCGGCTGCGTATGCACCAGACAGCAGAGTTAGGCATGATTTTTGAAACTGAAGCCGTTTCATTTTGCTCTGCCTCCCGATCCACTTGGGTTTCCGGGCCAGACAAGGCGCTGAGCTGATAGCATTTCAGCCTTTTGAATCCCTGAAGGCATATAAGCCGCGGAGAGCGGGCCGCCCGAGGCTTTTGGAGCCGCGTTTGCGCCCGGTCCGGCTGCGCCCCTGCACCACCTCCCGATGCGTGCCAAACCAGGTGTCCACAAAGGCCCGGCTCCCAAGGATCACGCCCCGCGTGAAATGCTGCACCCGCCGCGTCAGCACCTCGGCCGCCAGACGGCGTTCATTCGGGGTCGTCAGCCGTTCCCTCACTTTTTCCGACACCCCACGTCTCACCGTGGTTCCATCGTCACCTTTTCGTTCCGCCCCCTGCCCTCCGAGGATGGCCCGGTAAAACACCAGCGCCCGCCGTTCCACCCGCGCCGGAAAGGCCTCCGTCCCCCATGGTTTGGCTTCCCATTTCATCGGTGCCTCCTCCGAAGCTTGAGCCCGGACCCGGAACTCTGAATCCTTCTCCGTCCCCCGGGGCCACGCCATCTGCCCGATGATCCTCACCAGCCCCCGCCGCGCCCGCGCCTTCCCCGCCATGGCTTCCGCATATCCGCTCCACCGGTAGTCCGCCGGGTCCGACACCATCCCCGCCCGAACCGGATTCAGATCAATATAGGCCGCCATGGTCCGCAGCGCCCGTTCTTCTTCCTCGACAATCACCGAAGTAAACCGGCTTTCCCACAACCCGCCTTTGCGCCCCGTTTTCCGGTTATACCAGCGCGTGAAGCGGAATTTCACGCACTTTACAAATTCGCTCAAACTGAACATCCGAGCCACCTGCTTTTGCCGCCATTCCTCAATCACAGAGTCCAATCCCGCCCGCTGCCAGAAATCCAACTGCTTGCGCAATAGGACCTTCGCATCCTCCCCTAAAGCCCGTTCCAACCGGGCCACCACCACCTCCAACGGCACATCAAAGCCTTCCGGCCGGTGCGGCACCCGCACCAGGAGATGGAAATGATTGCTCATGATGCAGAAAGTGAGCACCTCCACCCCCAACACATCCTCGTAGGCCCGGACCGTCTTCATAAAAAACTCCTTGGCCTCGCTGTCCATCAGATTCCGTCGGTCGTAAATCCTGGAAACCACATGAAACACCCCGGCCTGAGAGTCGGGAAACAAAAAGGGGCGGGCAGCAGGCATGACCCAAGATCGGTTGGTCTGTGCCAAAATCAAGCAGTTTCTCTCATCATTTGCGTGGCATTTTGAACGTCGGAAGCTTCGGTGTTGTAGGTAATCTCGTTCATGCGCATGCGTGGCGCACCCTGACCTAACCTTGTAAAGCAGGCAAGTCTTCCGACACCTTTGGTATCCTCCGGCAGGACCGCCCCTCCCTGAGGGCGGCAGCTGGCGAAGGCTTCCGGTGCCGCCGGCAAACGGTGGATTGACAGGGCGGGGGCGGCCCGGCAGGCTGGTGTTGTTTCCTCCTCTGCCATGACTGCAGTCCCTGCTGTATCCATCCAACATCTCACGCGGGTCTTCCGCCTTCCCACGCTGCGCCGGCAGATGGTAACGGCGGTGGATGATGTGAGCTTTGAAATCCAACCGGGCCAGATCTACGGGCTGATCGGCCCCAACGGCTCGGGCAAGAGCACGACGATGAAGGTGCTGCTTGGCCTGTTGCGGGCGACCGAGGGACAATGCGCGATTTTTGGGCGCGACTCCGCCCGGGTGGACAGCCGGGAGGACGTGGGTTTCCTGCCGGAGAATCCCTACTTCTACCGCCACCTGACCGGCCGCGAGACGCTGGCCTTTTATGGCAAGCTCTGCGGCATCCGGGGCCGCCTGCTCAAGGACCGCATGGGGGAATTGTTGGCGCTGGTGGAACTGGAACACGCCGCAGACCGGCGATTGTCAGGGTATTCGAAAGGCATGCTGCAGCGCATCGGCCTTGCCCAGGCGATTATCCACCGCCCGCGCCTGGTGGTTCTGGATGAACCGACGGCGGGCGTGGACCCGGGCGGCTCCCGCAAGATCCGGGACCTCATCCTCGCGCTGCGCGCCCAGGGCATCACGGTTATCCTGTCGTCGCATCTGTTGGAACAGGTCCAGGAGGTGTGCGACCGCATCGGCATCATTTATAAAGGCATACTGGTCCGCGAAGGGCTGCTCAGCGACCTGATGAGCATTGAGGACCAGACCGAGATCCTCCTCCGCAATGCTACCCCGGAAGTGCTGGCGGCGGTGCGTGCGCTAATCGCGGGGCAGTCCACCACGGAACTGCTGCACCTTGGCAATCCGCGGACGACGCTGGAACGCTTGTTCCTCGACGTGACGGGCGGCTCCTCCGCGGACGCCCGGGAATATGTGAAATAGTCCGTTCCCCCAATCTCAACACGCCATCCGTAGGTGCATGACTCACATCCAACGAAAGACGACCATCCGGGACAGAAGAACTACGGATGCTGGGGTGCCACTGTGGGAGGATGCCTTGCCCCCATTTTACTGTTTTTCCTCGCGGCTGCCATGGGTGACACAGGCGGCCCTCTCTTCTGGCCCGTTCTCGCTGTTGTGCTCGGATTTGTTGGGCTGGTCGTGGGCCTCATGGTCGAGAGCTCTCGTCGCGGATCGAAGCCTAAGTCATCTACACGCCAAGCCGAGGATTCACAGTCAGCCAAGGATGGGCAAGGCGCTGATGGCAAAACCCACTAGCCCTCTCTGTTTTCCATGCTCCTTCTAATTTCAACATTCGCCCCGCAATCCGCGCTTTGCTCCGATAGTAGTGTTGCCATCGCTTAGACGTTGTCCATGTCTGCCCCCGCTTCCTCTCCTCCTCCCGCCCGCCGGCATCAGCGGTTTTCCCTGCTGCGTATCCTGACATTGGCGGGCGGCACCTTCACGCAACTGGTGCGCATGAAGGTGTTTTATTTCATGGCGTTGTTTGCCATCGCCATCATTGCTGCCAGCTTTGCTTTTGCCGACCTCCAGACGGATGGCCAGCTCAAGCTGCTCAAGGACGTCTCCCTCGCCAGCATGTCGCTTTTCAGCATGTTGTTTGCCATTGCCGGCACGGCCCTGCTGATTCCACGCGACATAGAGGACCGCACCCTCTACACCATCCTCTGCAAACCGGTCCCGCGCCTCGAATACCTTCTCGGCAAATTGCTGGGCATGGTCTTTCTCATCTTCATCTCCCTTGTGCTGATGAATCTGCTCTTCAGTGCGGTGCTTTATCTCAAGGAGCAGGCGGTGCTTTCCCAGCTCATCAGCGTCCTTGAGCAGCGCCAGTTTCCGTCCCGTGAGGCCTTGGAAGCTAACATCGCCGACGTCCAGGAACGCATGGCGGGTCAAGGCCTCACCTGGAGCCTGCAAAACGGGATTCTCGCCATTTTCCTCAAAGCCACGGTCCTCACCGGGGTCACGCTCTTTGTTTCCACGTTCGCCAGTTCCACCATCTTCACGATCATGACTTCGCTGGCCATCATGGTCATCGGTCAGGCCCAGTCCATTGCGCGCGATGTCCTGATGGGGCCGGACGCCTCCCTGGTCCCCCGCATCATTGCCGGGGCGGTGTCCCTCTTTTTCCCTGACTTCAAGAACTTCGACATCACGGATGCCGTCATCGCCGGGGCCACCGTCCCGGCCGTGGTCATGGGCAAGATGATCGGGCTGACGGTGGTCTACCTCACCATCCACCTCATGGCCGCCTATATCCTGTTTTCCGACAAGGAACTCTAACGTCATGTTTTCCATCCGACCGAGGAAATGGTTATTTGCCGCCGGCGTGCTGCTGCTGGGCGGCCTCGCCCGCCTGCCTCTGGAGCACCGCTTTTCCGCAACACTCCATGAGCACCGTCTGGCGGAGGAAAAGCTCAACCTCTCCCTGCGCGATGAGTTGGGACAGAGTTTTTTCATTGCCGTGCTGGGAGGCTTCCGCTCGCTCGTGGCCAGCCTTGTGGAGATCGACAACATCCAGGCCTGGCAGGACCAGAACTTCGCCAAAGTCGATGCCGCCTACGCCCTGTGCACACGGCTCCAGCCCCGGGTCTGGCACTATTGGGACTGGCGGGCGTGGATGAAGACACACAACGCCTACGACCATTACAAATACGAGGACATGTCCCGCCCCGGCCTCCAGCCGTGGATCCGGCAAAACCTGATTGACGACGGCATTGCCATACTCAAGGAAGGCATGAAACACCTGCCCGACGATTTCCGCCTGCCCCGCGCCATCGCCTGGCTGATGGCCGACTTTGAGAAAAACCAGCACGCCAGTTATTACGAGGCTTCCCAGTGGTTTTACCGGGCCTGGCAACTCCGCCCCCATTACCGGCACCTTTATCGGTTTCACGTTTATCACCTTGCTCAAGCTCCCGGCCATGAACTGGAAGCCTGGCCCCTCCTCCTGGAAATGTATCACAGCGGCCCCATCAAAAGCGGAAACAGCGACCACACGCCCAGCGGGGAAACCCACCTCGTCCGGCTCCTTCCCAAGGTCCAGGCGATGCTCCCGGACGCTGCCCTGCCCCCGGAGCTGGCGGCCCGCGCCCCGGCCATCCTCGCCGCCGATCAGGAACGCCGCGAAGCTGTGGAGCGGCGGTTGGAGCGCGAACGGGCCCAGGAAGAGGAGGTGCAGGAGGCCATCCTTAAAATGAAACGTTAGGCAGGGGTCAGGCCATCCTCACAAATTGCTGCCGGTCCAGCCCAGTTTGTCCCGCAGCACTTCGTAGAAGGAGGTGTCCCGGAAGGCAATCAAAGGCACCGACCAGGCCGCTTTGCGGATCACCACCGGTTTGTCCTTGGCCAGGCTCCAGGCGGTGCCTCCATCCACATTCAACAACACATCCTCCACCGGCTCGGTCGGTTGGATTTCCAGAACCACGTTGTCATTGACCACAAACGAGCGGTTGGACAGGGCATGCGGGCAGATCGGAGTCAGGCAAAAAACATCCGCCGCCGGATTGATGATCGGACCGCCGGCCGAGAGACTGTAGGCAGTGCTTCCGGTGGGCGTGGCCACGATCAGCCCGTCGCCGCTGTAACGGTTCAGAAACTCGCCATTCAGCCGCACCTCCAGATGGATCAGGCGGGAGAAGGTGCCGCGGGTCACGGTGATTTCATTCATGCCGCCTTCCACGCAGGCCATCCCATCCACCCGGGTGAAGGCCGCTTCGACCACGCTGCGGTGCGACAGCCGGTAGTCATTGGTCAGGATCGCTTCCACAAAACGGGTCATCTCACTTTCCGTGGCCGTGGTCAGGAAACCCAGCCGCCCCGTGTTCACTGCCGCCAGCGGTTTGACTTTGGCCCCCAGCAGGCGCGCCGTCCGTAAAATGGTGCCGTCCCCGCCCAACACCACCATCACATCCGCCGACTCCGCCACCTGTAGCAGCGGAAGCCCGCCTTCCAGATGGCTGAATTCCGCCGTCGCCTCCTCCAGCATCACCCTGGCTCCGGCTGCCGCAAAGGCATCCCGCAGAGTCATGACATGCCGCGTGGCATCCTGTTTGGTAGGATTGGCTATAATGCCGATGGCGGGGAAACCCATAACAATAAATTTGATTCGCAGTTCCCACCCTTATGCGCGAACCAGTCCACCCACGCCAGCGGAATCAACAGAATCACGGATTGTCCCGATGGGCAGCGGGGGCGGGGATGGCGTTGATCCGGGCGTGGATCACATTGGCCATATCTGCGGCGCAGTTCTTGATGTGGTCGGCGTGTTCCCCGGTGAACAAGTCATCCACCGTGCCCCGGAACAGGGCCAGCCAATGATCAAACTGGGGGCGGCCCATTTCCGTCAGGGGCACCAGCCGGACATGCGCCGCGAGAGGGCTGCCGGTATACCCGCCCGTCCGGAAAAGCACGGTTTCCCAAAAAGCCACCATGCGCGGCAAATGGGTGCTCCAGTCGGTTTTGGCAACTTCATTGAAGATAGGGCCGAGCATGCCGTCGGCGCGGAGGCGGTCGTAGAATGTGTGGACGAGCCGCTCAATTTCGGGGCGGCCATGGATGTCGGAAAGAGGAAGCGCGGTCATGATGGGGGGAGTTGATAGTTGAGGGTTGAGGGTAAGTGGACTGGGAGGGTAAGTTTCATCCCTGCGGAAAAAGCGGCGGGCATGCCAGCCGATCCACAACCGGGCGGCGGCTTCCCAGAGTCATGCAGCGTAATGGTGGCGGGAGTTCATGATCTCCCGCTGATCGCCGCGCTGGCGCGGGTGCTGGCGGCGACAACAGCGGGGAGGAGGATCAGGCGGGGTCTCCTAACAGCAGTCGAATCCCGCCCGGGACTGATCCCTTCAACTTAACGGGGAGCGGCGAGCAGCTGTTTCACCGCCTCCACCGTCGGAGCAATATCGGCTCCGAGGGTTTCCACTCGGTGCATCACGTTGCCTTTCGCATCAAGCACCGCGATCAGATTGGAATGGCTGAACTCCTTGTCAACCTGCTGGTATTTGAAATCCAGGGCGACTGCCAATTCGCGGATCCCGGCCGGATTTCCGGTCAGGAAGGTCCAGCGGTCAAGGCTGAGCTTTCTTTCGGCCGCGAAGGCGCTCATGGCGGCGGGAGTATCCCCTTCCGGATCAATGGAGGCGAAGACAATGCCGATCCGTGCGGCATCGGGCCCGAGGGTGGCTTCAATGCGGTGCATGTCGCTGACAATCCGCGAGCAGGCGAACCGGCAGGAGGTAAAGCCCATCGTCACCAGCTGCACTTTTCCAGCCAAGCTGTCGAGCCCGGTTTCCCGGTCCGCCTGAGTGCGCCAACGGGAAGTCAGGGCATACGGGTTGGCGGCGATCGCAGTCCCGGCAGGGGAGAGGTCACCCGGGAGCGATTGCGCCATGCGGAAACCGAGGCTGCCGACACAATAGTTTCCTTTCAGGCTGGACCGGAAGGCGTAACGCATGAAGGCGGCATAATTGCTGACATCTCCGGCCTGGAGCGCGCCTGCCCCGCAGAACAGTTTCCGCTCGAGGGAATCATCCCCCCGGGAGTCGCCGACAATCATGGTGGAATTGAAATCCTGGACCCACTCCCACACCTGCCCGTGCAGGCCGCGCAGTCCGTAAACATTTGCCTCGGCCTCCCCTGCGGCTGGCAGCACCGCCGCATTGGGTTTGGAATACCATTCCAACACCTTTTTGAGGAATGCCTGGTCCGTGCTGGCATCGATGCGAGTGGCATCGGCCCGCGCTGCGAATTCCCATTCGTCCTGGACCGGCAGGCGCGTTCCCCTGGCCTCGCAGAAGGCCCGCGCCGCGAACCATGACACTCCGGTCACCGGAGCCGCCTGCAGGCGGGCCGCTTCCGGCCCCAGATCCAAATCCGCCACCCAGTGGCGCAGGTAATTTTCATCGGCCATCTCCCGGGTTACCCGGGACCGCCGCCACTGGGGATGATTCCTGACAAATTCAAGGAATTGTCCGTTGGTGACCACCGCCGTGCCCATGAAAAACCCCCGCACCGTGCGCGGCGTGGCCGCTTTGGCATAGAGCGGCTGATACTGGCCGCCCGGCAGGTGGACCATGCCGGCGGGAGCCGGCGGGACCGGATCTCCCGCCCGGGCGTGGAGCAAGGTTCCAGCAAGGCATAACAACAATGCCGGAAGAAGGGAAACGGAAGGAAAACTCATGGGACGGCGCGTGGTTAGTGGGTGGCCCCGGGTGCGGGTGCCGGCAGGGCCCGCACATCCTTGACCATTTCGGGCAGGATTTCGGTGCCGTTGTTCTCCCATTGACTGTAAACATACGTCAGGACATTGGCCACCTGCTCGTCATTCAAGCCGAGCTGCGGCATGATGCTTTCGTAGGTTTCCCCATTTACGACCACCTTGCCGCTCAGTCCGTGGATCACGTTGCTGATGGCCCGTTTGGGATCGGCATTGAGATAGTCCGACTTGGCCACCGGCGGGAAAGCCCGGGGAATGCCCTGCCCTTCCGGCTGATGACAGGCCATGCAGACAGAATTATAGACCACCTTGCCCAACTGCATCCGCTCCTCCCGGTTGGCGGCCGCAGGCAGGGGTTGCGCGACTTGCGGCATGGTCTGAATGGCCCCGCCCTCCAGTTGATAGACCCGGTCATCCTGCTTGCCGGAATAAACCAGTTTGTTCTCCGCGCCTTCCACCTTGAGCATCCCCACCGCGCCTTTGTTGAAGGCCCGGAAGATCGAATGGTCCACGAGGATGTAGGTACCGGGCACTTCGGTGACAAAATCCACAATGGTGGACCCGCCCGCCGGAATCAGGGTCGTCTGCACCTGATGCTGCGCCGTGGTCCCCCCTTCCAGATAAACATTGTCGAAGATTTCCCCGATCACGTGGAAGGAGGAGATCAGATTCGGGCCGCCGTTGCCGACAAAAAACCTGACTTTGTCACCCACCTTGGCGGTGAGGGCGCTGTCCCCGGCGATGGACCCCACCGAACCGTTGAAAACGACGTAGTCCGGTTTCTCGGCCAGGGCCTTCTCCATGTCAAATGGCTGGATCCCGGCTTCACCATAGGGTCCCTTGGTGTAGAACTCGGACTGCATCACGTAATATTCGTGGTCCACGGCGGGCAGGGGCGTTTTGGGCTGCACGTAGATCAGGCCATACATGCCATTGGCGACATGCATCCCGACCGGGGCGGTGGCGCAATGATAGACATACAGGCCCGGTCAGTGTGCCAGAGGGATCAAACCAGGCGAATTCACCATCCCCCGCAGGCGCACCAGCGGCACCGTCTCGGTCGGTGGGGCGGGGACGGTGGAATTCCTCAGGAGGGAGACCAACCGTCTGGTTACCTTCATCGTTTGCCGGGACACTGATGAAACGGCCAAAGGCGGGATCGCCCATGTGTTCGCCAGCAAGGATAGCCGGACCCCGCCACTCTCGGCAGCACTCCCGCCAGCGACCTCCCCGCTTTGCCTCTCACGGGCATCGGATTCCTGATCGACACCGGCAACGCGGCCAGCACCACGATCCGCATTGATACGCTGCAGGTGGTTCCCGAGCCCTCCGTCGCCGTCCTTGCCGGTTACGGGCTCCTCGGCTTGCTCCGCCGGCGCCGCCGGTGAAAATGCCGGAAGAAAAACGCAAAACCGGCCCACGGCCAGCCCCTTCGTCGAGGCCATGATCCCAGGGCCGCAGAAGGGTGAAATATTGTTGCTGACAAAGCGGTAATCCGTGTGGACAGAGGCTGTGGCTGCGGATCCGCCGCTTTCCACGATAAAAAAATCACCGTTATGATCCCTGCTGCGTTATCCTTCCGGCGCATCATCCTGTTATGCGGAGCCCTGATGCTGGCAGCCATGGGTGCGGGAGCGCAGGAGGTTCCATGGTTGAAGAACCCATGGGAGGAATCCATGAGCATTCCGGCCGGTCGTTACAAGGGACCGGGACAGCTTTTCGGTTTGCACAAGGATCACGCGATCACCTGGGAGCCGGGCAGTCTGGTGGAGGACCTTCACCTCAATATGGGGACATCCACCCGCTTTACCGGGAGCCGCATCCACTTCCGGAGAGCCACCGTGGGAGTCAGCCTTTGGGGCCGATTCGAATTTTCGGATTCGATTTTTGAGGCCTGCTACTTCGCCAAGATCAATCCATGGTATGACACCGCCAATTCCTCCACCAAGTGGAGGCTGACCAATTGCGTGATAGCGGATGGTTACATGGGGGACCACGTGCTGGTGATGGACTGCTCCATCCGGGCCATCAACTGCACCTTCATCAACATGTGGACGCCCCACATCCATTACCGCGACGGCAAAGTGGTGGAGCAGGCCGGGCAGGACTGGATGAAGTTCGAGCGGTGCCGCTTTGTGAACTGCGAAATCCGCGAGTCTTTTCTGCTATTGTGCAAGGAATGCGTTTTTGAAAACTGCCACTTCCGCGGAGCGGGCAAGGATCTGCCCGGATTGGTAAAGGCTCCTTTCAAGGTGAAAGTGTGGTGGCAGGGCAAGGCAGTGCCGTCCTATCAAACGGGCAATCTCAGCGTCGAATTCACCTCCACCCTGCCGACCTTCAAGGCCGGAGCCGCCTTGCCCTACACGGTCAGGAACAAACAATTGCTCATGACCGGGCTGAACGTGCCGGAAACACCCGTGATCCTGGCCTCGCGGGGCAAGGCTCCCCCGAAACCAGCCCCCGCAGCACCCTCCAAAACCGGCGACCCGGTGACCGGCACGGAAGGGGCAGCCGTGATTTCCCTGGCTAAAAAATCGGCCGCCATCAATGCCCTCCTCGTGGTTGATCTGCCTGGTCAGGGCGTGGCCGGGGCGGCAGCCAAACTCTCCGCTCTGTCTTATCCCATCAATGCTGCAGCCCTGGCGGAACTGCAGTTCAATCAGGAGGTGGGGCCTTCCATGCAGACCGCATTGCGGGAAGTGGTGAAATGCCTCCAAATCCGTCATCAGGGCTGGCCGCGGGGAGAACGGCTGGAGTTGTCCTTCGCTGACAAATTTATCCCCAAGGATGGCCCCTCGGCGGCGGTAGCTTGTGCCCTGCTGGTGGATTCCATGCTGGGCAATTGGGAAATCGATCCCGCGCTTGCCGTAACCGGCGACCTCAATGCCGATGGCTCGGTCCAGCCTGTCGGCGGGGTGTCGGGAAAGATCCGCGGAGCCACCAAGGCCGGTTGCCAGCGGGTGGCGCTTCCCCTGAAAAATGCAGCGGCGGTGTCTGACATCCTTGTCCTGGATGGACCGGAAGCGCTTGTCAGGATAGAGGTTTTCACCATCAAAGACCTCGACGAAGCCAAAGCGCTCGCCCGCAAGGCCCCGGATATGCAGGCCGACCAGGTGGGGCAGGCGAATGAAGTCTTCGGCTCAGATCCTGCCGCCTCACCCGGCCCTGGGCTCGCTTCAATCCTGTTCGGGGATGTTCGCCGGATGTTATTGCCAAGAGGCAAATGGGTGCCGGCCGGCCTGCGGGACCGCAACGTCCAGGCCAAACTAACCGAAATCATCCGGCTCCAACCGAATCATCTTTCCGCGCAACTGTTGCTCTCCGCCGGCCGCGGGGCGGCTCCGGTCCGACTGACCATCCAGGGCTCGATCGAAGCCATGGATGATGCTGCGGTCTCTATTCTGCAGGCCATCAAGCTGAAGGAAGTGAACGATATGACCAAGGTAGGGCGTGATGATTTGGGTAAGGCGGTCCTTAAATTGAAAAGCAGCCGGACCCGCATGGACCCCCGGATCCTTCCCGCCCTCGATGCCCTCACGGCATTCGGTCAGGAACTCCGGGCATGGCAGGATCAGCCGCCCCGGAACCGCCCGCTGGCCACCAAAATGGCGGCCACTCTGATGGCCACCGCCAACGAAGCGAACCGCCAGCGCGAACTCCTGATGAACAACCGGGACGTCGTCGAGGAATTGATGAAGTAAGCCAGAAAAATGCCGTTCGCGTGGGCCAGGTTGGGGGAAAATGCCACATGAGGCTGTGCGGTGCCCAGGCCACCTGCGATGCACCCTCCGAAACACGCCTATATGCGATGAAAGCCCTCCCGCTGATGATGTGGCTGCTGGTCCCAAGGCCAGTGGCAGGATCATTCGGACCACGTCACGTCCAGCCTAACGAACCTCCTCGAAGTGACACTCGTCGTCAGGGGATCCACGATTTTCACCCGCTCCCAGCGCTCGTTGATCGCGACCGCGCCCGCCATGCCCACGATATCCCAGTTTTCCAAATCGGACGAAAACCGAGGTTCATAGGTCAGCCCGGAGCCGCTGGCGGCCGTCCGCCTCACAAACTCGATAGTGACGTGATCGGCCCCAAAAATGGTTTCGACGCGGACCAGCGGGAGGCCGCGCACGCCGGTATTGGCCACCATGTCTGCCAATTCACTGAACGTCGGATCGAGGTTGAGGGCAAATTCCACCAGGTTTCCGATACCGTCTTTGTCAAAATCGGCCGATGGCCCGGTGCTCGACGGGGTGGCGACCTGGCCTGGGGTGAAATAGAGCCGCTGCCAGTCGTGATAGCTCTCTTCCGGCAGCGAACCGTCGTGGCCGGTGACGCTTCGGATCCAGGCGAGCGATGAGGAAATCCGTGAACTGAAGAAGCCTGACGGAATATCTTCATCCTCATCGGGCACCAGCATCCAGCCGGGGTCCTGTGCCTCCAAGCCACCGGTGTCGAAGGGGCGATCGGCACTCCCAAAAACGTGCCGAATTTCCCCTCATTCTGCCAGCCCGAGTTGTCGCCTGGTGTCGTGGTGTTGTGCGAAGGGTCGTCCGTCTCAAGGAAAATGTTGGCACCAGCCGGGCTGGCAAGACCCGCAAGGAAGCACCTAAGATGAGGAGGGAATTTCATCTAGGGAAGGGTGGTCCTGCTTTGTTGAATTACGATCAGTATGTTGTTACACACCCGCCCTGACACTTGGTTTCCAGGCCGGCTCGGCCAAGATGCATACTGACGGTGCGCACCGGATTCAGATTTTCCGCGTGGCAAAGCCGTGGGTCCTTCCACCGCCCGGTGACGGATACCCAGTCGTTGGAGCTGAACCGGCACACCGGCGGTCCCGGGCAACCATTTGGGGACCTCTGGGGAGGACTGGGTTTCTCTCTGCCTTCAATCGCCGTAGAAATAGTGGTGGAGGGCTCCCACCATGCCAAGGGTGGCGTCTTCGCCGGCAAGGTAGCCGCCGAGGGAATCGACATGGCGGGCGATGTCCGGCACGGCGTTGGCGGGACAGGCGAGGCCATGGGCGACCTCATGGCGGAGCATGGACAGGTCATTGTAGTTGTCCCCGGCGGCGAAAGTAAATTCCGGCCCGATCTGGAGCAGCCGCCTCACTTCCTGCAAGGCACTGCCTTTGTGATAACCGCGATGGGTGAAACGCAGCCAAATGCTGTTCCGCTGGTATCCCAGGTCCGGCCAGTCGGGCAATTGGGCATCGATCCAATGACAGATGCCGGCCATGATATCGTCATCCGGCACCACTAAACCGGCCGGCTCGGTCTGGTCTGAAATGAACCGGGCCCCAGGCCATTGGGTGGCCAGATACTTCTGCAACTGCCGGAAAAAAGCACTGTGGGCCTTATAGAACTTTTTGTGATCGTGGGCGCAGCGGGCATTCCAGTCTCCAAGGTCCACCCAGCGGCGGTATTCATTCGGGTGATACACTTCGCACTCGCGTGCGATGATGAAATCAGGAGTCAGCCGGAATCCGTGCTGCTTCAGGCCATCGAGGGTATGGAAAAGGGTGCGACCGGTATTGATGCCCCAGACAGCCCCCCGCTTGCCCAGATGGGTCAGCAATTGTTCGAGTTGCGCAATTTCATACGGGTCGCTGGGATTATCCACGAGCGTGCCGTCGAAATCGAAGCAAATAATGGCAGTGGGGGCAGAGTCCGGCATGCAAAAAATAGGCCGGACAGGCCGGCACCCTGCAGGGTGGTAGCAAAATCCGGGGCTGACAAACGAAAAGGGCGGGGACTCTTTCCTGGTTCCCCTCCTTTGCTTCAGCGAATTGCTGCCCCGGCCGGCGCTGGCCTATTGAGCCCGGGCCCGGAAGAAGAACCGCCCATCCGGCGCAGTCCGGGTCACGGTGGTGGTGCCCCCCGCTCCAAGGACCACGGTGCCATCATCGGCCCACGCCGTCAGATCCGGTGAGCGCTGGATCAGATAGGTGGCGTTGGGGGCTCCGGTCAGGGTGAAGGTAAAATCATTGCCGGTGCGGGAGAGATTTGTCAGGACAGGGGGCGCGGACAGCGAGACGGTGGAGGCCACGATTCCATTGTTTGTGTTCAGGGTGTAGAGGCGTCCCCCGGCAAAGGTGGCTGCCCCGACCCCGTTGACGTTCGGATTGTCAGTGGGATAAAATTCCTGATCCAGCAGTTCGAGGGTCCCGGTTCCCGGGTCCACCACCCGGTAGATGCGGATACTGTCGGAAAGTTCGGCCCCGCTGAATGCGATCAGGTTATTGACGGGATCAAAGGCCAGCCCCAGACTTCCGGTGAAGACCTGGCCGGCAGGCGTAGTGGCCAGCAGGGTGCCCGTGCCGTCAAGGTTGTAGGCGGTGCGGACCAGGGGATTGGGCAGGATATTGGGGGCGGTGCCATAGGTGCCGATGGTTTTGCCCCAGACTTCATTGCCATTTCCGAAGGCGATCCCCAGATTGAAGGTGGAGGCGGGCACATCGGGGACGGTAATGGGATAGGCCGTTAGGATTCCTTCGGTGAATTTGAAGATCACGTAGTTGCCAGCCCGGCCACCGACCACAATTTCAGTATTGTCACCGGAACCCCGCACGTCCATGCAGTCGCCCATCCGGCCGCTGATGGCCAGTCCATCATAAACCACCTCGGGCAGAGTGAGCGGTCCGTCATCCTGCCAACGGTAAATCTTGAAATTGGTGGTGGACCCGTCGGTGAGATTGCAGGCATAAATGGCTCCATCACCGGCCACGCCGATCACATTCAGGGCGATGCCGGCCAGACCGCCGGTAATCCCCGTAACATCAAGGGTGCCGACATCGGTTCCGTCGGCGGAATCGAGAACCCTTACAGACAAGCCCGGCGAGGCGCGGCTCACCACATAAACCCTGCCCAGAGTCGGGTTTACATCCATGCCCCGTTCCGTGTCGCCGTTGGTAAGCCATGGGCGGTCACCTGGCTTTAGTTGCCAGACTTTGGAGAGGACGCCGGTGTCGATGCTGGGCACGGTGGTGACATTCACCAGGTTGCTTTCAGTAAATCCAGCCCCGTTTCTGACAATGAGCTTGTAGGTTCCCGCGCTGCCGGCCGTAACCGGATTGATGAAAAGGCTGGGACTGGTTTCGGCAGGAAGGAGCACGTCATCGCGATACCATTCGTAAGTCAGCGGCGGGCTTCCGGTGATGGCACCGGTGAGGGTCAGTACTCCCCGGGTCCACACGGCAGGGGCCGCCGGAGCTACGGTGACCGTGGGCAGCACGGGCAGGCTGTCGTCCACAATGCTGAAAGCCTGGATACCCTTGTTGGTGGCACAGACGAAAACTTTGTTGTCCCCAAGGGCAATGGCTCCGGTCTGATTGCCATTCACAAAATCGAATTGGAGATCCTTCGAGGTCAGGGGAAGCGGGGCCGCCGTCACTGTGCTGATGTCATACAGCCGAACCACGTCCAAGTCCGTGCCGTTGGCCGTAAGATCAATCATGGCAAGCCGGTTGGCCACCAGATCCACCGCCAGCGGATTGGTTGAGGCGGATGCCGGAGCCGGCAGGGCGAAATTATTCAGCACTGCGGCCGCCGGTGGCATCAGGGTAAAACTGCTCCGGCGCAGCGTGGTGCCTCCCGACGATTTGCTGTAAAAAGTATTTTGGGCACCAAAACCCAGTCCGCGGCCCGCTCCCGTGAGAGCCCCGGGGATGAAGGTGGGGGTGAAGTCGATGCCGTTCACGGTCGTGAAGATGGCAATCGCCCCCGCATCCGAACCTACGATGATCTGGGTATTGACCCCTGCGCCGCGGACCGTCATGCTGTCGCCCCAACGCTGCGAAGTGGCCAGGGAAACATCCGGATTGCCGCTGGGAAAGGGATTCTCCTCGGTGGCGGTGGGCCAGGCAATGTAGGGCGGGTTGTTGGTTTCCTCGGAGTTGGCACCATCACTTTCCCACCGGTAGATGCGAAAGTTATTCGTTTGGGTGTTGACCACCAGGTTGCAGGCATAAACCACCCCATCCGCGGCCACGCCCACCAGATTCAGGGCTCCGCTGGTGCCGGAGCTGGTGATGGTATCAGGGGGCTGCGGGTTGGGAGGCAGGAAAAAGGGGCGCTTCAGCAGCTTGCGGTTCACCGTGCCGCCGGTCGGCAGGCCGTCCGGCCCGATTTCGGGCTCCTGGAGGATGGCGCCGGTCATCCGGTTCAGCACGAAGATGTCAGCAGTAGACCGGGTGCAGACCAGCACATTGCCGCTGATGGGATTGTAGGCAATACCCCGTTCCGTGTTGCCGGTGCCAGCCACAGGGCTGCCCACGGTGGGATCAATGGCCCACAGGGGTTCAAGCGTGACTGCAGCCCCCGCAGGCAGGGCGGTGAGCAACGAGAGGGCCGAAGCCAAAAGAGTGTGACGGAACAGGGAGGAAGGCGTCATAGTGATTGTATCAGTTAGGGCTGGCCATGGATTGCGCGGGAATTCCCATGATACCGGATTCGTTCAGCATAGGGAGCCGGGGAGGGCCGGGCTACTGGGATTCTGGCCGGAATCGATATTAAATGGGAAGGGAGTGGGAAGGAATGGGAAGGGGCGTTGAAATGAACTACCGGGTGCCGGGGCGCGGGGGCGCGGGGGCCGGGCCTGCCGAAGCCACGGCTTGCCGTGCGGGGGGCTTTTCAGTTGCGCCGGATGCGGAAGAAATAGCGGGGTTCCACGTCAAAAGCTCCGATGATCCGGGCCGTGTAATTGGGCGGGGCCCCGGTGATGGTAAATTGGGCGGCCGGGAATCCGGCGGTGCCGCTGTTTTCCCATGGGATGAATTCGGGGTCGGTCGTCCGTTGGATGACATGGGTATCAAAGCGGCCGAGGCGGGAGAAAAAGGTGATGAGGTAATCATTGTCCACCCGGCTGATTCCGGTGATGGCCGGCAGGGAATCAATGGGCGGGGCGGGCACTGGAGGCGTGGGTTCGGTCAATTCAAAGGTGCCGTTGGAGAAGGTTTTGGCCAGGGTATGGCCGCCCCGGGAATAAACGCGCATCAAATTCTGGCCGGAACTCAGGGTGTAGAGGTTGCCGGCAATATCAAAACTCAGATCACGCGCCTGGGTGGTGGTGGGGGAGGTGTAAAGCAGGATGTGGTTGTTGAAGTCAAACTTGCCGTCCTCGATTTTGACCAGATGGATGGCATTGTCGGGAAGCCTCATCACCGCCAGCCAGTTGTCCTCCGAGATATCGCAGGCCACGGCGCTGAGCAGGGGATCGGCGGCGTTGGGTTCTCCGCTGAAGACCTGGTAGGCGGTGCGCGAAGCCTCACTGACTGTTCCCGGAGTCACCCCTGGATCCAACGGTGGCAGGTTGCCGTTGGGATTGACGATGGTGATGGCGGATTCATTGCCGGCGGCCCGGTATTGCAGCTTGTAGAGATAACCATCCTTGCCGCGCGCCAGGTCGGCGGTCTGGGCCACAAAATTGATGCCGGCGCTGGAAACGCGGACCGGAGGATTCGTCAGGGGCAGCGGATCTCCTCCCTGGTCCCACTCCCAGATGCTGTTGCGCTGGGTGGCGGTGCCATTGTCCCGGTCCTCCTGCAGGTCCTCGTCGATGGTCCACAGTTTGAGATCGTTGCCGGCGATGCTGCCGGTGGTGGCCACCGCCGCGATGCTGCCGTGGATCTTGCCGGAAGCGGAACCCACCGGGAAGGTGGAACCCACCGGACCATCGAGGACATTGACCGCTCCCATGACATCCCCGTCGGTCCGGTAGACCGAACCGTTGACGTCAGACCAGTCCGCTATAAAAAGATCGCCCTGTTCGCCCACGGTGATCCGGTAGGGGCTGTTGGCGCTGGTGGAGTTGGCAAAAATGCCACCGATGGCCGAGGGGCCCAGATCGGTTTCGGTCAGGTCGGGATTCAGCACAAAAATGCCATCGCCAGTGGCCCGGGCCGGAGTCGGTGGCTCTGTAACCGGAGCGGCGTTGCCGGCGGCCCCGGTGGAGACGTAGATGCGGCCAAACCATTTGCCGGATCCAGGCTCCCGGTTCACGGAAATCCCCCGCCCATTGGCAAACTTCACGAGGTCGTTGGTGTCGTCGCTGAGCTGCTGAAGCACGCCGGATTTCCAGCCGGGAGGCGCATTCTTTTCGACTTCGATGCGGAAGGTGGCAAAACCCGCCTTGCTGAACGTTTTGAGACCGGCGGGTTCCGGACTGCTTCCAATGACCCGGGTGCTGGCCCCTTCATTGAAGACCACTTTCACAGAATCGGCCGGTTCATTCAGGATAAAAGTGACATTGTCACCGGCTACGGTCACCGCCGAAGCGTAGGGAGCGGCACCGGCCATGGATGGCATGGTTAACACCGCCGCAGCGGCAAGGGAACGAACAGGAGTTTGCATACCGTGTTATTGAAAGCGGATTAGGTGCCGTGCGAAAAGAAAAATGATGCGCTTCTGATTATAATCCATCGTCCACAGCCTTTCAGATGGCAACCGGACATAGGATTAGTATTAAAATCCTCAGAGAACGGGTTAAATAACCTATCCCGCCCTCCTGCATGGGGCGCGGTTGGCCTGCGGTTCTTTGCTTCGGTGGTGCCCTCCTTTCGGAGGGCGAAGGGCGCCCGTCGAACTATTCAGGGGCGGCGAGGGAAACGCAGACCAATTCGGTGTCGTTGCGGACAAAGACGGATTTTTCCGCAAAGGCGGGATGGCTCCAGACCACCTTGCGCCCCATGCCGGGACTGGTGGGTTCGAGGATCTTGGCACGGCCGGATTCCTTGTAGCCTTCGCGGGTCAGATCGGCGAGGATGAGTTCGCCCAGTTCATTGAACAGCACCCAGTGGGGACTGGCTTTGACGGCAAAGAAAGTGCCGGAACCCGGGGTGGAACCCAGCACCTCCACCGTGGTCCAAAGCCGCGTGCCGGTGGCGGCTTCAAAACAACGCAGTTCGCCGTCCGCATCGCAGCCAAAGACCAGGTCGCCATCCACCACCGGGGTGCTGTTCTTGGGGGAGATTCCGGTTTTCGGGGTGCCTTCCCATGCAATCTCCGGAGCGGATTGGTCAGGCTTCAGTTTGAGGCCGATGGATTTTTTGCCCATGCCGCCCATGACGAGGTAGTCGCCGGAAAGGCGCGGGGCCATAATGGCCATGCCATAGGCCGGCACAAAAGGCATGCTCCAGTGCACCTTGCCCGTGAGGGGATCCAGGCTGTTGATGGCTTCGCCGTGGGCGATGATGAGCTGGTCTTTGCCGCCGTGGTTGAAAATCACCGGCGGGGCATAACCAGCTTCCTTCGAGGAGAGGGCGCGCCACACTTCCTTGCCGGTCTTTTTGTCGAGCGCCACCGTGGTGGTGCCATCGCCTCCCGGTTTGACGATGAGGAGATCACCCACCACCAGCGGATGGGCGGAAAAACCCCAGATGGGCGATTCGACTTTGTATTCCTTTTTAAGATCGAGTTCCCAGAGTGGTTTGCCATCGGCCACGGCGAGACAGGTCAGGAAACCTTCGGCTCCGAGACTGTAAACGTAGTCGCCATCCACGGTGGGGGTGCAGCGGGGACCGGCGGGAAAACTCAGTTCGTAAGGAGCTTCGTAGGCGTGGGTCCACAGTTCCTTGCCGGTGGCGGACTCAAAACAACGCACCCGTTCCTTGCCTTTGATTTTGGTGCGGCCGCCAGGATTGGCATCGGGTTTGCCTTCCGTGATATCATAATCCATCACCAGCACGCGCCCCGCTGCCACCGCAGGCCCCGAGTATCCCCAACGCACCGGCACCCGCCACTTCACCACCGGACCGGACGCAGGAAATTTGGTGAGGAGGCCGGACTCCTTCCAATGCGAATCGGCCTCCGCCCCGAGCCAGCGTGGCCAGTCATCGGCCGGAAGCAGCGCGGGAGTAAAAGCGAGGAGGAGCAGGGCGGTGATCGGAAGTCGTTTCATGGTAGGGAGTGGGAGAAGTTGCGGAAAGTTCAGGGGAAGCGCGGCGGAAATCCGGGGTGGGCCGGTGCGGGGCCAGCCCCGCTGAGGAAAGCGGCAGCCAGCGGCCGCACTCCAAAAAAAATCAGTTATTTTTTGGGGCCTTTGGGGTCGAGATTTTGCTTGAGGTCTTCTTCTTCAACGCGGGAGTCCACGCCGCCGGCCGGCACCTCGGCGCCGGTGAGCCAGACGAGGGCATTGAGCACGGTGCGGCGGAAGTCGGACTGGCCCCAGTTGAGATGGAAGTGCCCGCCCGTGAAACCAAACCCGCGGCCGCCATCGGTGCGTTCAACACACCACATCATGGCCTCGGGACGTCCGCTGTCCGCGACAATGTGAGGATAGGGCCCCCTTGGATGGACGTAGGGTCCACCACGGACCGCATCGGAAGGCTTGGCCACGAGGATGGGGGTGAATTTCATGCCTCCGGTCTCCGAGGGGCCGGAGGCGGTGAAGCCTTGAACAAAGCGCATGTTGAAATACCACTCATCCTTGATCTGAAAGGGTTGCACGCCGCGGGTCACCGGATGGACCGGAAAGCTTTCGAAGTTAGGCTCCCAGATGGGATTGCAGGAAAAGGCATGTTCATAATGACCGCCGATCCATTGAAGGAACTCCTTGCCGCCTTTGTCCACCTGCACCTCCACCCCGTAATGCATAAATCCGAGGCCACACCCTTTGGCCGCCAGCTTGCCGAGGGTTTCGGCGTGGTTGCCCTGCACCGCCGGGTTCCCCCCGCTGCCGTCCGCATAAATGACCACCGCATCCGCGCCCTCAAAAACGGCTTCGTCTTTGACCCAGCCATTTTCGCCCAGTTCGACCACGAGGCCGGGCACGGAGGCGAGGGATTTTTGGAGAAGCAGGCACCCGGCCCGGAATTCGTGCATCAGGGGCGGGTGGCTGGGTTTGCCCGCGATGAGGACCAGCTTCTTTTTGCCATCGGGCGTCAGCGCGGCAGCCGGGAGACACCAGGCCACGAGAACCAGCAGGGGGAGGAGTGATTTCTTCATGAAGTTGCCCTGCATCTATCCACGGATCCCCCTATGGCGTCAATCCCGTAGCCTTGCCCAGGGACCATGAGCTTCCAGCGCGCCAACCCGGGGGGCATCCTTGCGTAGCAGGACGTCCGGCGGGGGATGGGATCAGGATTCATCGCGCCGGAAAAACCGGCGCGCATGCCAGCCAGTCCAGAGCAGGACGGCACCTGCCCAAAGCCCGGCGGCATAGTTGTGATGGGAAACCATGATCTCCGGCTTGATGGCCGCGCTGGCGCGGGTGGTGGCGGCGAGCACCACCAAAAGGAGCAGCAGGCGGGGTCTCCACCTGCGGCCCTCGAATCCGGCCAGATCCCCGCTGTGTCCAAACAACACCCGGCTGCCCACGATCAGCATCAGCAGGCCGAAACCGCCGATGTAGAGGAGGTGTTCCATCGCAACGCGATGCAGCGGAAAAATAGCCACCGCCACCAGCCCTCCCATGCCGAGGCCCATGGCCCAATAAAGCCCGCGGGTGAGGGTGCCCCGCGGAAGCTCCCCGGATCGGTGCCGCCATGAAATTTCTCCCAGCAAATAAGCGGCCGCCGCTCCCGCACGGAGCAGATAACCCGGAATCACGGCTCCCCTGCTTTCGAGGAAAAAACTGGCCACAATCAAACTAGCGGCTGCCGCCGCTCGGAGCCTTTGGCGGCAATGGGTCTGCGGGGAGTCGGCTTCGGTGAAGTGCCCTCCGAGGATCCGGGGAAACAGGAAGGCACCAATCCCCAGCACCGGTGGCAGCAGCAAACCCTGGTAGAGCAGCAAGCCGGCGAGCCGCCATGCCCATGGGCTGGCTACCACAGCGGCACTCTGAAACATCAGGGCCCCGGTGATCCCGCAAACCAGACCGGTCATCGCCAGCAGAAGTTGGGGCGGCACCGGCTCCTGACGGAAGCGGATCATCCGCGCCAGCAACCCCGCCAACAACAAACCCAGCATGCCCACAAAACACCAGTCCCCCGCCGCTGGCATCAGCTTGAGATGACAGACTCCATTGGCCGTGTGCAGGCCAAAAAGCAGGCCCAATTCCACGGTCGACAGCCTTGGCGCATCCGCCATGCGCGGCCCGGCCGTGCCGAGAAACCCCACCACAAAGGCCCCACCAAAGGTCTGGATCATGAGCCGCGCATGGGGCATGCCAGGATAAAAGGTCAATTGTCCGCCATAAAACAGGGGCCAAAGCGACACCCCGATCAGACTCCATACCGCTCCACTCAGAAAAAACAGCCGGAAGGGCTCGGAGGCCAGCCACGCCCCCCATCCCAGGCGGGGCGCGGTTTCGCCTTTTTCAGAGGGGGGGCTAGAGGGGAATTTCATGCGAGGATACCTGTCCCACCTTGGTCCGGGGAGAAAGCGGATGTCCAGGGCACGATCCGGCCTGCCCGTGACACTGGCTTCCAGCCAGTGAGTCCAAAGGGCTTCCAGCCCTTTGACCCCACGGGCTTCCAGCCCATCGACCTCAACCTGCCAAAGCGGAACGAACCCACTCCACCCCACTCCACCCCACGTCCGGCTATTCCGGAACCCCGCTGCGGTTTTAGCCGGGAGGATGGGGTTCCCAGGGCAGCCATTAAACCCCCGCTCCACGGAGTAAATCCGCTTTGGGCTCCAGCGGCAAAAAAACCATTAGCTTTGACTTAATACGCGATTCCGTGTAGAACACGCCACCCGCCGGTAACCCCTCCACCTTTTCCTGAAGAATCCGCCCATTGAAAGCTTCCGCTTCGCCCAAATTTGTCGGGATTGACCTCGGCACCACCACTTCCGGCTTATCCTACATCCGCTCCGACGGCAATCCGGAAATCGTGCCCAATGCCGATGGCGAGCGCATGACCCCCTCCGTGGTGTATTTTGACGGGCACGAAGGCATCAAGCTGGTCGGTTCAGCCGCCCGCGACGGAGGCGACCCGGACCGCACCGTCCATCTGATCAAACAACACATGGACAACCCCCACTATACCATCACGATCGATGGTAAAAAGTGGACCCCCACGGAGATTTCCGCCCTGATTCTGGCCAAATTGCGCCGGGATTGCTCCCGTCTGATCGGTGACATCCGCGATGTGGTGATCACGGTGCCGGCGAACTTCAATGAACTGGCGCGCAAGGCCACCATCGCCGCCGGCACCATTGCCGGATTGAACGTGACCCGGATTGTCAATGAACCGACGGCGGCCGCCCTTTATTATGTCCATTCCCAAAAAATGCAGGGCCGGGTGCTGGTGTATGATTTGGGCGGAGGCACCCTTGATGTGACCATCCTTGAAGTGAGCGGCACCGACATGCGTTGCATCACCAGTGAGGGAGCCCGCCGCCTCGGCGGGACGAATTTCGATGAACGCCTCCTCGATATCATCGCGGACGCCTATGAAACCGAACATGGAGTGGCCCTCTACGAGAACGAGCGCGAGCGCCGCCGGGTCCTCCAGAGCGGGGAGGACATGAAAAAAATGCTCTCCAAACTCCGCCAGGTGACGGATACGGTGGGCAACGAAAAAGGCGGCCTGACCCGGATCGAACTCACCCGTGATGTGTATGAGGAGGCGGTCGGCCGCCTGCTGACCCGCACCATCATGCTGGTGGAACAAGCCCTGCGCTCTGCGGAGCTGACCGCCCATGACATTGATCATGTCGCTCTGGTCGGCGGCAGCACCCGCATGCCGCGGGTGCGCGAAATCCTGCGCCATTATTTCGGATTTGAGCCGTCATCCTGCGGCAATGTGGACGAGTGTGTTGCCCTCGGGGCTTCCCTCTTTGCCTTGAAAGGTGCCTCCGTGGAGGAAGTCTGCAATCACAGTTATGGCACCCTTGCGATTCTCGAAGACGCCGCCACCGGCGAGGAGGTCTATGCCAATTCCATTGTCATCCCCAAAAACACCCCGATTCCCTGTGAGCAAAGCCAGACCTATGTGACGTCAGAGGACAACGAACAACGGATCGAAGTGGAGATCACCCAGGGCGAAGACACGGATCCGACCTATGTGGATGTGATCGGCCGGATCACCCTTGAGGTGCCGCCCGGCCGGCCCGCCGGCTGCGAAATTACGGTCACTTATGCCTACGATCTGAATCAGCGGGTCAAAGCCACGGTGAAGGATGAACTTACCGGCAAAGTCACCGCCGTGGCCATTTCCTATCAAGGGGAAGGCGTCCTGAGCGATGAGGAAGTGGAACGCAAACGCGCGTATTTCGAACAGGTCCGCATTGAATAACTGATATCCTGCCGGAAACCATCCCCATCCCGCCCCCTTCACCCTCCTCTTTTCCCATGTTCAAAGCACTCTCCCGCCTCTTTGGCAGCAAACCCAAGGCTCCCCGGGTATCGGCCCCGGTCACGGGGGCGGCGGCCTCCCTACTCAAATCCACCCCCGTCCCCGCCCCTGCCCCCGCCGCGGCGGCCGGACCGGCAGCGGCCCCCTCCGCCAAGGACAAATGGATGCAGCAGGCCAGCCAGTCCCTCAGCCGGCAGACTAGTCCGGAGGAATTATGCGGCATCACCCCGGACATGACTCCCGATCAGATCCGGGAGCGCCTCGCGAAACTTTACCAACGGCACAACCGCGCCGCCTCCAGCCTCGACCCCAAACTCCGCGAAGAAGCCGAATTCATGCTCGAAACCCTGGCCGCCCTGCGCGAACGGTATCTGGGCCCGGGGGCCGCCGCCTGAGTGCTGCCACACGCCACCCGCACTGCCCCCTTCCCCGCAAGCCTCTGCACAGATTTTGACAATCGCGGCGCTATCGGTAAGTTACTCTCTGCCTTCCACTCCCCATCCCTGAATTTTTGCCATGACCACTCCTTTTCTCGCCCGCTGCCGTGTTGCCCTGCTGGCTTCGGCGGTCCTGACCTTGCCTGCCCTCAGCCAGCCAGCAGCCGCTCCCGCCCCGGCCGCCGATGACAAAATTGATCTGCAGGATCCCGATGCCCTCAAGGATGCCGCCGTTAAACTGGAACCCCTGCCAGTCCCCGGGGCCATCCCGGGCAGTGGAGCTCCCGCTGGAGCCCCGGCCCCGCTTCCCGTCATCGCCGGCCTTGAAAAATTGACTGACGCCCAACGCCAGGCGGCGGCCAAAGGCATTGCCGATGTCGCCGGTTACATGCGCGGGGTGCGCCTCCAGGAATCGCTTGAGCGCCTGAATGAAGTGGAAGCCATCACCGGGGAATTCCACATCGTCTCCAACATGCGCGGCGCGGTATTCACCAAGATGCGCGACTTCAAGTCCGCCCGCGCCCATTTTGTGCGCGCCATCGAGATGACCAAAAATCAGCCCCGGGAAAACTTCCACCCGCGGTTCAACCTTGCGGAAATCAATTTTGTGGAAAAAAACTGGTCGCAGGCCCGCAAGGAGTTTTCCGACCTCATCGCCAATGCGGTGATCCCGGATCCCGCCACCAAGCGGCTCATGGAATACAAAATTTTCATCTGCCTGCTGCAGGAAAAACAGGCGGATGCCGCCATGGCCGCGATGGAAAAATTTGACCAATACGACAACGATTCCCCCGCATGGTATTTTGCCCAGGCCGCGCAATGTTTTTCCAAAGAGAAAAAGGAAGAGGCCGAGGAATGGCTGGGGTCTGCCAATAAAATTTACCCCAAGGAAATCAATGATGTCTACCAGGATTCCCTCGTGGAAGTCGGCTGGCTCCAGACCCTCCAGTAAAGCGGGCGGCCCATCCGGCCGGGGGGAGTTTCCTGACAGAAACGAAGATGGGACGGCCTGGCCCGGACTTGATCCCCTGCGCCCGCTGCCTACCCTCGGGGCATGACTTTGGCACCCCAGGCCCCATGGCTGATCGCGGCGGACCGCGGCGGCACCTTCACCGACTGCTGTGCCATTGATCCGCAGGGGCAACGCCACCGGGCCAAAGTCCTATCCAATGGGTGCCTGCGCCTGACAGTGATGGCAGGGGGGCCATCCCGCCTGATCCTGTCTTCCCCACCGGTCCAGCCGGAAGATTTTTTTCAGGGCTGGACGGCCGTGCTCCACCCCGCCTCTGCGCAGGGGGCAAGCCCTGCCCTAACGCCATCCGATGCATCATCGCCCGGGCCCATGGAGTGGAGTGCTCCGGTGGCCCACTCAGCGGGGGCTGAACTCTCCTTCCGCCAGCCGCTCCCGGATTGGGTCGGGCCTGACACTTTTCTGGAACTCCACACCGGCGAGCCCGCGCCCGTCGTGGGAGCCCGGCTTTTAACCGGCAGCCGGCTGGGCACGGCCTTTCCTCCCCACCGCTTCCGTCTTGCCACCACCCTCGCCACCAATGCCCTGCTGGAAAATCAGGGAGCAGCCGTGGTGTTTTTTGTCACCAGGGGTTTCCGCGATCTCCTAACCATTGGGGACCAGCGCCGTGCCGCCCTTTTTGCGCTCCACCATCACCGCGACCGGCCCCTGCACCAGCATACTGTGGAAGTGCCGGAACGACTCGATTCGCAAGGCAGGGTCCTCGAACCGCTGGATCGGGAATGGCTCTTTCAAGCCGCTCAAAACCTTGCCCGGACAAGCCTCGAAACCACCGGAATGGCCACGGCCGCCGTGGCTCTCGCCCACAGCGACCTCAACCCGGTCCATGAACTGGCGGTCCGGGACGTGCTGCGGGCGGCCGGTTTCACGACGGTGTCGCTCAGCTCCGGTCTTTCCGCCCAGGTCAGACTGCTGCCCCGCGCCCAAACTGCCGTGCTCAATGCGGCTCTGGCCCCGGTCATGGAGGCCTTTGTGCAACGCGTCCGCCGGGCCCTTGGTCCCGAATGTCTGGCCTTCCATTGCCTGACCAGTGCCGGCGGATTGGCCACGCCGGAGCAGTTTCACGCCAAAGACAGCCTGCTCAGCGGCCCCGCCGGAGGCATCGCCGGCAGCGCCGCCGCCGCCCGCCGCGCCGGGCTGCCGCGGGTCCTGACGCTGGACATGGGCGGCACCAGTACCGACGTGGCCCGCTGGGAGGGCGAATTTCTCTATCAATTCGAGCAGCGCCTCGGCTCCTCGGTGATTCTGGCCCCATCCCTGCGCATTGAAACCATCGCTGCCGGCGGCGGATCCATTTGCAGCGTCACCGCCGGGGCTCTCACCGAGGGACCCCGGAGTGCCGGGGCCGATCCTGGCCCGGCTTGTTATGGCCGGGGCGGCCCCCTCACCCTGACCGATGTCAATCTCCTGCTCGGCCGCCTTGATCCTGACAAGGCCGGCATCCCCCTCCACCGTGCCCCGGCCATGGCGGCCCTTGCGGCCCTGAAACAGTCCATGCAGGAGCATGGCCTGCCGGTGCCTGAAGAGGATTCCGCCCTGCTGCAGGGCCTGCTCCGCATCGCCATCGGCCGCATGGCCGAAGCCGTCCGCTCCATCTCCGTGCGCGATGGCTGCGATCCTTCCGGCTATACTTTGCTCGCCTTCGGGGGGGCCGGTCCGCAACATGCCTGTGCCATCGCCGGAGAACTGGGCATCCGGCAAATTCTGGTGCCGGCGGAAGCGGGCCTGCTCAGTGCCGCCGGGGCCGCCGCCAGCCGGCCGGAACGGTTCGGCCAGCGCCAACTGCTCAAACCCCTTGGCGATGCCTCATGGACCGGATCCATCCTCACAGCATTGGAAGCCGAAACCCTAACCGCCCTGAATGAACCCGATGGCCTGATCCGCCGCCGCCTCGCGGACCTCCGTCTCCGGGGGCAGGACACCGTCCTGACAGTATCGTTTGAGGACCCCGCAGAACTGCCTGCGGCCTTCCGGGCCCGGTTTCAGGCCTTGTATGGTTATCCGCCGCCGGCCCACCGGGAGATTGAGATCGTCGCCCTGCGCACCGTGGCTTCGCCGCCGGAGGAAACCGTGATTCCGGAATCGTTTCCCCGCCTTCCCACCTGCCCGGCTCCTGCCTCCCCGCAGGTGATTCAGGATCACTTCAGCACCCTGATTCTCGAGCCCGGCTGGGAAGCGGCCCGGGGCAGCGAGGGCAGTTGGCTCCTGACCAAAACGGAAACTCCTGACACTTCCCCTGCGGCAGTTCCTCCCCACGCGGCGGAAGCCGCCACCACGGAACTTTTCCGCTGCCGGTTCCAGGGCATGGTCGACAGCATGGGAGAACTCCTGCGCCGCACCAGTGTCAGCACCAACGTCAAGGAACGCCTCGACTATTCCTGCGCCCTGCTGGATGCGTCCGGGCATCTGCTGGTGAATGCCCCGCACATTCCGGTGCACCTCGGGGCTCTCGGCGAATGTGTCAGGCGCACCACCGCCCTGCTGCCGCCGGGACCGGGAGACATGCTGGTGACTAACGATCCGGCCTTCGGAGGGTCCCATCTTCCTGACGTCACGGTGATCTGCCCGGTATTCGGGCCGTCGGGCCAATTGCTGGCTTACACCGCCAACCGGGCCCACCATGCGGAAATCGGCGGCATCACTCCCGGATCCATGCCCGCGTTTGCCCGCCATCTGGCAGAAGAAGGTGTGGTCATCGCTCCGGCATGGCTGGTGAAAGGCGGGCAGTCGCAGGAGGAAACCATCGCCAGCATCCTGACCGGAGCCTCATGGCCCACCCGGGCCCTGGCCGACAATCTGGCCGATCTGCGGGCCCAGGCGGCGGCGGCGCATCATGGAGCCGCCGCTTTGCTCTCCCTTTGTCAGGCCCACGGAGAAAAGGTGATCCGCCACCGCCTCGGCGACCTCACCCGGCAGGCCCGGGAGGCGCTGGCCCGCACCATGGCCTCGACCGGCCTGATCCGGGCCTCGGCGCGGGAAACCCTGGATGACGGGACTCCGGTCGCAGTCACCCTCACCAAATCAGGCCCGCGGCTCACGGTGGATTTCACCGGATCCGGCGGCGTGCATCCGGGCAACCGCAATGCCACCCCGGCCGTGGTGCGCAGCGCGGTTCTGTATGTGCTGCGGCTCTGGACCGGGGAACCAATCCCACTTAATGAAGGTTTTCTGGACGGCGTGGAGATCATCCTGCCGCCGGGATTTCTCAATCCACCGTTCTCCACGGACCCCACGCAGTCCCCCGC
The DNA here is from genome assembly GCA_038210825.1 of Verrucomicrobiales bacterium. GTDB lineage: Bacteria > Verrucomicrobiota > Verrucomicrobiia > Verrucomicrobiales > V1-33 > CAIZWU01. Next base: position 44,477 of record JBBQWG010000046.1, read on the forward strand.
GGTGGTCGGCGGCAACGTGGAAACGAGCCAGCGCCTTGTCGATGTCCTGATCCGGGCTCTCGGCCTCCAGGCGGGCAGTCAGGGAACCATGAATAACGTGATTTTTGGCACTGCGGAGTTTGGGCATTACGAGACTCTCTGCGGAGGCACCGGGGCCGGTCCTGGATACGACGGCACCGACGCCATCCACAGCCACATGACCAATACCGCCATCACCGACGTGGAAATCCTGGAACGGCGCTATCCGGTCCGCGTTCTCCAGTTTGGGATTCGTCAGGATTCGGGCGGCTGCGGCCGGTTCTGCGGAGGACACGGGGCGGTGCGGGTCTATCAATTTCTTGTTCCTCTGACCCTTTCCCTCCTGACCGAACACCGCCTCAGCCCGCCCCTGGGCATGGAAGGCGGTGGCGGCGGGGCCTGCGGGGAACAATTCCTCATCCTGCCGGACGGCACCCGCAAGGACCTTGCGGGCACGGTGAGCCTGACCGTTGCCGCAGGCACCGCCCTGCATGTTCACACCCCCGGCGGAGGTGGCTGGGGAACGCCTTGACTGGCGGCCAAAACCAACGGGTCAGGCCCCCCCGGAAGCCCGGACCGGGGGCGGAGTATCCGGAATCAGCAAAGGCATCATGGTCAACCCCGGTGCCGCCCCGCCCCGGAAGATCAATGCCCCCAGGGCGGCCCCGGTGGCTCCCAGCAGGCCCAGCAGGGTGAAGTGCAGGGGTTCCAAAAACGGCCGCGGATCGCCTGCCAGCACTCCCGCAGGCACATTGAGCCATGGGATCATCGGCACCATGGGCAGCAGGAGATCGGGACGGCACCACGCTGCCGCCGCAGAAACCCCCAGGATTCCCCCGGCCAGCGCGCCATCGGCGGTTTCCAGATGGGGACACTGCCGGCGCAACACCCACAACACTCCCACCCACCAGACCGGCTCCCAGCCCAGCAAGGCAACCGAAGCCGGTCCCGCCTGAAGCACCGGCAATACCCCGGCCATTCCCGCCATAGTCAACCCAGCCAGCGCCTTCAAGCTCACCGGAGAATTGCCAGGGCGGCCCCGCACCCACCAACGGTGCAGCATCACCGGCAAGACCAGATGCACCACCCCCAGCACTGCTGCCGGGCCGTTCCGCCAAGTGCCATCCGCGTGCTCATGGATCGCATGGGCGGCGATCAATCCGGCAAAGGCCGTCAACAGACTCCATGCGGCGGCCGGCCCCCGGGAGGACCCGTATGGCACGTCCTGCCAAAGCTGCCGCACCAGCCATGCCATGCCCAATCCCAGCAAAATGGCCGCGCCGGGCCGGCCCCCGGTCAATCCAGGATCACCCGCTTCCGCCGCCAGCACCGGCCCCAGCGCCACCAATGCCCCTAACGCCCCTAACCATACCGCGTTGAGCCGCAGCAGCATCCGCACCGTGTCCCGCCCCTGATAAAGAAAACCTGCTCCCAGCACCACCGTGGCCACTCCCACCCAGGCGTGGGCAGCGATAGCTTCGCGGGCCCACCATGGCCATCCTGACACCCCTTGCCGGAACCACTTCACCACGAGGTGCGGGGAAGCCGCGTGCGTGGCGAGCCATTCGGCCACCGTGACCGCCAGCCAGATCAAAGGCAAGCCCTGCCGCGCGGGACCAAGGGTGATTCCGCGCACCGTCAGCCGGGTCAGCCACTCCGCCCCGCCCACCAGCATCACGCCCGCCGCCCCACCCAGCCAAAACCACATCAGAGCGGACCATCCTGACGCCATTTCCACTTCACCCCATGCCCAGCCTTCGGTCGCCCCCGCATCCCGCAGCAGGGAAAAAGTGAGCCCCACCCCCATCACCACGGCACTGCCCACGAGGGTTCTCCCCCACCCCGGTCTTGTCCACGACCGGGATTTCCACCAGGGCCGGAGTTTGTATCCCGCCATGGCGATGACCAAGGACAACAGCAAATGCCCCACCCATCCCCGGGGACCCCCCAGCCCAAACAACTGATTCCAACCGGCCGGTCCGCCCAGCAGCCACCCCATGCCCAGGGACAGGATCCCCCATCCGGCGAGGCCTGCCTTGGGTTCCCCTTGAGGTTCCCATGCCCAACACGACAAGGCCACCACCAGCAGCCAGACCGCCGGAAAGGCCACCAGCGCCGTCCCTGCCCATGGCCCCATCAAAGCCACCGCCTGCCATGCCAGCCAGAGGGCCGCCACCGCAAATCCCCAACACGGCAGACGCGACGCGGCGGCCACCGTCAGGCTCCAGAGCAAACCAGCCCACCCGACGATGCTGCCGGGCCACGGCCACCGGGGCGCTTCCTGAGCCACCGCCGCCGCCGCCACTCCCGCCATGCCCAAGACAAGGGCCAAAGCCACTTTGCCCTCCAGCCCCAGCCTCACCAACCGCTGCCGCCCCCCCCCCGCCCCTGCCCAAATCGCCCGCACACGGTCCCCCCAGTTTCTTCGCACCGGAACTGCTTGCTGGGGAAAATGAGACGACATTTCCCGTCAGTATTGGGAAATCCGGCCATGGCGCAAAAGGGGAATCGCTCTATCGTCAATTTCCCGGTCCCCCCGCCCATGGCGGGCGGTCCCTACCCGGAAAACCCAAGCGAAACCATCCGGCCGGGCCGCTCCAGCCTCACCCGGTTTTGGTCCCCGGATTTCCAGCTTTCCAGCATCCCCATTCACCTCCATAGGTTCTCTTCCGCCTTCCTCATGAAATTCCTTCGCCTGCTTCCGCTCCTGTTTGTTCTCCCTGGCCTCCCGGACCGGCTCCACGCCCAGGAGACCCCTGCGCCTCCTCGCAAGGTGGTCCCCCTTGCCATTGATATCCCTGCCCACTGGGCCCATGACCGAAGTGACCTCAAACCGGACCCCAAAGTTGTTTTTGGCCGCCTCCCCAATGGCCTGCGATACGCCATCCTGCCCCACGCCGAGCCTCCCCAGAAAGTCAGTGGCCGCCTGTTTATCGAAGCCGGTTCCCTGATGGAAGAGGACCACCAGCAGGGTCTGGCCCACTTCCTCGAGCACATGGCCTTTAATGGCACGACCCATTTTCCCGCCGATGAAATGGTCGAGTTTTTCCAGCGCCTCGGCATGGCCTTCGGGGCCGACACCAATGCCCACACTTCCTTCCGGGAAACTGTTTACAAACTGGAGTTGCCGGAACCCTCCCCGGCCATGCTCGAAAAGGGGCTGCTCTTTTTTGCCGATGTCGCCCAAAACATGCTGCTTGCGGACAAGGAACTGGAAAAGGAACGCGGCGTGATTCTCAGCGAAAAGCTGGCCCGCGATGATGTGGACTACCGCATGATGATCGAAGGCTTCAAGTTCTCCCTGCCCGAGTCCCTCGTCCCCCGCCGCCTCCCGATCGGTCAGGAAGACATCATCAAAACGGCCCCGCGCCAGGCGTTTTCCGATTTCTACAAAAGGTGGTATACCCCCGACCGCATGGCGGTGGTGATTACCGGCGACATCGATCCTAACGTGGCTGTCAAGGCCATTACCGCCCAATTCTCCGGGCTGAGAGCACCCGCCAGACCCGCCCCGGATCCCAACCTCGGCCCGATCACTCCCCCCATGGGATTGGAGGCAAGGCTCCTGCCGGAGAAGGAGGCGGGATCGGTCACCCTGAATGTCGAGTCCACCCGGCCTTCGCGCCGGCGTCCTGACAAAGCCGTGACCCGCCGCCAGGATCTGGTGCGGGGCCTGGCTGATGCCATCGTGAACCGGCGCTTTGAAATCCTCGCCAAAAAGCCGGACAGCCCGTTCCTCGCGGCCGGCGTCAGCGCCGACGACTGGATGCGTTATGTCGAAAGCGCCACCCTCCAGATGACCAGCAAACCGGAAAACTGGGACAAGGCCCTCGCCGCCGGGGAACAGGAAATCCGCCGCGCCGTGCTCCATGGGTTTACCCCCGCCGAATTGACAGAAGCCAAGGCCAACCTGCTCACCGCTTATGAAAACGCCGCCCGCGGCGCGGCCACCCGCAGAAGCCGGGACCTCGCCGATGCCCTCGTCAAACGCATCGCGGAATCGGAAGTTTTTACCCATCCGGACGATGACCTTGCCCGGGTCAAAACCGATCTGGCCACCATCACCGACGCCGAAGCCCATGAAGCCTTCAACCGGGACTGGGCCACGCAGAATCTCCGCCTGTTCCTTGCCGGCAATCTCACCCTGACCGATGCCCCGGCCACCATTGTCAGCGCATGGCGCGCCAGCGCGGCCCTGCCGGTGGCGGCCCCCGCCGTGCAGGCAGACGAAGCGTTTGCCTACACTGATTTCGGGCCTCCTGGCAAGATCACTTCACAAACCACGGTCGAAGACCTGCAGATCACCCAGGTCACTTTCGCCAATGGTGTCAGGCTCAATATCAAGCCTACCGACTTCAAAAAAGACCTCATCCAGATCACCGCGCAATTTGGATCCGGCCGCCTGACCCTGCCCAAGGACAAACCGGGCCTCGATATTTTCACCAATGCCACCTTTGACCTTGGCGGACTGGAAAAACACAGCATCGATGACCTCCAGCGCCTCCTCGCCGGCCGCACCGTGGGCACCCAGTTCGCGGTTTCGGAGGACACCTTCGTTCTCGCCGGCCGCACCAACCGCAAGGACCTCCTCCTGCAATGTCAGCTCATGGCTGCCCAGCTCAGCTCGCCCGGCTGGCGTCCGGATGGCGTGACCCAGTTCCGTCAGGGTCTGCCCGCCATGTTCCAGCAGCTCAACCACACCGTGGAAGGCGTGATGCAATCCCAGCTCAATGCCTTCACCCACGGCAACGACTTCCGCTTTGTCATCCCTCCCCAGGAAGTGCTTGCCAGCCGCACCATGGCGGAATCCAAAGCATGGCTCGCCCCGGTTCTCGCCACCGGCTTCCTCGAAATCGGCGTCGTGGGCGACCTCGACCCCGCCGAAGTGATCCAAGCCATGGCCGCCACCGTCGGCACCCTGCCCGACCGCGAAGCCACCAAACCTGAACTGGCCGAAGCCCGCATGGTCGCCTTCCCCGATGGCCCCAGGGAAAAAACCTTCACCTTCACCAGCAAGATTCCCAAGTCCGTGGTGGGTGTCTATTGGCCCACCACCGACCGCCGCTCCAATATCCGGAAATCCCGCCACATGACCCTGCTGTCGGAAATCCTCGACGACCGGGTCCGCCTGAAAATCCGGGAGGAACTGGGCGAATCCTACAGCCCGCAGGTCGCCAGCATGATGAGCGATACCTTCCCCGATTACGGCCAGACCTTTGCCATGATGATTACCGAACCCAAACACGTGGACAAACTCGGCCCCATCGTGCGCGATCTCGCCGACAAACTGGCCCGCGAGGGAGCCACCGCCGACGAACTGGAACGCGCCCGCAAACCCCTCCTCACCGCGCTGCAGGAACAACGCCGCAACAACGCCTACTGGCTCGGCACCGTAGTCACCCCCAGCCAGTCCCAGCCCCAGCGCCTCGACTGGTCCCGCTCCATGGTCGACGACTTCTCCAGCGCCACCCTCGCCGACCTCAACGCCCTCGCCAAAGAATTCCTCCCCGCCCACCGCGCCGTCATCGCCCGCATCACCGCCCAAGCCGACCCCGCCGACCCCAGCGACCCCGCCAAACCCGCCAAACCCGCTGTGAGCCCCACCAAACCACCCAACCCCTGAGTGGGTTAGTGAAGGAATCACGGGGCTCTGGCCCGTGATTTCCACATCATCAAGCGTCCTACAGGGATATTTGGCGGTTCGCCACCCTGAAACTCACGGGCCAGAGGCGCGTGCTCCCTTCTTCACAGCCTCCAAAGGGCAGCAGCCCGTCTTCGAGTGTGAGCCAGAAACCAGCTTTCCCGGAGGGAAACCGGAAATTAGCCGGTGGTCGAGCGTAGCGACCACCACCGGAAAACCCGCAAACAACCCGCCCACCCGGAATTGTCCAAAATTTCCGGCAGAAAATTCCCGCAAAGCGGTTATATTGTCATCCTGCCATGGCCGGGTTCCCTTCTTCGGGACCCTGGTCCCCCGCAGAAAAACCAATCCGCCCTTCCCCGGCCTAACCCAATCGTGCCGTCCCGCCATCCGGCCTCCCCGCCTTTTTCCCCCATTTTTATGAGCAAGCCCAAGACTCTCCTGATTGTATTGGTAGGTGCCGTGGTCGCCGTTGGCGCGCTGTTTGCGGTCCGGGCCGCCAATGCCAATCCTGACCGGATTCTCAGCAAGGCCGACAAATTTTATGCATCGCGGGAATTTGATGAAGCCCGGCTCGAGTATCTCAAAGTCCTGCGTGTCGACCCCCAAAACGCCCGCGCCTTCCGGCAGCTCGGCCTGGTCTGGGCGGAAATGGGGGCTCCGGTCCAATCCGGAAGTTATCTGAAACACGTTAGCGAAACAAATCCGGACGATCTGGAAGTGCAGCGGGGCTTTGCCAAAGCCCTGCTCGGCACCGGCCAGGTGCAGCCTGCCCGCACGGCGGCCCTTGCCCTGCTCGAAAAAAACCCCGCGGACGGGGAGGCTTTGGTCATGTTGGCCAATACCAGCTTCACGGAGGAAGAGGTCAGGGAATTGGCGGCCAAATTGGAATCTTTTGACCGCGAAAAAAGCGCCGCCTACCACCTTGCTTCTGCCGTCATTGCCAGCCGGAAAGGAAACCTCGGTGCCACTAAAGACTCGCTGGATCTGGCCATGGCCATCAGTCCGGAATCCGATGAAGTCCATCTGGCCATGTCCAGTTATTACGAAGCGGTCAAGGACCGCCCCAATGTGCTTGCTTCCCTGAAAAAAGCCAGCGAACTGGCCCCCAACCAGTTGCTCCACCGGCTGCGTTACGCCCGGGCCCTCGCGGGCGATGGCAAACGGGATGAGGCCGTGGCCATGGTCAAGAGCACCACGGAATCGTACCGGTATTTTCTGCCCGGCTGGCTGCTGCTGGCGGAAATGAGTCTGCAGGCCAACGACACCAAGGCCGCCACCACCCATCTCAATGAAGTGCTGAGCCGCGATACCATGAATCCGGACGCCCGGATGCTCCGCGCCACCGTGCTCCAGGCCGAAGGCAAGCTCGCCGAAGCCAACCGGGAAATGGAAGAAACCAGCCGGATCTTTTACGGCAACGTTGTCATCAAGCTGAGCCTGGCCAAAGGATTTCTCCGGGACAACAACCCGCTCCGGGCCATCGCTACCCTCGAGGAGATCCTTGCCGCGTCTCCGAACTACGCGGAAGCCGACCTCCTGCTCGCCCAGGCGCGGATTGGCACTGGAGCAGCGGACGCCGCCGCCGCCTCCATGGAAAAACTCCTTGAGAGGATGCCCGGCTTGTTCCAGGCCGAACAACTGCTTGCCAGTGCCTATCAGAAACAGGGAAAAATGGATGAAGCGGCGGATGTCTTCCGCCGGCAAATTGCCCGGAACGGCGAACAGGCCGGCCCCCATTTCCTGCTGGGCATGATCCTCCGCCAGCAGGGCAAATCCGCCGGGGCTCTGGCCAGTCTGCAGAAAGCCCAGTCTCTCGCCCCCAAGGACCCGGCGATTGCCTTTCAATTGATCGAACTGGACATTGAACGCAAGGATTTCGAGTCGGCCATGCGCCGGACCACCGAACTGGAAACCCACCATCCCACCAGTTGGACGCCACCCTTCCTGCGGGGCAAAGTCTTTTCCGCCCAGGAAAAGTGGGAGGAAGCCGAGCAGGCCCTGCTCAAGGCCCTTGCCATCCAGCCGGACTCCCTCACCATTTACAACCAGTTGCTGGACGGCTACATGAGGCAGGGGCGCATTCCCGAAGTCATCACCAGCCTTGAGGACTTCCTCAAGGAAAAACCAAAGAGCACCCCGCAACGCATGATCCTCGCCCTGCTCTGCGGGCAGGAGGGCCTGACCGACAAGCAGGTGGAGGCCTACGAACAGATCCTTGTGGACGATCCGAATTCGATCACCGCCCTGAACAACCTTTCCTACCTCAATGCCAGTGCGCTTAACAACCTGCCCAAGGCCCAGGAGCTGGCCACCCGGGCCCGCACCCTGCAGCCGGACTCACCAGAAATCGCCGACACCCTCGGCTGGATCCTCTACCAGCAGAAAAATTATCCCCAGGCCCTGACCCTGATTGAAGAAGCGGCCGGCAAAATCCCGGACAATGCCGAAGTTCAATACCACCTCGGCATGGCCCGCTACATGAGCGGCCAAAAGGACACCGCCCGCACCGCGCTCGAAAAAGCCTTGTCCATCAAGTCGGATTTTCCCGGATCCGACAAGGCACGGGAATATCTCTCCCAACTGACCGGGGATGGCACCCCTGACAAGGCTCCCACCGTCGAATCCCTCACCCAACGGCTCAAGGAAAGCCCGGGGGATGTGGTGTCCCGGACCCGTCTGGCCGGCATGCAGGAAGCGGCCGGCCAATTCAAGGAAGCGGCGGCCAACTACGAAGAGGCCCTTAAAGGCAATGCCGGCCTGGTGGAGGCCATGGTCTCCCTCTCCCGCCTGTATGGCGGTCCTTTGCAGAACCCGGCCAAAGCCACCGAATTTGCCCGGCGCGCCCGCTCCCTCGAAGGCAAAAACCCCGCCGCCGCCCGGGTCCTCGGCGAAGCCTTGCTGCGCGAGGGCGATTTCCGGTATGCCGCCACCCTGCTCCAGGAAGCGGCCACCGCCGCCAAGGACGATCCCGCACTGAAATCCAAAATGGCCGAGGCCGCCTATGCCACCGGCAAAACCGCCGATGCCCGGCGCGTTTCCCAGGAAGTCGCGGATCAAGCCGGCGATGCCGCCGCCGCCGCCGCCGCCAAACGCTTCCTGGTGCTGACCGGAGCCCCGGATCCGGCCCTCGCCACCGCCGCTGCCGAAGCGCTCAAGGAAAATCCGGACAACCTGCCGGCCCTGATGGCTCAAACTGCGTCGCTCCCCGCTCCCCAAGCCATTCCCGCCCTCGAAGCCCTCCTCAAGAAGGTCCCGGAATTCATCCCCGCCCAGATCAAACTCGCCTCCCTCCTCGCCACCCAACCCGGCCGCGCCGACGAAGCCCAAAACATCGCCGAAAAAGCCCGGCTGGTGCTGCCCGGGGATCCGGTTCTGGCCCGCACCCTCGGCATCATCCGCTTCCAGAAAGAAAACTACGACGACGCCGTGCGCCTGCTCCGGGAAAGCGAAACCAAAACCCCCCTGGATGCCGAAGGCCTGTATTACCTCGGCCGCTCCCAGCTCGGAGCCGGGCAAAAAGACCTCGGAATCGCCACCCTCAAACGCGCCATGGAAGGAACCCTGCCGGAGGACCTCAAAACCAAAGCCCAGGCCGCCCTCGACGAGGCCACCACCCCGCCGGCGGAATAAACGGGAAGCAGAAAATCGGTTGCTGCAGCCGTTTGGAGTGCGTGCGGCTTGCCGCCGCTTTTGGGCAGGCAGCTAGCTGCCGTTTACGGGCAGGCAGGTGCTGAGTTGCGTTGCCTTACAGCCCCGTTCGACGCGGGCAAGCCCGCTGCGGAAAGCGGCGGCCAGCCGCACGCACTCCAAATCCTCCAAACCCGGCCAGGCCATGGACGTTAAAACCCGTCTTCCACCATAAGGGCATCCGTTTTGAAACCATAGACCATCTTCCGGAATGCTGGCCCCGCCGTTTTTGCGAACCACCCCGCGCTGCACCAAGGATAATGTTCTGCAACCAGGGCCACTCCGTGCTTTACCGCATTCTGATGCACATAGTGCAGCCGGGCGAAGTAACTTTCCTCAAAGGTGAGATGGGTCTCCCAGTAATTATGCCACACTTTGCGCCCGGGAGTTTTGTCCTGACGGTTCAGCCACCTTGCGGAGCGGCTGTGCAGTTCCCGCAAAAAAAACGGCAAGGTGGCCCCACCCGTCACGGGTGATGAAGCGATAACGTGATAGTGATTCGGAAACACGGCCCATGCCTGCAAAGTCCAGCCATGTTTGGCGGCGTATTTCAACAACCCGCCACAAAGCGCCGCCAACCGGGCCTCACCCGCAAAAAGCGTAACCGTCTCAGCAATCCATCTAGCCCCGTGCGTGCATTTCGCCGGGGCTGAGGCGAAGTTTCGGGATGAGCATCTCGAAGCGATCACCACGCGAGGCCCGCTGGCGGGCGATCATCAAACGGCAAATGTCCGGACGACTGGGCGTGGCCGGATTTTGCCGGCAAGAGGGGCTGGCGCTGTCCACCTTCCATTGGTGGCGGCGTCGGTTGGAGTCACCAGTCAGGGATGAGGTGCAGTGGATCGAGGCAGAGGCAGAGGCAGAGGCAGAGGCAGAGGCAGAGGCAGAGGCAGAGGCACCCGCCCTGCCAGTGGTTGCGGGGGGGACCTCAGGAGCAGTCATGGCAGGACCAGGCCCGGCGCTAAAAGCAGGCACTGCCGGTGGTCTGTGGATCGAATTTGCCACGCCTCCGGATAAAGAACTGCTGAGTGCGGCCCTCCACGCGCTGCGCGCCGCAGAAGGAGGGGCCTCATGCTGAGCCCTGGCCCGGCCACCAAAGTGTATCTGGCTGCGGGAGCCACCGATCTGCGTGCCGGCTTTGAGCGCCTCAGCGTGCTGGTGCAGGCGGTGCTGGAACAGAGTGCGCTCAGCGGTCACCTCTTTGTCTTCTGCAATGCCACGCGCACCCGCATCAAGATCCTCTACTGGGATGGAACTGGCTTATGGATCCTGACAAAACGGCTGGAACGGGGACGATATGCATGGCCAGCCGCCGCAGCGGAGACTTCGGCGCCAGCCCCGCGCCGCCTGACCCTTGCGCACAACGAACTGCTGCTGCTGCTCTCCGGGCTTGATCTGTCCAAAACCCAGCGCCGTGACTGGTGGCGGCGGGAGTAGTCGGGCTGGCCGGTGCAGCCGGCATCGGCGTAGCCCGGCACCGCGCAAACCGGGCGCAGCAGCATCCCCGTCCCCGCACGGGAAAATGCTAAAATTTCTCCGCTGGCGGGAGGAAAGTATAAATAAACTAGCAACACAAAAAAGTGCTGGAAAATACCCGGGTTTGATGGCAGCAGAGGGCTGTGAACCCCGCCGCGCTAGCAAGTGAAATCCAGCCGCTGATAAAACAGCTGGCGGAGCCGGTGCGGACGGAAATCGATGCCATCCTCACGAAGTTCACCCGGCTGCTCGGCGAGCAGGAAAAGCGCATTGCCATTCTCGAAGAACAGCGCCGGCTCGACGCTCTGGCGCGGTTCGCCTCGAAGGCCGACCGCATCCGCGATCTCAACCCCAACCAGCTCGAACTCCTCGCTCTGGAACCCGGGCTCCACGAAGCCGAACTGGACGCTGCCCTCGCCCAGTCGCCTGCGGAGCAGCAGGCCGAAGCCCCGGCCCTGGAGGCTCAGGTCAAATCCAAACGCTACAAACGCAAAGCCCATCCCGGCCGTGCGGAACTGCCCGGGCATCTGCGCCGTGAAGACATTCTCATCGACGAGCCGCCCGCCCCGCTGCCAGATGGCACCCCGCCCCAGGAACTGCGCCGCGACATCACCGAACGGCTCGCCGTCGTTCCCGCCGAATACTACGTCGAGCGCATCACCACCGTGAGTTATATCTTTCCCGGCCAGCCTGACCAAGGGGTGCATCGCGGGGCCGGTCCCGCCGCACTCCGGCTCAAAAGCATCCTCTCCCCCTCGGTTGCCATCGACTTTGTCATCGCCAAATACGCCGACCATCAGCCCGTTTACCGTCAGGTCATGGCCTTGGAGCGCGATCACGGCATCGCACTTTCCTATCCAACGACCGACCGCGCCGTCATCACTACGGCCTCGCTCGCCATTTTCCTCGCCGACGCGCAACTGGGCGAACTCATCGCCGGTGATTACATCCAGGCCGACGAGACGCGCCTCCCCGTGATGGATCCGCGGGTGAAAGGCAAAACCGCCACCGGTTATCTGTGGGCCTACAGCCACCCGCGCGGCCAGGTCGTTTACCGCTATCATCCCGGACGCGGCGGCAAATACGCCCGCGGCGATCTCGACGGGTTCGCCGGCTGGCTGCAGAGCGACGGCTACCAGGTCTATCAGTCAGTAGCCACATTGTTTGGAGAACGGGTCCGGCATTGCGCGTGCCTCTCGCACGTGCGGCGCAAATTGGTGGAGATCATCCGTGCCAACCAAAAGGCCGCCGGGTTCAGCACCATCGTGTTCACGGCCACCGCGCTGGTGGCCAGGATCGGCGAGCTCTACGACATCGAGCGCCAGCTCAAGGAAAGTCAGGCCGACGAAACCACCCGGCAGCAGGTCCGTGCCGAACGCAGCCTGCCGCTCTTCGACCAACTCATGAGCGAACTCAACGCCGCCGCCCTTGATGAAAACCTCCTGCCCGGCGGCGCGCTGGCCAAAGCCTGCCGCTACGCCCTCAACCTGCGGGCGCAGTTGCGGCGCAGCCTCGAAAACGGCGTCACCGAAATTGATAACAACCGCTGCGAACAAAGCATCCGGCCCATCACCCTGGGAAGGAAGAACTGGTTGCACATCGGAGCCCCCGGTGCCGCCCCGGCGGTCGCCGCCATCATCAGCGTCGTGGAGAGCTGCAAACGCATGGGCATAAACGTGCGCAACTACCTGAGCGACGTCCTCCCCCGTCTCGCCGCCGCCCACCCGGATCAAGTCGCCGCCCTCGCCGCCACCCTCACACCAGTGAGATGGCTCGCCGCCCGCACCCCCGCCGCCGCCCAAGCCCCCACCGAAACCGCCGGAAATCCGGCATGATGGGTTACTGAAACGTATCCGTCAAGCGTAGCCCCATTGGAAACGCCGTGCTATCCGGAGCCGTAGCGATAAACTACGGCTCTTATGGATGACTTCAAATCGACGATCCTGAAACGCGATGCCACTGGGCGTGTCAGTTACAGCCCGGAGCAG
>JBBQWG010000047.1:0-54926 GCA_038210825.1 Verrucomicrobiales bacterium
CTGAAGACCGGCCGGCAACGGACTTCTGCCGGGTCCTTTGCCATGAACGGAAGGCATGCGTCGGGGTGAAATCGTGCCAGCAGCACAAACTTGCGATGATGGGTTCTCCGGCGGAGGAGAGTGGTGCTCGGGGGGGGACTCGAACCCCCACAGGTTACCCCATACGCCCCTCAAACGTACGCGTCTACCATTCCGCCACCCGAGCTGGGTGTCCTTGGATGGGCCAAGGCATTTCCACCCGTTGCGAGGACACTGTTGAGGGGGTCAACGCGGGCGGACCGTTACCAAGCAAAGCCTCGCCAGCGGTGCAAGAGGATTATGCAGAAAATCCTATGAAAAGAATTCGGTAACTTCTTTGCAAGCAAAGAACCAAGCGTGGGCCGGTGGGGAGTGGGGAGTAACCTGGCAGCCCGTTGGAGTCCCGCCTTCAGGCGGAATCCGAGCAAGAGCCCTGGGCCCGGCTTACTTTTGCCCGGGCGGCTGCAGCATTTTCCGGACCTGCGCCGGATCGCTGGTAGGAGGCTGGCAACTGTTGCCGGTGCAGACATAGGCGGTCGGTTTGCCCTCGCGGGGCAGCAGCGTGGTCGCAAACGGCTCCACCGGTCCGGTGGTCCCCAGAATGACTCGGTGGGTTTGATAAACATCATGAGCCGCCCGCAGCAACGCCTGGGTTTCCGGAAGGGAGGGATCCCCGGCGAGAACCACCCGGAACGGTTCCTCGCTGGCAAAAGCCACGGCCTGCAGCATCAGGGGAAGCGCCTGGGGCATTTCCTTGAGGCGGCCCGCATAGAGTTTGAGGGTGGCATCCGCCTTGTCCCGGAAATTTTTATTTTCTGTGAGGGCCGCCAGTTTGAGCAGAGCCACCACTGCGGTGGAATTGCCGCTGGGTTCAGCCCCATCGTGGTCGTCCTTGGCGCGGAACAGGAGATCCGTGCCGCCGCTGCTGGTGAAAAATCCGCCGGTTTTTTCATCGTAAAATTTTTCGATCATGCCCTCGGCCAGCTGGGTGGCGAAGGTTAGCACGGCCGGGTCCAGTGTGGCCTCATACAGATGGACGCAACCCTTCAGATAAAAAGCATAGGCATTGAGAAGCTGGGTGGTATCGCGCTCTCCGTCCCGCCAACGGTGGTAGAGTGTTTTAGTGGCGGGATCCCAGAGTTTGGTGGTGACAAACGTGAAGTTTTTCCGCGCGGCGTCCAGCCATGCGGGTTCTTCCATGAGGACCCCGGCCCGGGCGATGGCTCCGAGCATCAGGCCATTCCATGAGGACAGGATCTTGTCGTCGAGATGGGGACGCACCCGTTTCTTCTGAGCCTCGTAGAGCTTTCCCTTGATAGTGGCCAGCAGGGTTTTTTCTGCATCGGTCAGGGCCCGTTCCGGCTGGGCGATGTGGAGGACATTGAGTTGTTTCAGCGGCGTGGGATGGCTGTGGTCTTCAAAGTTGCCTTTTTCCGTGATGCCAAACCAGGGCAGGGCCAAGGCGGCTTCTTCTGCCGTCAGGAGGCTTTCCATTTCGGCTTTGGTGAAGCAATAGAATTTGCCTTCGTGCCCTTCGCTGTCGGCATCCTCGGCCGAATAAAACCCGCCTTCGGCATGGGTCATGTCGCGCAGCACGTAACGCATAATATCCCGCACCACGGCATGATATTGGGGATCCCGGCTGACGAGGCCGGCATCCAGATAGAGATCAATGAGCTGGGCATTGTCATACAGCATTTTTTCGAAGTGCGGCACCAGCCACTGGTCATCCACCGCATAGCGGGCAAAACCGCCGCCCAGCTGGTCATACATCCCGCCTGCGGCCATGCGCCGGCAGGTGAAGAGCACTTCATCTATCATCACCTTGTTGCCGGTGTGGACTCCGGCCATCAGCACCAGACCGGGAATCTGGGGCTGGGGGAATTTCGGGGCCGCACTGAAACCACCGTGCTTCTCATCAAAATTGTTGGAAAACTGCACCGCCGCAGCCGCGACCAGCTCCGGCGACACTGCTTCCGTGGAAGCCTTGGCATACTCCTTGGCCATGTGGGCCTGCAATTGGGTGGTGATGTTTTTGGCATCTTCCATGACGCCCTTGGGATCCTTTTCCCAGACATCGGCGATGCGCTTCAGGATGCTGAGAAAGCCCGGTCGGCCGCCTTTGTCTTCGGGCGGAAAATAGGTGCCGCCATAAAACGGCTGCCGGTCCGGGGTGAGGAAGACATTGAGAGGCCAGCCTCCCCCGAGGCCGAGGGCCTGCATGGCGGTCATGTAGACGTGGTCAATGTCAGGTCTTTCCTCGCGGTCGAGTTTGACGGCAATGAAGTGTTCCTTCAGATACTGCCCGATGACGGGGTTTTCGAAGGATTCGCGCTCCATGACATGGCACCAATGGCAGGTGCTGTAGCCAATGCTGAGCAGGATGGGTTTGTTTTCAGCTTTGGCCCTGGCAAAAGCCTCCTCCCCCCATGGATACCAGTCCACGGGGTTGTGCTGGTGCTGGAGCAGATAGGGTGATTTTTCCTTGGCAAGACGGTTCACGGGAAGCGGGGGTTTTCCAGCAGGGGGAGGGTCTGCCGCGCCGGAGGGAAGCGTCAGGAGCGGAAGAAGCAGCAGCAGCGGGGATAGGCGCATAAAAACATACATCTTTGCTGGAAAGAACGGTCTTGGCAAGCTTCCGGGGGCAGGAATCGCGGGGCAGGGGGCAGGGGGCCCGGATTGGAATCAGGCCACCACCAGCAGGCGGATCGCCGCGAGGGCCGCGAGGCTGAGCACGATGATCTGAAAGGGACGTTGCGGCAACCGGTGCACCGCCGCCCGGCCCAGAGCAAGGCCGGCCAGCACCGCCGGCACCAGCAGCGCATTCAGCGTCAGCGATCCCCCGGAAATCAGGCCCAGATGCAGGCTGAAGGGGACCTTGACCAGATTCACAATCAGGAACAACCACGCCATGGTCGCGACAAATTCGCGTTTCGGAAGACCGAGGATCAGCAGGTAAATGGTGGCAATGGGGCCTGCGGCATTGGCCACCATGGTCGAGAGGCCGGTGAGCAGTCCTCCCGTCCAGGTAAACGCCGTGGAACCCGCCATGTTGGCGGTCAGCTGCGGGGCCCGGCCACGCAGAAGATGGAGGCCGAGCATGATCAGAACCATCGCGCCGATCAGAGGCTTGAATGCGGCATCGGGCAACCGCAGCAGCACCAGCCAGCCGGCCACAATGCCGGTCAGAATCGGCCAAAACAAGGCCCGGATCCGATCCCAGAGGATTTCCTGCCTGTAAATCACGGCCGCCATGATGTCCGCAAAGATCAGCAGAGGCAGCACCACGCCGCTGGATAGTTTGCCGGGAAATATTTCCGCCATCAGCAAGACGGTAATCAGGCCCACTCCGGCCAGCCCGGCTTTGGCAATGCCGCAGCACAATCCAGCCAGCAGCGCCAGTCCCCACTGTCCTGGTGTCAGCGCAGGCCATGCCCACGCCCCGGTCAGGGTCACAGCAGCAATCGGCGGCAACAGCATCCGCCCTCCTTCCCGGCAGACCCCGGCGGGTCAACCCCGGAGACGGTGCATTCCTCCCCCACAGTTCGTGCCGCAGCAGGACAGGCACTTGGGGGTGGTCCTGAGATTAAGGCACCGTGGGAAGCCCGCTCCGTAGATTCCCTGCAATCCAATATTGATCCGCCCGTGGGGTCCGCTACACTGACGGTCCCTGCAATATCCGGGGAAGGCCATCCTGCTGCGACGCGGGATGCCGGTTTTCTTGTTATCCCAACCCATCACCTGATTTTATCTTATGGCCCAGGCAATCATGGATCCCGAGGAAGTGCGGCGCTTCGCCAAGGAGCTGAAGCGATTCAATGACGACGTGCAAACCCGGGCGGCCGCCCTCCATGCCCGCTTTGTGGCGCTCACCGCCTCGTGGCAGGATCAGGAACAGGAGAAGTTTTCGGAGGATTTTGTAGTGACCATGAAAGCCCTGAAAAAGTTCATGGAGGTCTCCGAGAAACACACCCCCTTCCTGCTCCGCAAGGCGGCCCGGATCGAGGAATACCTTGACCAGCGTTAGGCATTATGGCGGAACAAGCCCAGGTCAAATCCGTTGAAGCCCTCGAATCCCTGCGGGCGGCCTTTATCATTTACCAGACCAAGGCCCGCCGCGCGGTGGACATGGCCCTCGAAGAAATGACCCGGTTGCGGCAATGGATTGAAGCCGACTGCCGGCTGCACTGGGAAGGCCAGATCCGTCAGTGGTCGCGCCAGTTGGAACGCTCCCGGGCCGAGCTGCTGACGGTCCGGCTTTCAGCTCTGGTGGACCGCAGTTCCCGGCATGAAGAAGCGGTCAAAAAAGCCGAACGCGGTCTGGCCCATGCCCAGGAAAAACTCAAAATGGCCAGGCGCTGGGCCCGGGATTTTGACACCGCGGTGGGCCCTCACGTGCGCCGCCTGGAAAATGTCAGGGATTCCTATGTCCATAACCTGCCCAAAGCTGCCGCATGGCTGCATCAGGCGGAGCTGACCCTCGAAGCTTATGCCGAAAGCCGTTATGCCACCCTGACCGGTGATGGTGCCTTGCCCGCCGCGCCCTCCGCCCCGCCCCGTTCCGAACCCGGATCCCCATCATGAGCGCCGCCGCCTCTGCCAGCCTTGAATCCAGCACCCGCGATATCCTAGTGGCGTGGGAGCGAACCCGCGAACAATGGCGTGATGCCAAAGCCGCGCAATTCAGCCATCAATTTATCGAACCTCTCCCGGATCTCGCTTTCCAGGCACGTGATGCCATGAACCATTTGGAAGCCCTGCTCCGAAAAATCAAACATGACTGCGAATAACCCATCCCCGGCGGACCTTTCCGTCACCCATCTCACCGGACTGCTGGAACGCCTGAGCGCCGCCTTGTCCAGTCATGCCGCTGCCGAGGAGCAGTTGATGAAGGAAAGCCGCACCCGCCGGATCACCCTGGAACGCCGCCAGAATGAGGCCACTGCCGCTTTTGAGCAGCAGTTCGCCGCCGAAACCGGAGCCATCGACCAGACCTGGCTGCACCGTTGGGAAGATACCCGGCGGCATCACGAGCAGCGCATGCGCCGCATCGATAAGGCCGAACGCAACAGCCAGCGGGATTTGCCCCGCCGTGTGGAAGCCGCCCGGGCTCATTGGCTGGGGGGCCTGCAACGCCAGCGCCTTGCCCAGGAACGCGCCCTCACCCAGCAGGCGGAACAGGCCCTAACCCGTTTCACCGCCCGGGCCCCGCGTCTCGCCGAAGCCGATGCCGCCCTGACACGTCTGACCCGGCGGGCTGATCAGGCCTTCCATGGCATGCCGGCATTCCGCCATCTGCTGAAAGCGCCAGGCAAGGCCCTTGCCGAACCCGATGGCGACGCGGCTCTCGCGGCCGTGGAGGCCCAGCTTCCATCCCTGACAGAAAAGCTGGATACCTTCCGCCGCCAGCCCCTGAACCGCCTCTTCGGCATCTTGACACCTCCCGTGCTGCTGGTGGTTATTTTTGCGGGGGCTCTGATCATGGCCGGATCCATGGGGTTTGGCGGGGCCGCTTTCCGGCAGGCCGGCATGGCCGCCCTCGCCGCCCTCGCCGGCATGGCAGTGCTGTATGTGCTGGCCATGAAACTCGCCAGTCCCTCCGCGGCGGAAATCAGCCAGGGCATTCTCAATGGCAAAGCCACCTGCGCCCGGCTTGCCAGGGAAGCCGCCGAAGCCGCCGAGGCAGAGCAAGCCCGCGTCAAAGCCGGGCAGGATCTGATCGCCGGGGACATCCAGTCAAAATGGGGCGGGGTCGAGTCCGTGGACACTGACTTTGCGGCCGCTGCCCGGAAAAAAATCCAAACTCAGGTGCCCCGGATATCGGCCCGCAACGAGCGCCTGATGGATGCCAAACGGATGGTCCTGGAATCATCCCACGCGGCGGAAAGCGCTGCCTGCGAAGCCAAATTCAATGTCCGGCGCGACGCCCTCACCGCTAAACATGCGGGGGAGACGGCCGAACTGGCGGCCGCCGAAACCGCCCGCTGGGACGCCCTTGTCAAAACATGGCAGGATGCCGTGCCCCCCGTCCTGACGGAAATGGCCGCCCTGCGCGTCCGGGCGGCGGAGGTGGCCCCGGCATGGCCGCAGGTCACTGCGGAAACATGGTCTCCGCCTTCTGCGGCTCCGGAGGCCCTCCCGGTGGCTAACTTGACCATTGATCTGCCGGCCCATGCCGGATCGGCCCCGCATTCGGCACGATTCGCTTTGTCAGGATCTCCGGTGATCCATGCCCCCCTCGCCCTCGCCTTTCCGGACCAGGGGTCGGTGCTCATCCAGTCGCACGGCGCGGCCTCGGGTGCGGCGGCCAGCCTGCTCAATAACATCATTCTGCGCCTGCTGGCCGCCAGCCCTCCCGGCAAGGCCTCCTTCACGATCATCGATCCGGTCGGTCTGGGACAGAACTTCGGCGGTTTGATGCACCTGTCTGATTACGAGGACAGTCTGATCAACCACCGCATCTGGACCCAGCGGGACCAGATTGATGAGAGGCTCGGCATTCTCAGCGGCCACATTGAAAAGGTCATCCAGATGTATCTGCGGAACGAGTTCGACAGCATCACCCAGTATAACAACCAGGCCGGGGTGGTGGCCGAGAAATACCACTACCTTGTTATTGCCGATTTCCCCCACAACTTCAGCGAAACCGCCGTGAAGCGTCTCGAGAGCATCGTCGCCAGCGGACCGCGCTGCGGGGTCTTCACGTATCTCCACACGGATCTCCGGCCCACCCAGCCGGAGGGATTCACCAGCACGGGTGCCGGTCCCAACCGCATCGCATTTGGATTGGAAGGCGGCCGCTGGCAACTGGAAGGACTCCGCATGGCCGGAGTGACAGTGGAACCGGAAGCTCCGCCCCCGCACGAACACGCCCTTGCCCTGCTGCACCGCATCGGCCGTTCCAGCATCGATGCCGGCCGCATCGAAGTGCCCTTCTCCCAGATTTCGCCTGCTCCGGCCGATTACTGGTCCGTCGACACCGTCCAGGAACTCCGGGTCGCCATCGGCCGCACCGGTGCCGTCAAACACCAAATGCTCGCGATTGGCAAAGGCACCCGCCAGCACGCTTTGTTCGCCGGGAAAACCGGTTCCGGGAAGTCCACCCTCTTCCATGTCATCATCACCAATCTGGCCCTGAACTGCTCTCCGGATCAGGTGGAGTTCTACCTGATCGACTTCAAGAAGGGCGTCGAATTCAAATGTTATGCCAACAAGAAGCTGCCGCATGCCCGGGTGGTGGCCATCGAGAGTGACCGCGAATTTGCTCTCAGCGTGCTGCACCGGCTGGATGAGGAACTGAAGCGCCGCGGGGATCTTTTCCGCAAACTCAATGCCCAGGATCTCGCGGGATACCACCGCGCCGGCGGCACGGAACCGATGCCCCGCTCACTCCTGATCATTGACGAATTCCAGGAGTTCTTCACCGAGGATGATACCATCGCCCAAACCGCTTCGCTCCTGCTCGACCGCATTGTCCGGCAGGGCCGTGCTTTCGGGATTCATGTCCTGCTGGGATCCCAGACCCTGGGCGGGGCCTATTCGCTGGCCCGCGCCACCCTTGGCCAGATGACGATCCGGGTCGCCCTCCAGTGCAACGAGGCCGACGCCTATCTCATCATGGATGATAACAATCCGGCGCCGCGGCTCCTTTCCCGGCCCGGTGAAGGAATTTATAACGATTCTGCCGGATCCGTGGAAGGCAACAGTCCCTTCCAGGTGGTGTGGCTGCCGGATGGGGAGCGCGACCGCCTCCTTGATGAAATTCATGAGTTGGCAGTGAAATCCAACAAAGCGCAGATGGCCCCGATTGTCTTTGAAGGCAATGCCCCGGCGGATCTGCTGGGCAATGCGCTGATGCGCAAAGTGCTGGATACGCCGCAGCCCGCCGCACCGCCCGCCGGGCGCTGCTGGCTGGGAGCGCCCAATGCCATCAAAGGCCCGACCGAAGCCGTCTTCCACCGCCAGAGCGGCCAGCACCTCCTTATTGTGGGCCAGCGCGAAGAAGCTTCCCTCACCATGCAGGGACTGGCGCTGCTGGCCCTTGCGGCGCAGTATCCTGCCGGCACGGCCCGTTTCTATTTCTTCCACAGCACCACTCCCGGCACTCCGGAGGCGGAAACCGTGGATCAACTCGCTGCGGCCGTGCCCGGTCTCATCCTCGTGCGGCCCAATGAAGCCCCGGCCTCCGTGGCAGCCCTGGCGGAAGAACTGAAGGCCCGCGCCAGCGACGGCACCGGGACCACCGCTCCGGCCACCTTCGTGCTGATCCACGGCCTGCACCGCTTCAAGAAACTCCGTCAGGAAGACGATTTCAGTTTCTCCATGGACAGTGACTCCGCCGTCAACCCGGGAGCCCAGTTCATGGAACTGATCACCGAAGGCAGCAGCCATGGCATCCATCTCATCCTCTCCCTCGATACTTTCAATAACGTCAACCGCAGCCTCAACCGCAAGGCCCTGACAGAATTTGAGATGCGGGTGGTCTTCCAGATGAGCGCCAACGATTCCGCCAGTCTGATTGATTCGCCGGCCGCCGGCAACCTCGGCCTGCACCGCGCCCTTTTTTACAACGAGCACGACGGCACCCTCGAAACCTTCCGGCCCTATGCCGCGCCAGGCCAGGAATGGATGGAAAAAACCACCCAGACCCTGCTTTCCCGGCAGCCGGCGGCAGCGCCGGTTTGAATCCTGGCAGGTTGGTTCATCGGACCGGGACGGTCCCGGCCTCAGCCTGATGGATCCAGCCTGACGGAATGCGGGCGAAGACGATGCGCTGATAATTGTCGGCTTCGAAGAGACAGCCGAGCGTGCCGTCTGGAAAGCGGGTCAGCACGCTGTAGGCGAACGCGCCTGGATAGAGGACCCGTTTCACCGGCCAGGTTTTGCCTTCGTCCTGACTGAGGTAGAGCGTGCCGCGCTCCCGTTTGGTGGAGTCCGGCCCGCTGTGGTAGAGGCGACCGGGGATCGTGCCATCCGGAAACACATCGCGGATCGTCGAGGCCATGCAACTCGGGTCAGGGAGGTCCGGAATCTCCTGGACCGCCGACCAGGTCCTGCCGCCGTCCTGACTGACGGCACTGCGGCGCACCTTGGCTCCGGCAAACTGCCGGCTGTTCAGAAAAACCGATCCGTCCGCCAGTTCCACCATCTGCACTTCATTGATCTGGCTGCGCTCCCCGCCTTTGCCGTCCGGCACCATGGCTCCGGGAACGTCGTCGCCATATGTCCAGGTTTTGCCGGCATCATCACTGAACACCGCGTAGTTCTGCCAGATTCCATACGGTCCTTCGTTGAAGGGAATGATCAGCCGGCCCCGGTGCGGCCCCCGTCTGAGCTGAATCCCAATGCCCGGTCCGCTGGCAATGGTGGTGGCGCGGTCGGGCCGTTTGGTGGTGGCGGTGACATCCTGCGGGGCCGACCACGTCAGGCCATCGTCGTCGGAAGTGACCATGAAATTGCGGTAGATGTCAGGACCCTCAAGGCCGGTGGCGGTGTTTTTGCTGTGTTCCTTCAGGTGCCCCGGGATGCGCTGATACCAAAGGAAGACGCGGCCGCTGTTCCGTTCCTGCACCACCGTGGGATTGTTCAGCGAGTGCACCCCATCCTCATGCAGCACCTTGAGCGGGCTCCACGTTAGGCCGCCATCGGTGCTGCGTTTCAGAATGATGTCATTCTCCGCCTGGTCGGCAGGCCGCATCCGGCCTTCCGCAAACGCCAGCACGGTGCCAGTCCGGGTGACGATCACCGCCGGAATCCGGATGGAAGGATAACCTTCGCTGCCGGAAGTGAAAACATCGGTGAATCCGGGTCCGGCAGCGGCAAGGGGAGCCGCTGTCAGCGCCAGGAGCAGGAGCATGGGCAGGAGGGATTTCATAAAGATGCGAATTGATGGGGGTTCCTGTGGTGGGATTGGATATTCTGCCTCACAAAACTGGACCCACCACGACGCCATTGCTGTAGGACAGATTTTCCCTTTACGGTTGACCCGACCTTTAGCTTGCAACCCACCCAAAGGGAAGCGGTCCGGAATGAGGTGAAATGTTGGTTGGTGGGGTGTTGGGTGGCCTTGTGCCGCATATGATGGCTTTCTGTAGCCAGCCTTTGAGCTTCAGACCCACCAAGTCGAAATGCTTGCCACGAGGGAAAAAGCGGCAGCACTTTTGCCCGCAGGTCCTGTTGATTTTTACTTGGTATGCGCATACCATATTAAGATTATGGCCGCCATGACTATCCGCACCACGGTTGCCTTTGATCCGGCAACCGTCGCCCGGTGGGAGCGGCTGACGAAGCGGTGGGGCACCCGCAAATCGGAGACGCTTCGCCGGGCGCTCGAAGCTGCGGAGAAAGGCTGGCTTTGGCGGGGGAAGGGCCGGAACCTGATTTCACAGGCATGACGCCCTTGGAAATCATGAATTGGTTGCGGGAAAATCCGTCGCCTCCTGTTCCTGGAGGCTGGGGAGACGATCCACACCATGAATTGAGGGAGATGAGGGAGCGGGATGCGGAACTGGATGAAACGCGGGAACGGGAGGCTCCACAAAGTGCTGCGGGTTTTGGCTCCGCCTAACCCGCCCCGGTTGACAGGTCGGTCCTCATTTCCGAAATTGTCGCTTCAATCCTGCTCTGAAACATGCGGCTTACCCGGAGGGAAAAGCCGCAGCACATTCCTCAGGCCATGCCCTTCCAGCCTTATGATCCGGGAGTTTCCACGGTGATCCATCGTCGGGATCTCCCTCACTGGCAACAGGCTGGCACCACCTATTTTGTGACCTTCCGGATGGCGGATTCCCTGCCTGCAGCCCGACTTCAGGAACTGGAGGCCGACCGTCTCGACTGGTTGCTCAGCCGCGGAATTTCCTCTCCGGATAAACTGATGAACCAGCCTGATGCCATCCGCCACGAATACGCCAAAACCTTCAACGCACGCTGGCACGCCCTCCTTGATAGCGGTTATGGGGCCTGCCTGCTGCGTGAACCAGCGCTTCGCCAACACGTCTCCGGGGCTCTCCGTCATTTTCACGGGACCCGGCTTGGTCTAGGGCCCGCAGTCGTTATGCCCAACCACGTCCACGCCCTGATCAGTCCCTTGCCCGGACACCGGTTGGAGGATCTGATGCACTCCATCAAACGCTTCAGCGCCCGCGCCATCAACACCGCAGTCGCACGCAAAGGCAGCCTCTGGTTCGATGAAACCTGGGACCACATCGTCCGCAGTGAGACCCAGCTCCAGCACTACCGCCACTACATCGAAGGAAACCCTGCCAAAGCCGGGCTTCATCCTCATGAATACTGGCTCAACTCCTGACCGTGAGACAAAGTGATAGCTCCACAAAGTGCTGCGGGGTTTGGCTCCGCCTAACACGCCCCGGAGCCTTCTCCCTCTCATGCTGATGCAGGTCATCCGAGAATGCGGCTTACCTGGAGGGAAAAGCCACAGCACATTCCTCCAGGGCTAAGCAGGAGGGCAGCGGCAATCAGGGAGCAGGGAAAGCCCGGATTTGAAAGTAGATGCGGTCTTCCGTGGCCGTGTTGGGGGATCCGCCGGGCAGCACCGTGTAGGAGCCGGTGGTCAGCGCGTCCACCACTTCCACCCACCCGCCCAGGCTGGTCGATGCCCATACGGAATAGGTTAGTCCCGCAGTGACCGGCCACGTCAGGGTGACCCGCCGGGCGCTGTCGATTTCGATGCCGGTGATCTCAAATAAGGACACGGGCTGCACGGAATCCGCATTCACGGCAATGATCTGGGCATCGGTCAGGGCCGTGCTGAACAGGCGGACATCCGAGAGATAACCGCTCCAGTTTTCCAACCCCTGACCTCCAAAAAACAGGGGCAGATCCAGATCGGGAGCCCCGGTGATGGTGGCGGTTCCGGCCGGGATGCCATCCCGGTAGTATGTCAGGGCCGCACCATCCTTGACGACTGCCAGATTCATCCAGACGGCCTGGGGGAGGTCGGGGATATCGACATTCTGGCCCAGTCCATTCCAGTGCCATTCGAAGGCAGAGGTGGTCAGCTTGATGAATTGGCGCGGCGCAAAATCGACCCCAAAGGCGTCATAGCGGTTCCCGATAATAATATCGTTATTGGGTGGCTGGTTGGATTTGACCCGGGCGGTCAGGGTAAAGTCCCCGGCCAGGCCTGGAGCGGGGAAATTGCCGGAATCCGGGGGACTGCCGATGGTGACCCATGCCCCCGTGGTGTCCACGCCATTAAAGCTGAGAACCGTCCCTTTCTCTGGATCCTGGAACCAGGCCGCGCCGTCAGGCCCCAGACCGCCGGAGAGGTCATTGTTGAGGGTGCCGGGTGCCCCCGGTCCGGTCACGGAGCGCACCACGGTGCCCGCGCCGTCATTGAGCGGCCACCAGCCATAGAGAGTGGTGGCAGGAGGGGAGGCTTCCTGGACCCGCAGGCTGACGGTGGCATCAGCGGTCTTTCCGCCGGGATCGGTGACCCGCACCTGCAGGGTGGCAATGCCCGCATCGGCAGCGTCCGGGGTGCCACTCAACGTGCCATTGGGAGCCATGCTGAGCCAGGCCGGACCGGTCAGGGTGGAGAAAGTCAGGGCTCCATTTTCAGGATCCGTGGCTTTTCCGGCGAGGGTGGCGCTGTAGGGCGTTCCGGTGGTAGCCGTGTTGATGACCAGCGAGAGGCTGGAAAACTGGGGTGGAAGATTGTCTACCGGCAGGCGCCGGACCGCGAAATCGTCGAATGTGGCACCCACCTGGTCGCCGATGGCCCGCCCCTGTCCGGTGAGGACGACCTTGAAGCTATTCGGGAAGTTGGTGAACGCGTGCACTCCGGCAAGGGTGCCATCCAGACGAATCTCCACATTGACATTGCCCGCTGCAATCCCGGGAATCAGGCGCAGGGTCATGACATGTTCTCCGCCATCACTGTCCAGCGGGTCGAGGAGGGCGAGGTTGTTGCCTCCGCCGGTGGGATTGAGGGTGCCGAATCCGCCATCGTCGCGGGCATTGTATTGCCAGCCGTTTTCTCCGATATTTTGTGAGAAATGCAGATAGTGGGCGTCATCGCCCACGATCCAAAGGCTGGACCGGCCAGCCGTGCCAAACTGTTCGAGGAGCACCCGCTTCACGGAAATTTCCGTTTCGAGGCGGGAGTCGAAAGTGGCCACCGTTTCCAGACTGCGCCCAAACCAATATTGAGAAGTAGTGGTCCCTCCGAGGACCACCGCGCCTTGATTCAGCAGCGGGGCATCATAACCGGCTTCAGCGTTGTTCTCCAAGCCCCGTCCGGTGATGGTCCATTGGTTCAGAGTTCCGGAGAAGTCGTCCGAGATGACGTTTTGGAGGGGCGGCGGAGAGACGATGAGCGGGGCGGTGTCCGGCAGGTAGGTGCCGGCGGCGAGGCCCAGCACACTGCGCAGAGGCAGCGCCGCCCTCCACGTGGCAACATCATCCATCATCCCCTGCCATCCTTCGGATCCGACATTTTGATCTCCGCCAAAATACAGCGGCGTTAATTCCGGAAGGGTGCCGTTGGCCACCCCGCGGGTCAGAAGCACGCCGTTGCGGTAATAGCTGAAATCGGGCCCACTCTTCACCACCGCGTTGTGCACCCAGACTCCATTGGTAAAATTCGGATAGTCCAGCAGGGTGTTGAAGGTGGGGGTGATGTCCCGGAACTCGAAGGCGTTGGGAGTGAATTTCGTCCAGCCGGCATCCGGCTGGCGGTTGCCCAGGATGACGTCGTTGTTCAGCAACTGCGCCGGATCCGTATTGGACCAGAAGGACCACGTAAAGTCCTGCGTGGTGGAAATGGGGCCGATCTGGCCTGCATTGACGTAGGTGCCTGCCACGCCATCGAAGCGCAATACCGGACCCCGGATGGCATCATCCACCCACGTGGTCCCTCCATTGAGCTGGGCAGTGGAGCCGGCCGCCACGGCGTTGGCGGCGGTTAGGCCGGTGCCTTCGTTCAGATTCCAGTAATTGGTGAGGGCGGGCAGCACCTGTCCCCTGATTTCGCCTGCCGGAAAGTCGCTGCTGTGCAGATTGATATACCACAGTCCGTTCTGCAGATCGGCAGCCTGTCCGGCGGTGAGGGTGGCGGAACCGGAAACGGGATTGCTGGCCACTCCGATGTTCTGCTGCACCCCGGCATCCACCCCGGGGGCGGCCGGACCATGAAAATGCAACTGGTCGGTGGATCCCAAAATGTCCTTCCACGAAACCGTCCACGTCAACTGTCGGGAGACGTCGTTGAAACTAACAAGGGCTTTGCCGGTGGCAAACGAGCCTGTCCCGGACTGGGTGCCGTCGAGATCGGCCTGAAACCATTTGATGGCAGCGGGGGCGGGGGCGGCCGCACAAATCATCAGCGCGAGGCTGCCCAGCAACGATGGGCCGTATGAAGTTTTCATGAATTAAAACAGGGAAAGTGTGGAGCAGGGCGTGAGGGGCGAAAGTTGAACAAAGAATTGCAAGGGTGGCGGGTAATACTCAATATAAATCTGACATGTTCCCCCATTTCTTTCGACCCGCCCTGACCGTCCCCTGGTTCATTGCCTGCACGGCGGGACTGCTGCTCACGGCCCGGGGGGCGGACAGTGTGGTGATTTTTAATGAAATTCAGTATCATCCGGCGGCCGGCGGAACGGAATGGATCGAGTTGCGGAATCTGAATGGGGTCAATGTCGATGTGTCCGGATGGCGTCTCAGCAGCGGGGTGGATTTTTCGTTTCCGGAGGGCACCGTGATTCCCGGGCATGGTTACCTGGTGGTGGCGGAGGATCCGGCCCATCCCAGCCTGTCGGGAAAGGCTGCCCTCGGCCCATTCACTGGATCCCTTGCCAACAATGGCGAAACCCTGCGCCTGCGGAACCGGATGGACCGGATCATGGATGAATTGACCTGGTCGGATGGCGGGGAATGGCCCGTGGGAGCCGATGGTTCCGGTTCCACCCTGACCAGAATCCGTCAGGGCACTGCGGCGGAAGGACCGGAAAATTGGACTGCCAGCCCTCAGGCGGGAGGGACTCCCAAGGCCTCCAATTTTGCAGAATCCGGAGCCCCACCTTCGGTAAATGCGGTCATCACCCGCACCGGTTCATGGAAAGCCCGGGCCGATCTGGAAGCCCCGCCTGCCACATGGAATCAAACGGGATTTGATGATAGTGCCTGGTCCGAAGGCCCGGCCGCCTTTTATGCCGGAACCCCCGCCTCCTCCGGCGCAGGGGAAGGGCTCATCGCCTGGTGGCCTCTCAACGAAACCAGTGGCACCACCGCCGCCAATCTGGCTCCGGGAGGGGCGGCGGCCAGTGTGTCAGGCGCTGCCTGGATCAACGACGCCAGCCGGGGCCGGGTCGTTGCCCTTGAGGGGGGCAGCGACTACCTTTCCGCCGGATCCACCGCGATTCCGGTGATGAACCTGACCAATGATTTCACATGGTCCTTTCATGCCTTGAGCAACGAAAGCAGCGGCAGCAGCGTCATTCTCGGCAACCGCTATAGTCCCTCCGGAAGTGAATTCAGTCCACGCGAATTCATCAAGTTTACGCCCGGCCAGTTTGAGTTCCACCGCAATGGGGGAGGGGAGAATATTGATTATGTGGACCTGCCCACCGGGACCTGGGTCCATCATGCCGTAGTCAAAGATGCTGAGGTCCTGACCTATTACCGGAATGGGGCGGCCGCCGGGGGAGTCACTATCACCCAGCCCACCGCCAATCCGCAGCCGCTTTATTTCGGGGGGGACCGGACGGCGGAAAACTGGTCAGGACGGCTGGATGACGTTGCTCTCTGGACCAAGGCCCTGCCAGCAGATGCCGTGTCGGGGCTGGCTTCCGGCAGCTACACTCCCCTGACAGCTCCCACTGTGCCTGATGGTGGGGCCAGCCTCGCCACCAGCCTGCCGGCAGGCCGCAGCGCCTACTATTTCCGGAAGACTTTTTCCTACTCCGGCAATCCGGCCCTGACTACGTTGACTCTGGACCACCTCGTGGACGACGGAGCGGTCTTCTATCTGAATGGCGTGGAGGTGCAGCGGGTGAATCTGCCCGCCGGCACCGTCACCCATACCACTCCGGCCAGCGGGGAAATAACCGATGCCGCATGGTCCGGTGCCATCACCCTGCCGGGCAGTGCCCTGCTGCAGGGAAGCAATGTCCTCGCGGTGCAGGTGCAACAACATGCCCTGGTGGATCCTGACATGATTTTTGCCGCCTCCCTGAGCATCTCGGAAGCGCCCTCCCCCCTGCCGGGAACCTTGCCTGGACTTGTGATCAACGAAATCACGGCAGCCGGTGATCCTTCCTTCCGCGTGGAACTCGCCAACGAAGGAACCCAGCCGGTCACCCTGACGGGATGGACCCTCCGTTCCTCCAGCGGAGCGGCGGCCCAGCTGCCGGCCCAAATCCTTCCGGCCGGAGGTTTTATCGCTCTGGATCCCGTGGCCATGGGCTTCACTCCACAAAACGGGGACCGGCTTTTCCTGACCGCTCCCGACGGCAGCCTGACGGATGCGCGGGCGGTGACCAACCGGCTGCGGGGCCGCCGCGACGGGCAATGGCACTATCCAACCGCTGCCACCCCGGGCACGGCCAATCTCTTCCCTCCGGAGTCCGACGTGGTCATCAATGAACTGATGTTTCACGCCCGGCCCCTGGCAGGCACTCCGGGCACTCCGGCCACCTTTGGGAATACGCCGCTGATCGGCTGGAATGCCTTCTGGCGGTATTTGGCGGATGGCAGCGATCCCGGAAACCTGTGGGAAACCACCGCCCATCCGGTGGCCGGAGCATGGCAGACCGGGGGGGCGCCGATTGGCTTTGAAACGTCACCCGGGGTGCCGGTGCATCCGCTGGTCACCATGGTGCCCGCCCCTGCCGGGCAGAGTCCATTTGTCAGGAGCTACTTTTTTGAAACCGATTTCAGCCTGACGGCTCTGCAGATTGCGGCGATCTCCGCGCTGCAGCTCACCTATGAGATTGATGATGGGGCGATCTTCTTTTTGAATGGCGTCCAGGTGCTGCGTTTTCAGATGCCTGACGAACCGGTGACGGCGGCTACCTACGCTACCGGAATGGGCGATGCGGTGCTGACCGGCCCGGTGACACTGCCTGGGGCGGCTGCCCTGCTGGTGCCGGGCCTGAACCGGCTCTCCGTCCAGGTGCATCAGGGCAGCGAGGGCAGCAGTGATGTGGTGTTTGGCCTGTTCCTCGAAGCCCTGACAGAACTCACCCCGGCAGTGCCCGCGCAGCCTTTCCGCGACTCGGACGAACAATGGATCGAACTATATAACAAAGGCACCGCCGCCGTCGACCTTTCCGGATGGTCCCTTGACGAAGCCGTGGATTTTGCGTTCCCCCAGGGCACCGTCATGGCTCCCGGGGCCTACCTCGTGGTGACAGGCGATGCCACCGCGTTCCAGACCGCCCATCCCGGGGTTCCGGTGGCTGGAGTCTGGAGCGGCCGCTTGTCAGGCGCGGGAGAAAAACTGATTCTGAGGGATGCCATGGGCAATCCGGCGGACACAGTCGACTACCGTGACGGCGGACGCTGGCCGGGAGCCGCCGATGGAGCCGGCTCCAGCCTTGAATTGATGGATCCCCGGGCGGACAACCGGCTGCCTGATGCCTGGGCCGCCAGCGATGAACTCGCGCGCACCGCATGGCAAACCGTCAGTTACACCAGCACCGCCACCAATGGGCAGGGCGACCCGGCATTGTATAACGAATTCATCTTTGGCCTGCTGGATGCCGGGGAAATCCTGCTGGATGACATCTCGGTGATCGAAAATCCCGCCGGCACGTCCCGGCAGCTTGTCCAGAATGGCTCCTTTTCCGGTGGCACCGCCGCGTCATGGCGCCTGCTGGGAACCCACCGTCATGCCGGGGTTATCGACGATCCGGACTCCCCTGGCAACAAGGTGCTTTACCTTGCCGCCAGCGGGGCCTCCGAGCACATGCACAACCATGCGGAAACTACCCTGAAAAGCGGAGCCAACTTTGTGGCTATCAACAGCGCACAAACCTATCAGATCAGCTACCGGGTGCGTTGGCTGAGCGGATCGAATCTGTTGAACACCCGCCTCTATTTCAACCGGGCGGCCCGGACCACGGTGTTGAACACGCCCGCCTCCGCCGGCACGCCCGGGGCCGTGAACTCCCGGCGGGTGCCCAATGCGGGGCCGGGAGGTGAAGACCTGATCCATTCCCCGGCCGTTCCGGCCGCAGGGCAGGCGGCGGTGGTGTCGGCGGCCTGGACCGATCCTGACGGCATTGCCAGCGTCACGTTGTTTTATGCGGTGAATGGCGGGCCCTTCACATCCACGCCCATGACCAGCCAAGGTGAGGGACGTTATGCCGGCACCATCCCAGGCCAACTGGCCGGAGCCAAGGTGCAGTTTTATGTCCGGGCCACCGACAGCCTGGGCGCGGAGACACTTCTGCCAGCTGCGGGGCCGGATTCCCGCGCCATGGTCCCATGGGCAGACGGGCAGGCCAGTTTGGACTACGGCACGGTCCAGCCCAACAATCTCCGCATCGTCATGACCACCGCCGATGCGGCCTTCATGCACACCACGACCCAGGTCATGAGCAATGACCGCATTCCCTGCACGGTTATTTATAACGAGAGTGATATCTACTACGGCTGCGGCGTCCGGCTCAAGGGCAGCCAGCGCGGCCGGGCGAGGGATGTCAGGGTGGGCTTTACCCTCGGCTTTCCCGCAGACGACTTGTTTCTCGGAGCCCACGCCACGGTTGCGGTGGACCGGTCCGGGGCCGGAGACCAGTTCAGCCAGAAGGAAATCCTCATCAAACATGCCATCAACCACGCCGGTGGCATTCCCGGCATGTATGATGACCTCATCCGCATCATTGCGCCCCGCTCCATCCATACCGGTTCCGCCATACTCCTCAAATCTCGTTTCGACAAGGAGTGGACCAACAACCAGTATAACAACGGCAGTGATGGCCGCATGTTCGAATATGAACTGATCTACTATCCTACCACTACCACGGGCGGAGTGGAAGGGCTCAAGCTGCCCAATCCTGACGAAGTCTCGGGCGTGGCCATGCGGACCCAGGGCGGTCTCAACAAGGAACTCTACCGTTGGCACTGGCTCAACGACGGGGACAAGGACGCTGACGACTACAGCGGCCTGATCGCCATGCTGGAAGCCATGGGGCTTTCCGGTACGGCCTTCCGCGATACGATGGACCAACGCGTTGATGTCGACCAATGGCTCCGGGCCTTTGCCGTGCAGACCTTGTTTGGAGTGGGCGACAGCTACAGCTCCGGATCCCAGCACAATCTTCTCCTCTACTTCCGCCCGGATGACGGCAAGGCGATGTATTTTCCATGGGATATGGACTTTTCCTTCAGCATGGGATCCTCGTCCGGTGTGGTGAATAACGGGGATCTCTCGCGACTCCTGTCCGCCAGCCCGGCATGGGAGCGCGCCTACTACGGGCACCTCCACGACATCATCACCACCACCTTCAATACCACCTACATGACCCCGTGGGCCCAGCATTATTCCCTCTTTCTTCCCACGGAGAATCTGACGGGTTTTCTGCCCTACATCAGTTCCCGCCGCAGCACCGTGCTGGGCCTGATCAATTCGGCCGTGGTCTCCGTGCCCTACCGGATCAACTCCCCGGATGGCACCACCACCGCCCAGGCCAATGTTGTCCTCCAGGGAGACGCATGGGTGGATGTGGCGGAAATCCGCCTCGGGGCCAACGGCCCGCCCCTCGTCCTGACATGGACCGACGACAATTCATGGCAGGCTTCCGTCCCCGTGCCCTTCGGGGCTTCCACGGTGGTGCTCCATGCCTACGACCGGTCCGGCGATCTGATCGGCACCGACTCTGTGGACGTGGTCAGCACCAGTGCCACCGTGCCGGCTTCATCCGGAAACCTCGCCATCTCGGAAATCATGTATCATCCCCCGGATCCCACCCCTGCCGAGTTTTTTGCCGGCTTTACCGATGCCGAAGACTTTGAATTCATTGAGGTCGTCAATCTGTCTTCCGTCCCGGTGGCTTTGGGCGGAGCCAGTTTCACGTCCGGGGTGGCCGTCACCCTGCCGCCTTCCACCATGGCGGCGGGCAGCCGCGCCGTCATCGTGAAAAACCCTGACGCATTCCGCGCCCGTTATGGCAACAGCATCGCCATCGCCGGAGAATACGGCACCTCGCAGTCGGCCTCACTCAGCAATTCCGGCGAATTCCTCCAACTCACCTCGGCCGCCGGGCCACCCATCGCTGGCGTCGCATGGACGGACCAGGCCCCATGGCCGGAAGGGGCCGACGGGGCAGGGTATTCCCTCGTCCTC
This sequence comes from Verrucomicrobiales bacterium, assembly GCA_038210825.1. GTDB lineage: Bacteria > Verrucomicrobiota > Verrucomicrobiia > Verrucomicrobiales > V1-33 > CAIZWU01. Next base: position 20,327 of record JBBQWG010000047.1, read on the forward strand.
ATGCTGCCGGGCGTGCTCGATCCGGCCCTGCCGCAAAGCTGGCGGCATAGCCAGTCCCCCTTTGGCAGTCCAGGCACCACGGACACCCTGACGCTCGCCTCCTGGATGAGTCAACGCGGCCTCACCGACCCCTTGTCCGATGGCGATCTGGACGGCGATCCTGCCCTGGTCGAATATGCGATAGGAGCCGAGCCTGACAGTGCCGCCCTGCTCCTGCAGCCGGTCGTCACCATGGAGTCGGGTGAGATGGGAGTTTACCTGACCATTGCGGTCCGGGTCCGATCGGGAGCAGATGATGCCATCGTCACCGCAGAAACGGCCACGACCTTGCAGGCATGGAATCAGGGGCCGGAAGTCGAGCCGGTATTCCTCGGCCGCACCGTGGAAGACGGGGGCTTCGAAACCGTCCGCTACCGGGTCGGAGTGCCCGCAGGCATGGCTCCGCAGTTCCTCCGCTTCCGGTTTTCGGTGAACCCGCCGATGCCCTGAAGGAGTTGGGGGATTATTAGTTATTAGTTAGTGGTTGATGGTGAATGAATCAGGAATCAGGAATCAGGAATCAGGAGTTGAGAGTTGAGAGTTGATAATAGTGGGTTGAGAGGATGAGCAATTCGAGGGTTACGCGGACGGGATGCTGCCACGCATTGCGCAGACGTGGGGGACGGGCAGTCGCCCCGCCCGCCAATTCAGGGCATGGATACGGCCACCCGGAAATATTGGGGGATCTGGCCATTGCCCAAGGTTGCGGGGAAGGGCACCCTGCAGGCTTCGATGACCCCGTCATCCGCGAGGACCACCGGCGGGGTCACGTTGCTTTCCCAGGTTGTCAGATCCCCGCTGAACTGGACCACGCTGGTCAGGCCGGAGTCTTTTCTCCTGCCGAACAGGGCGGAATAGCGCTGATCGGCGGGCCCCGGAAGCAGCAGGACCGGGCTGCCCCGCCGGGCAACCGTTCCGCCCTCAAGGGTCAAGGCCGGGTTTCCGCTGGCAGGATCCATTCCGAAAGAAAATCTTAGTAGATTAGCCCCTCCTTCGGCATTGGGATCCGGAGAAAGCGAGTGTTGCAACGCCCAAATCCGAAACGGGTGAGGACCACCCACATTCAGATAGAACAAATTGGAGGTTGGATCCAGGTTGGCTGCGGGCGGGGAAGCGTCATCCTCCACCTGAAAGCCAAAACTGGCGTAGGGGTTCCCATCGCCCTGCGGTCCGGGCGTAAAGACCAGGGTTTCGGCGGGCAGGATCTCCGAAGTGAAAATTTGACCGCCATTCACGGCCGCTGCCAGTCTGGAACCGTCCGCCGATGTTGTGATGCAGCGCCAGCTCCGGCTGGCTTCTCTTGCCCTCCAGGAGACCCCGGAGTCATCAGAAATATAGATCCTGCCGTTTTGGGCAACGGCCGCCAAACGCGTGCCATCTGCGGAGGAAGTTATGGAATACCATGTCCTGACTGACTCGCGGGGAATCCATGAAAGGCCCGCATCCGCAGAAGTATAAATTCGTCCATCCTGCACCACCGCGGCAAGCTTGGTGCCTTCCGCCGAGCTGGCAATGAAGCGCCACAACAGTTCCGGTCCGGAAGGTGTCCAGGTAACGCCCGAGTCCCTGGAGAGATAAATTTTGCCCAGAGCGGCCACTGCGGCCAGATGGGTTCCGTCGCTGGAGGAAGCCAAGGCTTGCCAGAGCCGGCTGGATTCCCGTGCGGTCCATGTCAGGCCGGAATCCACGGAAGTGTAAAGCCTCCCCCCATACTCTCCGGCCACCAATTTAGTGCCGTCCGCCGACGAGGCAACCGCACGCCACGACCGGAGAGTGGCCCGGGGAGTCCACGTGATACCCGAATCGGTCGAGGTGTAAAGTTGCCCGGAGTGGGCTGCAGCTACCAGATTCACTCCGTCCCATGAAGAAGCGACTGCATACCAATTTCTAACACTTTCCCGTGCGGTCCAGGTGGCTCCCGCATCAATGGATGTATAAATGCGGCCACTGGTGGAAACTCCACCTGCGGCAGCCACCAATTTGATGCCGTCCGCTGAAGAGGCGATGGAACCCCAATTCCTGTTTGATTCCCGGAATCTCCACGCCACACCGGGGGCACTGGCCACCATCCGCACCATGGTGCCGGCAGTCGCGGTAACACCATTGGCCGTGAGGATTCCCGCAGCTGGCAACGTAGTGATTTTCACCCGGGAAAAGAGGTTGGGCGGGAAATCATCGGGGTCGGAAAAGCCAAAGTCAGCCGGGGCGAAGGTATAGGGGGCTCCCGGTAGCATGGAGGCCATCCCGTCTGTCCCGGACGGGGGGTCATCGACATTGGCCACGGCGATTTCGAAAATGTCGCTGACCGCAAGAGGGGGCTCTCCATTGTCAGTCGCCGTGACCTCGACAAGAAGAATTCCAGTATCCATGACGCCAGGAGTGCCGGTGAACGCCCGGTTCGCGGGGTCGAAGGAAAGCCAAGCCGGCAAAGGAAAGCCCCCCGCCCTCTGCGCGGAGAAAGTGAAAACCGTATCAGGATCGGCATCGGTAAAATAAACCGTGTTGAATTGAGAGGAAAATGGCAGCCGCTCGGTGGCGGTGCGGTCCGGAATGGGAAACCCCACCCGGGGCCGGTCGTTCACCGGTCTGACATGCCAGGTAAAGTGATTGGCCAAGGGGTCGCGGACAGGACCTCCGGTGCCGTTGTCCTCCACTTGAAAAGTAAAGCTGGCGTAGGGGCTTCCAAATTCATGCAGGGCAGGAGTGAAGAGCAGCTGGGGGACGGCTGCCGTGGAAGTATGAACCCTGACATTTTGTCCCGCCGCGGCGAGCTTGTTCCCATCCGAAGACGAGGCCACGCAGCGCCAGGGACGACTCCGTTCGTGGGGGATCCATCGATTGCCGCCATCCCTGCTGGTATGGATCCGCCCCTCGTAGGCCACCGCCACCAGTCTGGTGCCGTCAGCCGACGAGGCGATGTCATACCATGCGCTGCCGGACTGCATGACCTGCCAGGAAATTCCGGCATCGGAGGACACATAAATGGCGGTGCCGTCCACGGCGGCCAGCCGGGAGCCATCCGACGAAGAAGCGACGGCATACCACACCCGGCTCTGCTCCCGCGGAGTCCACGTGATGCCGGAGTCCGTGGAGGTGTAAAGCATGCCCCCCCCGGCTGCGGCAATCAGTTGGGTTCCATCATGGGAAGAAGCGACCGATCTCCAGTTGTTGTGGGTGCTGCGGGGAGTCCAAGTCACACCGGAGTCCACCGAAGTATAAAGTGGCCCCGCATTGGTTCCTGCCACCAGTTTTGTGCCATCAAGGGAAGAGGCGACGGCCTGCCAGGGCCGGTCGGAATCCCGTGCCTGCCAGGTGACGCCGGCATCGGATGAGGTGTAGAGGGAACCATTGTAGACGCCCGCCACCAGCTTCATTCCGTCGCCGGAGCTGGCGATACAGTCCCAGTTCCGGCCACTTTGCCTGCTGGTCCACGTTACTCCTGAATCGGAAGAAAAATAAAGGGCCGAGTTATCCGCAGCGGCCAGTCTGATACCGTCAGCGGAGGAAGTGAGCGAGACAAAGTTGCGTTCGATTCCCCCCGCCGTCCACTTTTGGCGCGCTTCCGCGGAAACCGAAACATAGTCACCAGCCATAAGTTGCACCCCTTCCACCGTCAAGGTGCCGGCCGCCGGCAAGGTGGCGATGCGGACCCCTGTAAACTCGTCAGGCGGTTCATCTCCGGGATCCGTAAAACCAAAATCTGCCGCCGTGAAAGCATAGGGAACATCCTCATCCAACTCCCGCACGCGATCGGTGCCGGCCGGGGCATCACTTCCTGAGGTCAGGCGGAAACGGATGCTGGCGGACAAGGGAGGCACCCCATTGTCTGTGGCGGTGATCTGCAGGTCCAGATCACCGCGGTCCTGCTCCAAGGGGGTTCCGGAAAAGGTCAGGGTGAGCGGATCAAAGGCCAGCCACGCCGGCAAAGCGCCTCCCCCCGGCAGGGTGGCGCTGTAGGTGAAAACCGATCCCGCATCCACATCGGCAAACCGGTCCGGGGGCAGCACCCAGAGCAGGGAACTTCCCACCGGTGCAAAGGAATCCGCAAGGGAACCGATGATGGTGGGCGCGTCGTTGATGGCCGTAACATTGAGGGTGACCGCATTTGGACCCAGGGCCAGATTCGTGGGCGCAACCCCGCTATCCTCCACTTGGAAGGTGAAGCTGGTGTAGGGGCTGCCGTTGTGATCCCGCGGCGGATGATAGGTGAGCATGGGCACCGTGGGATCCGAGGTGAACAACATGGCGTCTTCCGCCCCTGCCAGGAACTTCGAGCCGTCAGCCGAGCAGGCGACTACATGCCAAAGCCGGCCCTCACCCCTCGGTGTCCACGTAGCCCCGTAATCCATGGAGATATGGATCTGGCCACCTTCCACTGCTGCCGCCAGGATCCGGCCATCCGATGAGGAGGCTACAGGACCCCACTTCGCCGTGCTTTGCCGCACCGTCCAGGTATCCCCCGAATTATCCGAAGTGGAAAGATACCCGGTATAGCTTCCGGAAAACAGATAGCCTGACGCCACGAGCCGGGTGCCATCCGCAGACGAGGCTAGGAAAAGCGTGCTCCCCGGGAGGCTGCCCCGGACCTGCCACGTCACCCCGGAATCCTGTGAACTATACAGAGAGCCGTCGAAACCCACCGTGGAGAGGCGGATTCCGTCGCCAGAGTTCGTAAAAACCCTCCCTGCCGGAGCCCCGGGCAGGTGATTCCACGTCAGGCCGGAATCCAGTGAACGGTAAAAGCCTTCCGCTGCGGCATACAATATCGTCCCGTCTGCGGAAGAACCCACCTTTGTCCAGGCGCGGTTGCTTTCCCGTGCTGCCCAAGACAAGCCGGCATCGCTGGACAGGTGGAGCTGGCCCAGATAATCGCTCGCTATTATTTTGCGGCCATCCGCAGAGCAGGCGATATCACTCCAGCCATCCAGGCCTCTGCGGGCCGTCCAGGAAACCCCGCCGTCGATAGAGACATAAATATAGGCTCCCCATTGTTCAAGCCCCAGCGCTGCCATCGTCATCCCATTGGCTGAAACCGCCAGGCCGGTCCAGTTCCGGTTGAGCCCGCGCGGTGTCCACACGATTCCCGGCACCGGCTTCATGGATACGAAATCATTCTGCGCCACCGCGCGGCCGTCCAGCAACAGGGTTCCCGCAGTCGGCAGAGTGGTCAGTCTGATCCCCGTGAAGTCATCGGGCGGCACATCCCCGGCATCGGCGAACCCGTAGTCCGTCACTCTGAATTCGTAGGGGCTATCTTCATCAAGGGTAATCGTCCGGTCAGCTCCGGTGGGAGGTTGGCCCGCTTGCCCCGGGAGGAGCGACAGCAGCCAGAAAGCCGCCAACAAAAAGAATCGCCGTGGCGGCCGGACCGGGAAGTTTGGGGAAGTCATTTTCACGTGGAGGGGGCGCTTTCTATCTTCCGGATGGACTCACGCCAGAGTGACCAGCGGCCCTGGCCTGGGATGTGATGGGGCCGCGTTTCCCGGTCCAGTCAGATGCTAGTTAATGGCACTTCTCCTGTCAACCAGCAGGTTGACCGCCACCAGCCAACCGCGCCCCCCGCCTTTCGGGAAAATTAATTCCCAGATACTGCCGGATGCTTTCATCGGATGGTCGGAGGGATCAGGTTTCAGGTTTCAGGGTTCAGGGTTCAGCAGTCAGGAGTCGGGAGTCGGGAGTCGGGAGTCTGGAGTCGGGAGCCGGGAATCAGCAGTCAGCAGTCAGCAGTCAGCTGTCAGGAGTCGGGAGTCGGGAGTCAGGAATCAGGAATCAGGAGTCGGGAGTCAGCAGTCAGCAGTCAGCAGGCAGGAGTTGAGAGTTGAGAGTTGCCGCGTAAGCCCTGAACTCTGAACTTCGCATCCTCTGAAGCACCGCCCCTTGTGCATAATCGAAGCTGGATCTGCTCCGGGCTTTAATTATAGTATCTCCCGGTCCGCTTGTCATTTGAACCCGCCCGGTCCTTCAGCGTCTAACCAGCCCATCCTCTCAGCCCTCAGCTCGAAACTCTGAACCCTGAACCCTCAACTCTCAACTCTCAGCCCCCAGCTCTCAGCTCTCAGCTCTCAGCTCTCAGCTCTCAACTCTCAACTCTCAGCTCTCAGCTCTCAACTCTCAACCCTCAACTCTCAACTCTCAACTCTGAACTCTGAACTCTGAACTCTCAACACCCGATCCGCCCACCTCCATGAAAACACACCGCTTCCTCCCTGTTGTCGCCAGTTTGTTCCTTGTGGCCTCCCGGCTTCCGGTTCCCGCCGGGGTCGAGGTGGATATCCTTTCCATCGATCCCCGCAATCCCAAAATCGTGCTCCTGCAAATCCACCTGAATGCGGCCCTCCAAGAGTATGAAAAGGTGCTCGCCGAGTTTGAGGAAATGCGCTCAACTCTCGCCATCAAACCCGACAACACGGGCCTGACGGACGAACAAATAAAAATCCGGGATGATCGGGCCCGGTCAAACCTGGAAAGGCTCGATATGGTTCGTTCCGAACTGCCGATGCAAATCACCAGAATGCTGGATGAGGCCAATCAACATGCCGAAGTCCTCGAAAAGCAAAAACTCGAATCCCGGTTAAAAAAGGCTCCCCAGGGGCCGGATGGAGTGTCCGATAAGGTTCCGGACCTCCTGCGCACGGCGCAGGCTCGGGAGGCCCTACGTGATCAGTTGCACCAATCTGGCGGTCAGGCTCCGGACAACCCCGCTAGCCTGCTGCAGGGAACGTGGGAAGGGCGGGAAGCAAGCCGCGAGGCGCTCGGCAAATGCACCTTGGAGGTCAAGGGTGATACCGTGCATTTCCAGGGAGCTACCCCCCGGGAATGGTATAAGGCCACCTTTGTCCTGCCCGACGTGCCGGTCGGCCAACCCCGTCAGATCAAGGCCACTATCACCCATAGCTCCGTGCCAGAAATGGCAGGCCTTACCACCATGGCCATCTACACCCTTGAGGATGGCACCCTCACTCTCGTCGCCAACAAACCCGGCTCCCCCCATCCTCCCAAAACCTTCGAAGGAGATCCGGAGTCACGGAGCTTTACCTTCAAACAGCTCGTGGAGCATTGATCCGCATTCCATTGCTCAGTTTCCCGTGACACTGGCTTCCAGCCAGTGAGTCAAAAGGGCTTCCAGCCCTTTTGACCCCACGGGCTTCCAGCCCATCGACATCAACTGCCAAAGCAGAACTAATCGACACACCATTCCAAATCTTCCGGAACCGAGTAGCGGTTCGAGCCGGGGCAACCTTGGACTGCCATCCGGTAGCGGGCAGGGGACGTCGCGGCGGCTTCTCCGTTTTGGCTTGCCCCTGATTCAGGTAATTGATTCCAACGGCTTCGCCTTCAAACCTCCGCTTCACGGCAGAATTCCACTCCAGCCCCCGGTATAGCAACGCCGGGTCAGCCGTGCTCCCGGGCTTTTAGAAAGTATCCTGCGATTTCTCTAACCGGGACTTTTACCAAATCCTTGGACAGGCTCAGATGCAGGCGCTTCCGGAGTTCCGGGGACAGTTGGTTCAGGATGCCAGGCATGATGTCTCCCGGGGCCGCCAACCCCCAGGTGCCGGCATGTTCCGTCAGCACCTCCGTGATGTGTGCCGCGATCTGGCGCACGCAGCGCGATTCCAGTTCCAGCACCAGCTTCGGGCGTTCCGCCGCCGAGTGCCGGGAGCTGTCCAGCCCGCCGGACCCAAACCGCCCTGCCTGATCCGTCACCATCCCGCTCAGCTTGTCCGTGCCTTCGCTGAAATCCGCGCGTTGCAGCACCTCCGGGGATTCCCCCTGGTGCAGGCGATACGCTGCAAAATGGCCGCGGTCGGTGACGACGAGGATGGGGGGCAGGGTGGTCATACGGAATCGGTATCAGGGTTGGATTTAGGATTCGTTCGGGTTCGGATTCGGATTCATTTTGGGTCAAATTGCTGCTGGCTTCGCCCGAAGCACGGGGCTCCGGCCCGGGAATTTCACTGAGGCGACCTGCGGAATTCGTCCTTGGCCTCTTCCATGGACTTCATGTCGCTCCCCGAGACCGGTTCCGGCGTGCCCATGTTGGTAGCGCGGTTGGGCACCGTCTCCGGCTTGCGCGTTTGGCAGGACATGATGCCCAGCAGGCAAAAGAACTGCACCAGGATCCGGACATAGGCAGGGGGCATTTTCATGGCGGCGGGAGTCGGGTTCCCTTCCATTACTGCCGGATCCACGCCAAGGCGGCCCCATCGGGGAAAATCACCCCCCTCGCTGGCTCCCCGCCATGTATTATGCTCCCGCCTGCCCGCGCCGCCCATGCATTCTGCGACACTTTGGGAAGCGGATGCCGAATGCGCCAGAAAACGGTCCCCCGCTCAGAGCCCGGCTCATGGGCCGACGGGACGAGAAGGGGCTCCGGGGCCGGCGGGACGAGCGGCGCTCCCAGCGCTCAGTAGATGCGGATGGTGGCGTTTTCGGCCCAGCGGCTGGGGCCTTTGGCACCGACTGACGGAGCGGATGCGGACGGTGAGGTGTGCCGACCAAGAGGTCCTTCAGCATCAGGCTGGCGGGGCGCACGGGGATGACGGGGAGGGTGGTCCACGGGAAAATGTGGAGCGCGGACTTGTAGTCCGTCCCGGCAACCTTGGCCAATGTCACACTACCGTCAGGGCCGCCGCTGCGGGGTCCGTTATACAAGTCTGCTCATTCCCCACTCAAGTAAAACAGGAACAGAATGGTCCCCAACAAATCATCAGTATGCGTCTCAAGAAACGTCTTCCCGGCAAGTCACCGCATCTTATATGGCGGACGTTGGACATCATTGCGCCCTGAGCATGTTTGGTGCCTGACCGGTGCCGGCCCGGAATTTGCCTAACGCACCGTCAGATCATGGGGCGCGGCCTGTGGAATGACGGTGGGCCACGAAAGTCCGGCGCTGGAGCCGTCCGGGAAATCGAAGGAAAGTTCATCTCCGGTGAGGGCCGAGGTTTGGAAGATCAGTTCCAGGCTGGGCGGCGGCCATGTCAGGCCCAGCACGGGAGCCCCCACCTGCCCGGACCCTCTTTTGGTGGTTTCCGTGAAGTGGCCGGTGGAGACAAGGTTGAATTGGGCGATTTGCTCCCTGGTGGGACTCAGCGTGCCCTGGAAGTGAAACTTGTTTTCGGTAGGGCCGGTGACAGTGACGGCATCCACCGAAGTGAGGGCCGTCCCACCCGACCAGGTGACGACTTCGTCAGGCTCCGGCTGGTAACTGCCCGAAGCGCTGACCTGGCCGATGGCTCCGTCGAGGGAAACGAAGGGCAGGTCGAGGTATTCCACTTCCTGCTCGGGAAAGCCACGTGATCCGTGCACGTCGCCAAAGATCCTGGCATTCATCTCCACTTTATAAGTCAGGGAACCCGGGCCCTCGTATTCAAACACGAAGGGGACGGACCAGCGGGTGAAGGGCACCGCATTGCTGTAAAACCGGTTCCGGATCACCACCTCAAAATTCCCTGCCGGGGCGGGGACCGGCGGCCGGATGAGGATGCCATCCTGCTGATCCCAGCTAAGCACGCTAACAGGCTGCCCGGCCCAGAAGACCTTGCGGTTGGCCGGCCCTGGATCCCTGCCGAAATCCCCTTCCAGGAGGAAGGCGGTGAAATTTCCTTCGTGTCCGGAAAATTGATGGAGGATGCGCATGAGGGATGGTTTCAGAATGTGGGCGGGGGTAGCCGGATGGGCCTTCCACACCAGCCGGGCATTGCTCCGCACCTGACCGGGAGCCTTGACGCTGGGATCCACATCAAATCCCCGCATCTCCATCCATAACTTGACAATGGGCAGGGAAAAGGACCGCTCTTTCGGTGTGGAAAGCGGCGGTTCATCGTTGGTTCCCAGGAGCCGGTCGAAGAGTTGCAGGCAGGGCGTGCCGCTGGCGGGGCCGGATTCCCAGTCCCAACTGACATATCCCCCGGCTCCGGCTTCGATGAAGTTGGCAGCGAGGTCGCTGTTGGCGCCATAACAGGCGTCCACCACCACGAGGGAGTGGGGGGAAAACTGCAGATGTTTTTTCACAAACCGGCCGGTGATGAAATACACTGGAGGCAGCTTGCCATCCTTGGCCATAAATACCTCTCCGGCGTCGCGCATCGCTTTGTAGGCCCCATTGTCGAGGGCATCCGTCACCTGCTCCCCTGTCACCAATCCCGCCGTGGTGCTGCCATCCTTCTTTTTGAAGGTGACGCCATGGGCATGCCAGAAAAGAACACCCAGGGGCTCGGCCGCTGACCACCCCGCGATCTGCCCCACGGTCGTGGCAGGGAATTCCCGCGCCGTATAACCGGAACGCCGCAGCCAGTTGGCCACGGTGGGGCTGGAGTTGGGGAAGGTGGGCTCGAGGGAAAAGGCGGCAACTGCGGAAGTGGAGCCGGGCACACTGGCGGGCAAGGAACCGGCAGCGGCATTCCATGAGGGGGCATCCGGTGCGCCGTGCACCGCAGATGATAAGTTAGGGTCCGGCCATTTTGTCATGGGCCGGGGAAAGGCGGCGGCTCTGGAAGGAGCGGCCGTTCCCGTGCGGCGGGGATCCAGCAGCACAGCGATATCGCCATCAAGATACTCCACGAAAATATTGTTGGCGTCCGGTTCTGCCCCGGCGTGGGCCACAAGGTGGTTTTGTTTGGCCCATGACGTCAGGTTGGTGTGGCGTTCCACCCGGGGCAGGTTTTCCCACTCCTGCATTTTGCGTCCTGCGGCATCGAGAAAGTCCAGTTTTTCCTGCGTGCTGACTGTTCCTCCGGAACCGGGATAGATTACGGAAAACAAGGCCGGATCGGTCAGTTCCACGGCCGGTAGTTCTGCAGAAACACCCGTGCGCACGCGCACCAACACCGTGGGGGCCTGGGGCGGTTTCGGCAGGCGGAAGGTCGCCACGGCGGCCCGGCCATCAAGGGTTCCGGCGATCAGGGGCTTCCATTGCCCGGACTGTGCTGGACTCAGCATTTCGAGGACCGCATGACCGGATCCCGCCGGAATGGTGGCCTCCACGGCAAAACGCTGCCGGTTGTCGAAGGACGCTGATTGGACCTCAGGACTTTGCGTTGAGGCAGGCAGCGGGGATCCTGACAGGATCAGCCACAAGCCGAGGCTCGAAAGGAAAGCCGTCAGAAAGCGGGGGAGACGGGAAGCAGGGAAAAGCATAACTGAATTGAAAAAAGAGAAGACAGGCCGGTATCCGCAGGCCCGGCGGGGATCTTGCAAAAAATTTTCCCCCTTTTTCTGTCTGCCGGCCCCTCTAGGGATGGCGGGCGCAATCCTCCCAAGGGGACCGGTGCCGGGCCTGGGATTTTTGTTTCCGGACCTTCCTAAAATGATGCTGCCGCTTGATTGTTGGCGACAGTCCGGGACGTTTGGCTTCCCGTGAAATTTTCCTTCCTTTTGATCCATGGCCTGGCCGTCCTGACAGGTGTCGCAGCATCCCCGGCAGCGGACCCCGTGTCTCCCTACAATTCGGAACCGGCGCCCGGAGGTCCTCTTCCGGCGGAGGAGGCGGCGCGCCAGTGGAAATTCCCGGAGGGATTCACCGTCACTCCCTTCGCCGCGGAGCCCGCCGTGCAGCAGCCCATTGCCATGGCCATGGACCATCGGGGCAGGTTATGGGTGGCCGAGTGTTATACCTATGCGGAACACCGCACCGGATTCGCGGCGGATCTTCGGGACCGCATTGTGATTCTGGAGGACACGGATGGCGATGGGCGGCACGACAAACGGACCGTGTTTTGCGAGGGTCTGGACAAGCTGTCGAGCCTTGAAATCGGATTCGGCGGGGTGTGGGCCCTGACCTTGCCGCGGATGGTGTTTATTCCTGACAAAAATGGCGACGACCTGCCGGATGGGCCGGCGGAGACCAAACTGGATGGATTCGAGTGGAAGGTCAGCCACCACACCATCGCCAATGGCCTGCGCTGGGGGCCGGATGGCTGGCTGTATGGCCGCCACGGGATTCAGGCCATCTCCCTGATCGGCAAACCGGGAGCACCTGACAAGGACCGGATCCGGATGAATGTGGGGATCTGGCGCTATCATCCGCAGCGGCAAACTGTGGAAGTCGTGTGCGAGGGCACGACCAACCCATGGGGCATGGATTGGAATGAAGTAGGGGAGGCCTTTTTCATCAATACCGTGATCGGGCATCTGTGGCACGTCATCCCGGGGGCCCATTACCGCCGTATGTATGGCAGTGACGCCAATCCGTATCTCTATGAGCTGATCGAACAACACGCCGATCATGTGCATTGGGCCACTGGCGAGGCATGGAACGACTGGCAGAAACTGGGCACCACGGATGCCACTTCCGCCGCCGGAGGCGGGCATGCGCATACGGGCCTGATGTTTTATGCCGGGGACAACTGGCCGGACGACTGGCGGGGCAAACTGCTGACGATCAATTTCAACGGACGCCGGCTGAATGCGGAGAACGTGGTGCGGGCCGGTTCCGGTTATGCGGGCCGGCATCTCCCGGATCTGGGCTATGCCGCAGATCCCTGGTTCCGCGGCATTGATCTGCTGTATGGTCCGGACGGCGGGGTTTTCCTGGCAGATTGGTCTGACACGGGCGAGTGCCACGACGACACCGGGGTGCACCGGCTTTCCGGGCGGGTGTATAAAATCACTCACGGAATGCCCAGGCGTCCGGCCGTGGCCGATGTCGGGGCCCTTGCTGCGGAGGAACTGCTCCCGCTGCTGGAGGCGAAAAATGAATTTTTGGCCCGGCACGCCCGGCAGCGCCTGCAGGAACTGGCGGTAACCGGGGCGGCCCCTGCCGGGATCAAAGAATCCCTGCGGCATCGGTTCGGGCAATCCGCAGGGACCGTGAGCAAATTGCGGGCACTGTGGGCGCTGCATGCCATCGGCGGGGCGGATCAGCCGTTTCTCCGGGCCCAACTGCAGCATGCCGATGAACATGTCAGGATCTGGGCGGTGCGCCTGCTGCTGGATGATGCCGCCATGGTGCCGCAGGAGGTGGAGACCATCGGAGCCCTGCAGGCGCTGGCCCGGGCGGAAAGTGCCGCCAGCGTGCGGCTGGCGCTGGCTTCCGCCCTGCAGCGGCTGCCGCTTTCCGCGCGTCCGGCCCTCGCGGCCCCCTTGCTGGCGCGGGCGGAAGATGCGGCAGACCACAACCTGCCCAAAATGTTATGGTATGGCATTGAGCCGCTGGCCGTGCAGGATCCCGGCAGCCTGGCCGCAATGGTCCGGGAAACTGCGATGCCCCTGGTGCGCCGGTGCATCGCCCGGCGGCTGATGGAACACCGCCAGGGCAACGCCGCGATAGCGCCCCTGCTGGCTCAAACCGGGGAATTGGATAGCGCGGCCCAGGGCGATGTGCTGCAAGGCATGGCTGATGCCCTGCAGGGGCAACGCCAAGTCAAACCGCCTGAAGGCTGGCCGCAGGCGGCACCGGGCTTTGCCGCCAGTTCCGACCTTGCGGTGCGCCGATTATACATCCGGCTGGGCAACCGCTTTGGCGACCCCCTGGCCCTGGAAACCACCCGCGCCATGGTGCTCAACTCCACCCTTGATCCGGAATCCCGCCGGGAAGCCCTGCGTGCCCTGACCGATGCCCGGGCCGGCATGCTGCGGGCCACCTGCGAGCAGGTGCTCCGCGATCCGGCCCTGACGATTGCTGCCGCTTCGGGGTTGGCGCTGGAGGCTGATCCCGGCATTGCGGAGATATTGCTCAAACAGTATGCCGATACGGCCGTGGCAGACCGTCCGGCCTTGCTCAACATCCTGATTTCACGGTCCGCCTGGGCCGGGCTGGTGCTGGATGCGGTCGCTGCGGGCACCATGCCACGCCGGGATCTCACGGCATTCCATGCCCGGCAGATCCGCCAATACAACGATGCTGCCCTCACTGAAAAAATCACCAGGCTGTGGGGTGAGGTGAAGGAATCATCCGCCGAAAAATCCGCTAAAATTGCCGCATGGAAAAAGCCCCTCACGGAGGCTGCGCTTAAACAGGCGGATCCCGTCAGGGGCCGGACTCTCTATCAAAGCCTCTGCGGCACCTGCCATGTCCTGAATGGGGAAGGCGGACCGGTGGGGCCGGAACTGACCGGCAGCAACCGCGACAACCTTGACTACCTCCTGCAGAACATCGGCGATCCCAACAGTGTGGTGGCGAAGGACTATCAATTGACCACTCTCACCCTGCAGGATGGCCGCGTTCTGGCAGGTTTCGTCAGCTCCCAAAATGAACGCACCCTCACTTTGCAAACGCTGGTGGAGGCGGTCACGCTGCCCCTTGGAGATATTGTCAGGAAAGAAGTGGCCCCGGTTTCCCTGATGCCGGAAGGCCTGCTGGAACCCCTCACGGAAACGGAAATCCGCGACCTCATTGGCTATCTGATGCAGAAATGACCAGGGCTGCGGGCCGGCCACCTCCCGGGGTTCAGAGCGCACTGACCCGCAGGCGGGCGAACTGGCGCGGACTGGAAGCCGTGGCGGGCAGGGGACTCTGCCAGACATCGGTGAAGCGGCCGTCAGGCAGGGTGGTGCGGCTGATGAGAGTGCCGGTTTCGGTCCAGGTGACCAGAGTATCGGTGAATTCGACATGCCTCGTATGGCCGCCGTGGACCGGAGCCCATGTGACGGTGAAGCGGAAGGTGTTGCCCGTCAGCTCCGCCGTAGGCAGGGCCCCGGGCGAGCGCAGGTTGGGAGGAGAGCCAAGGGAAAACTCCATATAATTGGTCAGACCATCCCCGTCGTCATCGGCATTGGCAGGGCCCAATCCCGGGTAGGCGGCGGCCCAGGTGGCGTAGGTGATGCGGTCATCGCTGCCCGGGCTGCCGAGGGGCTGCCGGCTGCTGCGCCATTCCATGGGGTCGCCATGGTTGAGGTTCGCTTTTTCCGGCTGGATCAGCACGAGGCTGGCGCCATTTCCATCAGCCGCTTCCGGCCATGGGAAACCGTTGTCATAGATAAAATCGAAGATGGCGATGCCAGCGCCATAGCTCAGCTTGAGCTGTTCCCCGCCATTGCTCAGGCTGTCAGGATCGTAGCCGCCGGAGGTGAGGGCGGCATTGCTTCCATAACGGATTTCGAAAGCGACCGGATTTTTGGCAATAATGAGGCGGGCCCCGGCGGCGAGGGTCATATCCGGGAAATCATAATCGATCCCCTTGGTGAAGCGGACATCGCCAAGGCTGATGGAGTCCCCGCTGATATTGGTGAGTTCGACGTATTCAAACTGTTGGGCATTCCAGAGCGGATTCCACTGGGGATGAGCCAATTCGGCAGCGGTGGCCGGAGCGGGGTTGTAGTTGATTTCGGTGATGCGCAGGGCCTCCTGGTAGCCGGTGGTGTTGACGCTGGAAGCGATGAACTGCACCGGAGCCGACCAGAAGGACCAGCGGCCGGTGGTATCCTTGTGGCGGACCCGGGCCCGGTAGGTGCGGCCGGGCACCACGGAAGCGCCGGGCACCCTGACTTCCGGCACCGCCGGGCTGGTGAGGGGGATTTCTGCTGAAGTCCAAACCGGAGTGATTTCATAAACCGAGGGCAGGGATGCATCGTAGCCGGGAATGCCTGGAGCCGAAATTTCGCCGATCCGCCACTGCACGGCTGCCGCAGTGGTGTTGCCCTGCGGATCGTTGAAGTCGGTGCTGGAGAAGCGCAGGTCATTGGCCGCGAAGTCCGCGCTGCCACTGGCGAAAATCACCGGTGTATAGGGATAGGCCACATCGGCAATGGTGGCGGCCGGATTGGCATTGGCATTGACAAATCCGCCGTAGAGCGATTCCCACTCAAGGTATTTATAACCATAACCCTTTTGGCGGTTGACGTCGCTGTCGGTGCCGGTGCCGCTGGCGCTGGTGGCCTTGCGGACCCAGTTGGCCGCTCCGGCCGGGTAAGTGTTGGTGCTGTAATCGATGAACCACTGGGTCAGCGCTTCAAAGTCGCTGAAACTGCCGGTGGGGGCGAGGGTCCGCACCCATGTGCCGGTGGCGGTGGTCCCGCCCAGACCGCCCCGTCCGCCGTCGAGATAACTGGTGCGGAAGAAGTTGCCGCGGTGGCTGGACTGGCCGGTATTGGCTCCGCCTCCGGCAGTGCGGGGATGCAGATTCCACATCGCCGCATCCAGATCCGCCCATGTCAGGGCGGTATCCGGGGGATTGACCATGCGGGCGTATTCCTGGAGCAGTTGGCCGATTTGTCCGCCCTGAGGCGAGGCATCGCTGGCCATGAGGCTGAGGAGTTCGCGGCAGCGGTTGCGGTATTGCAGGGCCAGGGCGGGATGACGGGAAATGGCACGGATGGAGTTGGGGGCCCCGGCCACCACGATTCCATTGTCCATGCTGCCACCCCAATGGTGGGCCGCGATAAACATCATGTCCAGATCGTAGGGCATGATGACCCAACGGTTGTCTTCCGGCCGGTGATAATAGCGGTGGTTGTCGCCCGGACGGACGTCCGTATTGCCCAGCAGGCGGCTCATGGCGAGAAAGCTGTAGAGCGCCGGCAGATCCATGTTGGCTTCATACCATGCCTGGGTTTGATTGGTCTGGGCCAGGCCGGCGCTGAAGGCATTCCAGTCCGCGTTGGTGCCGGGCTGGGTGTCCGCCTGGTGTTTTTTGACCCCGCCATTGCCTTCGATGCTGTAGATATTTCCGTCGCCCAGGCCGCGTTCATCCAACAGATTGCCTTCGGTGGGTTCAAGGGCCAGGTAGAGTCCCCATAAGTCGCCGGAATACTGGCCGCGCAGATTGCTGCCCATGGGATCGTTGGTGATGATGGTGTTGGCGGGATTGACCTCGGCAGTGCGGCGGATGACCCGCCAGTGCACGTAGTTGGTGCGCAGCGCGGGCAGGCCGGCCAGTTCAAAGGCGCGGAAGGAAGCGGCTTCCTCAATGCCGGCCGCTCCCCGGTGGACTGCCGCCCACGGTGAGGCCCCGGCATTCAGCCCCACAGAATTCCATGTCTCGGCATACGGCCGGCCCCAGTTGTCATACGGCTGGAAGTCGCGCCCGCGGTTGAATTTCAGGCCCCACTTGTTCTTGCCGGAAACGAAGGTCGATCCGATCCCCCGGACCTCGTAGGTAATATGGTCGTAAACCTTGCCCCGGTGCACCAGACAACCCTGGAATGCGGAGGTGTTGCTGTATTGGCTGGAAATGACATCGCTTTCATTGGCGATGAGATGCCATGGTTCAATGGACTGCAGGAGGGATTGGGGATAGTCCCGCACCGGGGTCGCAGCGAAACCGTTAAAGGTCGTGGGCCGCATCGCCCCGCTCCATGCGGGCAGGGCGTCATACACAAAGTAGGCGAAGTTAGGCTGCTCGTCGTCCGCATACGGGACGCGGACGGAATTGGCAAGGCTGTCGGCAACAGTGATCTGATAGCGGATGAGCCGGCGGTGGACCTGCACGCTGGCCGGGATCAGGGCAGTGTAGATGGAATCACCTGCCACCGCATCCCCGGCGGTGCCGTCGTCCAGCATGGGCACGGTGATCCAGTTGGCGGCATTGTTGAAGGCGGCTTCCGTTTTGCGGATGTAGCTGCCGGGGGCCACGATTTGATAGCGCAGGGACACGCTGCCCACGCCATCCGGATCCGTCACCGTGGCGGTAACAGGCACCACTGTATTGGAACCAGGCTGCGCCGGGGTATGGCTCACCTGGCGGATCGCCGGGGGAGCGGCGGAAAAAGTGGCCAGCCTTGCGGCATTGACGGCCCCCGGGGTGGGCACGCCTGGAGCCCGGCGCCATGAGGCTCCGAGGCCCGGATCGAGGGCGGGATGCAGGAGTTCCATGCTGGGACCGGCCCCGCGGGAAGCGGTCGGCCATGGGAAGGTCTGTCCGTAGTCCACGGAGGTGACCACATTGTTGGCGGCATCGCGGAGTTCGATGGTTTCGCCGCTGTTACGCAGTTTGCCTGTCCATGGGCCGGCGGAATTGGCGGCGGCGGCCGGCCAGGTGGCGGCGAACCGGGCCGGA
Source organism: Verrucomicrobiales bacterium (assembly GCA_038210825.1). Classification (GTDB taxonomy): domain Bacteria; phylum Verrucomicrobiota; class Verrucomicrobiia; order Verrucomicrobiales; family V1-33; genus CAIZWU01. The sequence goes on from JBBQWG010000047.1 coordinate 38,302, forward strand.
TCCTGCACCGCGCAGAAATACCCCCCCGCCGGAATGGTGACATTTCCAAACGTATACTCCACCCCGGAGGAGAAACGCCAGCCGGCCAGGTTGACCGGGGTGGCTCCGGGATTATGCAGTTCAATAAACTCCTGGAACCGTGTCGGATCGACTGGTGCATAATGAACCTCGTTGATCACCACGGCGGGAGGAGTTTCCGCCGCCAGGGTGCTGAAGAGTTGGGTGTTGGCAGCCCACGAACCGCCGGCACTGTTGGAGGCATAGACCCGGAAGCTGTAGATGGTGTTGGGGGTGAGCCCGGTCAGGACGCGCGAAAATTGGCTGCTGGAATTGCCCAAGGGCACCGTGTTGGCCCATGCGGCGGGCACGGTGCCTCCATCGGCGGTGCCCCAATACAGGATCACGGAGGGAACTTCATTTCCCGTTGCGGTGACTTCCCCTGACAAGGTGGCCATGGTGCTGCGCACATGGGAGGCCGGCCGGTTGCGCACCACTGGCGGGGTGATGGCGGCGGTGGTGAAGGAGCTGGTTTCCGGGGCCCACATCGTGCCGCCGCTGTTGGTGGCGGCAGCACGGAAATGCCAGGTGCTGGTTCCTGTCAGGCCCGCAAGGGCCGCCTCCACCTTCCCGGCTCCGATCCCCACATTGACCGACTGAGCCCATGCTCCCGCCACATTGCCGCCATCCACCGGGCCGTAATAAAAGGTAACGGTCGGAGCTTCGTTCCCCGTCGTGGTGACTTCCGCATTCAGGGTGGCGCTGGTCAATGTCAGGTCGCTGGCGGGGCGGTTCACGATGCCTGCCGGGCTGACTGCGGGGGTGACAAAGCTCAGGGAATCCGGAGCCCATGCCGTGCCTGCCGCATTGGTGGCGGTGGCGCGGAAAAAATACCGGGTGGCTGCCTGCAGTCCTGACAAGGTGCCGGAGGCGGAGGCGGATACCGCCCCAAGGTTTACCGACTGGGCCCAATTGGCGGCAGTGGTGCCGCCATCCGCCGGACCATAATAAACCGTCACGCTGGGAGCGAGACCGGAAAATGCGCTGACCCGGGCTCCGGCGGTGGCCGAAACCGGAGTGAAATTGGTGGCCGGAAGATTGACCAGCGCCGGCAGGCTCAAGGTATCAAACGACCGGGTATTGAGCGCCCATGTGCTGCCACTGGCATTGGTGAAACGCACCCGGTAGTAGTGGCGGACACTGCTGGCAAGACCAGTTAGGGTGGTGCTGAAGCTTCCGGCCGGGAAAGTGCCCGGCAGGATCTTGCTGAAGGCCCAGTCGGCGGGATTGCTGCCGGCATCGGTGGTGCCGTAATAAATGGTGACTGTCGGCTGGGCACTGCCGATGGAACTCACCGATCCACCCACCGTGGCCCCGCCCGCCGTGATCAGAGTGGGTGCCGCCGAGTTGCCCAGGGGGCGGCCGTTGGCGGACGTTGCCGTGGCATCCAGCCGGATGTTATCAAAATGCGAGCGTCCATTGCCCCGGGCGCGCAGCAGGATGCGGATCGGCCGGCCCGCAGCACCCGGTTCCTCGATGGTGTCCAGCACCGCCACGGGGGCATCGGAAAACGTTCCGGCGGTCACCGTGGCAAAGGCATCGGTGCTGCCCGCCGCATAGATGGGCCCACTGCTGGTGCTCAGACTGTAGGTGCTGACGTTGCCTGGCGCACTTTGGCCACTGCGGTTCCCCGTGCTCACCGTCAGGGTGTAGACCATGTTGGCGGCATAGTTGACCCCGGGGTCCTGCCACACATCGTGGCCGGCTTCCATGCCGAGGTGATCCGTCCCTTCCGCCGCAAATCCGGGGATGAATTCCAAAAACCCCGCCGCCGCACCCGGGCCACCGGTTTCCTGCCATGACGTCAGGGTGGCGGTGAATTGACCCGCCGTCAGTTCAGGCGTCTGGGTTTCGAAACCAGCATTGGGGATCGTCAGGGGGGCAGCCGGAGCAGCCACAGCCCACCATAGGCTGAGCCACCCGCAGCGGAGAGCGGGGCATTTCATGATAAAAAAGGGGGGAATGGAGGGCGGATCAGGACGGGCCGCCGAAGGAAGATTCACCGCAGGATACAAAATACGCTCCCGGCGGGTCAAGCTGACTCCCTGCCCATAAAAGCATATTTGACGCCCGACGTCGTTGCGGAAGTGCCTCAATTTCCTGCTTTTTTTAACGATAAACTGCTCGTTCCCTGCTTTTCAGGGGCAAGAAGTCTAAATGAGCTTGGCGGAGTGCTTGCGCAGCAATTCAGCATCTGCGGTCCAGAAGAGGCCTTCCGTTGTCAGGCTGTCCAGGGAGGCGGCCCAGGCCGTGAGGCTTTCGAGGGTTTCGGGGCAGCCATGCGCGATGAACCGGCGGAGGGAATGCATACAGGATTCCCCACCGGAAGGAAGGGGGATGGATTGTTCGGGAGCGATGACGGGGCGGGCCATGCCACACGGGAGGTTCCACCAGCCGGTTTCAGGCCAGAGCCAGCGGTAGAGGCAACGGATGAGGGGAGCAAAGGTATAGCGGAAGCTGGAAGGCAAGGGGCCCAACGCATCGGTGCCGGGGTCCGGGGCAGTGCGGGTGAGCCGGACATTCAGGACATGGTCCTGCCGGTCGAGCACCAGCCAGCACGGCGGAGCCTGCCAGGTGCCCGCGCGATTGAACGGCGGGGCGAACTCGAGCAGGAGCCGGGCTTCCAAAGCGATTGCGGCCGCGGCGGTGGGGCAGGGCTCCCATTCCAGCCGGTAAGCGCGGGCCACCATGCGCACCATGCGCCGGGGATGGCTTCCTTCGCTGACATAACGGTAACTTCCCACCCGGGCCCGCAGGTTGGAGGATTGCCCGATGTAAAGCAATTCCCCGTCGCGGCCACGGAACCGGTAAACGCCCGGCCCCTCCGGCAGTTGCGTGAAGCAGGCCGCCCCAAGCCGGGCCGCCAACGGGCCGGGCAGGGCAAAGAGCGCCAACTGCCGGGTCCTCAGGCCGGTGGGGTGGGTTTTCATGTCGCGAATCCCAATGGATGTCGTTTGGCTGCGGCCTCCGCAAGCGCCCGGAGCGCTGTCGCGGTTCACGTTCCAATGGTGTTCCAACGTTGTGCCCGCAGCAGGTGCAGGTCCCTATTGACGCAGCAGCCGCGCTACTCTCCCGCGCAGATGGTCCCAGCGGTCCCTTGTCCATGTTTCGTCAGGCCGGTCCGGCCAGCCCATGATCCGGGCGGCCTGCATGGCCGCCAGATCGCCGACCCGCAGGATGGGGATGTCACGCGCCGCCCAAGCGCCGTAAAATTGAGGTTCTTCGAGGGAACGTTCCGTGAGGTCATCGAGAAAGGCGGCAAGAAACTGGAGGCGCTGGGATTTGTTATGAGGCTGCGGGTTGAAGCCAGCCGTGGTATCGATCAATTCCATGCGGAGCAGGGGTTCCGCCCGCTGGGCCGCGCGGAGAATGGCCGCCCACACTTCCGGATCATCAAACAAATGAGCCAATCGCCATACGAAGCTTTGGTGTGCCGACATGTGGGCCAGAGTGGTGGCGGGGGCCAACCGGTCGAATTCGCCGATGGCTTCCTTTTTAAAATAGTCGGGATCCAACTGTTGGATCGCCTCAAGGGCTGTCGAGCGGGTATCCGGATTGCCCTCCAAGGCGGCCGCTTCCTTCAGCAGGGTTAATTTCTCAGGGGATGGCAACCGGGAGCCGGCCAAGGCGGTGATGATGGGATGGATGACTGCTTTGGGACGGTGTTGGAGTTGAAAACGGAGGATCTCCGGGAGCCGTCCGGGATACCGGGACTGGAGCAGGCGGAGATGGCATTCATTGGGAAACCAGTTCGCTTCGTCCTCACTGGCCGGAGCGCCGTCGACCAGCCACGCCTCTTCACCCATCACCTTTGCCTGTTCCCATACTACAGTGACCAACGCCTCGAAAGTGTTTCCGCGTGTGGAGGGTTGCCGGCCATATTGATGCAACCGATTCCCTAAAATTCGCCGCAGGAGCTCAGACGCCAGATCTTTTACCTGAATCGGTTGGCTAACCATCTTGCCGAACATCGCGGCAGTCATCCGGCCGGTAGGCCGGTCGTCATCAAGATGGTTGAGCAGCACCGGCACCGCAGCAAACCCCATGTCTTCCAAATCGTAGAAGGGATCGTGGAGTGGCGCATCAACGGAAATATAATCGTAAATGATTCGGGAAGACACCAAGCGTTCCGCCAGCATGCCAGCGATGATGGTTTCGGGGGCAGCCGATACGGATGGATTATTGGCAATTAACGGTTCGTAGATCTGAGTTCCTTTTGCTTGTGGCAGATCATGACCGGCATCCAGCAGGCGTTTCATTTTTGCGGCTAGGGCCGGACGGTCACTGCCCGGGCGCAGCACTTCCGCGAGGAGGTGCTGCCAAACCAGTTGGTAGCCCAGGTCTGAAGCTGCCGGCCTGCCTCCCGCCGCTATTTTGTAAAAGCGGGTGCCCAGAACAGTCCAACCCCGGGTCTGACATTGCACGGCCAGTCCGAAGAACGTGGAGATCCCCAGGATGCCTTCGGGGACTGCAAGGTCGATTGGCAGGGAGCCCCCCGGAGGAGGAGCAATCGGATCAAAAGAATCGGTGGCCGACTCGAGGAGTTGGTCTCCGCACAGGACGGCTCCCGATGGGGGATGTGTGGTCTTCCGGACCAGAAAACCCACGCCCGGAAAAATGTGCCAGTCTGTGCGGGGCTTGATTCCAAAACGCACGAGCGGTGCGTCCTGAGGAGGCATCGGCATCTGATAGCCGTGCCAAATCTCCCCTATTTCAGCCAAGGCGGCGCGGTCGGCCGCAGCCCGGCGGGCGAAATCCTGGCGGATGGTGTGGAACGTGCCCGCCAGCATGACAACCATCACCGCCAGGGCAAGAGTGGAGCGGAAGGATGGCATGGATCCGGAGAATTAGCTTAATGGGAACCCGGACGGCCTATCATTTTCTTTTCCGCGAGGCAATACTATTCGGAAGCGCTGCTGCTCAACAAAAAGCCCGCAGTCCGGATGGTCCGGACTGCGGGAGGATGATGGGCCTGCCGGCAGGATGGGCTTGGATCGCCGCAGACGGTCACTTCATCGCGTTGAGGATGGAAGGGGCGACGTAGGACTCGGCTTTCTGCGATTCCTTGTATACATTGTTATCGAGGCTGAACTGGTTGGAGATGCCGATGGAGCCGTAGAGGGAATCAAGGCCGGGACCCTTTTTGAGGACTTTTTTGGCTTCGGCAAGGGTAAGGAATTTGGTGCCGGGGATGGCCGCTTTGTAGTCCGCGGGCTTGGCTCCGACCTTGGCGGCCAGGATGGCCACGGCGTCGTCCTGGGTTTTGGGATCGAGGATATAGTCAACGCACTTGTAGTAAACGGCGACATACTTTTCCCAATCAGCCTTGCGCTTGGCGAGACTGACAGGGTTGACGGCAAGGACGTCGTAGATCAGGCCGGGAGCGTCGGCGCTGGTGTAGACCGGTTTGCTGTTGGCGACGGCTTTGAGTGCCTGGCCGGAGACCGGATACCATGCGCCGATGGCCGCCACTTCCCCGCTGGCGAGAGTTTGGGGCGTGTCGTTGGTGGCGGTGTTCACCAAGGTGACATCGGACGCTTTCATGCCGGCTCCCTTGAGGCCGTGGAGCAGGAGGAGGTGTTCGACGAGGGTGACTTCCAAACCCACCTTCTGGCCTTTCAGGTCCTTGAGGGAATTAATGCCGGGCTTGCCGATGATCATGTCGTTTCCATTGCTGTAATCAAGGACGGCGATAAATTTGCTTTTGGCTCCATTGGCTCCGGTGACCAGCATGTCGGCGGCCACCGCGGTGACCGCGTCCACCTTGCCGGCGGCAAAGGCATCAAGTGAAGGCAGGTAGTCGAACCAGAGCAGTTCCACTTCGACACCGGCTTCCTTGAACCAGCCTTTTTGTTTGGCGATTTCAATGACAGTGAAACCGGGCCAGTCCGAATAAGCGACTTTGAGAGGTTGGGCGACGGCAGAAAAAGCGGTGCCGGCAAGGGTGGTCAGGAGGACAGCGAGGTATTTTAGTTTCATGGTGGTATGTCAGGGTATGTCAGGGTATGTCAGGGTGGGGGATCAGAGGTGGGGGAAAGGGGTGGCCAGATATTAGTTATTGGTTATTGTGTGATAGTTATTTGTTATTGGTTGCCGGGGGAAACGGGTTGCCACGGGAGGGGTGGGGTTTCGGTGGCGGCTTTTTTGACCAGGGTGGCGAGGGCGGTGCCCATGAGATGGAGCAGATGGATACCCTGCGCGGCGGAAGCGGCAGAAGGTTTGCCGGTGACGCCATTGGTGCTGGTGTGGGCGACCCGGTGGGGGAAGATGCAGTTGCCGGTGCGGTCGGGATCATCCGCGGCGGCGAGGCGGCCGGAGTGGACCAAATGGGGTGCAAGGATCAGCATGACGGAGGTTTCCGCGCAATTGGCGTGCCAGTCGGCCGCATCGTCTGAAAAGGCGGCGGCAATTTCCGGGCTCAGCTGCCACGTGTTCCGCACGGCAGCGAGCAGGGGGGGGCCGGTGCGGATGCGGTCCACCGCGACGCGGAGGCAGGCATCGTTGCCGCAATGGCCGTTGACCAGGATGACGCGCTGCCAGCCGGTGGCACTCAGCCATGCGGTGAGTTCGCAGATGCTGTCGATGAAAGTGTTGTGGCGCAGGGAGAAGGTGCCGGGCCATTTTTCGGTGTGTCCGCTGGAGACGCCGTAGGCCAGAGGCGGCAACACGGGCGCTCCACTCAGGGCCGAGGCCAGCAAGCAGACGTTTTCGGCAATCCGCAGGTCGGTATCAATCGGGAGATGGGGGCCATGTTGCTCTATGGCTCCGATTGGCAGCAGCGCTACATGCCCGCCCGGGGGAAGGGCGGCAATCTCCGGCCATGCCATCTCCGCCAGGCGCACGGGAGCACCCGCCCGCACGATGGGAAGTTGGGCAAACCAGGCGGGTTGCATAGCAGATTTTAGGATACCCGTAGCAAGGCCCGTCCCGGCCTTGAGCAGAGCCAAGGCAGTTTAAGTCCGGCCGTTCCGGATTGAGGGTGCATGATCAGGCGGAGTGGTGCGGGGTGCTGGTGACAAGGCCGGGACGGGCCGTGCCATGGTGTTAGAAAAGACTGGCGTATTTTTGGATTTCCCATGGGCTGACAGTGAGATGGTAATCCTCCCATTCCGCCCGCTTCAGGCTGATGAATTCGTCCCGCAGAGTCCGGCCGAGGGTGGCCTCGACAAAGGGATCGGCTTCAAAGGCATCCACGGCTTCGGCGAGGGTGCGGGGCAGGGACTGGATGCCGCGGGCGGCCAGTTCGGCATCGGTGAATTCGTAGAGGTTTTCTGACTGTGGTGCTCCCGGGTCGAGGCCCTCGCGGATGCCTTCGAGTCCGGCCGCGAGAACGAGGGCGGCGGCCAGGTAGGGATTGCAGGCGGAATCGGCATTGCGCGACTCGCAGCGTCCCCCGCCCATGGGCACGCGCACGGAGTTGGTGCGGTTGTTGGTGCCGAAGGAATTGAAGACCGGGGCCCATGAGTAATAACCCATGGCTCCTTTTTTGATGAGGCGTTTGTAACTGTTGACGGTGGGGGCAAAGGCGGCGCAGAGGGCCCGTCCGTGTTTCAGAATGCCGCCGATGAATTGCAGCCCCAGGCGGCTGAGCCCGATGCCGCAGGGATCGTCACCGGGAGTGGCCTGAAAAAGGTTATGGCCGGTCACGTGGTCGGCCAGGGACATGTTGAAATGGGCTCCGTTGCCGGTTTTGTCGGCAAAGGGCTTGGGCATGAAGGTGGCGAGGAGCCCGGCATCGGCGGCATACTTTTTGGCCATGAGGCGGAAAAAGATGAAACGGTCCGCCATGGTCAGGGCGTCGGCGTATTTGAAATCGAATTCGAACTGGGAGTTCCCGTCCTCGTGGTCGAAGGAATAAAGGTCCCACCCAAGGTCATTGATGGTGGTGGCGAGCCGGTCCACCAGCGGCCAGGCATCAAAGAACCGCTTGAGGTCATAACAACTCTTCATGAGGTTGTCGTCCGGGTTGGGCACCACCAGCCGGCCGGCTTCCTGTTTCAGAAAATAGACTTCACACTCGATCCCGAGGTTGAAGTCGAAGCCCATCGCCCTGGCCTGGCTCAGGATATTCTTCAGGGCCACCCGGGTGCTGACGGGATACGGTTCTCCATGAAAGGTGAGATCGGCGGGATACCACATGACCTCTGGTTGCCATGGCAGGGCCACGCCGCGGCTGAGGTCCGGCACTGAGGCAATTTCATCGTCGTTGGGTTTTTGCCCCAGACCATCCAGCGCATACCCCGTGTAAAGTTCCGACCCGCCGGCAAAGGACTCGAAGTGCGAAACCGGCACCACTTTGCCTTTGGGCACGCCGTGCAGATCCACGTAGGCACCTATGCAGTATCGAATGCCATCAGCAGTGAGCTTATCCCGGAGGCTGGACAGGTCGGTTTGGGCCATAATGGCGGCAGGAAACGCATACCCCGTGCCACCGGATTAGGAAGTTTGTCCTATATAATCAGGCCGCCTCCCCTGCCTTGGAGTTTACCGGGCCCAGAGGTTTGGAAAGTGTCATGCGCATCCGGGACTTGATTCCGGGCGGGTTGGCGTTTAGGGCTGGGGGAATGTCAGACGCCCCGCCGCCGCTTGCTCCTGCCAACGCCAACGCCATGCGTGCGATGTGGGGGATGATTGGTTTGGTGATTTTGTTCTTTTTCGGCTGGTTGTCCCGGTTCGGGGCGGCTAGTGACAATTCCACCTTCGGCTGGCTGGTGTCCACTTGGACGGCTGAAACCAATTATGAACACGGCTGGTTGGTGGTGGCCCTGACGGGGTGGCTGGTGTGGCGGGCCCGGCCGGCTTTTTTGAAGGAAAAACAGGCTCCTTCTGCCCTTGGGTTGGTCGTGGTTTGCCTTGGAGTATTGATTTTTGTGGCGGGGTGGCGGTTGATCCAGCCCCGGGTTAATGTGGTAGCTCTGCCGGTGATCGTTTTTGGCGCGATTCTCTTTACCCACGGATGGGCCCGGGCGCGGCATCTCATTTTCCCGCTGAGCATGGTGGCCTTTGTCATTCCCATGCCTGGCCTCCAGCAAATGACCACCGGGCTCCAGATTATTGCCACCAAGATGGCCCACGTTGCTACCAATTTCCTCGGAATGGAATATATGCTGGCAGGGAACCGGGTCATAGATCCCTCGGGCAATTTGGGGAGTTGGGAAATCGATGAGGGTTGCAGCGGCATCCGGTCCATCGTGGCTCTGACCCTTGTGATCTATGTTTATGGCATGATTGTTCACCAGAAATGGTCCGAGCGGCTGGTGATTTTTGCCGCGTGCATTCCCATCGCCATTCTGGCCAATGCGGTGCGGGTCACCTCCATTCTCATCGTGGCCCGGGTAAATGTGGATTTTGCGAAAACGACCTGGCACGATTATTCCGGTTTTATGTCCTTTGGGGCGGCGCTTGCCCTTTTGATGCTGCTGAGCACCGTGATGCGGCAGGGGCTGAAGGCACTGCGCCCCAAGGTCAAGGTCACCCGGGTCAGCCGGTCCGGCCCATCCAGCCCGGCGGGCCCCAAAGCGACCTCCCCTGCCGCTGCGGATCCCTACTGAAACTCCCCCCAGCCATGTTCAAAAGATTGCTTCTGCTCCAACTCCTCATCGCCGGCGGCCTGAGCGCGGTCTTTTTGTTGCCCAAGGCACCACCCTTGCAGCCGTCAGCGGTTTCCCTTGAGATGCCCAATGTGCTGATTTTGTCGGGTTGGACGGCGGGCTCCAAGATGGAGCCATCCGAAAAGGAATTGAAGGCCTTGGCGATGGATACCGATTTTTCACGTCGCAACTATTACCGTTCGGCCGGGATGGAGGCCCCACCCGGTTCCCGCGAATTGCTTCAGGCATCCATTGTGATGTCCGGGAAGGATTTGAACAACAGTCTGCACCGGCCCGAGCGCTGCCTGCCGGCCCAAGGCCTCAATCTGGTTTCCAGCAGCGAATTGCCGGTCAAATTGAGGGATGGCCGGAGCATCACTCTAACCCGTCTGAAATGCACCGCCACGGATCCCTCGACCCGCGTTTCCTATACCCACCTCAATTATTATTGGTTTGTCGGGCATGACAGCGTGAAGCACACCCACTACGGCCGGACTCTGAAAGACATGCGGGACCGCCTCATGGAAGGATATGACCAGCGCTGGGCATATATCACGGTAAGCAGCAATCTGATTCAGGCAGGCATGGAGGATGAAACCGGAAGCCGGTTCTGGACGGCCAAACTCAGCGAGGAGCAGACGGACCGCAACGTGGTGGAATTTGTGGCGGAACTGGCGCCTGAGATCATCAACTTGCAGGCGATCCAGAGCGTCAATTGAATGCTTGCCGGGGTCATCGGCTTCCGGCCTTGCAGGAAGGAATTCCTCCGTCCTAGACTGCGCGCCTTATGAGCAAAAAGGTGGTTTTATTGTTTTCCGGTCAGGGAGCCCAGACGGTCGGGATGGGGCAGGAACTGGCGGCCGCTTCCGCCGGGGCCCGCAAGGTATTGGAGCAGGCGGACGAAGCGCTGGGATTTCCCCTGACCAAGGTCATGTTTGCAGGCCCCATGGAGGAACTGACCCGCACCAGCCGGTGCCAGCCGGCGCTCTATGCCCATGGTCTGGCCTGTCTGGCTGCTCTCCAAGAAGCCGTGCCGGACCTCCACGTTGCCGCTGCGGCCGGACTTTCCCTCGGGGAATTCACCGCGCATGCCGCCGCCGGAACCTTTACGGTCGCAGATGGCCTGCGTCTGGTGGCCCGCCGGGGCCAGTTTATGGAGGAAGCCTGTGAAGCGACCCAAGGCAGCATGATCGCCATGCTGGGCGGGGAAGAGGAGGCGGTGCGCCAGTTGGCGGCAGATGCGGATGTGGACATGGCCAATTTCAACACGCCGGGACAGATTGTGCTCAGTGGAACGAAAGACAATATTGTGAGAGCCGCTGCTCTCGCCAAGGAGCGCGGTCTGCGGGGCAAGGAATTGCCCGTCGCCGGAGCCTATCACTCCCGGCTTATGATTTCTGCCCAGGAGAAGCTGCGGCAGGAACTGGAAGGCGTTGCCCTGTCTGCCCCGGCTTTCCCCGTGATCTGCAATCTGGAGGCCCGTCCGGTGGTCGAAGCCGCAGAAATCCGGCGCACCCTCGAACGTCAGGTCACCGGCTCCGTCCGCTGGGCTCAAAGCATGGAATTTCTGCTGGAGCAGGGGCACGACTGCTTCCTCGAACTGGGCCCGGGTGGAGCCTTGGCTGGAATGCTGGGACGGATCCGCAAGGGTGTCCCGGTTTACTCCGTATCCGATCCAGCCTCGCTGGAAAAAGCCGCGGCCGCCCTGCAGTCCTAACTTTTAAAATCATGATGAAACTTCCGCTCTTCCTCACTCTGACGGTCCTGACTGGAGCGGCTACCGCCCAGGAATGGACCCGTTTCCGCGGTCCGGATGGTTCCGGGATCAGCAAATCGGGCGGGTTTCCCGATTCCTTCAGTGAGAAGGATTTCGCATGGTCTGCGGCCCTGCCTGGTCCCGGGAGTTCCTCACCGGTGCTCTGGGGCGACCGGATTTTCCTGACCAGTGAGACGGGTGAGCCCGGGCAGCGTGCCGTGCTGGCCTTCGATGCGGTCACGGGCAAGGAAATGTGGCGGGTCACCGACCAATTCAAGGTCTACGATCAACATCACTTCAACAGTTTTGCCAGCAGCACTCCCTGTGTGGATGCCAGCCGGGTGTATCTGGCGTGGACGTCAGGCGGGTCCATGAAAGTAATGGCCCTGAGCCACGAAGGAAAATCCCAGTGGACCCGCGATCTGGGTGCCTATGCCGAGGACCATGGCAGTGGCGTTTCCCCGGTGCTGGCCGGCGGGGTGCTGGTCGTGGCCAAGGACCATGGCGGATCTGACAGTTTCATTGCCGGGCTCAAGCCGGCGGACGGGTCCATCGTTTGGAAATATCCGCATCAAAGCGTGCGCACTCCTTTTTCCACGCCGCTGGTGATCCGTCAGGAGGGCGGGGCGGAAGCGGTGATTGTGGCCGGCAATCCCAAAGCCCTGACCTGCCTGAATGCCGCTGACGGCAAACTCCTCTGGGAGGTGGAGAATGCCACCAGTGGAGACCGCCCCGTGGCTTCAGCAGCTCTATCGGGGGATATCTGCTTCATGAGCATGGGGCAGGGTGGAACCGGAAAAGCCTCCGCCGCCGTCAACATCAAGTCAGGCAAACCGGAGATTCTCTGGCAGAACCGCAAAGGCCTGCCTTATGTGCCGACGCCGGTGGGGGATGGTAAACGCTTTTATCTGCTAGGCGATGGCGGCGTGCTCACCTGCATCAAGGCGGAAGACGGCACGGAAATTTACAATGAACGGGTCTTCACCGACAAGGCCTACAGCTCGCCCGTCCTGATCGGCGACCGCCTGTATTGCACCGGCCGCAGCGGCCAGGTTTCGGTGATTGCCGCCGGGGATGCGTTCCGGGTGCTGGGCACGGGGACCTTGCCCGGTGCCACGGATGCCACCCCGGCGGCCGCGGGCGGCCGGTTGTTTTTCCGCACCAAAACCCATCTCGTCTGTCTCCCCTCCACCACCAAGCCCCAGCCCTGATCCCTAACGCCGGGTTCTCTGCCAGGTGTCTTGGAGGATGGCATTGAGACTGACATACGTCCCGGAATGGCTCAGTTCCACCACGGGGGTGTAAACCTGATCCCAGGCAAACTTGCGCTGGGCCAGCTTGCCGAGTTCCGTGCTGCGCGGAATAAACACCAAATGCTTGGCAGCTTCCGGAATGGGTGAGGAAACTTCGAGGCACAGCAGGCGGTCGAGCAGTTCCCTGGGGAGATCCTCACCAAAGTAATGACCCCGCCGCAGCACCACCAAAAATCGGCCCGGCAAGGCGCTCCGGTTCGCCATGAAGGCATCAAGGAGGCGGTCGCGGCACTGCACGAAGGCATCAAAATCGATCCGCGGGCCCTCTTTGGTGTCTTCCACCGCCACCGGAAAGCCGAGTGGTGTTGAATCTGTGACCACACGAAAGAGGCGGGATTTGAAGGCCGTGCCCGGGAGGGATTCTGCCGCATCGAAGAGAATCCGCTGGTAAGGGGCGGGCTTGAGATTTCCATCCGGGAAGTATGCGTTGGCCAGCCGCAGGGCCTCCCCAGGCTGATGGACAAGGGGCTCCAATTCTTGGACCGATTTCGCCGCCAGCAAGGTTTCCAGGGTCTGGCGGGCGATGGCTTCCGGGCTCCCGGGCGGGAAATCCTGGGACACTCCGGCGGCCGGTTCCGCTACCGGAGGAGGATTCACGGGCGCGGCAGGTTGGGGCGATACGGCAGGCGGGGCATTTGGCAGGTCACCGGCACCTGATGGGGCCGGGGCCGGGGCCGGGGCCGGGGCCGGGACCGCCGGTGCTGCGGGCGCGGCATGTGTGGCAGGCGCGGTGCTTTCAGGGGGAGGCAGGACCAGCGGTGGGAATAACGGGGCAGAAGATCCACCCACCGGTGGCCCGGGCGGACGGCCTTCGGCTTTTTGCTTTTCGTTCCAATAAAAAAGAGCCACCCCCCCCGCCAGAAGCGCGACCAAAAACCACACTCTCCAGGAGGAACGCCGGGGCGGTCCGGCGGTCACAGGCGGAGGAGATCCCGCCTGTCGTGCGGGCGGGGTCCCGAGAGATTCCATGGCGGCCGCTTCGACTATCTCGACGGGGGCTGTGACGTTAGGGCCGGTGGGTGCGGGGATCGGGGTGGGGTTCGCCGCCGGAACCTGCACCGGCACTTTCAACGATAAGATAGGCAGTTCCGAGGGTTGCAGTGTCGGCGGCAGGGGCGGAGCGGCCTTGGTGGCAGGGTCAGGGGTCAGCTTCGGGCTCCCGGGGGCCAGTTCTTCAGCAGCGGTGCGGCCAAGGGAGGCGCCCATAAAGTCCGTGGGCGGGGGAACCGTCAGGAACTCCGTGGACTCAAGCGCTGCGGACTTCAGCGGAGAAGGATTATCCGGTTCTTCCATGGGCACCCCTGGTAGCTCCGGCGCGGGCGCGGCCGCCACCGCCTGCTCAATAGAAGTGGTTTCCGTGGGGGCCGGCGGGCCCGGGAATGGTTCGGGAGATGAGGCAAACAGGGCCGTAAAAGGATTGTCCGCCGGGGCCGGAACGAAGCCGGCATCTCCAGCAGCAGGTGAGCCTTCGCTTTCAGGAGCCGCAGCCGGAACCGGAGCAGATTCTGCCGCAGCCATTTTCCAGATGGCCTCAGGATCTGACGAGTCTGACGAGTCTGACAGGTCTGATGAGTCTGACAGGTCTGACAGGTCTGACAAGTCTGACAAGTCTGACAAATCAGTGGGTTCGGGAGTGGCCGGCATGGGGTGGGCCAATGGGGCGGGATCTGCGGGGGGAACTCCGGAGAAACTTCCGGGTGCATCTGAAGCCCGCGACTCCCCGGAGCGCGCCTCCGGGGGTCCGGCGGGCAGGCCGGAAGCAATGGCTTCCCACGCGGGAAAAGCTGGCAGCGGAATTCCCCCATTCTCTGCATCTGCCATGGGCAGCGAAGGTGCTGGATTCAGCGGAGTGACCGGTTCCACGGGAGGCAATTCGACAAAGATGACTTCCGCCGGGCCACCAGCCAGTTCCTCCGGTGGGCGGGAGGTACCGCCCACCATGGGCGCTTCCGCCCCGGAGACAGGAATTTCCGGTGAAACCGCGGCTTCAGGCAGGATGCCAATGTCCTCCACTTCCACGGGTTCCACTTGGGATGCCGTCAAGCCCGGCCAAGCCAGGTGAGTCACCGGGAAGGGGGCCGCAGTGGGATCGGAAGCAGGCTGAGAAGAGCTAAGATCGTGCACGAGCCCACTGGCGGAATCCGATGGCGGAGCGGACGCTGGGGCAGGGATCCCGGATGACTCCGGCGTGGACGGACTTTGCCCGGAAGAGGGCTGCACCGGAGGAGAAGCCACGGGTACTGCGGCTGCAGAATGGGATGGAGCCTGGGAGGATTTCCGGACTTCGCTGACGAGGCGCGCCGCTACCGCTGCGGTGCCAGCCAGGAGACCGGCTCCCCGCCCGAGCAGCACCCGCCCCAGGAGCAGACCGGCGGCACCGGCGATGGCCGCCTCGAGGGCGGCCCGGTCGGAGATGCGGGAGCCTGCCGGTTGGGCAGGCGGAGAGGCGGGATCGGATTCGGACATGATAGGAAGGGGGGAAAGGAATTAACGATACCCCGGCTGCCGTCTCCAGCAAGCAAGCGCCGGGCCGTGCAATCTATAACCTCTCCCCCCATTGACAAACCGGAAGTCACGGGCCGGCGGCCTGTTCCGGCATGGGGCAGTCTTCGCAGCCGGAGCCGTCCGCGAGACAGAAGTCCTCATAGATCTGAAGCAGAGCCTGCTGCTGCCAGACTTTGCTGACAAGGCGGTCCACATCGGGGTGTCCGGCAAAGAGCCGGAGGGCGGCGCGGCGGGTTTTTTCGTTGTCGGAGGGAGCGGTCAGTTTTTGATAGTCCGCCCAGAGGGATTGCCGCTCCGGAATGAGCAGCGGATAGCAGACGTTGGCGAGAATTTCGGTGAGGCGGGTGCTCCCGAGCAGGGCCATTGGTTTGGCGGCCGGTGGGGATGTCAGGGTATAATGGTGGTCCCAGTAGGGATGATGCAGGCCCGCAGCAAAGCGGTGCAGGTCTTTTTCCGAAAAGGTGTCAGGCTGGAGCAGCTTGCGGAAGGTGGACCAGTGTTTGACGAGCAGGTGCAGGGTGGCGATGCGTCGCTGGGGGTGGTTCAGCGGCCGGGTGCCGGTGAGATTCCACTTGAGAGGAAGGCGGGGCAGGCCGGGGGCGTAGGCATCGCGGTAGCGCCACCATTGGTCCCAGAGACCGCGCAGCCATGCGCGGGTGGCCTCGTCCGCGTGTTCGAAGGCCTGACTGGTAAGAAAGCCACTGACGCCAAAGAGCAGGGCCCCGGCATCATCGGGACGGTTGATGAGAAATTTGAGCGGCAGGCGCTGCGCCAGCACCGTCAGCGGCAGACGGTTGCGGCTGTAGCCGAGGGCATCGGCGATGGCCTGATAGAGCATCTGATCCCGGCCGTGGATGGCCGCGACGCGTTGCAGGCGGGCCGCTTTCCGTTCCAGTCGGTAGCGGGCAGAGGCTTCAAGGACCGCCAGGGTTTTGTCAGGCCCCAACTGGCGGAAGATGTTCAGGCAGCGTCCCGGTCTCGCGGGAGCCGGAGGCGTGTCCGGGAAGCTGCCGGTGGCCGCCGACAGATCCAGCCGCACCTGCGGCACAAGGCGGTGATCGTCCGTCCGGGTGAACCATTCCCCGCCGGGGCGTTGCCCAAGTTGCAGATGCAGGATGGTGTCCCGGTAGGCGGGATTGGTGCTGTGGCCATGATAGTCCCAGTCACGGGCATCGCCATCCAGTTCGATGCTGCCGCGGCGGTTTTCTCCTGACAGGGAAATGGTGCAGTCGCGGAAGTCAGGTCCCGCACCGTGATTCCACCAGCCGAAATCGATCACCTTCACGGTTTCGCCGGTGGTAGTCAGGAAGTCACGGCCGAAATCGCCGGCAAACCAGCGGCTTTGCCATGCCAGTTCATCCGGTGCGTTGTCAGGAAACAATTCAGGCTCTGCCAGCGCGGGAG
>JBBQWG010000048.1:0-51621 GCA_038210825.1 Verrucomicrobiales bacterium
TAGTTCCTACTGGCTAAGTTTTAGAACATCATAACTTTCATATGATAAGAAGCGCCTTGCTTTGCTCGGCGCACAACGACCAAGCTCAGCGACCGCCGCCGGAAACGCCCGGTCGGCTGCAACAATCGCTGCCAAATTACCCAAACCGTCAGACTGAAAAGCGGGGCGGCGGTTCGCTGCAGCGCTCTGGTTAGGCCACGTCGTCATGGTCTCGACAAAAACAAACATAGCAACAGCGCGACCGCAAAGATGGCGCAACGATAACTCCAGCGGTAAAAAGCCCGCCTGCTCTCTGGCAGCGCACCGCTGCCGAAAGTGAGGAAACGCCGCTGACGGTAGAGTGGAAGCTTGGCGTAAAAGATCAAGGTGACTCCAACTCCGGCAACGACGAGCGCAACTGCGTAACACCAAATCCACGGCGTGCCAGTGAGCCGCGAGAAAAAGCTGAGAAGCTGTGACACGACAAGAGCAGAAACGGCGATGCCCAAGAACCAATAGTGCTCAAGAAAGGTCAGTAAACCGTTGCTTTGACGATGCGTGTCCATAGTGGCCTAACAGTCTATTATTCCACCAGAACTGGTGGGATATCCATTTTGGGGTGCAGCATAAATTTAGTCGTAGAGGGGTGGTTAAAGAGTTGATATTCAAGGGATATGACCCCATAACAAAAGAGCATATCCGACCCAACACGATTTGCAAGAAATTTGAGTGGTATTACACTTTGCTGTATAATCCGGATCTGGAGATTATGTAGATTATCCAAATTAAGATTTAACTTGCGGTGCTGGGAAATGTGGGGAGTTTTCTTCTCCATGTGCCGGGTCTTTAAAGATCGAGGAGCCGGCAAACCGGTGACGATGGAAGCTGTGGTGGCGCGGATGGAAGCATTGGGGGCGGAAGTGGCGGAATGTGAGGCTTTACGGAAGACAGTGGAGGCGTTTTCCCGATGGAGTGGCAGACGCTCGCGGGCGGGAGACCGGGAGGCGGGCCTTTCGTGGCTACAGGAGATTCGGACGAAGTTGCCGCTGGAACGGTATGAGTTGGCAAAGGCTGCGCTGACCACCTGGTTTCATCTGACGGGGGCCGCGCTGGCAGAAGGAGTGAAGTCAGAGGGGGGAGTTTCGGATGGCGGCGGGGTGTCGCAGGGAGGGCGGTTGGGAGGACCCGCAGCCAGTTGGAAGGAGGCGGGGGAGCGGCTGAAGGGGTATCTGGCGTGCAAGAATTATTCGCGGAATACGGTGGAGTGTTATGTGGGTTGGGCGCGGCGGTTTTGCGGATGGTGCCGGAAGTCGGGAAGGGAGTTCCCTGAAGTCGAGGCAGGCGAGATCCGGGGATTTCTGGAATGGCTGGCTGGAACGGGAGTGGTGGCGAAGACTCAAAACCAGGCGCTGAACGCGCTAGTGGGGTTTTTCCGGCATGGGATGGGGAAGGAACCAGGAGAAATCGGGGAATATTTGAAGGCGAAGGAGTCGCGGCGGCTGCCTGTGGTGCTGGACCGGAAGGAAGCCGCTGCGGTAATGGATGACTTGGAGGGGCGGAACCGGGCGATGTGGCTGATGGCGGGCGTGATGCTGGGTGCGGGTTTGCGGCAAAAGGAGGTGCTGGAACTGAGGGTAAAGGATCTGGATTTGGAGCGGGGGGCAATTACCGTGCGGCAGGGCAAAGGCGACAAGGATCGAGTCACGATGCTGCCGGAGCGGATCCGGGAAGGGCTGAAGGCTCATCTGGCGGATCGGCGGGTGGAATTTGAAAAAGACCTGGAAAGCGGGGCGGGCTATGTGCCGCTGCCCGGTGCCCTTGCGCGGAAGAAGCCGCAGGCGGCGAGGTCGTGGGCCTGGCAGTATGTGTTTGGAGGGCAGAACCTCATCCTCGAGACGGCTACTGGCCACCGGATCCGATGGCATGTGCATGAAAACACCGTGGGGAGACTGCTGGGCGAGGCCGCTCGGAGGTGCGGAGTGGTGCGCGCAGTGACCTGCCATGCCCTGCGGCATACGTTTGCCACCCTAGCCCTGGAGAATGGGACCGACATCCGCACGCTACAGGAACTCCTGGGACACAATGATGTCAGCACGACCATGATTTACACCCACGTCATGAATCGCCCGGGAGTGGTGGCGCGGAGTCCTTTGGATGGGCTGGCAAGGTGAAGGACTGCGAACGTTGAACTTCCAACGTTGAACGTCAGATTTGGAGGGCAGCCTAACGGCTGGCTGTCTCAGGCCGCCTCCACGCGGCCCTCGGCTGAACCATTCAGGAATTGCTGGGCCACTCGGATGTGCGGACGACGCAGATCTACACGCATGTCGCCCAAGGGGTAGGGGCCACGGGAGTCAGAAGCCCGCTGGATGCGGTGTAGGTTCAACCATGTGGGGATGACCACAAGACCAGGGAACTCCCACCCGGACGCATGCTGTCACACCGACAGAAAGGCAACCCACGAGCGGGATTCCGGACCTGACTTTCACGGTGGGGCGCACCGGTCATGGGGACTGCCGCACAGAGCTGGGATGCTCCCAGCAGTCCAGAGCCTCCGGCGGCTGGTGTCTCCAGGCCGTTGAATTCCCCCGGAGCTGGTGGGGCACCAAGCGGTGAGAACGACCATGACTGATTGCCGGCAGAAAGTGAGGAGAAGCATGGCCGGCGGTCTCCCTGCGGTCGGCTCGCATGTCATGAACCGCCCGGGTGTGGTGGCGCGGATTCCTCTGGATGGCCTGGCGGGGTGGAGGGCTGCGAACGTTGGACATGGACCAGGGAAAAGGCGGCTTTCATCGCCAAAGAGGCCGGGGCGGAGGTTGGGGCGGTGCTCTCGATCAGGGAGGGTAATTCCCAAGGCGGCTGGGTGACCCTGACCGATAACAAGATACTGCAGCCCATCTTTGCCCAGGACAATACGGCGGAATTTGAAAAGCTGGAATATTCCGCCACGGTGACGATGAAGTTTGCGTTAAAGGAAATCCGCGCGGGCGGGAGCCGGGCGGACGGGTTTCGGGTGGAGCGGGGACGGGGGGTGAAAGAAAGCAGGCGGGGGGATCGTCCCATGGAGCGGTTCCTGCTTGTTTTCCTCCCATGTTGTCTGCCACCCCCCCCCTTCCCCCGACCAGCGGGCAGCAGTTGGATCTGCTGATGCCGCTGGCCTTTTTTTACGGCCGGCTGGAACTGGAGTTGCCTCCGGTGCACTTTATCGAAGGCAGGAGCATGCCGGAGCCGCAACGGCATCTGCTGGTGCATCAGAGCGACATGACTCCGACGCTGCGGGAACACCACGGCAGTCCGCCGGAATTGACGGTGGTGTCGGTGGATCACACCGGGGATTATGTGATCCGGGAGGTGGTCTTGGGTTGTGAGGGGCGGCCGGTGGAGTATGGGGCCATTGGGATTCATCTCGAGGGATTTCCGCCCCATGTCAAAACGATGATCCGGGAAGGCCATACCCCGCTGGGAGCCATTCTGGAAAGTGAAGGCGTGCCGCACACCAGTGCTCCGACCGGATATTTTCAACTGCAGGCGGATGCGCACATGGCAGGCCTGCTGGGCACGGTGCCGGGGGCGACGCTGTATGGGCGCTGCAATGTGCTGAGCCATGCCGACGGGACCTCGTTTGCCGACATCGTCGAGGTGCTGCCGCCTGCCTGATGGCACGGCTTGTGCGGCGGCCGGAATGCCGCCAGTGGTCTGGAATGATGAGCCCCTCTGAGTCCCGTTTTGCCGTCTGCCGTCTGGCGGTAGTGCCCGTGCGGCGTTTTGCCGACATGGTCAGTGAAATGACATCCCAGGTCCGCTTTGGCGAAGGAGTGGAAATGTTGGAGGAAAACCGGGGAATGTGGCGGATCCGGCAGAAGCACGATGATTACGAGGGCTGGGTGGATGCGCGGCAATTTACAGACCTGCAGCCGCAAACTCCGCCCACCGCCTCCATCCTGACTGCCGACATCGCCGGCTGGGCGGAACGCCGGGTGGACGACCAGATGGAGCGACGACTGCTCCCGCTTGGCACTCCCCTGCCCGGTTATGCCGGCGGCCGCTTTTGGATTGGCGCTGAATCGTGGTTATGGACCGGAGCCATCCATCATCTTCCCGCAGTCCCCCATTGGGACCATCTGCTGCTGGCCGCAGAATTCCTGCAGCAGGCCCCGTATTTCTGGGGCGGCCGCACGCTCTGGGGAATTGACTGCTCCGGCCTGGTGCAGTCATTGTTAGGACACCAGGGGGTCAGGATCAGCCGGGACTGCATCACCCAGGTGGAGGAAGGCGGGGAGGTGCCCGGGCTGGCGGCCGCGCAGCCGGGGGACTTGGCCTTTTTTGACGGCACGCGCGACGGCGGGCGTCACGTGGGACTGGTGCTCGGCGGGGGCCGGGTGCTGCATGCCAGTGGTTTTGTCAGGACCGACCTCCTGACGGACCGGGGCATTGTGGTGCCGGAAACCGGGCACCTGTCGCACCATCTGCGTTCCCTGCGGCGGGTGACAGATTGGCAACGGTTTGGTTCTTGACCTGATCCGGGCATCACCGGATGCTGCTCCCTTCCCATGTCAGCGCTGCAGTCCATTGACCTCGCGATCGACCTGAAGTCACTGACCAAGGTTTACGGCAATGGCGTGCAGGCGTTGGACCATTTGTCCATGCGGGTGAGGCGGGGGGAAATCTATGGGCTGCTGGGACCCAATGGCGCGGGCAAAAGCACCCTGATCAAATGTCTGACCGGGCTGGTGCATCCGACGCAGTGCCGGGGCACGGTGCTGGGGTATCCGGTGGGGGATCCCGAAGTAAACCGGCAGCTCGGGTATCTGCCGGAGAATGCCTCGTGGCCGGAACATCTCACCGCCGGCCAAGTGCTGGATTTCGCGGGCCGGCTGCATGGCCTGATCCCGAAGGAGCGGCGGCGGCGGGTCGCGGAGTTGCTGAACCTAACGGGGCTGGAAGCCTGGAAGGACGACCGGCCGCAGCATTTCAGCAAGGGGATGAAACAACGGCTAGGCGTGGCCTATGCCCTGGTGGGCAATCCTGAACTGGTCTTTCTGGATGAACCGACGGATGGGGTGGATCCGGTGGGGCGCAAGGAAATGCGCGACCTGATGCGGAATCTGAGAGAGGAAGGGAAAACTGTCTTTGTGAACAGCCACCTGCTGGGGGAACTGGAATTGATCTGTGACCGCATGGCGATTTTGATGCGCGGCCGGGTGGTGCGCCAGGGGTCGCTGGAGGAGTTAACTCTCGAAAGTTGCCGGTATGAGATCGCGGTTTCAGGGAATCTGCTGGTGAACCCCGGTCTGCAGGATCTGGTTCAGCGGCTGGGTGGCACTGTCAGCCTGACCCCGGATGGAGTGGAAAGCCGGATCGAGCTGCCCACCCGCCGGCCGCAACTGGTGCAGCCGGTGGTGGATGCCCTGCGGCATGAAGGGTATCTGCTGCTCTCCGTGACCCCGGCACGGCAGTCGCTGGAGGAGCTTTTTATGGAAGCGATCCGGACCGGAGGCGAATTCCATCCCCGGGAAACAGGCGATTGATCCCTGGCATATTGCTGGCTTCATGGGATTGGTTTCACTTCCCTTTCACCCAGTTTCCGTTTGAGAGCTGTTTTTGCCATCGCCAACGACACCCTGACCCTGCTGTGCCGCCGGCGCCTCTTCTGGCTGAACATCTGGCTTTCGGTGGCCGTGGTGCTGGTGGTGGCCTCCATGAATTGTGGCAAGGACGGATGGTCCATCGGGTTCGGCCTTAGATCATGGAACAGTGGTTATTTGATCAAAGGGTCGATCTGGGAAAAGACCTTGTTTTTTGGAGTGGTGAGGCGGGCGGCTCTCTGGTGGGTGGCCGGTGCGGCTCCTCTCCTGGCGCTGTTCAGCCTTGCTTCCGTGGTGCCAAAGACGCTGAAATCCGGTCAGGCGGCGCTTCTCTTTACCAAGACCCGGGGGAGGTCGGAAGTGTTGCTGGGACGGTTTGCCGGAGGATTGATCTTTGCCGCTATCCCGGCGCTGATCTGTGTCACGGGGTTGTTTCTCACGCTGGGCTGGCGCACCGGAGTCTGGGAACCCCGGCTCTTCTTTTCAATTCCCTTTGCCCTGCTCTTTTTCTCGGTGGTGGCCGCAGTGACGGTGATGCTGGGAGTGTTGACAAAATCCTCCTCGGCTTCCCTTGTGGTAGCCCTGATTTTTGCCTCCAGCGTGATTGCCCTGCAGGACGCGGCCGCGCGGCCTTCCGCCGTGGATGAGGAGGGAGAACTCAATGGCCTGGTGCGCGCTTCCGGAGGTTCCTTCGCCTTGCAGGCTATTGCCTGGCCGCTGCCCCGGACCCAACAACTGACCGAGGGCATGGACCGGGCCATCGGACTGAAATCCCCAAGGCTATTCCGCGAACTGATCCGGCTGTGGCAAGTGGGAAATGTCCATGTGGGGGCCACTGCGGTGGAGGTTCTGGATGCCACCCAGGAATTGCCCGCTGACGAGGTTACTCCCCTGAAGCTGGGGGAAGCCATCATGGTAACCACTGGTTTTTGTGGCATGACCCTGGTGGCGGCGGCGCTGATGTTGAACCGGCGCGATCTCTAGCTTAGAATACAAGGTCATGTCCTCCACTTCTTCCCGCAAACCCGCCATCATCGCGCCGGATCTGCTGCTCGAAGCCTATGCCGGGGGCATGTTTCCCATGGCCATGGAGAATGGCGAGATGGGCTGGTTTTCCCCCGATCCCCGAGGCATCATTCCCATCAGGGAATTCCACATCCCGCACGGCCTGAAAAAGGTGCTGAACCGCAATCCATTCGAGGTGCGGGTGAATACGGCCTTCAGTGCGGTGATGCGTGGCTGTGCCGACCGCGAGACCACGTGGATCAGCGAGATGATCCATGCCAGTTATGTGAAGCTGCATGAACTGGGGTTCGCACATTCCGTGGAAATCTGGCAGGACGGCGAGTTGTCAGGCGGCCTTTATGGCGTGGCCATGGGCGGAGTCTTTTTTGGGGAAAGCATGTTCAGCAAAGTGCCCAATGCCTCCAAAGTGGCCCTTGCCCATCTGGTGAGGCGGCTGGATGAGCGGGGATACGTGCTGCTGGACACCCAGTGGGTCACGGAACACCTGACCCAGTTCGGGGCCCATGAAATTCCGCGCACCGTCTATCTGAAACGGCTCGCCAGGGCTCTGGAACATCGCTGCAGCTTTGGCTAGGACGGATAAGTCGTGTCCCCGCAAATCAGCAGGGATGGATTGCCCGGTCAAATAGCGGAAATTTGGAGTGCGCGCGGCTTGCTGCCGCTTTCGTGAGAGGGGCTTGCCCCGCGCCTTTTTCAGACAAGACTCAACCCGCAGCCTGAACCCCGCCGGAAAACGGCAGCAAGCTGCCTGCCCAAAGCGGGGGCAAGCCGCGCGCACTCCAAAGTCCTGCGATAACCTTCGATTGCGTTGTGAAGTGAATTTTGAAAACCCGCCGCAGGCACCTCAGGCCTAACGCCGCACCCGGCGTTTGACCATCCCGACGAATTGTTGGGCTTCCTCCACCTTCAGCAGGGTGGTCACGGCGAAATAGGACCCTCCGGCCGCCGCGACGACCGCCCCTAGCGAGAGGGCCCGGCGCAACAGTCCAAAACCGCTCCAGCCCGCCAACAGCCAGTGATGTCCGGCCCATGCCACGGCTCCGAGCAGGATCACCGCCGGCACCAGCTTCGCCAGGGTCGCCAACAACCTCGTGCCTTCCAGGCCTCCGGCAATCCGGGTCATCACCAGATAGAGGATGGAAAAATTGGTGGCGGCAATCACCGCTGTGCTCAAGGCCAGATATTCGTGCCCCAGCCGGAAGTGGAAGACAAAGAGGGAATTGAGCGCAGCATTGAGTGCGATGGAACCCAGCGCCACATACATCGGGATGAAGCGGCGGTCGATCGCCGTGAAGGCAGGTTGGATGACCTTGATGCAGGCATAAAAAATCAGCCCCACGGCATACCAGCGCAGGGCCGCAGCGGTAGCGAGGGTTTCGTAGGGGGTAAACTGCCCCCGCTCATACAGGAGGGAAATGATCGGCTCTGCCAGGACAAACAAACCCACCGCCGAAGGCAGGGTCAGGAACATGACGAGGCGGTTGCCGGCTCCAAGGACACTGCGGAAGTTGGCGGTGAGGCCATCCGTGGCCACTCGCGAGAGCGCCGGCAGGGTCACCGTGGCCACCGCCACTCCAAACACGCCCAGCGGCAACTGCATCAGCCGGAAGGCGTAGTTGAGCCATGACACCGGGCCATCCTTCACTTCAAGGTGGGAGGCAAAGATGGTATTCAATAACACATTCACCTGCACGGCGCTGCCTGCGATCACTGCCGGCCACATCAACTGCAGAATGCGCTTCACGCCGGGATCCGACCAGTCGCGGCTGAACTTGAAGCGGTAACCGAGCTTGTGCAGGGCCGGCAGTTGCACGCCAAGCTGCGCCATCCCGCCCAGCAGGGTGCCAATGCTGAAACCGACCATGGCTTTCCACCCGAACGTGGGATCCAGCAGATAGCCGATTCCGGCCCCGCCCACGATGCTGACAATGTTGAAAAAGCTGCTGGCCATGGCCGGCACCCCAAAAACCCGTTTGGAATTCAGAATTCCCATCACCAAAGCCGCCAGCGACACCATCAGGATGAAAGGATACATGATTTGCGCCAGCGTCACCGTGAAGGGGATCTTCCATTCCTCACTGGCCCAGCCTCCGGCCAGCAGCCTGACAATCCATGGTGCCAGCAGAACGCCCAGGATTGATACCAAACTCATGAACACGGCGGACAGGCTCAAAATGCGGTGGGCCAACTGCCATGCGGCACCATCACCTTCCGTTTTCAACTTCTGGGAAAACACTGTCACAAAGGCGGTGCTCAGCGCCCCTTCGGCAAACAGATCCCGCAGCATATTGGGGGTGCGGAAGGCCACCGTGAAACAGTCGCGCAGGCCGGGCGGAAACAGGGCCGCAAAGACCAGTTCCCGGATCAGGCCAAGGACGCGGCTGCACATGATGGCGAGGGCCACGATGCCGGTGGCCTTCGCTCCCGCGGCTTTTTCGTCTGTTCTGGCAGGTTCGGGCCCGGACGGAACACCGGAGGGAATCGGATCGGGAAGAGAGGACATTCAGGCGGAAGGGAGCACCATCCCACAACACGCTGCGGCTCCCGTCAACAGAGGGGCCCGGGAGGCTCCCTGTCCCGGCGTCGGTGGCGCGGAATTGACGGATGCAGCGGATGGAAGGAAACCTCAGGCGGGATGCGTATTCATTTGTCAGCGCCCCGAAGCTTCCAACCCCTGACCGGTGCCTGCCTTGATCACCCTCGCCACCTTTACCACCCCCGAGGAAGCGCACCTCCTGCGAGGCCGGCTCGAGTCAGCCGGCATCCCCGCCTTCCTGCACAGCGAATACGCGGTGCAAAACATGTGGATCCATTCCAACCTGCTTGGCGGGGTCCGCGTCCAGATTGCCGAGCAGGATTTGGAAGCTGCCCGGGAATTTCTGAGTGCCGACCAGTTGCCGCCGCCCATGGAAGCCGTGGAGGTGCCCTGCCCGGCCTGCGGCTCCCACCGGACCGGTCCGGACCTGGGCCCCCGCCGCACCAGCCTGCTTCTGCTGGTGCTGTTTACTTTGCCATGGCCGTTCCGCCGCCGCCGGTGGAAATGTCAGGATTGCGGGCACTGCTTTAAAGACAAACCCGCCGGTGCCGGGGGAACTTAGCCAAAAGTATGCCGTGCCGGAAGCCGGTGCCGTGAGCCTGTTAGGCCTCACGGCGCTCGGGCTGGCCGCACGCCGCCGCCGCCGCCGCTAAGGGTTCATGGCTGCCAAATTGACAGGTGGGCAGTCCACGGCAGGGAACCGGCTTGGGAAAGGAATCCCTCAAAGCCCCGCTTCCCGCCGTTTGGCCGCAGTCAGGCCGGCCACCACCAGGTCGTAGGAATGCTGCACCAGGTCCCGCACCAGCGGCGAAGGGATGGAGCCGTCGAGGACCACGGTATTCCAGTGCTTTTTGTTCATGTGGTAACCCGGCACGATGGCGGGATACGCCTCCCGCAGCTCCACCGCCCTGCCGGGATCACATTTCAGATTAACCCGCAGCGGATGCTCCTGGGGATTCGTCAGGGCGAAAAGTTTGCCGGCGGCCTTGAAGACAAGAATGTCCGGTCCAAAGGGCGTATTCTCCACCACCCCGGGCAGACCCTGACAAAAAGCACAGACACTGGCGAGATCCATTCCTTAATTTCCAGCGGGGGTCTCAAGGGTCAAGAAGACAGAATGATGCGGTGGTGGACGAAACTCCTGCTTCGCAGCCGGGCGCTGGCCTCCCTGTGCCATGCAAGCCATGAATGGGACAAACCAATCGGCACGGGCCGGTGCCCTGGCCGTTGCAGGCGGCGGAATCGTCCTCCACAATGACCCATGTTTGAAATCCGGGACAGACCCAAGGTGGTCGAAAAAGCGCTGCTGATTGGAGCCTATTTTGAAACGAGGGAGAGGGAAGAAGCCGCGAGCCTGCTGGAGGAATTGGCGGAGCTGGTGACCACGCTGGGGATTCCCATCGCGGAGAGCGTGCTGGTGCTGGTGCGCGACAGTAACCGCAAATATCTCACTGGTTCCGGCAAGGCCGCCGAATTGATCGCCCATGCCAGGGAGCTGGGCTGTGATGTGATCATTTTCGATAACAATCTGGCTCCGATGCAGCAACGGGCCTGGGAAACCGACGGGGGAATCACGGTGATCGACCGCGAGGAGGTGATTCTTGATATTTTTGCGATGCGGGCCCAGACGTCCGAGGCCAAACTCCAGGTCGAACTGGCCCGTCAAAAGTATGCCCTGCCCCGGCTGGCCCGGATGTGGGGACACCTCGACCGTCAGGGTGGCGGCGGTGGAGCAGGAAGCGGTGGGGCGGCCCGCGGTGAAGGGGAAACCCAGATTGAAACCGACCGCCGGCTGGCCCGCGACCGCATTACGGCGCTGCAGCGGCAGATATCAGCCGTGAAAAAGCAGCGCACCACGCAACGCAAGGAACGCCAGCGGGTCCCGGTGCCGTCGGCGGCCATCGTGGGCTACACCAATGCCGGCAAGTCCACCCTGTTGAATCTGATAACAGGAGCCACGGTGCTGGCCGAAGACAAACTTTTTGCCACCCTTGACCCGACCACACGCAAGGTGCAGCTGCCGGATGGCCAGCAGATGCTCCTGACAGATACGGTGGGATTTATCCGCAATCTGCCCCACCGGCTCATCGAATCCTTCAAGGCCACCCTTGAGGAAGCCGCTCTGGCAGATTTTCTGATCCATGTGCTGGATGCCAGCCAGGAACGGGTGTTCCAGTTTTATGAGACCACCATGGACGTGCTGAAGGAACTGGGAGCAGATGAAAAGAAAATGCTGGTGGTGCTGAACAAGATCGATCTGATCCCTCCGGCCCGCCGCCAGCAGGTAGCCGCGCACTTTGACCAACCGGCCATGGTGTCACTGAAAACCGGAGAGGGTTTGCCGGCATTGCTGGAGCGGCTCAGTTCCATGATGCTGGACCGCACGCGCCGCATGAAGCTGCGCCTGCCCCAGTCAGAATTCGGCCTGATGAGTCTGATCCACGAGCAGGGCAAGGTGATCAGTCAGGACTACGACGGCAATGACATCCTTCTGGACATCATCATGCCCCGGCGCTTCGAAGCCCAACTGGAACCGCACCTTGATCCCCCCAAATCCATCCGGGTGCCGGAAGCATGGGAAGCGCCCACCAAAAAGGCCCGCCGATAACCGTCAGGGTAAACGGCGCAGTATGTCCTCCATCAGTCGCGGGGCATATTCCCGGTAGCGGGACGGGGTGGCGGCATCCTTCACTTCCAATCCGCTCAGAAAGCCGCGCAGGTTCCCGGCCTTCGGCAGAATGGCATCCAACGCCGTAAGGGCGGCAAGGCTGACATGGGGACCATGGGCCTTGACCGGAGCAAGGTTTTTCAACACCTCAACGGCAGCCGCAGTATCCGCCGGCGTTCCGCAGGCCGCCAATACTTCTGCGGCGGCAATGCGGACGGCAGGATCCGGGTCCTGCAGCAGAGGACGGATGACCGCCAGATGACCGGTGCCGGTTTCCGGTGGAGCAATGAGCAAGCGGATCAGGGTCCACCAGCGCACTGCGGGATCCGAGGCTTGCAGTCCCCCGGGGGAAAATGGTCCCTCCGGCCGGGAGGCCGTTTCGGCCGCCGTCAGAACGATCTCCATGGGATAACGCTTTGGATCCAGGGCCATGGTGTGGATCGGATCCGGTCCTGCACGACGATGCATGCCGGCCTCTCCTAAGAATGCGGTGTCGCGGATGGCCAGCAAGTGCTGCCGCAGGGCGGAGCGGTATTGTTTGAGGCGGGCAGCCTGTTCCGGCACGGCGGCAAGGTTTTTGACTTCGTCAGGATCCGACTGCAAATCGTAGAGTTCCTCGGCGGGTTTGCGCTCCCAGAAATAAGTGCGGGGCGGAGTCAGGGTCCCTGCATCGTAGAGTTCCTTCCAGACGCGGGTGGTGGGAGTCTGGAACATGTAATCAATGCGCTGTCCATAAATCAGGTGCGGCAGATAGTTCCTGACATAGACAAACCGGCCATCCGTGAGGGAGCGCATCAGGTCGGGGCGTTCGTCCATGCGGCCGCGGTGGCCGAAGAGATACTCGGGGGGCGGGGCCGGATGCGGACCAAGGAAAGGATTTCCCTGTTGCCATGAGGGGGGCTTGACCCCGGCAAGGTCCAGAACGGTGGGCGCAAAATCGACAAAGGACACCAGCCGTTCCGACCAGCCGCCCCTTTGATAGTCCGGGGGGGCGAGGGCTTTCCACTTTTCCGGGATGTGGACGATCAGCGGCACCTGAAGGCCGGAGTTGAAGGGCTGGCGCTTGCTGCGGGGCATGCCGGATCCGTGATCGCCATAAAAGAAAACGATGGTGTCCTCCGCGAGTCCCGCGTCCTTCAGTTCCGCCAGCACCTTGCCGGCCTGCCGGTCCATCACCGTGATGTTGTCGTGATACTGGGCCCAGTCCTGGCGGACTTCCGGAGTGTCAGGATGATAGGCCGGCAGGGGGACCCGGCCCGGATCATGCACGGCCGCATGGGGTCTTCGGCGGATCTGGCTTTCGTGGGTGGTGGTGAAATTGAAGATGGCAAAAAATGGCTGTCCGGCCGCACGGTTCCGGTAGTGGGCTTGTTTCGACGACTCCTGCCACAGCCCGGGCCGGGGAGGCAGATTGTAATCGGTTTTGTCGTTGTTGGTGCAGTAGTAGCCGGCCCCGCGCAGCAGTTCCGGATAAAGCCGGACCGCTTCCGGCAGGCGGACCTCGCTCCGCATGTGTTCCGCCCCCAGGCTGGGCGGATACATCCCGGTGATGAGGGTGGTCCGGGCGGGGGCACAAACCGGCGCATTGGACCAGCACATGCGGTAACGCAGCCCGCCTGCGGCGAGGGCATCCAGGTGCGGAGTCTCCGCATACTCAAATCCATAGCATTTGAGGTGCGGCCCCATGTCCTCGGCCGTAATCCATAAAATGTTAGGCCGCAGAGGGGACTGGGCCAATGCACCGCTCTGTCCCGTCAGGGTGAAAACGAATAACAGCACGAGGAATTTCATCATGCCCAGCCCGTATAGGATGGCGGGCGGCGCGAAAAGCAGAAAAGCCGCCCCGGCCTCCCGCACATGCGGATGAGAGTTCCGGAGGCCTTGCAGGGGGGCTTCTCTCCTGGCATGGTGACCCCATGAAACCTGCCCGTCCTCTGACCCGGATTGCCCGCACCACGGCGGTCACTGCCGTTGCTGCCCTCGGTCTTCTGTCCGCCGGCCAGAGCCGGCTCATTTATTTTCCCAACTCCTATCCGCCAGACCAGACCGCGGAGTTTTTGCGCCTCGGAGGCAGCCGCCTTGACTTTACCACCAGTCAGGGCCAACAAACCGCCTGGCTGCAGTTGCCACTCAAAGGAGCGGCCCCGGAGCGGGTCTGGATTGTCACGGCGGGCAATGGCAGTGTCGCTTTGGATTTTGCCCGGCTGCCGGTGCAGTCGAATCTGACCCGGGATGCTTTTGTTTTCATTGACTATCCAGGTTATGGCCTTTGTCAGGGCAAGCCCCATCCCAAGGCCATTCAGGAAAGCCTCCAGGCACTGGGGCCCCTGATCACGGAACGCTGCGGGTTGCCGCCGGAGGGTCTGGCCACCCGCGGATTGGTCTGGGGACACTCGTTGGGGGCCGCTGTGGCCCTGATGGCGGCCGACGAATACGGCATCCGCAAAGCCGTTCTCCTGTCCCCTTTCACCAGCACCATGGCCATGACCAAGGCCATGTTTGGCGTCCCTCTGGGCTTCCTTGTGACCCACCGGTTTGATAATGAAGCCGGCTTGGCCCGCCTGAAGGAGCGTGGAGGCAAGGCATGGATCCTGCATGGTTCCGATGATGAGGTCATTCCCATCCGCATGGGACGCGAACTCGCTGCCGCGGGCGGCACCGCAGTGCATTTTACCGAACTCCCCGGCAGCCGCCACAATACCCTGATGCGGGACGCGCTCCAGCCGGTCATCGCCGCGATGGAAACGGCGCGGCAGGCGGAATGATCCCCCGCAGGCCATAAACAATGGCGCACGGGAGCAGCAACGACCAACGGGAGCCGGATCAGGCGCGGCGGCGGCGCAGCGTCAGCCCGGCGGTCAAGCCCGGGCAGGCCGGCTGAAAAGGTTAGGCCGTTAGGATGCTAGGATGTCAGGAGGCTTCCGGCACCACCGTCAGAGGCACGCGGCACTCAGGCGGCCTTGCGGCGGCGGCGCAGGGTCAGCAGCGCGGTCAGGCCCAGCAGGCTCACGGAGGAAGTTTCCGGCACCACTACCAGGTTGATCTGGCCGGCGGTGTTGGTGTCGACGTTGAAGGACAAGCCGGAAGCAAGAACGGGCTGGGCATTCACGGTCAGTCCGTTGTTGGTCAGGGCCCCGCTGTAGTTGATGAGACGCCATGTGTCCCCCAGACCGGCAAAGTTCAGGAAGGAATTAGGCACCGTTTCGCTGATGTCGAGCAGGCCGTCCAGCGTCAGGGTGGTAACGCCCGTGAAGAGGTCGTTGACCCCGCCGCCGATGGTGGTGTCACCCCCGTTGAGTTCAAAGCGCAGCACAGTATTACTCCCGAAGCTGGCAGAACTGGTGGTGGTGAGGGTGCCGGGGCCTACACCAGGGGCAAAGATGCCTCCTGGGGCGACATTCAGGTCTCCTCCCAGGGTGCCTGTGCCACCGAGAGTGGCGGAGGAGGCGACGCTGATCAGCCCATTGGCACCGGAATTGTCCCCGTTGATGAGAAGAGTGCCGGCATTGACGCTGGTTGCTCCCCGGTAGGTGTTGGTCCCTCCCAGCACCTGGGTGCCGGCACCGGTTTTCGTCAGGGCGACGTTCAACTCAAGGGTGCCGTTGTAGGTATAATCCGCTGCACTGTTCACGGTGAGAACTTTATCCACGGTGCCACTGTTGGTGAGTCTTCCTGCGGAACCGGCGGAGACTCCACCCGGATTGGGCCCCGCTGTGGCATAACCCAGTCCGGACACGGTTTGGTTGCTGCCATAGAGATCCACCATGCCTCCGAGGCGGGGCGTCAGAACCCCGCCGGCCGGCAAGGCATTGTCCGTCCCGATCCTCAGGGTGCCCATGTCCACGATGGTATTGCGGTAGGTTTTGGACGAGCCAGCGATGGTAACGGTGTCGAGGCCCGTCTTGGTCAGGTTGAAGGCCCCGGTGATAGGACCACTGATCATGAGAGGAGAGCCGGTGTAGTTATCCCCAAATGGCTGGCCTACGGTGGGCTGCCGGCCGGCATCATAGTTTTGCCCTCCGATCACATTTCCCTGCCCCACAAAGGAGTCGGACAGAAGATTCAAGGTCACCTCAGACCCCACGGTGCGGAGCGCGGTCTGGGCCACATGATCAGAATGAAGGAAGCCCTCGATGGTTCCTCCATTCAAGCCGATCGTCCGGGCCTCCTGCAGGTTGGTGTTCAACTGCAGATTCACCCCGGCCGGCAGGTTGTAGACCAGGCCGCGGGCATCCTCCTGATTCCAGCGTTCAATGGAGCCGGGCAATTGCGTGACCGTGGCCGTGGGAACAAAGTTGGCTTTGCCTATCTCGAGGGTGGCATTGCGTTCGATGGTGACCGCAGTGCTGGCGCTCCCGAGAGACCCGTCGTGCAGGACCCTGAGGGTGCCCTGGCTATTCACAATCGAACCGCCGGTGAAGCTGCCCGAGTTGTCGCCGCCCAACTCAAGGGTGCGGTTGCCGATTTTAAGGAGGTTTTTGTTGACGCCCACGAGGGAATCGACCACGGCAGCCGTGATGCGGCCGGTATCTGTGGTAGCGCCGCTGTCAAATACCCTCAGGGTGGTATCACTGCCGAGGGTCAGACTGGGAATGGTGGCGCGGAAGCGGTTGTTAGGGACATCAAGGGTCAATGCGGCGGTGCTGGCGGCCCCGGTACTGAGGGCGGTAATACCGGGGATCTTCAGATTGCGGTTGTCCCCTCCGGCGGTGCGCACCGTGCCATCATTGACCACCGTGATCGGCCCTCCTGTGAAGGTGAAGAGTTCCGGGGTTCCCATGTCGCGGTTAAAAATAACGCGTGAACCGTTCAGGGTGGATCCGTTGACTCCCCCCGTGGTCTGAGTGGCATTCACGGTGATGGCATTGCCGGCGACGGACTGACCGGCCGCTTCGAGGTCATTGAATTGGAGGTCACCTGAATTCACGGTCCATCCCGAGGCGTAGGCCGGTTGGGGCACGTTGACCAGCAAAGCGCCGTTTCCGCTCTTGGTCACTCCGGCGGCGGTGATCGTCCCGCTGAGATTGATGGTGTTCAGGGCGGTGATCCTGGCCTCCACGTTGGCGGTGCCGTCGTTGAAGATCAGATTCGGCTGGATGGTAATCCCATTGGTCGCTCCGATCAATCCACCGCTACGCAACTGGATCTGGTTGAAGGGTCCCCCGTTCACCACATCCCGGTCCGTGCGCAGGGCATAAATATCAAGATTACTTCCCAAGGCCTGGGAACCGGTGGTGGCCCCCATGAGAACACTCACCTTCGCTGTCGCCGCCATGTTAGGGGTAAGAGTTCCCGCGGTGGTGAAGGTATTATCATAGGTGACATTGGCAAAACCGGAGGCCCCATAAGTCACAAATTGCCCATCCGTGGCATTGGTGATGGAAGCATCCACCATTCCATTGGTGACGGTAGGTGCGGCGGTGACCAATATCCTGTCCACCCCGCCCAATGTTCCGGCGGCCGAGGTCTGCAGCAGCAGGGAGCTGCCGGCTCCGGCGCGGGTCAGACTGCCCATGGTCAGGGTGGCCGTGCCACCGGCACCATTTGCCCCGACCCGGATCCGGGCACCCCGTTGGTAGGTGACCGCTCCGACCGTTTCCGCCGAAACCAGGGTGTTCGCTCCGATCAGGTTGAGGGCCGCCCCATTCAGTTGGATGGGGGTGCCATCAGCGATGCGGTCGGCGACATTGGCGGCGGCGATCGGAGTATTGATGCCTCCGTTATTGTCGAGGGTCAGGAGCGAACCCGGATGGAAGGTCAGGGCATTGGTGGCGATCCCGCCGTCCTGCAGGGTGGCCCCCGCACTCAGATTCAAGGTGCCAAAAAGATCGACCGCCGTATTGCTCAGACCCGAAAAACCGCCTGCTGCGGCCGAACCCAAGCGGGCCGCCATGCCGCGATGGATCACGGTGGTGCCGCCATAGTTGTTATTTCCACCCAGCACAAACTGGAAGTTGCCCCCATTGGCGGGGATGATATTCCCGGAGTCGATTCCCAACCGGACGCTGTTGGCGGCTCCGGTAAGGACGTTGTTGAGCGCCGCTCCGGTGGAGTCCATGCCCATGAAGAAGCTGGTGCCACCGCCGCCCAGACGGTAGACATTGCCATTGCCGGCTCCCAGCGTCGCCGCCGTGTAGCGCGGGTCGTAGGCTCCCTGGGGCACTCCACCCAACGACCATCCTCCGCCATAAAGCGCACTGAGGTTGATAGGAGTATTGTAGATGCCGCCAGGGCTGTTGCTAAGTCCAACGATGCCGAAAGGCGCATTGCTGGTGTCCACTCCTGCCGTCGGGTGGGCCACATCCGTGTTCATGCTGATCATGGACGGGAACGCGGTGGTGCTGCGGACCACCAGCGCTTGCCCGGGATTGAGGTTGTTAGCGGCGTTGAAGTCGATGGTGGCTCCCGGATTGAGCGTGATGGTCCCGGTGCCTGCCGCGCCGGCAGCCCGCAGCCGGGTGGTGCCGGAATTCAGGATGGTGCCTCCGTCGTAGGTGTTATTGGCCGCAGAAAGGTGCAGCCAGCCGCCCCCGGAGCGGACCAACGATCCACCGGTCACTGCCCCGGTCACCTTGGTGCCGGAATCCTGATTGGTGATGCTGGATGATCCGATATTGAGCAGGCCGTTGCCATTGAGGGCCAGCGAGGCGAACTCCAGCACCACGCCATTGCCGTTGGTGGTGGTGAGAGTGCTGTTTCCATTCAAGGTAACAGCACCCAATCCTTCAACAAATCCACTCCCCGTAGAACCAGCCCGGTCTGCGGAGATGGTGCTATTCCCATTGACGGTGACATTATAAGCCGTGGCGGCGGATCCTCCATAATAACCGGTGGAGTCGCGGCGCAGATTGAGGGTGCCCCGGTTCAATTCCAAGGACGTGGTGGTGCCCGTGCCAAAGGCAGTGATACTGCGCATTTCCAGCGTGCCGTCATTGAGCACCACCTTGGTGCCCGGGGCTACGCCAGGGGAGCCCGTGGCCGCACCCACAATCCAAGCGTTGCCCCCGGATTTGGAAATGACAGGATTGGTCCCGGTAATCGTCGGGGCATTGTTCAGGGTCAGATTCGCGCTGGCGGTGTGGATGGTGGCATTGCCCGCAATCGAGTTAGCCGCATTGCTGCCGAAGGTGAGGGCATAACCATTCCCACCAATCAGATTCAGCGTTTGTCCCTGGTCCCCTGCGGACCCTGCCAGCACCAACCCGGCCCCGCCTGGAGCGGCGGGATTGATGGTCAGGGTCAGGTTGGAGGATGCGCCGTCCCCGCGGTTGACGTCTATTGTTGCCGTAGGTATTCCCTGGCCCACGGTCACGCCGGTATTCTGCAGAGTGTAGGCCACGGCGGTCGTGGCATTGGAGCGGAGATTGAGTTGGCCGCCATTCAGCAGAATTTGCCCGGTTCCAGCCGGACTATGGTCGCCTGCCGCAGTTGGGCCCACCAGTTGCAGGGTGCCTGCATTGACGGAGACTTGCCCGGAGAGCCCGGCGGCATTGTTGGTGGCGAGAATCAGGTTGCCAGTGCCGAATTTTGTCAGGCCCGTTGCGGTGATGGCCCCCGGAATGGCATAATTCCTCCCGGTTCCGCCCCCGGCGGTGTAAACCAGCAGTTCCTGGTTGGCGGTGCCGTTGTTGGAGACAATCGCCGGATTGATGTTGATGGTGGTATTGTCCGTGATATTGCTCAGGATCAGCCCCCCGGAGCCCAGGGTAATGGTATCAAAGGTCCCGTTGGTGTTGATGGTCCGTTCCGACCGCAGGGCGTAGATGCTGGGATCATCGGCGAGGGTAGGGTCGGCCGTCGTCACGGTCACTTTGTGGACCGCAGGGAGGCCCGCTGTGAAGACCGCAGTGTTGACCGTGGTATCATAGGTCGCCGGCAGGAGGGTGGTGCCATTATAGGTCGCAAACTGGGCCGGGCTGTTATTTTGCATCACGATCCATGGGGCCACCATGCCGTTGGTCACGGTAGGCGCGGTGCCGGTGACATTGAAAATCTGCCCGACGCCCCAGCCTGCGCCAGTTCCGGTGCTGCGGATGAATTCAGCAGTTCCGTTGTTGGACCGGGTGATGGCATCCACTTCGACCCGCATCACGGTGGTGGCACCAGTGGCATTCCCCCGGTTCAGGTTGATGACATTCCCCCCCGTCACCTGGAGTTCCCCGATGTTTTCGGTAGTCGTCAGCAGGTTGTTGGCGCTGTTGAAGGTGACGGTGTTGTTGGTGAGGGAAAGATTGGTATCGTCGCCCCAGCGGTTGATGCCGGCGGTGGTTAGCGCCCCGTTGTCCAGCACGAGGCTGGCACCCCCATAAAGACTGACTGCCTGATCATTGACCAGCCCCGCCCCGCTGGTGAAGGAGCCCCCGGCCTGATTGGCGTTGATGGTTCCAAAAACCCCGACCGGGCCGGTGCCGAGGGCACCGGCGGCCTGGAAACTCAAGGTGCTGCCGCGGTTCACTGTGGTTCCTCCCGAGTAGTCGTTGGCACCTGTCAGGACCACCGTGCCCGCACTGCTGCTAGGCGTGGCATTCAAGCGCAGACCTGCTCCCACTTCGAGGCCTGCCGTGCCGGTGAAGGCATTGGTCCCGGAGAAGGTGGCGGTGCCCCCTCCCCCGACCCGGAAGAGATCGCCGGCCCCTGCCGCGATCGTTCCCGTGGCCGTGCCATTTCCTGAGCCGGAGATATTTGATCCGATCCGGAAGGTGCCGTCCCCCAGGTTGCTGAGGTCAATATTCCCATAGGTGGCACTGCCGATCCCATAGACGCCGGTGGTCAAAGCACGCAGGTTTTCCGGCACCGCCGCCGATCCGGCGGCCACGCCGTTCTGTTCCAGATTGAACAAAGGCAGCGCCAAGCTCTGGGAGAGCAGTTCCACCACTTGATTGGGGGCGATATTGCCCGGAGCCCGGAAGCCGACGGTCTGTCCTGGCGAGATATAAATCGGGCCGCTCCCTGCCGTGACGTTATTGCTGACAATGGGCGTCCCGAAACCGCTGCCGACGCGGAGAGTGCCCGACACATTGAACAGGGCGTTGTGTTCCATGGTGCCGCTGCTCAGGAACTGGATGGTGTTGCCCCCGCCGTGGACGATGGAGTTTTGACCGATGGAGGCAATGGTGCCTGACATATGGAAGTCACCCGAATTGAGCAGGGTGTCGTTGTTCATCGTCAGCGACGGAATCTCCAGCCGGTGCGTGTTCCCCTGGGAGAAGGTGAACTGGTTTTGCCCGATCGACCAGCCATTGGCCGCCGACGCCGGGGCGATGGTCAGGGAGCTGATCCGCACCATCTTGTCAACCTGCGCAGTATTCGCGGCCACGCGGTCAAACGCCATGCCACCAGGTGCCTGGTCCACGGTGATATTCAGAGGATTGCTCCAGACCTGCTGGGTATTGTTATTGGCCATGTTGGCCTGCAGACTCAGGGTCCCGCCGGCAAGAGTGATGTTCGGGTTGGTGCCCAGCGGCGTATCGGTGGTGGTGATCGGAACCGCCGGAGAAACCCCTCCCGCCGGGAACGCCGTATTGTAAATGCCCCTCAAAGTGCCTGCCCGGACCGTGATTGGGGCGCTGAAGGTGTTGGCGGTATTCGAGAAGGCCAAAATCCCGGTGCCGCGTTTATCCAAGCCGGTCCCGCTGAAACCGGACTGCGAAATCACCCCGGACAGGGTGGTGCTGGCAGTGGTGGAGGCTACAAAGTTAGGATTGGCGGATCCGGTGATGCTGATGGGGGCGGCCACGGTCTGGGTCCCGCTGGTGGTGTAAAGGTCACCGATGGTGCCGCCGTTGACGATGATGTCGCGGTTGATGTTGGTGCCGACCATGGAAAAGAATCCGAGTTTCCCGTTGGGATTGACCGTGATGGTGCCTCCGGCCGGAACGATGCTGTTCGCCTCAAACTGCAGCTGGCCCTCGTTCACATTGATGTTCCCTGTCGAGACGTCCGCATTGACGATAAAAAGCCCATTCCCGCCTGTTTTAGTTAGGGTAAAACCGGCCAGGTTGAGATGGTTCTGTCCCGCCGTGGGTGCCGCACTTGTGCGGATGTCGGTGCGGCCTCCCGGCGAAGTGCCCATCACCCCGGCGGCATTGTAGGCGGTGGGGCCGCTGCCTCCGGTATTGATGGTGGCATCCGCCGTGAGCACGACCTTTGCCAGGGTATTGTTCCCGTTGTTCCGGGTATTGATCAAGGCTCCAATGCCCCCGACGCCGGTTCCGGCGATACGGATTTCCTCCCCGGGAGTCCCCGGGGCGGGGTTGTTGTTCACGAGGCTGCCGCCAATATTCAAAGTGCCGCCGCTTTGGACGATGGTTTCATTGCCCGCACCCGTGGCTCCCAGGGCGGTATTGTTATTCAATCCGAGGGTGGTGCCCGGGCTGACAATGATCTGCCCGGTGAGGCCGGCCCCGTTGGCACCGCCCAGGGTCAGGAAGCCATTCCCCCCGGCGACGAGGCCTCCGGCACTGCTGATAATACTGTTCACGATAGCGGATTGGCCCGCATTGGTGACGGTGATGCCGGGGGTTGTGCCGGCCAAAGCAAGGACGTCGGCGGCGGCATTCGGATTGATGACATAACCACCCGTATTGAAGGTGAGGGAATTCGCCGTCAGGGCGGCCCCTTGATTCATAAGCACGGTGCCGGGATTGCCGCCAAAGATGGCCTGGGATGTGGAGGCGTTCGGCCATGCCACATTGTCCCCCGCCACCACGTCGGTTCCGGTTGGATCCCAAAACGTGTTGGTGAGGTTCCATGAACCGGACCCACCCACGATCCCATTGCCATCAATCAAGGGGTCCCAATGGAATTGAGCCTGCGCCCGCTGGGGCCAGGCGGCAATCAGGGGGGCGACAATGGCGGCAAAAGCATAGGGCAGCCAGGTGCGGAGAGGATTGCGTTTCATATGAGGGGTGGGCTCGGTTTAAATTCGGGGAAAAAGGATTGCCTCTTTTGGGCAATTCCCCGCGCTATCACAAGCGTAATTAATACTTTGCCGGCCCGTCATGCCCCAATCAGAGAATCCCCTAGGGCATAGAGTAAAGCCCTGCCAGTCCAGACATTCCTCCGGCTGGCGGACGTGCTGTTACAGCCATCCGGTCTTCTGCTCCCCCGGTATGCGGAAACGGTTCGCTCAAGCAGCCTTGCGGCGGCGGCGCAGGGTCAACAGGGCAGTCAGGCCCAGCAGCCCGGCGGAGGAAGTTTCCGGCACCACCACCAGATTGACCTGACCGGTGGTATTGGTGTCCACGGCAAATGCCAGTCCGCCGGAAAGCCCCGGAGTCGTGCCCAGGTTCAGGGTGTTGTCGGTCAGGGTGCCGCTATAGTTGATGAGGCGCCACATATTGCCCAACGAAGCACTGAGGAAGGATCCTGCCACCGTTTCCGACACGTTGAGGACACCGTCCAGCGTCAGGGTAGTGACCCCGGTAAAGAGGTCGTTGTTGACACCTCCCACCGTTTGGTCAGTGCCGAGAAAATCGTAGTTCAGAACGCTGAGATCATTGAAGGCCACGGAAGTATTGGTGGTCAGGGTGCCAGAGCCGGTGCCCGGGGCCAAAATCCCTCCATCGGCCACGTTGAGCGCGCCTCCCAGGCTGCCGGAACCTCCCAAAGTCGCCCCGGAGGCAACGCTGATCGCCCCGGTGGCGGCCGAGTTGTTTCCGTTAATGAGCAGAGTGCCCGCGCTGATGGTAGTGGCACCGGTGTAGGTATTGGTGCCGGCGAGGATCTGGGTGCCGCTTCCCGTTTTGGTGATGGCAAGGGTGCTGGTCCCAGTATCGGTATTGTTCCTCAGCGAACCCGAGAAGGTGGCATCAAGGGCCGGCGTGGCGGTGCCCCGCAGGGTCAATACAGAATTGGCCACTCCACCGAGTTGACCCCCATTGCTGTGCACGGTGCCGGATGCGGTGCCATGAAGCCCGTTGATGGTGTCGTTGTATCCGTTGAGGTCAAGGAATGCGTTCAGGGCGCTGTCTCCGACCACCACATTGGTGCTGGGGGCAGTGTCCGGAAGGCGGTCGTTGGCAGCCAACCGGAGAATGCCCTGGCTGACTATGGTATTGCCGGTATAACTCAGGGAGTTTCCGGCAATTGAAGCCGTCAGCACCTGGGTTCCGGGTCCGCTCTTCTGAAGGGTCACCGCGCCGCTGATGGTTCCGCCGAATCCATAATCGCCCCCGGTGGCCGCCGGAACATTGATGTTGAGGGTGGCAGGGGCCACGGAGGTGATCGTGCGGGCGAAATTGTCGGTGACTCCGGCATTGGTCAGGATTCCCGCTACGGTCTGATTGTTGCCATTCAAATCGACCGTGTTGGCGTTGCCGCCCTGGCCCATGCGCAGGATAGCTCCGGTGTCGAAGGCATTGACCACATCTGTGCGCACCGTGCCATGCACAAACTGGGCTTCGCGGTAGTCATGCCCGCTGGCGTTCATGATGAGCGTGCCCGCATCCGTCCGGGCAAACAGGAGGTTGGGGGCATTGACCACGCTGTTCAGAGCAATGGTCCCGGAGCCGCGGAGGAATAGCGTACCATTGCTGGTGCCGGTGATGCCTCCGTTGATTTGGAATTCGTTGCCGGAAATGGTACTGCCGTTGTTGATCTGGGAAATGCCGTCTCCTTCAAGGACGATGCCGCCGGTGAGACGCAGGCTTTGGTTGGTGGCCGCCGCCGCCAATCCGGAACGCTGGTCATTGGACAACTCGGAAACAAGGGTGAGGGGTTCCGCGAAGATATTGGGGACCGCCGGCGTGCTGGCGGTGATGACATTGAAGTTGAGCGTGGTTGAGCCAGCAGAAGCCTGATCCCGGTTGCTGCGGATGGTGGTGCCGCCAAGCGCCGATCCCAGCGCGGCGACATTGGTGATGGTGAGGGTTCCGGCATTGATGTCCGTGGTGCCGGTATAGGTATTGGTCCCGCCAAAGGTCATGGTGCCGGTGCCGCCTTTGGCAATGTTGAGCCGGCCGGCCCCGTCCTCGAGGAGCCCGGCAAAGGTGTCTCCGGACGCGGCGGCACCGAGGTAAAGCGTGGAAGTGGTCCCCGCTGCGGAGTTGCTCACGGTTCCGCCTCCGATCAAACCGTCTATCACTTCGGACCGGCCATTCATGTCCAAGGTGCCGCCGGTGTTCAGGGCGACATCTACATTGTTATAAATCTGATCCACAAAATTGGCAGGGGCATTCAACTGATACTGGGTTGCGCTGTCCCGGTTGGTGGATTCATCCCGGAAGACGGTGTAAGTGCCCCCCAGCCGGACGGTGCCCCCCGAATTGATGACCAGCGCACTGCCTACCGCATGGACCACGTTGGAGCTGTCCTTTGCCAGGACCACGGTTCCGTCATTCACGGTGAGGCGGCCACTGCCATTGTCGAGGGTCCCGCCGAGGGTGAAGGTGCCGCTGCCCTGTTTGATGATGGCAAACGTGCCCGTGCCGCCATTCACCACTCCGTTGAAAGTCGTGTTGTTGGCCGTTCCAAAGGTCAGATTGGCTCCGGTGCCACCGGTCGCCTGAACCCGGCTGGTGGAAGACGCGCTGATCAGGTCGCCGATGGTTTCCCCGTCACTGGCAGAACCGGAGGTGCCGGTCTGGAGGATGGAGTTCACTCCCAGGGTCACCGACGCGGTGTCCGGCAACTGGTCCAAGGCCGTATTGGGACTCACGGCATTGGTGATATTGGTCAGTTGCAGGGTGGTGTTGTCACTGATCAGCAGATTGAAGACGGGACTGGTGAAAGCATGGTTCTGCTCCAGCACAACGCGGCCGGTTTCCTGTTCGCTCAGGCCGGTGCTGCGGCCAATCGTCAGGCTGGTGGTGCTGCCGCCCACGACGCCCTGGAAGGTCGTGCGGTCAGGTTCCCCCAGCAGTGTGGTGGGCCGGTCAAGTGTCAGGGATCCGCTGAATGCAAGACCGCTGGCCACCAGGGAATTTTCCGATGATCCAATGACTGAGGAGCCGGACCCGTTATTGGAAACCACAATATTGTTGGGTATCACCACCGCCGCTCCGTTCTGGATCAGCAGGCCAGTGTTATTGGCCCCGGTGGCCGCATCGTTGAGGGTGATCGTTCCTGCGCCGAAGGAATTGTGGTTCCCCTGCAGGGTTCCTTTGCTGATGACGGTGCCGCCCGCGTAGGTGTTCACCCCGTTGAGGGTGGTTACCCCGGGTCCATCGGACCGGACGCCGCCCGCTCCGGAAATCACTCCATCAACCTTGCTGGCATCGCTGCGGTTGAAGGACAGGGTGGAGGAGGCCAGGGTCAGGGAAGTATTGCCCTGGCCGAGCAGACCACTGGTGCCTCCGTTCCCGATTTGGAGGGTGCCATCGTTGACGGTGGTTCCGCCGGCATAGGTGTTGTCCGTGGCCAGCACGGTGGTGCCCACCCCATTCTTTACAAGGCTGGTGCCTCCCTGGATGGCCCCGCCCGTGAAGGAAAAGGCACTGGTGGCATCATTGATCACCACCGAGGCCGGGCTGACTCCGCCGGTCGCAATCGTAATCGCGGTGTTGAGAGGTGTCGTGCTGCTGTCAAAAACCGTCACATCACCCTGGAGCCAGGGCACAGCGCCGCTGGTGGACGCATTAAAATTGACATTGGCCGGAACGGAATTCCACAGGCCGTTGCTGCCGCCGGTCCATGTCAGGGTTTCCTGTCCGCCGTGGTTCAATTGAATCAGGCCGGCACCGTTGTCGGTCACGCTGGCGGCGATCAGGTGCGGCAGGCTGCTGGTGAAGGCGAGGGTGTTGGCCCCGGCATAGGTCACCAGATTGATCGGACCGGCCGCGAGGGTGCCGACGGGACGGACGTTGATGTTCGTGCTGCCGGAAAGCCCGTTGGCGGTGGTGACATTGATGAGGTCGCTGGTGGGCGTCAGGTTCAATTGGGAACCTGCATTCAGGTTCAGCAGGCTGGTGGCGAAGGTTCCGCCGCCGGCACCGCTGTTGGCGCCGGGGCTGATGATGCCGCCGGAATTCACCACGGTCCCACCGGCACTGCTCACGACAAATCCGCCGCTCAGGGTGCCCCCGCTATTCACTGTTACCGTGCTGGCCGTGATGGTGGCTCCGGCCACGCCCGTGAGGGCACCGCCATTGACATTGATGCCGCCGGAAATCGAGTTCGCCGTCGGCAGGGTCAATTCGCCGTCACCCGTCTTGGTGAGGGCCCCCCCGGTGCCAACCAGCATGCCGGATG
Organism: Verrucomicrobiales bacterium; assembly: GCA_038210825.1. Classification (GTDB taxonomy): domain Bacteria; phylum Verrucomicrobiota; class Verrucomicrobiia; order Verrucomicrobiales; family V1-33; genus CAIZWU01. Next base: position 26,984 of record JBBQWG010000048.1, read on the forward strand.
CCGAGGTCACATTGAACCCATTGGTATCAATGGTGCCGCCCCCTGCAAGGAAGTTGATCGCGATATTGCTGCTGATGGCGTGATCGGCGGTGGCCCGGTAGGTGCCGCCATTGAAGTTGAATTGGGGCACGCTGGCACCGGCACCTCCTTTGGCAAAGCCATAGGCCCCGACATTCAGAATCCCGCCATTCAGATTATAGACTGCCGGAGTGGTGGTATTGCGCACCATGCGCAGTCCGGCGGCATTTACGGTGGTGCCTGCGGCCTGGTTCAGGGTGCCGCTGCCGTCGTAGCCGACCCAGAGGTGGCCATTCGGCACATTGACCGTGCCGCCCGAGAGGTTGTAGACGGAGGTTTCTCCACCCCAGTGGCCGATCCGCATCCCCCGGTGCAGGATGTCGTTATCCGTGCTGGTGGTGCCGCCGCCCCGCAGGGCGGTCACCACCGTATTCCCGGATTGATTGACGGTATAGGTGTTGACGGCACCCTGGTTTCCAATATCAAATTCCCCGAAAACCGTGAGACGGGCGTTGTCCTGAATCGTGAGGGTGGCATTGCCGGTATCGGATCCCGTGCTGTTGCCGAGGTTGAAGTTGCCGCCGGCATTGACTCCGCTGGCTCCCACCGTGAAGTTGGTATTGCCGGCGAGGGTGAGATTTTGACGGTGCACCGTGGTCCCCGCCGTGATCACCGGCTGGGCGAGATCCAGAATGATGGTGCCCCCCGTGCCCGCATTGACATTCTGCTGGAAATTGAGCGCCTGGGGAAACGCCGCTCCGCTGCCCGCCCCCGGTGTATTTGTGATCGCCCCATTCAAAGTGAGGGAAACCCCCGGGGTGGTCACCCCGATGGTGGTGGCGCCGATGCCCAGTCCTCCGGTGACCAGAGTGCGGTTGGAGGTCATATTCGCCGCCCCGGAGAGGGAAATCACCGCGTTGTTAGTGATCAGATTGCTCCCCGTGCCGAAGGAACTGGCGCTGCCGGCGTCGGCAAGGGTTGCCGCATTGAGCGTCATCCGGGTGACTGTGGTGTCGCCGGTGTAGGTGTTGGCGGCATTGAGCCCGTTGAGGGTGCCGCTGCTGGTCGAGGTGTGGTTGAAGCCAAACTCAAGGTCATGATTCCCGGAGATGACCCCGGAAAGGGTGCCCGAGCTGTTGTAGGCCGTGATGCGGGTGTCTCCTGTCATCGTGACGGGACCCGACAGCACGCCATTGCCGAAGAGGCGGATCGCCCCCAGTTGGCCGGTCGTTTCCGACCAGCCTTTGCCTTGCACCGTGATCGGCACAGCTGAATTGAAGTTCGCGATATTGGTCAGGATCTGTCCGCCATCTTCAATGGTCAGCCCGGTGGAGGCCCCCAGAGCCGTTAGGCTGTCCACCCGCAGACGGTTGCCATCCTTGACCGTCCATGACCCGGTGAATGCGGCGTTGTCCCCGAAAATCCGGACCGCACCCCGGTCGGCGGCGTAATTGAAATAGGTATCTCCCTGGGTGGCGTTGAGGACAATGCTGCCGGATCCGGAAATGTTGTTCCCGTAGTTGGTGTCGACGTTGTTCCCAACCGAGATCCCCAGGGTGGTTCCGGCCGCCAGATTGATGTCGGGGCCGGTGCCGCTGAGCGCAGTCCCGGAGGTGTTGCCGCCGGTGAGGGTGGCAACCCGGCTGTCGCCGCCCAGTTGCAGCGTGCCGCCGTTGACGTTTAGCGGCCCGGTGAAAGTCGGAGCCCCCAGGAGGGTCAGGGTTCCACTGCCGTTTTTGGTCAGGCCAGTGGTTCCGGCGATATTGCCGCCGGTCTGGCCGGCGGCGAGGGTGTCCACCGTGTAGTTTAAAGCGGAGTGGTCAAACACCATGGTTGCGGGTGTCACGGTGCCATTCACCACGATGGTGGTGCTCCCGGTATTGGTATCGTCGAAACGGACGTTGTCGTTGGTGAGGAATTCCACGCGGCCACCGGGGACGGCAGCCCATGAGAAGTTGGGCAACGCCGGGTTGTTGGCCGTCCCGGTATTCCACTGACCGTTGCTGGCCCCATTCCACACAATGGGATTCGCCGAGTTCAGCGTTAGTTGGATGGAGGATCCGGTATTGGAGAGGGTGCCGTCCACGTGACTGCCGCCCGTGGTGAAGCCGCCGAAACCATTGGTGCCATTAATGGGGTTCGTGTAGTTATAGAGGGTGTAAACGCCGGGAACCGCGCCGGGACCGTAGGCCACCGCAATATTGGTGCTGCCATTCTGGGTCAGGGTGCCTGCATTGACGAGATCGCTGCTGGTGCCCAAATTGAAGACGGCATTGTTAGTGCCATTGGAGACAAGGGCATTGGCAATCGTAAACGTGCCCGCGCTGGCGGAGCCAACGCCCGGGGATAGCGTGGTCCCGTTGTTCAAGGTCACGGAACTGGAAGCCAGAGTCCCGGATCCGCCGAGGGTGCCGCCATTGACAATAAAGGCCCCGCTGTGGGTATTGCCGGCATTGTTCACCAGCAGCAGGCCGTTGTCCTCCTTCCGGAACGTGCCCGCGCCAGCCAGGGTGCCGTCAATGATCATGACCTGATTGCCGTCCACATCGAGCCGGTTGTCACCGCCCACCGCCGTGATGATGCCGCTATGGTTGGTGGTGCCATTTTGCACCTCCAGCCGGGCGGTGGATCCGGCAAAGGTGGAATCGAGGGTAAAATTGGCGGTGTGATTCACCTGGTTCCCCCAACTGCGGAAGGCCGCCACGACTGCCGTCGTGGGCTGGAGGAGGATCCCGGAGGTATTGGAGCTGAGGGCCCGGGCTCCGGTTTCCGTGACCATCTCGCCCTGCCGCACCGTGATGGTGCCCATGTTGCTCATCTGGGTGGAGCCGGAGAGAAATATGCTGTTAGTCCCGGTTTTGGTCAGATTGAATCCGCCCCCGAGGAGCGATCCATTCCGGATGTCCCAACGCTGGGTGCCCCCGAAGGTGGTGTCACCGGTCAGGGTCACCGCTCCCTGGATGGCATTTTGCTGGCCATTGGTGCCGGTATTCGTAATCGCTCCCAGTCCCCCGACCCCGGTGCCGCTGACAGAGATCGCTTCCGCTCCCAAATTCACCGTGTTGGCGGCCGTAGTCCCTCCGAGATTCAGGGTGGCCCCGGAGGCGATGGTGGTGCCAGCGGCGGTGGTCCCGAAGGCCGCTGTCGCCGACTGCACCGTCACCGTCCCGGCGCTGATGGTGGTGGCTCCGGTGTAGGTGTTGACCCCCGCCAAGGTTAGGACGCCATTGCCGGTTTTGGTGAGACCTCCGGCACCGTTGCCGATGATGCCACTGATCTGGGTATTGCCGGTTCCTCCCACGGTGAGCAAATTCGCCCCATTGCTCACTCCATTCACCACGGTTAGGAGGGTGGTGGCGTTGTTGGTCCATGCCTGTGCCCCGCCAAGGGTGATCGAAACATTCTGGTTGGCGGTCGTCGAGCCAATGGTGGTGGCTCCGGCCCCGGCGTTGACGAGGATCCCGCCCGTCCCAAGGGTTAGCACCCGGTTGGCCCCGCTGCCCTGCAACTGGGTGGTGCCCGTGTTATTAAAAACCAGCCCTGTCGCCGCATGGGCTGCCGCAAGGTTGACCGTCTGCGCCGAGTTCGCCGTGCTGATATTGAAAAACGCGGTATCCGCCGCTACCGGGCCGGCCGCCGGGTCGGGTGTGGTGGCCGCGGGATCGGTGGACCAGGCGGTATTGGTGCCCCAATTCGCCCCCGAAGTCCCATCCCAATAAAGATTGGCTGCCTGCAGCCGCTGCGGCCAGGCCGCAATCAGAGGGGCGACAATGGCGGCAAATGCATAGGGCAGCCAGGTGCGGAGAGGATTGCGTTTCATGGATAGGATGGGGCGGGGGGCTTGGATGGAGTTTTCTGAAAAGGAATGTTCCTTCTGGGCATTTCCCGGAGCCATCACAAGCTTTTTTAAGATTTTTCCAATCATCGACGCTCATATCGGGGAATTCCCTAGGGATGGCGTCAGCAAGCGGCCCTCTCAATGAACTCATCAGGCACATTCCCGGGGGCCCAAGCTCAAAAACTCCCCCAAATCCGCCTTGCCCCCCTGCCCCTCCGCCGTATCTCCCGCACTATGATCACGGAAGCCCAAATTCTCGACCTATTGCGCACGGTGAAATACCCCGGCTTCAGCCGCGATATCGTTTCCTTCGGTCTCATCAAAGGCATCACCCTCAACGGAGCCGATGTCACTGTGCAATTTTCCCTCGCCGCCCGGGATGCCTCCATCCCACGGCAGATCCACGAAGCCGCCACCCTCGCCCTCAGCGCCCTGCCCGGTATCGGCAAGGTGGACCTCGACTTCGACATCAAGGAACCCGAAGGCCCCGCCGGCACCGTCGGACGGGCCAGCATCACCGGTGTGAAGCGCATCATCGCCGTCGCCAGCGGCAAGGGCGGCGTCGGCAAATCCACCGTCGCCACCAATCTCGCCGTCGCCCTCGCCCGTTCCGGAGCCAAAGTCGGACTCTGCGACTGCGATCTCTACGGCCCCAGCATCGGCCTGATGCTCGGCACCAACGAGCATCCCATGGCCACGGAGCAGAATGAAATTGTCCCGATCGAAGCCCATGGCCTCAAGCTGATGTCCATGGCCTTTCTGCTTGATGATGCCTCGCCGGTGATTGTCCGCGGCCCGCTGGCCACGCGCTACGTCCAGCAATTCCTCCGGCAAACCCTTTGGGGCGAACTCGACTATCTGATTCTCGACCTCCCGCCCGGCACCGGCGATATCCAGCTCTCCATTGTCCAGACGGTCGCCGTCGATGGAGCTGTCATCGTCACCACCCCTCAGGAAGTCGCCCTCATCGACGCCCGCAAGGCCGTCAGCATGTTCGCCAAGGTCAATGTCCGGGTCCTCGGCCTCGTGGAAAACATGAGTTATTTCCTCTGCCCCTCCGACGGCATCCGCTACGACATCTTCGGCACCGGCGGCGGCCAGAAGGAAGCTACCCGCCTCAACGTCCCCCTCCTCGCCCAGCTCCCCATTGATATTCCCACCCGCACCGGCGGCGACGAAGGCGACCCCGTCGCCCTGACAGATTCACCCATCGCCCAAAGCTTCGCCCATCTGGCAAAACAAGTTCAGGCCCTGACGGCCGGAGCCTAGCGGAATCCCGGCACGCCCCGGCCGTGTTCAAGCCCCGTGGCGGAGCGGCGCCCGTAAAGCCAGTCGGGCGGCTTCGTGGCAGGTTGTTGTCAGGGCCGACTGAGCCTGAAGCGCCACCGCATCCGCCCTCCTGGGAGCGCCGCGCGTCCCGCCGGCCCCGGCATGATTGGAAATCCTCCAAACCCCATGGCCACAGCCGATGCTCCGGAGCCGCCGGGACGGACGGCGCTCCCAGCCCAAGGCTTTGGGTCAAGGCCGCCGGAGGGCTTGGGGCCGGCGCGGAGGGTGATATCGATCCTCTCTCCCCGCCATGTCCTCCCTGCTGCGCTGCCGGGCTGGCGATGGATGGTGTCAGGCTAAGCGGTGAAGGCGGCGGTGAAGGCGACCCCGTCGCCCTGACAGATTCCCCCCATCGCAAAAACCTTCGCCGACCTTGCCGCTGACCGGGGGAGGCTGAGGGCAGGACCGCAGCCGGACCGGAGCCCCGGCATCCGCCAGGCAGCCGCCCACTGGGAATGGGCAGGCTGCCTGACGCAATACCGGAGCAGGTCAGGAGCCATCAGGCCACAGGCAGCCGGGATGCCCGTTTGGACGACCATACCATGCCGCCCACCGTGCTGGCCAACAGCAGCAAAGTGCTGCCAGAGTCTGGAACCGCAGTTCCCCCGTTCACGTGACAATCGCTCGCGGTTATGGTGTTGTGGTCCAATGTGACTGCGGCACTCATGGCCAACGCACTGCCGTTCAGCGTGGCATAGGCCTGCAGCGCGATGGATTGATCAGCCATGATGTTTCCTGCGAAATTAGAATAGGTTCCAATGGTCGCGGAAGTGCCGACCCACCAGAAAACGTCACAGGAAGTGGCACCATTCAACAGGTTCACCGTACTCCCCGAATGGACAATGAGGTCGGACGATGCCAGGAAGATCCAGACAGGGTCCAAGTCTGCGCCGGGGTCGAGCGTCAGCGTCCCAATCAGGTTGGCCGTCGCGGCATGACCGAAGCTATAAACGCCCGGCAACAGGGTTTTGCCACCGAGTTGGTTGTCCACGACACCGTAATTGTTGGCCGCTGGCACCGGCCGGTTGCCGGCGTCAACATACGCGGTGGTCAGGTCGTTCTTGGCTTGGAGCAACAAACCGTCATCGACGGGGCGTGCGTATATCGCTCCACCCACTACTTGACTGGCGGTCAATCCGTTAGACGTCCCTGGATACACCCCCACATCCCCCGCCAAAATGGTGGATGTGCCACCCGATGGGCCTTGCACGTCGGTGATCGCAGAGCCCGCCAGAATGGCAAAACTGGAAGCTGTTCCAAGATCCACTATGTCAATGGCCATGGCGTGCTGGAAAGGGAACACCACTCCAAGGGCGAGAATTGCCCCTATTCCCTTGCGGGTATGGAGGTAACGGGGGTTGTATTTAGTTATCATTGGTTTTGGGTTTTTAGGGTTTCCTGGTTGTGAACTTGGCTGAGAGTTTCTTTAAGCGAAAAGACGCTCTGCAATTTCCAAGAATTCCGTATGGTGCATGAAGCGTGCCACGTAATTATTGCGTTAATTATCAACGGCTTATAAGCATCACCGGGTTAATATCTTACCTAACGGTGATAAAAATAGTAAAAATTACCTACATCCCAGACGCTTTTGCAGGCGTAGGTGGGGCCAAAGCCGGAAAAATCCCTGGTTTCCAGAGTTTCTGTCTTCGTTTTCCCTGATAAAATTTTAATTTTGGCAAGAATCCCCATTGTGTAAAGAATGCCGACAATGCGCCCGTTCAGAGCTAATTTCTCCGCCACGGCCCGCTGCTTTCAGGAGATGGCAGGAGTTTCCTGGCCAATCCACAGCCGGTTGCCATCCGGATCCACGATCCGGAATTCGGTCAGGCCATAAAAAGTGACGGCCAAGTCCGGCACCTCCAATCCCTTCTCGCGGACCTGCTGGTGATACTCTGCGATATCTTCGGGGTAAAGGTAGAGAATGGGGTCCCGGAACCCGCCAGGATGGGAATTGATCGATTCATCCACCATCAGCCGGCAGTCATCAAAACGCAGCATTGCCCAGCCCCACCCGTCATTGCGGTGCTCGACCTCAAACCCCAGCATCCCACAGTAAAACTCCACGCTGGCGGGCATGCTCCGCACCGGCAGCATCGGGATCAACCGGGTCATTTTCATGGACTGCGATGTCCCTGCCGGCGCGCTTGCTGTCAAGGCCGGAGGGCGCGGCGTGCGTGCCGTCAGAGGATTGGTCCTCAAGAACTCCGTTAGGGGGGACGGGTCAGGAAGATCCAGCGGAAGGTCCCTCTGGAGAACAGCAAACCTGCGTCGGAGTCTCAGGATACCAACAAAGCGGCCTGACCGAAGCGGTCCAGCTGAACACGGGCGTCCGCAAATTCCTGCTCCAGCTCCGGCACGCTCCGGCTGCCATCCAGCGCCCGCAGCAGGGACAATTCGGCAGGCCCCAGCAGGACGTTCTGATGCCGCAAATTGGTGACCTGGGAGCCACGGCCCGCCTGCCAGCGGGCCAGTGCCGTCGCGCTGGGAAGTTCCGGCACCCCGGGCCGGCAGGCAGCTGGCTGGAAGTGGAATTCGAGGCCCCGCGAAGTCGAATAACAGGTCAGCAGGTTGTGGCAGAGGGCGGCCACTTCCCGGGGACCCGCCGGAATGCCGGCGCGGGCCACCGCACGCTCCCACAGCTCCGCAAATGTCAGGGACCCCGGCCAGACCGCCCGCAGTTCCAACAGCGCGGCTTCCGTCAGGGCATCGCGTGCGCCGATAATCACACCGTCGGCGTCGCGGAACGATCTCACTCCATCGCGCCCGCCCCCGGCCCCCGCTGCGGCACCGGCGGGATCGAGCGAAGCTGCAAAGTGGAAGCTTTGCAGCCGCTCCGGCGGGATCTGGCGTTTCAATTCAATGCCGGCGCGGCACAGCAGGGTCTGCCGGAAGGCCCGGTTCCTCACAAAGTCGCCGTATTGTTCAGCTTCCACGATATCGGAAGCCATCCCCCGCAGTCCTTCCCGCACCTGAGCCGGAAAACCGGCCGACGACATGGTCTGGATCTCGGCCTCCCCCAGGAACTGCAGTCCATGTTGCTGCGCGTGGGCGATGAACCCGTGGAAGTAACAGGGGTCGTTGTTTTCCTCCAGATGCTCATGGGCAACGTAATAGTCCTCCAGTGCCGCCATCTGGGACAATTCTTCCTTCATGGACCGCGCATAGGCATCGTCCCGGTCTAACAGGGCAGCTTCCAGAAACGCAAAAAACGACCGCGCCTTGCGGAGGCGTTCAACCGCGCTGGCGGCGTGCCTGGTGTGGAATTGGACCATCGCTCCCAGGGCCGCGCGCGTGGCCGAACCCGGCAGGGTGTTATAACTGAGATAGGCCACGCCCATCGGGTTCAGCAACCGTCCGCAAAGCGCCATCAATTGTTCCCGCACCGGTCCCGCAACCCACGAATAAACTCCGTGGGCCACCACATAATCAAAGGATCCAAACTCCGGCGGAATGTCTCCCAGACTCATGGGGTAAAACTCCGCATTGCGGAGCTGCAAAGCCGCCACTCCCGCATGGGCCTCGGCAATCTGCCGGCGGGATGGATCGACCCCCACAAAACGGCTTCCCGGAAAGGCCGCCGCCATCGGCAGCAGATTGCCCCCACCCGCGCACCCGATCTCCAAAACCCTCGCGTTTTCAAGAGACCGGGGTTGCATCCCGAAGAGGGCCGCAATCACGGCCAGGTTGCCGGGATGCGACTGCGGGTAGGCACAACTCAGGTAGGGGATGTCATCGTAGGGATCGGAAGGGTCACTCATCTTTCAGGGATTGAAGTCAGGATTCGCTCCTGCCTCATCGTGCGGCCCGTCCTATGACAAATCCCGCCCCCCTGCGAGGGCGAATCACAAGGGAAACGGCCGGCTGCCCAGTCCATCCCATAGCAGCAGCGTCTGCCAGTCCCCGGGGAGCCGGGGCGTGATGTAGACGCGCCAGGCAACGCCGCAGACCAACAACAACGGGGACAGCACCACACCGATCCGGAAGAGCGTTCGCAGGGACATGTCAGCACCCATAGTTATTCAAAAACCCGCCACAACTCCAAACCCATAGGCTCACGGAGATCACGAGCCACTCATGGGGTGGGGTCGGGCTGGCGGGATTCGAACCCACGGCCTCTTCGTCCCGAACGAAGCGCGCCACCAAACTTCGCTACAGCCCGACATGCTGGAAATCAATCACTTGCAGGTATCTTTGAAGCTTCCATAATTCTCTTTGCACGGTCTTTTTACACGGGGTATCTTGATCTGATGAGTGGACCCCAGAATAAATCAGCGACATTCCAAAAAGTCAACGAGTGCCTCTACCGGTTCGGAGACTCGGGGAATTTCTACGCCCGGGTTTGGATTCACGGGAAGGAAATCCGCCGGAGTCTCAAGACTACGGACTGGGATCTGGCAAAACGCCGTCTCCGTGACGTGAGGAGGGACCTCGAGAAGCTGGATAATACCGCTCACATGGTCACTCTCCAAGACTACTTGAAAACCTTCCTCGCGTCCTCCCAACACAAAAGCAAATCGACCCGGCAAAAATTTGAGGCCATCGCTAAGCGAATTCATGAGGAATGGCCCGGCACCACGGGGCAGAAAATCCGCGATGTGAAGGCCAGCGATGTGCTCCGATGGCTCAAATTCCAAAGGGACAGGTTCGCAACTTCCACCTACAACGAATTCGTGCAGTTTATTCGCCGCTTCTTCGATGCCGCGGTAAAGGACCGGATCATCGTAGAATCACCCGCTTCGGACGTGACACAGGCAAAGCGGGAGACACCGATTCGGGACACTCCGACCTGGGAGCAATTCAAGGCAATAGTGGCCGATATTCGGTCCCAGAAGTATAACGCCGATGCCCAGGAATCCGGTGACTTCTGCGAGTTTATGGGGCTCTCGGGCCTCGGAAACGCTGAAGCGGCCGCTTTGACCTGGGGCGATGTAGACTTAAAAGTTGGCCGCATCCGCGCCTACCGTCAGAAGACGAGCACCGGTTTTTCTATTCCGATCTATCCGCAGCTCCGCCCGATTTTAACACGCCTGCACGGTCCGAAAGACCACCCAGCCGACGAAAGGATTTTCTCGGTTACCGATATCCGCAAGGCCTTGGCGGGTGCCTGCAAGCGGCTGGGCTTCCCGCATTTCACCCAAAGGGCTTTGCGCCGTTGCTTCATCACGAGGGCCGTCGAACTGGGGATTGATTTCAAGACTGTCCCTGCGATGCAGGGCCATCAAGACGGCGGCGTATTGATCGCCAAAACGTATTCGCATCTCCGCAATGAGCACTTGGACCGCATGTCCGAAAAACTAACAGAATGAGCGCCACGGAACACTGGGGATCGCCGATACTGGATAGACTCCAAGATTTTATTGACGAAAGTTTTGGTGAGGAATTTCGCCTAATCGATGAGAAAATGCTTGAGCCGGGGTGGCAACTCAAGGCTACGATAAATGCCTTCGCGCCGATGTATTCCACGGTGCAACTTCCCCGCGACGGCAAGTTGGAGATGAATGCTTCGTTTATAGGCGGACTGCTAGGCCATTTGGCATCCCACATGGATGGACTCTCCGGACCTGTTTTTTGGGGCGCTCTCACTGATGCGTGCAAAATCCTCGCTTCGGCATCCGCGCCGGAGGCCCGTCCTGCGCTGGAAGGCATCGCCAGGGGGCAGAATCCCTTTCCCGAGATTAGGGCTAAGCTTCAAGAGCAAATCCTCGAAGCTCTCTGCTGCGTGCTGGCTCAATCTGACAAGGAGCAGGCGGATTTCTTCGCGGCCTACTCCAAGGCGTTGCGATGTGGTTCGATCACAGAAGATGGCAAAGGGGTTGCCGAAACAACGCGGACCCCTGCATACAAACTCATCGCAATTTTGGGCCCTTCCATGAAAGAACAGTGGAGGACGATAAGCGACGTCCACAAATTGCTTGTCCGATTGTTAGGCCGGGAAAGGGCGGGGGACTTGAAGCGAACCGAAAAAATTTGCGCCTTTCTGGGATTGAAGCTCGGGCCATCGGGGAGGCCTCCCAAGTCTCGAACTAAGTAGCTTCCTTTTCCTCGTGCCCGAGAAAGTTGTTCACAGGGTTCTTTGTCGAGAATGGGTCCGAAGACTCGTCGGAGACAAAGGTTCCTGTGAGCAACTTTCTCTTCAGTGACCTTTGCTGCGATATTCTGAATACCCCATAGAGTGCGTGGGCCAAGGGGGTATTACTCCGGTGCGTCGGGGATATGCTCGGATCACGATGAGCACTTACGCACATATACAAAACGACGGCCCCAAGCTCGCGCTCTCCAGAACGGAAGCTGCGCTAGCCTTGGGGGTAAGCCCTATAACGGTTGACCGGCTCGCCTTTCGGGGGCTGCTCCGGCCATCCAGAGCAACACGCCGCCCGCTCTACGCGGTCGAAGAGCTTCGCCGCTTCCTCGCGGAAACAACTGGAACCCTCTGAAAACAAATACCATGAATAGCAATCAATCAGAGCTGTTGGGTGCCATCCTTGACGGGCAGTTGTATCTTGTCGGAGAATACCGGGCAAGCCACGTCGGCAGGCGTGAATTCGTCGATAAAGTGGACGGAAAAGCCAAGGGCAAAGTGTCTGTCCGGCATTTGATCGAAATAACAGGATCGGCGGGAATTGATTCGGTCACGCTCTTCCAAGGTGTCCCTGAAGCAGTCACCGATCCGGCTTCAATCACCATCGTCTGGATCAAGGGCAAGCGCTACGGCTTCCCCCTCGTCACCCTGGGCAGGGAGAAAGGCAAGACCTCTGGCCTCTTGGATACGGGCCGTAAAGTGATCGAGCTTTAAACCAAAATTAAGGGGCGGAAGCGGATGCGCGCGGAGCGCGCGCCGCCCGCCCCTTAACCTTGTCCTTACTATGAACAACTCAACACCCCCTTTACTACATGACCAAAAGCGAAGCTGCCTTTCTCCTTTCCTGTGACCGGCTCGCCAAACAGGGGCGACTTTATTTCTGGACCTTCACCTTCGCGGAGGTTCTTGACCTTGTAGCCACCCGGAAACGATGGAACCACCTTCTCACCCTGCTTCGCCGGCAATGGCCTGAGGCGTGCGGCCTCCGGATCTTCGAGCTTCACATGGAGCACGGGTTGCATGTCCACCTTCTGACGAACAAGCGGATTGACGTCAACGAGTTCCGGAAGCTATCAAAGCGGTCAGGCTGGGGAAGAATTCACGTCATGCGAATCCCCAAAGAAAGGACGCCCTACCTTGCCAAGTATCTTTCGAAGGAACGGCCCAAAGCCTTGAAGGGCTGGCGCCTTTGGGCGGGTTTCGGGAAATGCTGGGATTGGACCAAGGTTGCCCATATCCAGGTCGAATCACTACATGCCGCCGTGGCCCGTGGACTTCGCGACGCGTACGGATGGACAGGCAACAGGGATTTTCGGGAACGAAAAAAGATCATTGAGGAATTTGTAAAGATGACAATTCTTCACGGCTGGACCCCTGGTCTAGGGCCAGAAGATCGGAAGTACCAAGATTGCAACTATGAGGAACTGATAAGTTGGCGGAAGCCGGCAATATGTGACCAAGCCATTTACACTCTACACTCCCCTTGGAAGAGCATCCGTGCCGATAAGGTCCCATAAGGCTTTAGGCCGAAGCAGGGACTAGCCCTGATCAAAGTGTCCGAAATCTTGCGCTTGCCATGCGGTCTCAAAGCAAATATTTTAAAGATTATTCTTTTTCCGACTTATGAAGCGCGAAAATGGTGCGGCAATGACGGCAGTCCGACCAATGTCGTCCCTGTTCGTGCTATTGCGGTCTCACCTAACCCGTTCAATCTTCCATGAAATGGTTCCAGGCCCGGAGCCTACCTTGTCTCCTTAAATTCCTCGTTTTTGGTATCTGTGCGCTTTGGGCGAGTCATGCTCATGCTGCGGTGGTCTTTCATACCTATGCACTGCCTCTCGGTATCAACACGTTGGGCAGAGACAATGGGCGTGGTCCCGGCTAAACTATAGAAGGCACAACCTACCAATTCAATTGGATGGCGGCACCGGAGGCATTCGATTTTGATAGGAATGGGACGACTGATTTAATAATCGGTGGAACCGGACGCTCGGGCTTTACCAGTGCCATGTTCGCATCTCTTAGCGGACGCAACCAGGTATGGTCGTTGACGGGAGGAGTGGGAGGAGGCGATATAGGCAGCCACGCCATTCCCCTGCTGGGAAGCTCAACATTTGGGCCTTCAATGCACTCCGATATTCCCGCGATTGGCTGGCACAACGATGACGATGCGGGAAGTTGGTCTGTGCTGATGGAGGCGGTAGAAGGCACTCCTGCTAGTGGAGGCTTTTTTCCAGGCTCGCTGTTTGAACAGAAATACCTCGGATTCCGTTTTGAACGGGAGGGAGCACTTCACTACGGATGGATGGCGCTGTCCGGCTATGCCTTCTATGGAATGGAAATTTACGCTTACTCGTGGGCCTATGAAAGCGAACCCGACACCGCCTTGGTGGTCGGTCAGATTCCGGAACCTGCGGTACCTGCGCTGTTGGGATTTGGCATGTGGTTCTGGTTGAAGCGAACTAGAGCAAAGCAGATGCCCACTGGCCGATTTGGATGACTCCAATTCAGACGAATTCCCCCGGTGGCGCTTCTTGCTACATCAGTTTGACGGACGGAGCGCAGTCCGGGTGTCCGACTACGATCCATTACACGGTCACGTTATACGGTGTGGGTGCAGAAGCCAGCGAATTTGGGATAGATTGGGACGACGAAAATTCCTTATAAGTTGTTTAAAACAAGAGGCTTGGTGATTCAGGATGACGCCAGCAAACCGAGGCAAATTGTCCTGTTCTTCGTCCCGAACGAAGCGCGCTACCAAACTGCGCTACAGCCCGCAAAGTTGAAATACAGTGTGAGATTCCACCCAGCCTGTCAGTCCAAAGCGAAAACCGCAAGCCCGTGCGGGAGGTTTGCCCCTCTGCCGCACTTGATTTACCCTTAACACTCAACACTCAACTTTCAACTTTCAACTCTCAACTTTCAACTCTCAACTTTCACTCTCAACCTCCCTATCCTAACTTCCCCGTTTGGCGCGGGCGAAGCGGGCCCGGCGGCGGGCCTCGTCGGCGTTGCCGCCGTCTTCCGCGGCGGGAGCGGCAGGCGCAGGAACCGGCGGGAGGGCCACGGGGCCCGGGGCCAGCGGCGGTTTGGGCGGACCGGCCACGCCAGCAGGGGGTGGAGGAGGCAGGGCCGGGGCGGATATGTTGCTCCCATCGCGGACCGCCGCCATGGCGGTGCCTGCCCTCCGGCCTGACTGGTCCAACACAGCCTCTGCGGCGGCACTGCCCGCCATGGCGGGAACGGGCCGGGGCCAACGCGCCCAGGCGGGCCATTTCCATTCTGCAAAGGTCCAGCCGAGGCGGGTGACGAGGGCATCGGCAAGGAATAACAGGAGCAACAGGGGCAATAACCAAGGCCGGAGGTCGGTGAACTGCACCACCGGCGGGCTTTGCCATGCCTGGGCCAGATCCAACAACTCCCGCCCGCCCGAAGCGGCAGCCGTCTGGCGCAATTCTTCCTGACGCAGGGGATCAAAGGCCCACTCGGCCTTGGTGCCCACGGATAGCGGGCCGAATGGAATGACCTGGGTGCCGGCCTGGATGCCGCCGCGCACCACGGTGCCTTCCTCCAGGTCAATCGCAGCCCGGTAGTGGCCGGGCGACATCCGTTGCCAGGTGAGTTCCAGTCCGCCCTCGGCACGGGCTCCCTGGGCCAGCAAAATCCGCGGAGCGGCGGCGGCAAAGGCGTCGGCCCATTCCTTGCCCTCATACAACAAATCGAGGGATAACTCCGTTCCCTTAACTTCATACCGAAGACCCAATCCTTCCGGCAGGGGCTGCCCCATCAGCCAGCGCACAAGGGTTTGGGCAAAGTCCCCAAACCTTGGCCATGACCGGACCCGCTCTGAATAATCCCCGCCCATGGGGAAGCCCACCGCAGCGGTGCGGCCACTGCCGCGCTGGCCCCAGGCCACGAGGGGCGCTTCATATTCGTCCTTGGACACCAAGCCCTGCGAAGCCCAGTCCTTGCGGTAACTGAGGTTGTAGCCGTCCACTTCCGTTAGCCACTCGAGGGGACGGCCCGCGACTTCCGACCACAGGCCGGAAGGGGCCACAGGGACCGGGTCACTGACAAAAGCGCTGCGGGCCACCGCCACCGTCTCTGCCGTGAACACATTAGGCAAATCCTCCGCCCGGTCTGTAAAAAAGATCCGTCCATTGCCCCGTTTGGCCACATCCTTGAGGAAGGCCGCGTCGCTGTCCATGTCGGTGCCGAGGGCAATCACACTGACGGAACCACCCTCGGCGGTCACCGTGGCCAGCAGCTGCACATAATCCTCCGGCTGCTCGGCGTCGGCGGCATCGGCAAAGAGGATGATGTGCCTCGTGCCGTAAGCGGTTTCCTTAAGGACATTCCATGCCGCCTTCAATCCGTTATAGACAAAGATCCCGCCGCCTTCGCTGCGCACCCGGCGCACCTTGTCCCTCATTCCGTCACGGTTGGATTCTCCGCCGATCTGCTGCAGGGGCACCACTTCGTGGGCCTCGCTGTCTACGGCAAATACGCCCACCATGTCCTGATAACCGAGCAGTTCGATGGAACGGGCCGCGCCTTCATTGGCCAGATCCATCTTGGTGCCGCCGCCGACCGGAGCCGCCATGCTGCCGGAGCGGTCCATCACAATTACCATCGCGGCCGCCAGCTTTTTCTGGTCTTTTTTCAACTCCAGCGACACCGGCAGGAGTTCATCAATGCTGGAACGGAAATACCCTCCGGCCCCGAAACTTTTCTTGCCGCCTGCCATCAGCAGGCCTCCACCCTGGCTGCTGACAAAAAAGTTGAGCGAGGCCAGAAAATCCGCCGGCACTTCCCAGGCTGGAATGTTATTGAGCACCACCGCACGGCAACCGCTGAGCTGGCCGGCCTGGAGGCGCGACGGCTCCCTGGCCACTTCCACTTCAAATCCCTGCCCTGCCAGGACGGCCTCCAGCGGATCCGGCACATACCGGGTCACCAGCAGCACCCGGGGCCCTCCCGCCACCTCCACCCACGACTCAAAGCGGTTGTTCCCGGCATGGGTATCCTCCTTTGGCTGAATCAGGACTTCATATTTGTAGGCCCCACCGACCGCCACCCGGTCCGTAAACCGCGCCGTGCCCCGGCCTTTGGTCAGCACCACTTCACTGTCGGTCAGCTTCTGCCCATTCCGGTAAACCGTCAGCGGGATAGGTCCGTCCGAGGGCCCGGTCACTTCCGCCTCCACCAAAAACGGCTCCGAAACCTGAGCGCGGTTAGGAACCTGAAGACGGCGCACCCGGAAATCGTGACCCACCGCATCTGCCGTCAGCCGGAAATCGAGGGGCACTTCTGCTTTCAGCAATTTCTCCGCGACGCCGCCCAGCGGCTCCGTGCTGAAACCATCGGTGAAGACGAGGATCCGCGCCGGCCGGTCATTGCGCTTCAGGGCGAGGACATGTTCCACCGCCTGCCCGGTCCGGGTCAACTGACGCCCGCCGGTGTAAGGTCCCCCGGCATTGCTCTCCTGGGGCACCACCTCGGCCGCGTAGTCCACAAACAGCAGCCGGTCGTTGCGGTGACCCTTGCCTTTTTCCAGCAGTTGCCGCCACTCCGGCAGGCTTTCATCCACCTTGGCCCCGGTGCTCGCCGAGCGGTCGAGGAGCACCCATAAATCCATCCCCCCGGCAAAACGCTGCCACTGCGGCCGCATCAGCACCAGCACCGCCAGAACCAAAAATGCTGCCCGCAGCGGCCGCTGCAACTGCAGCCCCCGCCAGACCCATCCTGCCAGAAAGAGCACCGGCAGCAGTGCCAGCCATGTCGGATCCCGGAAAATCATGAACCGACTCTAGCCGTCCGGCCGTCCCGCAAAAGGGGAATCTGCGCCCGGTCCGGGCTCGCACACATCATTTTCATGCGGGCCGGAAAGACCCGGCTTTGAAACTGGACACCGGCCGGGAACGTTGTCTGTTGGACGGTTTGTCCCCCCCACCGTCCTGCGCCTCATGATTGTTTCCGCTGCTTCCTGCCATGGCATGGCATGGTCAATTTTTTCCGGTTTGCTGATTTTTTCCGTATCGTGCTCCCGTCAGGAAGACAAGGGCCCGCCTGGTGGCCGGCAGGGTGCCGTTCCGGTCCTGACAGTTCGTGCAGAAAAAAAGGATGTTCCCCTGCTGCTTCCGGCCATCGGCAGCGTGCAGGCCCGGACCACCGTCACGGTCCGGCCCCAGGTCGGCGGAAAACTCGCTGAGGTCCACTTCACGGAAGGAGCCTTCGTCAAGGCGGGGGATTTGCTATTCACCATCGACCGCCGGCCCTTTGAAGTGGCTCTCGCCCAGGCCCGCGCCGAGTTGGAACAGGCGACAGCGGAAGCGGCCAATGCCACGGTCCGGGAACAACGGTATGACAAGCTGGACAACAGCGGCTCCATATCCATTGAACTGGTGGAACAGGTCCGCACCATGGCCATCACCGCGCGGACCAAAGTCACTGCGGCGGAGGCCTCCATCCAGCAAGCCAGTCTGAATCTTGAATTCTGCGGCATCACCGCCCCGCTTTCCGGCCGGGCCGGCCGCATCCTCGTGGATCCTGGCAACATCGTGCAGGCCAACCTGACGGATCTCACCATCATCAACGAGATCCAACCCATAGAAGTCTCCTTTACCCTCGCAGGTCGTCACTTGCCGGCCCTGCGCGGGTTCAGCACGTCCGGCGGCCGGGCGTTGGAAGTGACCGTCACTCCCGAGGGTTCCAACGCCGGTCCGGAAACCGGCACCGTGGCCTTTTTCGACAATACGGTGCGGCCCAGCTCCGGCACGATTGAAGTGCGCGCCTTGTTTCCCAATGAAAATCTGGTGCTCTGGCCTGGACAGTTCACCGACGTCCGGCTGCGCCTGACAGAAACCAAAGGAGCCCTCACCGTTCCCGCCAAATGCCTTCAGACCGGTCAGGACGGACCCTATCTGTATGTCACCGGACCTGACCGCACTGCCGTCCTCCGCCGTGTAACGGTGGACCGCATGTTTGAAAGCACGGCTTTGATTCTGGAGGGCGTCAAGGAAGGTGAGGAAGTGGTGCTGGAAGGTCAAAACCTGTTGCGCCCCGGCAGCAGCGTGGAGGTAAAAAACCCAGGGGCCGCAGCACCTGCTCCGGCTCTGCCTCCGCCCTCTATCACTCCGCCGGAGGCTCCTGCCGCTCCCACCCCTGCCCGGTCATGAGCCTGTCGGAATTCAGCATCCGCCGTCCGGTCACCACCACCCTGGTGATGCTGGCCCTGCTCGCCTTTGGCGTGCTGGCTTATTTCCGGCTGCCGGTGAGTGATCTGCCCAACGTCGATTTTCCTACCATCTCCGTCTCCGCCAGTCTTCCCGGCGCCAGCCCGGAGACCATGGCTGCCACCGTGGCCACCCCCCTTGAAAAGGCTTTCAGCACCATCCCCGGGATCGACTCCATGACCTCGTCCAGCGCCCTCGGCCGGACCAGCATTACGATCCAATTTGATCTTTCCCGCAACATTGATGATGCCGCCCTCGATGTGCAGTCCGCCATTTCCTCGGCGCAGCGCCGCCTTCCCCCGGACCTGCCGAGCCCCCCTTCCTTCCGCAAGGTCAATCCCGCCGATGCCCCGATTCTCTTCCTCACCCTGACTTCCGATACCATGCCGCTTTCCAAAGCGGATGAATATGCCCAAAATGTCATCGCTCCCCGGCTCTCCACCATTCAGGGGGTCGCCCAGGTCAATGTCTATGGTTCGCAGAAATATGCCGTGCGGGTGCAGGTCAACCCCGTATCCCTCGCCGCCCGCTCCCTCACCATGGACGATCTGCGGACCGCCCTTGATACCGGCAACAGCAACCTCCCCACCGGCACCCTCGATGGCAAAGAGCAGACCTTCACCATTGAGTCCAGCGGCCAGCTCTTCAATGCGGCCGCCTTCCGCGCCCTGATTGTCGCCTACCGCGATGGTTCACCGGTGCGGCTGGAAGACGTGGCCCACGTCACCGACAGCGTGGAAAATGACAAAGGGGCCAACTGGTATCGCGACACCAAGTCCCTTGCCATGGCCCTCGACCGCCAACCCGGCACCAACACCGTGGCGGTGGTGGATGCGATAAAAAAGCTGCTTCCTGACATTCAGCGCCAGCTCCCGGCCGGGCTGCGCCTTGACCTGCATATTGACCGGTCCGAGCCTATCCGTGAGTCCGTTCACGATGTCCAGCTCACCCTGTTGCTCAGTGTGGTTCTGGTGGTGCTGGTGATCTTCCTGTTCCTGCGCCGGGCGTCGGCCACCATCATTCCCAGCATCGCCATCCCGCTGTCCATCATCGCCACCTTTTGCGTGATGTATCTGCTCGATTTCAGTTTGAACAATCTTTCCCTGATGGCCCTGACGCTTTGCGTGGGTTTTGTGGTGGACGATGCCATTGTGGTCCTCGAGAACATCATGCGCCACATGGAAAAAGGGGAAAGCGCCATGGAAGCTGCCCTCAAGGGGTCGAAGGAAATCTCCTTCACTGTGATCTCGATGACCCTCTCCCTCGCGGCGGTGTTTCTTCCGGTGCTTTTCATGGGCGGTATTCTGGGCCGGCTCTTCAAGGAATTTGCCATCACCATTGGCGTGGCGATCCTGGTCTCAGGAGTGGTTTCCCTGACATTGACCCCCATGCTGTGCAGCCGGTTCCTGACCGCCGCGAAACCTGATGAAAAACCCCGGGGAATCTTCCGGGTTTTTGAAGCGCTGGTGAACGGCATGAACCGGCTGTATGAACGCACTCTGCGTGGGGTGATGCGCCATCCGGTGCTCACCATGGGAGTCACGGCCGGCACCGTGGCCATTACCGCCCTGCTCTTCCTCAAATTGCCCAAAGGGTTCATCCCCACCGAGGACATCGGGCAGATCTCCATCATCACCGAAGGCCCGCAGGACGCCTCCTTCGCCTCCATGGTGGTGCTCCAGCAAAAGGCCGCCGACGTGCTGCTGGCCAATCCCCATATCGAGGGATTCACTTCCAGCGTGGGGGCCGGCGGTCCCAATTCCACGGCCAATGCCGGCCGCATGAATGTGCGGCTCAAACCCCGCAGCGAACGCCCCCCGGCCTCGGAGATCGTCAATGCCCTCCGGCCCCAGCTGGCCGAAATTCCCGGCCTGCGTTCCTTTCCCCAGGTGCCCCCCGTGATCCGCATCGGCGGTTTTTCCTCCAAGGCTCCCTATCAATTCAGCCTCGCCGCCGTGGATCTTGCTTCCCTCTATGAGGCGGCCCCCAAAGTGGAGGCAGCGTTGCGCGCCCTGCCCTCCCTCACGGATGTTACCAGCGATCTGCAGATCACCAGCCCGCAGGCCTTTGTCAGGGTGAAACGGGACAAGGCGTCCTCCCTTGGCATCCCCCTCAGCGATATTGAAAATGCCCTCTACAATGCCTACGGTTCACGCCAGGTATCCAGCATCTACACTTCCTCGGACCAGTATTATGTGATCCTGGAAGTTGCCCCCGCTTATCAAAACTCCCCGGAAGCCCTTGCCCAGCTTTATCTCCGGTCCGCCGGCGGGGACCTTGTCCCGCTCGAATCCGTGGCAGAGATCGAGCGCACCACCGGCCCCCTGACAGTCAATCACCTGCGCCAGCTCCCGGCTGTCACGATATCCTTCAACACCGCCCCCGGGGTTTCGCTCGGCGACGCCGTGAAGCAGATCAACGAAGCCGCGGCCGGACTGCTGCCCGAAGGGGTCACCACCGCCTTCCAGGGTGAGGCCGCCGCTTTCCAGGCCAGCCTCAAGGGGCTTGGTCTGCTCCTCATCATGGCCGTGCTGGTAATTTATCTGGTGCTGGGGATACTCTACGAAAGTTTCATCCACCCCCTCACGATTTTGTCAGGACTGCCCGCCGCCGGGGTCGGAGCCCTCGCCACCCTCCTGCTGTTCGGCGAGGACCTCAACGTTTACGGCTTCGTGGGCATTCTGATGCTGATCGGCATTGTGAAGAAGAATGCCATCATGATGATCGATTTTGCCCTCGAAGCCCAGCGCCGCGAAAACAAAGCACCTGCAGAATCCATTTTTGAGGCCTGTCTGGTCCGCTTCCGGCCTATCATGATGACCACTTTCGCGGCCCTGATGGGAGCCCTGCCCCTTGCCCTTGGCATCGGGGCCGGGGCTGAATCCCGCCGTCCCCTCGGCTTGGCGGTGGTGGGGGGACTCCTCCTCTCGCAATTGCTGACCCTCTACATCACCCCGGTCTTCTATCTTTACATGGAGCGCTTTCAGACATGGCTCCGCCCCAAAAAATCCAAGGATATGTGTCCGTGGCCGGAGCCGGTGCCATCCTGAAGCAGTTCCAGCCGGGGTTACGTGTTTTGATAGCGGGCCGCCGGCGCCGCGCCAGGTTCGCCTTCCGCCGGCGGTGAGGATTCAGGTTCCTGTTCCTGCAGCCGTTCCAGCAGAAAGGGCTGCACCGGCTGGGTGAAGCCCTTCAAGGGCAGCGGCCGCAGGGCTTGCCCGCCCGCGCGCGGCCCCAGCAGTTGCAGGGTGTGGGGACCGATGATGACCTCGCGCGGGGCGGCGATCGAGCACAGCCGGGAAGCAAGGTTCACCGGAGCCCCCAGCACCGTGTAATTGAGCCGGTTTTCGGATCCCATACAGCCGGCAATGGCGGTGCCGCTGGCGATGCCGATCCCCATAAAAAGGGGCGGATGGTTGGTGGTGCGGTTCAACTCATCGCGGCGCGCTACCATCTCGAGAGCACAGGCCGCCGCATTCCCCGCATCATCCCCATACGATTTGGGGGCACCAAAGATGGCCATGATCAGGTCGCCGACAAACTTGTCCACCACTCCATGATGCCGGTGCACGATTTCCGTCAGGGCGGTCATGTGTTCATTGAGCAGATCAATCACGTCCTCGGGAGGCATGGCGTTGGTGGTAGCGGTGAAGTCCCGGATGTCACAGAAAAGCACTGTGATCTCCCGCCGTTCCCCGCCAAGGCAGGCGGTCTCAATCAATTGCCGGGCGATGTCATCATCGGAAACCTGGAAAAGAATGTCCCGGTATTGCTGCCGTTGTTTGAGTCCAGCCGCCATTTCATTGAAGGAAGTGGCGAGGGTGGCCAATTCGTCGTGCGTCGTGATAGGAACCCGGGTGTCGTATTGGCCCTGCATGATCTTCCGCGTGCCATCGACCAATGCCCGGACCGGAAGCACCATGCGGCGCGAAATCAAACCGCACATCAGCACGGCGGTGCCAAAGGCCAGTCCGGAAAAACCAATGATCTGGCCCCGGAGGGCACTTTGTTCCTTGGACAGGCCCGCGAGGGAATACAGCGTGATTTGATAGGCCTGCGGGGTGGATGAGTCCGGATTGAGGCTGCGGTAGAGCAACTGATGGGGCTTGCCCTCAATCTGGATGACGGCATGATCCTTGGAAGTGGCAGGATTTTTCAGGTTGTCCCGAACCAGCGCCGCGACGGATGCGGTGGCTTCCCGCGGGATCGAGCGGCTGAAGAGCTGGTCATCAATCCACAGTCCGGTGAAAAGCTCCCCGGGTTTCTCCCGCCGGTTCAAATCGTATAACGCCGTCTCCCCATAGCTGGATACCTTTAATCCCACCACCAGGGCCCCAAGGACGGAACTGGATCCCGGGTTTCTGATAGGGGTGATAATCACTTCCCGCAGCATGGGCATGCGGGCACGGGAACCTTCCGGAGGTCTGACGACAAGGTAGGCCACCTCCTGATCATCGGGAAGCCGGCTCACCCGGTTTTTCTCCAGCCATGCGGTCTGGGCGTCCGGCTCCCCGGGGGCTTTGAGGGACTGGATATGCCCATCCGCATCGATCAAAGCCAGATCCAGCGTGTCCGGCCTCACCCAAGGGAAACCCCGGCGGGCGGGTTCCTCCGTCCGCGCATTCGGGGGGCCCCCGCCCTCCGGTTTACCTGAACGGGAGGTTTCATCCAACGGAGGCAACGGAGCCCGGAAGTCACCTGGCGGGCGCTCGGGCCGGTTGGAATTTTCCGGGCCGGGATTGAATCTGTTGCCCGGATTCCGGCCCCGCCCGCTGTTTTGGGTCTCAAAAGAACTGGCGGAATCGCGAACCACCCGGGCCCGATCCAGCAACTCCCGGTGAATTTCGCTGGGAAGGACACCGCCTTCGGATTGCACCGCGCTGATCACGGTGGCGGACTCTGCCAATTCCCGGCAGTGTTCCCCGATGCTGTCGAGACGGGCCTTCTGCAGGCTGGCAAGGCTTTCCATCTGCGAAAGAAACCGGGCTTCAAAGATCTGCCGCCACGCCGACTCCAGACTGCGCCGGGTCACTGCAAAGAGCGAGACGGAAACCAGCGTGACAATAAATAACATGGCCAGCATCAACCGGGGCGCAAAATTGAGGCGGAACATGGCAGGAGGCGGATGATCCTGGCTCCAACTGGCGGCCCGGAGGGTTTTCCCATCACTATGACAGCACCAGCATGCCGGATGTTGAAGCGGGAGGGAAGCTCTTTGAGTCACGAATCCACCCACCATCAGGGGCCGGGCGGCAGCTCCGCAGGCCTGCCGTTCACTTGGCCGATCCCAATCGGTCCCCATCCCATTGGCAGACCGCCTGCAGGAGCCGGGCATGGGCCTGAACCCGGTTTGCAAGGGAAAACTCGGATGGAGTCTCAAACGTCAGGGTGCAGGGAGTGCCGTTTTGATAGAGCGCTACCGCCTCGGGGAGATCAACCACCATGGGAAGACGCCGGCGGCGGATGACCGCCTGATGGGCAGGACGGCCTTCAATCAATCTCCGGGGATCCCGCGGCAGG
Source organism: Verrucomicrobiales bacterium (assembly GCA_038210825.1). Lineage (GTDB taxonomy): Bacteria > Verrucomicrobiota > Verrucomicrobiia > Verrucomicrobiales > V1-33 > CAIZWU01. Next base: position 51,003 of record JBBQWG010000048.1, read on the forward strand.
ATGGCTTCCGCATGCAGCAGGCAATGTTCGGCAAGGCGCAGCCCGGCATCCCGGTTGAGTTCGTAGGCATAAAGCCCCCTGGCATCATAATCCTCATGCAGGCAGACGGCCAGCCGGGGCCGGAAGGGGGCCAGCGCCGCACGCCATCCGCAGATGTGCGGATGGGTAGGGTGATCAAACAGGCGGTTCAAATCCTGCCCCTCCGCATCCATGCGGGTATTCAATGCCAGCCCCGCTGGATTGAACAGCGGCACCAGAACCACCTCCGCCGCGCGCAACCATGGGATGGAACGCTCCGCCCATTCCAGCAGCCCCAGCACCGCTCCGGCCTCATCCCCGTGCACTCCCGCACTCAGATAGAGAGGGCTGGTTCCGGCCCGGGAAGATGTCAGGAAGCAGACTGGATAACCGGCGGTTTCGTGGATGACCTCCACCTTCAGGCGGGCCGCCCGCGCCACCCGCCGCCACCGCTCCAACAAGTATCCCGCATCATGGCCGCGGTGTTGTGAAAGCCAAGCCTCGTTGATTTCCGTCAGGGGGACAGCAGTTGAAGTTTTCATGGAGTTGCCTCCATTCAGGCCATAGGCTGGCTTTTTAGGGCCGCCAGCAACTTGTCATG
>JBBQWG010000049.1:0-51464 GCA_038210825.1 Verrucomicrobiales bacterium
GCATTACCTATCTGGGCGACGGAGCCTGGGGAGTCAGCACCCGGGCCGTGCCCAAGGACGCATGGTATCTGGCGAAAGCCGAACCACGCCGCCACCTTTTTGATGTCACCCTGAATCCTGACGGCACCTTCACGGCGAAAGCCACGGATGCGGCCGGTGAGGTCTTTGATTCCGTGACCCTGACAAAATCGCGCACCACTCCGGTTCCCTGACCCGCCCCCATGAAACTGTTGTTGCTAGTCTGCTCCCTGCTTTGCAGTCCCTGTTTCGCGGCCCGGCCCAACCTGATCTGGATCATGGCGGATGATCTTGGGTATGGCGACCTCGGTTGTTATGGGCAAAAAGTAATCTCGACCCCCCACTTGGACCGTATGGCCACCGAAGGCATGCGGTTCACCCGGTTTTATGCCGGGGCCACAGTCTGTGCGCCCTCGCGGAGTGTATTGATGACCGGGCTGCACCACGGGCACACCCGCGTGCGCGGCAATGCCGGCCGCACCAATCCCGCCGCCCAGGCCCTGCAGTCGGGAGATGTCACGGTGGCCGCCGTGCTGCAAAAGGCCGGTTACAAAACGGCCCTGATCGGCAAATGGGGCCTTGGGGACGTGGGTGAGGCCGAAAGCGGCCTGCCGCGGCGTCACGGGTTCGGTTCCTTCTACGGATATTTGAATCAAACCCACGCCCACAATCATTTTCCGGACTACCTCTGGCGGAATGAAACGAAGGAACCGCTGCCGAATGTAGTGGTTCCGGTGGGGGATAATGGCGGCGGGTATGCCACCACTGCTGCAAAATACGCGGACGATCTGTTTGCCGATGAGGCCCTCAAATTTGTCAGCGAAAACAAAGCGGAGCCCTTTTTCCTCTATTGGAGCATGGTCGTGCCCCACGCCAACAATGAGCGCGGGCGGGTGCTGGGGGATGGTGCCCATGTGCCGGACTACGGAATCTATCATGACAAACCATGGCCTGACCCTGACAAAGGTCAGGCGGCCATGATCTCCCGGCTCGACAGTTATGTGGGCCGCCTGCTCAAACACCTGAAGGAACTGGGCCTCGCCGAAAAAACGCTCGTCATTTTCACCAGCGACAATGGCCCGCACAACGAAAGCCGGCATGACCTTTCCCGGTTCAATCCCTCCGGGCCCTTCACCGGGATCAAGCGGAGCCTCACCGATGGCGGCATCCGGGTGCCCTTCATCGCCTGGTGGCCGGGCAGGGTAGCCGCAGGAAGCGAATCCACTCACGTCGGTTATTTCCCGGACTGGATGCCCACCGCAGCCGAATTGACGGGCACCGAACCGCCTCCCAAACATGACGGAATCAGTCTGGTGCCAACCCTGACCGGCAACCCCGACGGGCAGAAAACGCATGAATTCCTCTATTGGGAATTCCACGAAGGCGGCTTCAAGCAGGCCGCGCTGTATCAGGGCCGGTGGAAAGGGATCCGCAGCGGTGCTCCTGATGCTGCGGTGCGCCTGTTTGACCAGCAGAACGATCCTGCCGAAAAAACCGATGTGGCCGCCGCACATCCTGACATTGCTGAAAAGATCGGATCATGGCTGAAAACCGCCCGCACCGACCTTCCTGAGTGGAAACCGGTCTGGCAGCCCGGCCACAGGACCAAACCCTGACAACCCTTGCTTTCCCATCCAACTGAACCCGCAAATGAAACGCCTCTCCAGCCTTCTCCCCGTCCTTGCTGCAATCATGGGCCTGGCAAATCCTGTCTCTGCCGCCCCTCCGAACATCATTTTTATCTTTTCGGATGACCACGCCCAGCATGCCATTTCGGCCTATGGATCCAAAGTCAATCAGACGCCGCACATTGACCGGATCGCCAGGGAGGGAGCGCGGTTCACCCGTTCCTATGTCACCAATTCCATTTGCACGCCCAGCCGTGCCACTCTCCTCACCGGCCAGTATTCGCACCTCAATGGGGTGCCGGTCTTCAACCGTTTCGACGGTTCCCGCGACCACGTGGCCAAACGCCTCCAAGCCGGCGGCTATCACACCGGCATGGTCGGCAAATGGCATCTTGGCTCCGACCCCACCGGTTTTGACCGCTGGATCGTCCTGCCCGGCCAGGGAGCCTACCATGATCCCGTTTTTCTGGTGCCCGGCGCCAGATTGAACATCAAGGGGCACTGCACGGAAATCACGACCGAACTCGGTCTGGAATTCCTCAAAACGCGCCCCATGGACAAGCCATTCTTTCTCATGCTGCATCAGAAAGCCCCGCACCGGGCATGGGAACCGGATGAAAAAAACAAGGCCCTCTTCAAGGACAAAATTATTCCCGAGCCTGACACTTTATGGGACAACTATGCCACGAGGCCCGGGGCTCTGCCCGCCAACCAGCAGACCGTTGCGCGGGATCTCACCCGGCGCGACCTGAAGCTGGAGCCGCCCGCCGATCTGAAAGGCCCGCCACGGATGCAATGGCTCAACCAGGTTCCCATGGAACTCACCATTGACGGGAAAACCCTCACGGGAACAGAACTGATCAAATGGAAATACCAGCGATACATGCAGGACTACCTCGCCTGTGTGCAGGGGGTGGACGACGGCGTGGGGAAAGTGTTGGACTATCTGGAATCCTCCGGTCTCGCGAAAAATACCATTGTGATGTATTCCGCCGACAATGGCTGGTATCTCGGGGATCTTGGGCTCTACGACAAACGCTTCATGTATGAACCGGGGCTGAACGTGCCGCTGCTGGCCAAAGGCCCTGGCATCAAGGCTGGCCATGTTCCCTCCCAGTTTGTCGCCAACATTGATCTTGCCCCCACTTTTCTGGATCTGGCCGGTTTGCCGGTACCGGAATCCATGCAGGGCCGGTCCCTCGCTCCTCTCCTGCGGGGCGAAACTCCGGGAGACTGGCGGAACAGCATCTACTACCGTTATTACCACGATCCCGGCCATCACAACACTGCCGCCCACCTGGGCGTGCGCACCTCCACCCACAAGCTGATCCATTACTGGAAGCAGGATGCCTGGCAGATGTTTGATCTTACCCGTGATCCTGCCGAGCAGAAAAATTTGCTTTTTGGCGACCCGGCCACCCACTCTCCGGAGGTCACCGCCAAATTCAACGAACTCAAGGCACAACTCGTCAAACTGCAGCAGGAATACAAGGACGACGGACAGTTTGCCGATCCCGCCAGTTGGCCCAGGGACGGAGCCGACGGGCCTTTCGACGACAAAAAACCTACTGGCACCAAAACCATCGTCGAAGCCATCCTCGCCGCTGCCCCGCGATGAAAACGGCACTCATTGCTTTGGGGTTGCTGCTCCTCCAAACCGCTCTGATGGCAGCAGAAAGCGGACGGCCCAATATTCTGTTTCTCTTTGCGGACGACTGGGGCAGATTTGCCGGTTGTTATGCGGAGGGGAAGGGCCGTGAAGGCATCAACGACGTGGTCCGCACGCCGAATATCGACCGCCTCGCCAAGCGGGGGGTGCTGTTCCGCAATGCCCATGTCAATGCACCGTCCTGCACGCCTTGCCGGAGTGCGCTGCTGTCCGGCCAGTATTTCTGGCGCACCGGGCGGGGAGCCATCCTGCAGGGAGCCGTCTGGGATCCCGCCATTCCATCATGGCCATTGATGCTGCGCGGGGCAGGTTATCATATCGGAAAAAGTTACAAGGTTTGGGGGCCGGGCACGCCGGCCGATGCTCCCTATGGCGGCCAGCAACATGCGTTTCAAAAAGCCGGCACAAGGATCAATCAATTCTCGCAAAACGTCGCCAAAATGACCGCAGCCGGCCAGCCCCTTGAGGCTGCCAAGGAAGAACTTTATGCCGAAGTGAGGAGCAACTTCCGGGATTTCCTTGCGGCCAACGAGGAAGGCCGGCCGTTTTGTTATTGGTTTGGTCCCACCAATGTCCACCGCAAGTGGATCAAGGGCAGCGGGAAAAAGCTGTGGGACATTGATCCGGACAGTCTGAAAGGGAAGATGCCGCCCTCCCTGCCGGATGTGGCGGAGGTCAGGGAAGACATGGCGGATTACCTCGGCGAAGTTGCCGCATGGGATGCCAGTGTGGGCACTCTGCTGGATGAACTGGACAAAACCGGCCAGAGGGACAACACCCTCATTGTCATCAGTGGCGATCATGGTGCCCCCGGATTTCCTCACGGAAAGTGCAACCTCTATGGCTTCGGCACCAACGTCGCCCTGCTCATTGCCGGTCCTGGCGTGACCGGGGCACGGATCGTGGATGACTTTGTCAACCTGACCGATCTGGCCCCCACCTTCCTGCAGGCCGGTGACGTGCCGGTTCCGGAGGTCATGACCGGGCGGAGCCTCTGGCCGGTCTTGAAAGCCAGTCAGGCCGGTCTGGTGGATCCTGCCCGCACGGAAGTCTTCACTGGCCGCGAGCGGCATGTGGAAAATGCCCGCGCGGGTTATAGTCCCTATCCCCAGCGGGCCATCCGGACCGCAGACCATGTGCTGATCATCAACTTCCGCCCGGACCGTTGGCCGCTCGGGGATGCTTACGGACTCGCCGATGGAGCGGTCTTGCCGCAGGAGGGACTGGAAAACGAAACCCGCCTCACCCATCCTGACGAAGATGCCGGTCCCACCAAGGCGTGGCTCGTGAAAATGCGGAATACGCCTGAATGGAAAAAGCATTATGAATGGGTTTACGGCCGCCGCCCCAAGTATGAACTCTACGACCTGAAAGCCGACCCCCACGAAACCCAAAACCTTGCGGAAGATCCTGCCCAGGCAGCCTTGAAAGCCGGTTTGGAAAAGCGCCTCCTCGCCGAACTCGCCCGCACTGGCGATCCGCGGCTGGTGGATGATGGAAAGTTCTTCGAAACGCCGCCGCTCGCCGGCCCGCTGCCTGCAGCCCAGCCTGCCAGGAAACCTGACAACCCCGGACTGAAACGCTGATCCATGAATGTGCTGCGGGTTTTGCCTCCGGCTAACCCGCCGGACCCCTGGCGACTCCTGCTTTGCCGAATTCGCGGGTTAGCCGGAGGCAAAACCCGCAGCACATTGATAAATTCATAACGTATCATGAGCATGATATTGAGAGCCCTCACCGGACATCAGCCAGGATTCCTGACTGCGGTGCTTGCCGCCATCCTGACACTGACGTCCAGTCTGGGGGCCGCTGAGCCCCTGCCTTCCGAGTGGGTTTTTATCGACAACGGCGAGGTCCGGCTAGGGATCAAAAAAGCATCGGGAGCCGGCATCGCCTGGTTTTCCCGCAGCGGAGCCGGGGAAAACCTCCTTGATCATTTTGACCACGGCCGGCTCGTCCAGCAAAGTTATTATGGGCGGCAGGATGGATCGGTCTGGGACAAGCAGCCATGGCGCTGGAATCCGGTGCAGGGCGGCAACTACCAGCACAAGGCTTCGGAAGTGCTGGAACTGACCCATGACAAAACCTCCCTCCGGGCCCGCGTCAGGCCCCGCAACTGGGCGGGTGGCGAGCTGCTTCCGGAGTGCGAAATGTCCCAGCACATCCGCCTTGAAGGAGCGATGGCCATCATCCGGTTCAGTTTCCGTTATCGCGGAACGGAAACCCATCCCGCCGTCCACCAGGAAGTTCCCGCCGTGTTCATCAATCCCGCCTACGGCAACATGGTGATCTATCAGGGGGATCAGCCCTGGACCGATGCTCCCCTGACAAAATCCCAGCCCGGGTGGCCGAATGAATCCCGCCGCATTCCGGAAGGCTGGGCGGCGTGGGTCAATGACCGCAATAGCGGAATAGCGCTGTTTTCCCCCATTGCCAGGGAGCTGACCTGCTACCGTTATGGCGCTGCTTCCACCTCTCCCGGAGCCTGTTCGTATTTTGCTCCGGTCGTTACCTTCGCCATCACCCCGGGCCTGCATTTCGAATATGAAGCCGCCCTCGCCCTCGGCACTCCGGAGGAAATGCGCGCGGGATTTAAAAAGCTCAAGGACCGGCTGGCCGCCAAATTGCCCGAGTCGAAAGCTACGCCGACACCGGAATAATCCGCAGGTTCCGTTATTTAATTTCATGCTGGAGCCGGGGCAGTATTTTCCGCAAGCTCCAGTGTCCTTGCCACGTGATCTGCCCACTCTCCTGCCATATGAACCGCCGATCCTTTTGCCAGACCACTTTTGCCGCTGCTCTGGTTTCCATGGCCGGCGCGGCTCCGGGTGACCGCGCTCCCCGCATCCTGCTGCGTTCCTCGTGGCAGGTGGTCAATATCGGCGACATCGCGCACACCCCGGGGGTGCTGGCTCTGATTGAAAAACAACTTCCGCAGGCGGAGGTGGTGCTCTGGGCCTCCGGGGATTTGTCCCAGGAAGTAATCGCCATGGAGCACCGCCGGTTTCCCAAACTGAAGATTGTAAAAGGAAACATCGGGGCGGATGGTGTCGCCTCCAATCCGGAGCTGGAAGCGGCCCTGGCATGGGCGGATTTTCTGCTGCATGGCTCGGGGCCCTCCCTCGTGGCGGCCAGAGATGTGGCCGCCTGGATCAAACACCTTGGAAAGCCGTTCGGGGTTTATGGCATCACCCATGGCTCCTTTTTGTCAGGGAACGACAAGGATTTGCTGAGCCAGGCCAAGTTTGTCTTTTTCCGCGACACCGTTTCCCTGGAGCGGGCAAAGTCGGAAGGGGTCACCTGTCCGATCATGGAGTTCGGACCGGATGGGGCCTTTGCCTGCGACCTGCTCCATGATGAAGCGGCGGAGGATTTCCTGAAATCAAACGGACTGGAGGACGGGAAGTTTGTCTGCTGCATCCCAAGGCTGCGGTTCACGCCCTACTGGCTGATGGTGACAGGCCGTGTCCGGAACGAAAAACGGGCGGCCCGCAATGCGGAAATGGCCGACCGCGATCATGCCCCGCTGCGGGATGCCATCGTGGCCCTCGTCCGTCAGACCCCGATGAAGGGCCTCGTCTGTCCTGAAGACAAGAGCCAGATGGCCGTGGGCAAGGAGTGGATCATCGACAAGCTGCCGGAAGATGTCAGGCCCCGCGTGGTATGGCGAGAACAGTTCTGGCTGACGGACGAAGCGCTCAGCACCTACCGGCGCAGCGCCGGCCTCTTCGGCCTCGAGATGCATTCCCCGATCATGTGCATCGGCAATGGGATTCCCGCCATCGTCTGCCGCTTCGAGGAACAGACCACCAAAGGATTCATGTGGCGTGACATCGGCTTGGGCGACTGGCTCTTCGATTTTGACAAGGAAGAGGACAAGGCCCGGCTGGTGCCCGCAGTGCTGGCCATGGTCCATGACCCGGCGGCAGCCAAATCAAAAGTGGCGGCGGCACGGGCTTTGGTGGAGAAACGCCAGGCCGAAACCATGGCCGTGGTGGGGAAGCACCTGAAAACCTGACGCCGCCGACGGCGGGCCTGTGAGGTTAGGAGCTTTTCTCTCCCGCTGGCGGACGGTGCTGGAATGACTCACTGCTCACGTGGTTTCACCCGGAGCAGTGGCGGCGTGTTGCTGCCGTTTTCCTTGGTGGCGAAGGCATGGACGAGGCCGGACCGCGCCGTCTCATCCGTCACCCGGCAGATGATCAGCGTCACCATTCCATTGGTGTCGGCGTTCAGAAATTCCGTCAGAGCAGTTCCCTTCAGCCCGCGAAACGACAGGAGCCGGCGTGATTTTTCCCGACCCTCAATGCGGAGGAAATGGATGGGTTTGGTGGCGCAGCTTGGGCGCTTTTTGAGACGGGAGAAACTTTTTTGTCCAAAAAGAACCGTTTCCGGCCTTATACTCCCCGTAATGAACCCACTCATGCCTCATTTTTTCCTTCGAACTGCCTGCGCGGCGCTGTGGCTGGCTTTTCCGGCAGCGTCCGTGGCGGCAGAGGCTCCGGACCCGGAGGCCATCCGGTTTTTTGAATCGAAGATCCGGCCCGTGCTGGCGGAGAATTGCTATCAATGCCATGGGGAGAAAAAGCAAAAGGGCGGGCTGCGGGTCGATAATCTGGGCTATTTGATCGAAGGCGGGGAGTCCGGACCCGCTCTCGTGGCGGGCAATGCCGGGAAGTCGCACCTCTACCGGGCCATCAGTTATACCGATCCGGATTACGAAATGCCGCCCGATGGCAAACTGCCGGATCATCAAATCGAGGACCTGAAACGATGGATTGAAATGGGGGCTCCGTGGCCTGCGGCTGAAGTGGTGGCGGCCCGGAAACCCGGCGAATTTTCTGCGGAGGAACGCGCGTGGTGGTCCTTCCAGCCGCTCCGGAAAGTCACCCCGCCGGAGGTGGATCCTGACACGGGAGTGGTCCGGAATGAGGTGGACCGGTTTGTGTTGAAAAAGCTGCAGGAGGCGGGACTGCCCCAGGCTCCGGAGGCGGAACGCCGCGAACTGGGCCGCCGGCTTTATTTCAATCTCCACGGACTGCCGCCGACGCCGGAACAGATGGAGGCCTGGTTGCAGGACCAGCGTCCGGATGCTTATGAAAGGCTGGTTGATGATTTGCTGGCCTCCCCCCGCTACGGGATGCGTTGGGGGCAGCACTGGCTGGATTTGGTGCGATATGCGGAGTCGGACGGCTACCGCGAGGATGCCTACCGTCCCGATGCCTGGCCCTACCGGGATTACGTCATCAAGTCCTTCAACACCGACAAACCCTACAATCAGTTTGTGCGCGAACAACTCGCCGGAGACGAACTGAATCCGGAAGATCCTGACATCCTGATCGGCACTGCTTTCCTGCGCCACGGCATTTACGAATGGAATCAGGTCGACGCCGAAACGCACCGCGACAATATCGTCAAGGAAATGGCAGGTTTAACTGGGGAACTTTTCCTCGGCCTGAGTGTGGGATGCGCGGAATGCCACGACCACAAGTTTGATCCCATCCTGCAGAAAGATTATTATCGTTTCCGTTCGTTTTTTGAACCGATGTTGTGGCGTGATGATTTGCCGCTCGCCAGGCAGCCGGAAAAAACGGCCCACGCCGTGGCCATGGCGGCTTGGGAGGCCGAGTCTGCCGATGCGCGGGGCGCGTGGGAAGCCGAGTGCGCGGAAGCGCGCAAGGGCGGGGTCAGCAAAGCCACGGGATACTTTCCGCCCGCAGTGCAGGCGATGAAAGCGAAGGATGCTGCAGACCGCACCCCTTACGAAAAACAGGTGGTGTATCTAATGGACCGCCGCGTGGAGGTGGAAGTGGGTCGTGCCCTCGACAAATTGAAGCCCAAATCCGCCGCATGGGCCGCCTACCAACCCTTCCTCGCCAGCAAGCCCAAGCCGCTGCAGCCCGCCTTTGTGGCCACCGACGTGGGTATGGATTCCCCGCCCACCACACTGAAATCCCGCCGGGGGGAAACGGTGATCGAGCCGGGCTTCCTGACCATTCTGGCGCCGGGGGAGCTGAAACTCGAACCCCTCCGGGAACGCAACTCCACCGGCCGCCGCACCGCGCTTGCCAACTGGATTACCGATCCGGCCAATCCGCTTTCCACCCGCGTCATCGTGAACCGGGTGTGGCAGTATCATTTCGGCCGCGGCTTGTCAGGCAACACCAGCGATTTTGGCAGGCTGGGTGAGGAACCCTCCCATCCGGAATTGTTGGATTGGTTGACGGCAGGGTTTATTGAAAACGGCTGGCGGTTCAAGTGGCTGCACCGGCAGATTCTGCTCTCGGCAGCGTGGCGTCAGAGTTCCATGGTGGCCTCCACGCCACGCTCGAATGAAGTGGATCCGGAAAACAAGCTGCTCTGGCGTTTTCGTGCGCAACGCCTCGATGCCGAGCAGGCACGGGATACCCTGCTGCAGCTGTCCGGCGAGTTGAAGGCCAAGGACGCCGGACCGGCGGAGGAAGGACTGAAACCCTATCCATCCATTTTCACCCGCAAACACCGGAATTCCCCGGATGAATTCCTGACCCGTTTTGATGCCCCGCCCGGATTCCAAAGTGTGGCCAAACGCGATGCCACCAATACCGCCCTGCAAAGCCTGCTGATGGTCAATGGGGACTGGCCCATGGAACGCGCCAAAGCGATGGCCAGCCGGCTCTTCAACGAGGACTCCTCGGCGTCGGGACCGGACTACGCGGCCCGGGCCTTTGTCAGGGTGCTGGGCCGCCCTGCCAGTGCCGGGGAGGTCGAAGAAGCGGCTGCTTTTCTTGCCTCCCAACAAGCGGTCATTGAATCTGCCCGCGCTGCCGCGCCCCCCGCAGTGGAACCGGGCGCGCTGATGGATGCCGGCCAGTGGTTCCCCGGTGCCGCCAAACCCGGCGGGTCCACCGCCGTTTTCCAACCGGCCACGGCCCATGAAAAACTCCTCGCCCGCACGGCGGCTCCGGAGCAGAGCGCCTTTTTTGTGGAGGCCATGGTCTATCTGGAATCCCTCTATCCTGACGCTTCGGTCCGCACCATTGTCTCGCGCTGGAACGGTGATCAGGCTACCCGGGGTTGGGCGCTTGGCGTCACCGGCACGAAGTCAAAGCTGGGGGCGGGACAACTGATCATGCAACTGAATGGCGATGATTTCCAGGCCGCCCTGACTTTGGATGTGGTGGCGTCAGGCTTGAAGGTTCCGCTGAAAAAGCCGGTTTATGTGGCCGCCGTGGTTTCCCCCGAAACGCTGCCTGGCCGGAGCTACGGCGGGAATGTCCGATTTCTTGTCAGGGATCTTTCCGACCACTCCGCGGTGGTGCAGGATGCCCGGATTCCCCATGTCCTCGGGGGTGGATATATAAATCCCGAACGGACCCTCGTGCTCGGCGGCCGGGATGCCCAGAACAGCCACCACTGGAGTGGCGGCATCCTGCGCCTGGTCCTGGGCAATGGCTCCACTCTGCCCGCCAGCCTGCTGCCCGGCCGCACCGCTCCGGCGGCGGGAACCCTGGTGGATTTTTCCGGCTCTGCCCTCACGGTTCCTGACAATGCCTTATTCAAGTGGATCAAACCACCGCAACTCGCCAACGCGGCCCCTCCGGAGGATCTCCCCCGGGTGGAAGCGCTCGCGGATCTCTTCCACGTGTTGATCAATTCCAACGAGTTTCTTTATCTGCCATGAACCGTCCGCCCCACCACGAACTCCTCACCACCCGCCGCGATTTCCTGCGCAGGGGCGGAGCCGGATTCGGAGCCGTTGCACTCGCTTCCATCATGGGAAACCGCAATGTCCTCGCGGCCCTAGGCCAGAAGGGAACGGCTGTCAATCCGTTGCAGCCCCGCCTGCCTCAACTGCCCGGCACGGCCAAGCGCGTCATTTTTCTGTTCATGGAAGGCGGTCCCAGCCACCTCGATCTCTGCGATCCCAAACCCGTGCTCAACCAGCTCGAAGGCAAGCCGCTGCCGGAAAGTTTTGGCAGCGTCATCACCGCCATGGGGGAAGCCGGGGCTCCGCTGCTGGGTTCCAAACGCACCTTCAAACAATATGGGCAAAGCGGACAGTGGTTCTCCGACTGGATCCCCCACATGGCGGAACTGGCGGACGACTGGTGTGTTATCAAGTCCTGTGTTTCCGACGGCATCAATCATGCCGGCGGGGTTTGCCAGATGAATACCGGCTCCATCATCGGAGGACGGCCCTCTCTGGGCAGTTGGGTCAGTTATGGACTGGGCACCGAAAACCAGAACCTTCCCGCTTTTGTGGTGTTGAAGGACAGCGATGCCCAGGTGGTCAATGGGGTGCGCAACTGGGGCAGCGGTTTCATGCCCGCCGTCTATCAGGGCACCCTGCTGGATGACGGTCCACAACCCTTTGCCAATCTCCACCCTGCCAAAAGCATGGGGCCTCAGCGCCAGCAGGGCAAACTGGACTTCCTTGCATCGCTCAACCAAAAGCACCGGCTGGCGCGGGAGGAAAATTCCGATCTCGATGCCCGGATCCGCAGCATGGAACTGGCCTACCGCATGCAGGCCACCGCCCCGGAAGCAGTCGATCTCAGTCAGGAGACCGAAGCCACCAAACAGACGTATGGCATGGACCGCGCCCAGACGCAGAACTTCGGCCGCATGTGCCTGCTGGCCCGCCGCCTCACCGAACGCGGCGTGCGCTTTGTCCAGCTCTATCATGGGGCCGGCAGCAAGTGGGACTCGCACAGCGACATCGAAAAAAACCACGCCCGCCTCTGCGGCGAGATGGACAAACCCGTGGCCGGCCTGATCCGCGACCTGAAATCCCGCGGGCTGCTCGATGAAACCCTCGTGATCTGGGGCGGCGAATTCGGCCGCACTCCCATGTCGGAAAAAGGCAACGGCCGCGACCACAATCCCACCGGGTTTTCCATGATGTGGGCCGGCGGTGGCGTGAAGGGCGGCTACTCCATCGGACAGACCGATGAACTGGGCCTCCGCGCCGTGCAGGACAAACTCCATGTCCACGACCTCCATGCCACCATCCTGCACCTCATGGGCGTGGACCATACCCAAATGATTTATCACGACAAAGGCCGCCCCGAACGAATCGATCAGAACGAAGGTCACGCCTATCGGGGCATCGGGATATGAAAACTGCCGGATCCGTTGCACGGGGCGCGGCAGGCCATCATGATGGGACTGTCATGATCACCACCGACCTCGCTCCCCTCCATGCTGCTGTCCGCGATGTGCCTGATTTCCCGGCTCCGGGAATCGTGTTCAAGGATATCACACCGCTCTTGTCAGACAGCGCATTGTTCCGCCGCACCATTGATGCCCTGACAGAAACGGTGTCCGGGCAGGGAGTCTCTAAAATCGTGGGGATTGATGCCCGTGGGTTTATTTTCGCCGCTGCGGTCGCGGACCGTCTGGGATGCGGATTCATCCCAGTTAGGAAAAAAGGCAAACTGCCGTGGCGGACCGAAGGGGTTTCCTACGATTTGGAATACGGTTCCAATCATATTGAGATCCATGCCGATGCCGTGGCACCGGGAGAACGGATCTGGGTGGTGGATGATGTGCTGGCGACCGGGGGCACGGCGGCAGCGGCGGCGGAATTGGTGCTGCGTCTGGGCGGGGAACTGGCCGGGATGACCTTTCTTGTGGAACTGGGTTTCCTCAACGGACGCCAACTGCTTCCTGCCGGCGTCCCGGTATCGGGCGTGCTGGTGTATTGACCCGCAGGTCCTGACACTTGAATCCATGCCGTCATTCCATCAGATCCTGACTCTGGCCCGGGTGCCCAATGTGCCCACGGTGTGGTCCAATGTGCTGATGGCGTGGGTGGTGGCCGGCGGAAGCCCCCCCGCACTGGCGGACATGATGGTTTTCGAGAGGGGGCTGCCCCTGATGTTATGGCTGGCTCTCCTCGGCGGCACCCTGCTGTATGCAGGAGGCTGCACGCTGAACGACGCCTTTGATGCCCGCTGGGATCGCGCCCACAAGCCGGACCGGCTCATTCCCTCCGGAGTCATTTCTGAACGCGCCGTTTGGTTGCTGGGCGGGTGCCAGATGTTGGCCGGCTGGTTCTTTTTGGTGGTGATTCAATTTGGAAGTCACGACCGGTCCTATCCCTTCCTTGCTCCATTCGTGATGCCGTCACTCCTTGCCGCAGCCATCCTGATTTACGATTTCTGGCATAAGGAAACCCCTTGGAGCGTGGTGGTCATGGGAGCCTGCCGGGCCCTCCTTGTGCTGGCCGTGGCGCAGGTTTTTGGGCTGTGGGAGCCACCGCCCGCCGCCGTTTTGGGGGCAGCGGGCGTCCTGTGGGCTTACATCATTGCCCTGAGCCTGCTGGCGCGGCGGGAGTCGCGGCCGGGCGGAGGATTCCTGAAGCGGCTGCGGCCAGGATGGAGCGTGGGCCGCTGGGTGGGGGAAATGCTGGCGGCCCTGCCGCTGCTGGATGCCCTGCTGATTTTGGTGCTGCGGCCCGACCGTTGGCTGGTGGCCCTGATTTGTCTGTCGCTTTGGCCGCTGTGCCGGTTGCTCCAACGAAAATACGCCGCAACGTAAGGGCAACGGTCCCCCCTCCGTTGTCATTGGTTCATGATTGAGCGCCGCGTTTCCCTCTCCCTCCCGCACCGTGTTTTCTTCACGGAGGGCGTCTTTGACCCTGCCCAGACCCTCCTGCGTGATGTGCTGTGCCCGGTCGAAGCCGAAGCCACCCGGGTGCGCCGGGTGCTGATTGTGCTGGAAGAAGCGGTGGCGCGGGGCCAGCCGGGCCTCGAAGCGGCCATCCACGACTGGTTTGCCGCGCAGGACGGCCTGCTGGTGCTGGCGGATTTGCGGATCCTTGCCGGAGGCGAACCCTGCAAGAATGACTGGTCTCTGGTGGGGACCCTGTGGGCCGCCATCCACGATGCCGGAATCGACCGGCATAGCTACGTTATTGCCGTCGGTGGTGGGGCCCTGCTGGATTTGGTCGGTTTTGCGGCGGCCACTGCCCACCGGGGCATCCGCCTCGTCCGGATGCCGACCACCACGTTGAGTCAGGCCGATGGCGGGGTCGGGGTCAAAAATGGGGTCAATCATTTTGGCAAAAAAAACTGGGTCGGCACCTTTTGCGTGCCCTTCGCCGTGATCAATGATTTCGGCTTTCTCGAAAGCCTGCCAGCGGCGGACCGGCGCGACGGGGTGATTGAAGCCATCAAAGTGGCGCTGATCCGGGATGCCGCCTTTTTCCGGGAGATGGAACATGCGGCCGCCGGGCTGGCGGGGCTGAATCCGGCCATTCTGCACCGGGTGATCCAACGCAGTGCCGAACTGCATGTGCAGCACATCTGCACGGGAGGCGACCCCTTTGAATTCGGTTCCGCGCGGCCCCTCGATTTCGGCCACTGGATCGCGCACAAACTGGAACAATTGTCAGGATTCAGGGTCAGTCATGGGCGGGCGGTGGCCATCGGCATGGCGGCAGACCTGCAGTATGCCTGTTTGTCAGGATTGCTCACGGCAGCCGACCGGGACCGCATTCTTGCCCTGATGGAGCAGGTGGGCTTCAGCCTCTGGGCTGACGAACTCCTGACTACCGATGCCTCCGGCAAACTGGTGGTGCTGCGCGGCCTTGAGGAATTCCGGGAACATCTCGGCGGCGAACTTTGCATCACCCTGGTCACGGCCCCGGGGGAAGCCCGCGAGGTGCATGAAATGGACGATGGCCTGGTGCACCAGTCCCTTGAGTGGCTGCGCCGCCGGGCGCTCCCTGGAGTGCCCGCCCTGACCTGATTTTCATGAGCCGCGCAGCCATTCTCAACGTCGTCGGCCTGACAGCCCGCCATATCAGCGCGGAAACCACGCCCAACATTCTGGCGTGGCTCAAGCACAAGCAGATTGCCCCCATCCGGCCGGTGCTGCCGGCGGTGACCACCACGATGCAGACTACATTCCTGACGGGACGCCGGGTGTCCGATCACGGGATCGTGGCCAATGGGTGGTATAACCGGGAGCAGGCAGAGGTCCAGATGTGGAAGCAGAGCAACCATCTTGTGAAGGGGGAAAAGTTTTGGGATGTGTTGAAGCGCGAATACCCCGGCTACACCGTGGCCAAGCTTTTCTGGTGGTATAACATGTATTCCACGGCCGACTATTCCATCACCCCCCGGCCCGCCTATCCCGCAGACGGCAGCAAGGTATTTGATATCTACACCAGTCCGCCCGGCCTGCGCGACCGCATCAAGGAGGATCTCGGTGACTTTCCCTTTCCTTCCTTCTGGGGGCCGCTGGCGGGGATCGCCTCCTCGGAATGGATCGCGGAATCCGCCAAATGGACAGAGGACAAATACTGGCCCAACCTGAGCCTGGTGTATCTGCCCCATCTTGATTACAACCTGCAGCGTCTGGGCCCGGACGATCCGGCGATAGCGGAGGATCTGCGGGCCATCGACCGCATTGTCGGCGACCTGATCCAATTTTACAAACACCGGGCCATCCGGGTTGTCTTGCTATCGGAATACGGCATTACGGCGGTCAACCGGGCGGTGCATTTGAACCGCGTGCTGCGGGAGAACGGCTGGATCACGATCCGGGAGGAATTGGGCCTCGAACTGCTGGACTGCGGGGCCAGCAAGGCCTTCGCCCTTGCCGACCATCAGGTCGCTCATGTTTATGTCAATGACCTGTCGATCCTGCCGCAGGTGCGCGAAGTGCTCTCGGCCGTGCCCGGGGTAGAGAGCGTCATTGACGGGGTCTGGAAGGCTTCCATCGGCCTTGACCATCCCCGCAGCGGCGAGCTGATTTGTCTGGCTGACAAGGATAGCTGGTTTACTTACTATTATTGGATGGATGACGCCTTGGCCCCGGATTTTGCGCGCTGCGTGGATATCCACCGCAAGCCGGGATATGATCCGGTGGAGCTTTTCCTCGACCCTGCTTTCAAGCACCCCAAGTTCGAAGTTGGTAAACGCCTGCTGAAGAAAAAGGCCGGTATGCGATATTTGATGGATGTCATCCCGCTGGATGCCAGCCTTGTGAAAGGCAGTCATGGCCGCATCCCGGAGGACCGCTACGACTGGCCCGTGCTCGCGGGGGATTTTCCCCACTTGGTCAGTGATGACTCAATTCCGGCCACCCGGGTATTCCACGAATTGATTGCGGCCGTGAAACGCGGCATCGTGGAGAGGCCGGAAGCCGGTTGAAACGAAAGTTTGCCCTCGTCCTGACCCGTCGTCGGGCGTTCTTGAGGCATGCAGGTTCAACGATTCTTCTTCTCCCAGGTGGTGCCATACCCGGTGGACCTGGTGTGGCGCTTTTTTTCGGATGCTTCCAATCTGCCCGCCCTGACTCCGCCTGAGGCCGGATTTGAGGCGGGTCCGCTGGACGGCCCCGTCTACCCCGGGCAGATCCTGACGCACCGGGTCAGGGTGCTGCCAGGGGTAAAGTTGAGGTGGGTGACGGAGATTCTCCAGGTGCAACCAGGCCATTCGTTTGTGGATGGCCAGGCCGCGGGCCCCTTCCGTTTTTGGCGGCACCGGCATGTTTTTCTACCGGAGGCGGAAGGAACCGAAGTGCAGGACACCGTGCATTGGGCGCTGCCGCTGGATCCCTTCAGCCGGGTGGCGCGGCCGTTTGTCAGGAAGCAGTTGGAATCCCTTTTTGCCTACCGGGCCAAGGCGCTGCCGGAGGCTCTTGCGGCCTTTGCCCGGCTTCCGCCGCCTGGTCCCGGGGGCCGGGTGGAATGACCTTGCAGCCCGGTTCCTCCGCACTTTAGTTGTGGCATGGAAAAAGTAATCCCCCTGCTATACGTGAAGACCGGCTGCCCCTGGTGTGATGAGGTGCTGGAATACCTCGATTCCCACCATCTGCCCTACGAAAAAATCACTGTCTCCGGCAATTCCGCCGCCATGCAGGCCATGATTGATCTGTCAGGACAGTCCAAGGCCCCGACGATGGACTGGGATGGGGAGGTCCTGGCAGATTTTGGCGTCGATGAACTCGTGCCCTTCCTCCGCCGGCACAACGCGCTGTAGGCCGGTGCCGGACCGGCCGGATTCCACATGGCATGAATAAATCCCTCCGGACACCATCCAAGACGCCGCTGATTGCCAACCCCATGAATCCCCAGATCCTGTCTCGTTTATTTCTTCACGGCTGCACCGCAGGACTGGCCTTGGCCGTTTTGGCCTGCCCTGTCCCGGCCATGGCCCAGCGTCCTGCGGGCCCGGCAGCGCTTCGTCCGGTTTATGACCAATGGACGACTTATTTCAACCAGCGTTTTGCCTTCGAAGTGCCCATCCCACCCGTGATGCGGGCCCAAAGTGATCCCCGCAAAGGCAGCAGTTGCCGGTTTGTCTCCGAAGACGGACTCATGGTCCTGAAAGCATGGGGCACTACCCTCGTCCCGGGCCCCGGAGATCCGCTGGAGGGCGCCTGGCGCGAGGCTTTGCATCTGCGTGGTCGCCGGATCGACTTTCAGCGCCGGACTCCCTATGCCTTTGTCCTTGCCGGGGTTACGAGCGATGGAGCGGAGTTCTTTGAAAAAGTGATTCTGGGAAACGGGGCAACGGCTGGCTTCAACGTGGCGTATCCGCCTTCCATGGCGCGTAGGATGTCAGGGGTGGTCAGTGAAATCGAAAAGGGCTTCGGATGGCATCCCCAGTCCGCCGCGCTGTCTCCCGAGGGGGTGCCGCAGCCGGGTTTCTTTTCCGGAGTGCGTGGGTATTTCAGCGGAGGGGAAAACCTGGACCGCTCCCAATCGGGCATACTGGATCCTGAGGATCCCACGCTGCCCCGGGATCCTTCCCAGACCCGGGTGGACCTGACACCGCCGCCGCCGGTGGACAGATCAACCGTTAGAGAACCTGCTCCGGAGCTGTCCCTTGAAAAACCCAAGGCGTCCGGCCAGCCTGCTCCTGGACCAGTCAAACCTGCCGCCCCGGCCAAACGGGAAGATCTTCCGTTCGGAATCGTTATTCCCGGCAAGCAGGGGTATGTCTACAGTCCTTTTTCCGACAAACGCCAACAGGTCGACGTGACCGGCATTCCCACCGGCACCAAGGTCAAATGTCCCTACACCAGCAAAGTATTCCGGGTGCCGTGACAAGTAGCCGGAAGCTTTGCTCCCTGGTCTTTGGCCTTTAGCCTTTTCCCTTTTCCCTTTTCCCTTCCTTCCCGCGCCTAAACCCACTGCGGCAATTCCAACAGGAATGGGGGAATCCTGACAAAATACTGCTTTCCGGCATCGTCTTCGGCAAAATAGGCTCCGGTGGCTTCGCTGTCCTGGCTGATGGTGTGGCAGGAATTGTAGGAAAATTCCCCGCCGGGCTCCAGCCGGGGGAACTGACCCACCACGCCGTCGCCTTCCACCACGATGGTTTCGCCATTTTTTTGCCGCACCACCCACTTGCGCGCCTTGACGGTCACCGTGGTCCGGGAACGGTTCCGGATGGTAATGAAATAGACAAAAGGAAACGGCCGGTCCGCCGGGGCATCCAGGCTGGGCATATACATGACGTCGTCCACGGACACCTCAAGTCCGGGCAATTCAGCAGGGGCGGGGTTCACAGGAGAAATGAGTCAGGATCCGGACAGGACATTCCGGCCGGATTTCCGGACATGGCATGGATTATCCGGTGATGCACGGGGAAAGCGGCTCCGGCTTGATGAACCTCTTTCCCCGCGTCACAGGTCGGGATGTCTGCTTCCTGTGCTGCCGTTCCCGTTGTCCTCACCATTGCCGGCAGTGATTCCTGCGCGGGGGCCGGTCTGCAGGCCGATTTGAAGGTCTTCACGGCCCACCACGTTCATGGGTTGACCGCAGTCACCTGCGTGGTCAGTGAAATTCCGGGCCATGTCAGTTTGATTCATGCCGTGCCTGCAGAGGTGATCGCCGATCAGATCCGCATTCTGCTGGAAGCTTACCCGGTCGCGGCCGTCAAAACTGGCATGCTCTACAATGCCGAAATCATCCGGATAGTGGCCGGGGCCTTGCAGACGATGCCCTCCCGCCGGCGGCCGATGCTGGTGGTCGACCCGGTGATGGTGGCCAGCAGTGGGGACCCCCTGATCACGCCAGATGCGACTGCGGCTTATGAGAAGATCCTTTTTCCTATGGCCACGGTGATCACCCCCAATTTGGACGAAGCGGCCGTGCTCCTCGGTTTTAAACCCAGCACGGCTGCCGACCTCGCGGCGGCGGCCGCGAAACTTCAGGCCCAATACGGCTGTGCGGTGTTGCTGAAGGGGGGGCATCTGGCCGCCGACGAAGCCACCGATGTGCTGGTCGACGCGGAGGGCTGCCTGTCGCTTTCTGCCCCTTTCATCCGGGGCGTCAGCACCCACGGCACCGGCTGCACCTATTCCAGTGCGATTGCCGCCAATCTGGCAAATGGCCATGATTTGAGGCGGGCATGCCGGGCTGCCAAACGCTACATCACGTTGGCCATCAGAGACTCTCATTCCTGGGGCAGGGGGGCGGCCAGGGTGCAGGCACTCCGTCAGTGGAGGCACAAAGGGCAGCGTTGAAACCTGCAGATTCAAAGTATTGGGGAAATTCCCTACAAAATTGACACGGGGAAACATTTGACGTCGCCCCCGGTCACGCGCTAATTTGCTGCTCGTTATGCCCCCCCCAGCTCTTCACCGTCTCCTGTTTTTTTTATGCTTTTTGAGCAGCATGGCAGGAACGCTCGTTGGGCAGGAGCCGCAGATTCTCCATAAGGAACCGCTGCCGTCCATCCAGCCAGTGGTGATCAATGAGCCGGTGGCAGTGCCGGAAACCATCGGGGCCACCATGCTGGCTGGGGTTGGTTTTTTGTTGATGTTCCGCCGTCGGCGTTATTCCTGAAACCCTGGCAAAATCGCCCGGACGGGCATGGGGACGGTCGCAGCCGCTGCGGCCCCGGCGTCAGGGGGAAGTCCAAGTCACAGGGGGCCCGGCAATCCCTGAGGCACTGATCCCCCGTATGGCCACCGCCTCCATGGGCAAGGACAGGGACAGGGTGGGCTGAGGGCTGGCAAAAACCGGCGGTTCCATGGTCCACTGGCCCCCGCGGGAAGTCTGCACCGCCCACCACCGGACGGCCGCTCCTGCCGAAGCCTGCCATGTTAGGGTCAGGCCGGCCTGGGTGGTCCTGATATCTCCGGAAGGCTTGCCCGGGGAGTCAGGACCCAGCCATGCGGCCGGAGGAGGCAAGGCACGCTGCCCGAAGGACTGATCCCGGAGCCGGGTGGCCACGCCGCGCCCGTCGGCTGCGAGAAATTGAATGCGCCAGAAGAGGCAACCCGGGGCTGGAGCCACCCGCCGCATTACGTTCATCTGATCATTCAGTTCTGTCAGGGGCAGTTGCGGTTCCTTGGTGCTGGCAACCCGGTCCACCGCCATGCCTGGCCAGACCGGCCGGCCCTTTGACTGGGCTTGCCACCATTCCATCAGCGCGGTGAAACTCTGCCTGGCCGGCTGGATCGGCCAATACAACTGCGGGGCGAGGTAGTCGCACCAGCCTTCCTGGAGCCAGCGCCTTGAGTCGCCATAGAGGTGATCATAGGCATTTACCCTGGCTTCGATTCCCTCCGGGATGCCTGGCTGCCAAATGCCAAAGGGACTGATGCCCACACGCACGGCGGGCTTCAGCGATTTGGTCATATCATAAAGTGATTTTACAAAGCGGTTGATGTTATCGCGCCGCCAGTCCGCGAGAGACTGCCCCCTGCCTTGGTTGGCCCATTGATTCTCGTCCCCGAGCAACGGTTCCAACCGGACCGCTCCCGGGCCGAATACTGGATAGGGATAAAAATAATCGTCGATGTGAATGCCATCGATGTCATATCGGCTCACCACATCGCGGCACACGGCCAGGACGTGGGACTGGACTTCGGCAAGGCCAGGATCCATATACCAATGGGCATTCTTTCCCCGCAACCATTCGGGATGCTGCACCGTCCAGTGCTGTGGATCCAGCTCCGCCTTGCCGACTCTGGCGCGGAAGGGATTGAACCAGGCATGAAGCTCCAATCCCCGCCGGTGCGCTTCTTCCACCGCAAACGCCAGCGGATCATAGCCGGGATCGCCGCCTGATTTTCCGGTGAGCACGGAGGACCATGGTTCCAGCTTGGAAGCGTAGAGCGAATCCCCGCCGGGCCGCACCTGGAGCAGCACCGCATTCAGTCCCAGTTTGGCGGCGGCATCCAGCAAGGTCCGCAGTTCCTGCTGCTGCACTGCTTTGGTGAGACCCGGCCGGCTGGGCCAGTCGAGATTGTAAACCGACGTCACCCACGAGGCCCGGAATTCGCGCACCGGTTCGGGCACCACCTGCGCGGTTTCCTGCCAACCGGCAGCGATGGTCTGCGGCAGGCCGGCGGCGGCCATGAGAATGAACGCGGGGATTCGGAAGAACATAACTGCACGTCGCCGCCCCCGCCTTCCGCCGCAACTACCCAAACCAATGCAAATCCGACGGTGCCGTTTGTCGTCCGCCCAGGCCCATTGACCCTGACAAAACGGCGCGGTAGCCAGCGCGAGCGGCGCGATCAGCACCAGCCCCGGTGCCGGGATTCCCCTGGCGGCCTCGGTCAGCGGCCTTGCCGGACTGACCAGCTATACCGATTCCAGCATCGGCACCGGCGAAACGAGGCGATACTACGGGTCAAAAAACCGGCTCCCTGACATCTCCTCCGCCCCGCCCTCAGGTGGCGGCCACTTCCGTTGCGGCCCGGTCCAGACTGGCACGGACGTCGGCAATATTCAGGTCCAGCCGTTTGCGGGAGAGGAAATGGGAGACTTTCTGGTAGCCGGCTGCTTCCAGGTCATCAAGCGCATCCCCAAAATCTGCCGCCACCCGCCGCGGCACATGACTGTCGCTGCCCAGCACCACCGGAATATGGCGCTCCCGCATCATGGCCAGCATTTCCGGGCCGGGATTGAACTGTGGGGCCGCTTTGTGGCGGCCTGAAGTATTCAATTCCATGGCCACCCCGGTCGCGGCAATCCGGTCCAGACATCCGCCGAGGTGTTCCGCGAGGCGGTCGAACTCATAGTCCGCAGGCTGCAGATTTTTCACCAGATCCGGGTGGGCGAGGGTATCAAACAAACCCGTTTCCGCACTTTCTGCGAGATGGGTGAAGTATTGTTTCTGGAAGGCAAGGAGGTCGCCCTTCCAGAATTTTGTTTTGTAATCGCTGCCAAAAAAATGCACCGATCCCAGCACGTGATGGAAGTCACAGCGTTCATTGAGAGACTCCACCCACCACTCAAATCCCGGGAAAAAATCCATCTCCATGCCGACCCTGACATCCAGCCTGCCGGCATAGGTTGACCTCGTGCGTTCCACCATTGCAAGATAGTCATCCAATTGGGAAATATCCATCCTCACCTGAGGCCACCAGCCTTCGGGCATCGGACTGTGGCAGGTGAAAATGATGCCTTTCAACCCGCGCTGCAGGGCCATTTCCGCATACTCCTCCGGTTCCCCATGCGCATGTTTGCACAGCGGAGTGTGCATGTGGGAATCGTAATAGAGAGGACGGGAAGGGGTGTTCATGGTCAGGAAGCCTGCGGCCGTCAGGGAATTCGGGCCGTGCAGTGGGGTGCGGGGAATATTCCTCCGATCCGGTTCCGCGTCTACCCGAAATCCCTCAGGCCGTCTCCCGCTCCCATTCCTGCATCCGGCGGTCGAGAAAAAACGGCATCAAAGGGACAAGCGAAGCCACGAAAATCAAGAAGCAGCGGTCGAGGGGCCAGCGGACTTCCCGCATGACCCGCAGCAGGGCTACGCAAAAAACGATGAATAACAGTCCATGGAGCATGCCGGTGATTTTAACGGCCAGCGGCTGTTCAAACCAATACTTCAAGGGCATCGCAATGCACAGCAGCACAAGGTAGGAGACCGCCTCTGCCAGGGCCACTTTGCGGAGGAAAGGGACGGGTGGGTTCATCTGGTATGCTGAAGGCGGGAAGCGCGGCCCTGCAACCCGGAGCTGGCCGGAATCCTGCCTGCGGGCGGGCGGAAGGAACCGTGACTCATGGAACGGAAGGCCCGCCGCGGAGAATTCCGGACGATCAACCTGCTCCGGGGGAGGAACTGCCGTTCGCTCTGCGAAACAGGGCTTTGGAACGTTCCCCACCAAAATTCTGCCCCTTCATTTCAGCGCCCTTCCCAAATGCGGGCGCGGATATTCACCGCTAATGGCCAGGGGCACGGCCACCGGTTATCAACCGACGGAAGCCAGCGGATTGTGGTCCAGCACCTTTTCCTGCCATGGCAGGCCGTAGCGGTTCAGGTCGCGCATGAACGGATCCGGATCGTGCTGTTCCATGTTCCAGACGCCGGGTTTTTTCCAGGTGCCTTCAAGGATTTGTTTGGCTCCGATCATCGCGGGCACCCCGGTGGTGTAGCTCACGCCCTGGGCTCCGGTTTCGGCATAACATTCCTCGTGATCACACTCGTTCCAGATGAAGTAGTGTTTTTCCTTGCCGTCCTTCACCCCGCTGATGACATCGCCAATGCAGGTTTTGCCTTTGGTCAGGGCCCCGAGGCTGCCGGGGTCGGGCAGCACCGCCTTGAGGAATTCCAGCGGAATGATATCCTGGCCCTGGAATTTGATGGGCGTGATGCTGGTCATGCCGATGCCTTCCAGAACGCGGAGATGTGTCAGGTAATTGTCCGAGAAGGTCATCCAGAAGCGCATCCGTCTGGCTTCCGGGAAATGTTTGGACAGGCTTTCCAGCTCCTCATGATAGAGCAGATACATCTTCTTCGGCCCGACCCCGGGGAAGTCGAAGGTGGTGCCCACGGAAATGGGATCGGTCTCCTGCCACGCCCCGTTTTCCCAGAATCGGCCCCTGGCGGTGACCTCGCGGATGTTGATCTCGGGATTGAAATTCGTGGCAAAGGGCAGGCCATTGCTGCCCGCATTGCAGTCGACAATATCGAGGGTGTCAATCCTGTCAAAATGATGCTTCTTCGCATGGGCGCAGAACACGTTGGTCACGCCCGGATCAAAACCCGACCCCAGCAGCGCCGTGAGCCCGGCTTTTTGAAAACGCTCCTGGTAGGCCCATTGCCAGTGGTATTCAAATTTGGGAACATCGCGCGGTTCGTAGTTGGCGGTGTCCACGTAGTCGACCCCTGCCTCAAGGCAGGCATCCATCAGGGTCAAATCCTGATAGGGAAGGGCCACATTGATCAGGATGTCCGGCTTGAATTCCTGCAGCAGCCTGACCGTCGCGGCCACATCATCGGCATCCACCGAACCAGTGCGGATCTGATGGCCCTTTTTTGCCAGAATGTCAGCCGCGATGGCATCACAGCGCGACTGGGTGCGGCTGGCCAGCATGATTTCGCCAAAAACGTCCTGCGAAAGCTGGGCACATTTGTGCGCGACGACCCGGCCCACGCCGCCGGCCCCGATGATGAGAGTTTTTTTCATGGCAGAACAAGGAAAATCCGGCACGGAAGCGCCACCGGTGCGGGCTTTGTGCCATCCAGGCCGGGACAGTCAATGGAAAGCTGGTGATTCTTTCGCGGCCAATCCTTCTTGAACGCCGCCCGCCGCCGCACTACCAGAGGCGCGATGAACAAACTCCTCGCGGAATTCCTCGGAACGTTTGGCTTTTGCGCCGTGGCGCTGCTCTCCGGCAGTCCCCTCGCGGCAGCAGCCGCGCTGGCGGGAGCAGTTTATGCGTTGGGATATATTTCCGGCGGGCACTTCAATCCGGCGGTCAGCGTGGCGGTGTGGCTGCGGGGCCAGCTCGACAAGTGGGAAATGCTTCGATATGCTGCCGCGCAGATGCTCGGGGCGGTCGCCGCTTTCCTGCTTTTCAGAATCCTCGCGGGCGGGGCCGTCACGGTGGCGAATACAGGAGGCCCCTGGTTTCCGGTTTTTTTTGGAGAGACGTTTTTCATGGGTTTCACGGCCTTTGTGTTTCTTCATGTGCGCACCGCCCGGCAGCAGTTGGGCAACACGTGGTTCGGGGGGGCGGTGGGGATGTCGCATTATGCCGGTGCCAGCGCGTTGAGCCGGTTTTCCGCCGGGGCCTGCAATCCCGCCCTGGGGTTTGCTTTTGCGCTGGCCGGGCAGGTCCCGGCGTGGATGATTCCCGTCTATCTCCTTGCCGGAGTGCTCGCCGGGGCGGCGGCGGCCGTAGCTTACCGGATTCTCAATCCTAACGACTGACCATTCCCTTTCCATCCCTTCCCCATTCCCTTTCCATCCCGTTCCCAACTCCTCCTACTCCCATGGCCCACCCCTCCTACACCTGGAGCACCCGCTTCCTCACCCTTTTCAGCGTTTGCACCGACCGCTTCAAAAAAGGCGATACTGACTTCAACGGCTACTACAGTCCGGACGACCTTGCCTTCCTCACCTCCATCGGCTATAAGCCGCGCGAGTTTTTTGACTTTGTGGAGGACCATGTGAACTACGGCGATCCGACCCCGGAAACATCCCTGCTGGTGGCTGCGGTGCGCCGCGACTATCTGAAAGTCATGCAGCACGGCCAACTGAGCAGCAGGGAAACCACTCCGGACCAACTCCCGCCCAAACCGCAGGAGGTGGAGGGCATTCCGTGGCTCCCCCGTCTCATCGCCAAGGCCCGCTTAAAGCTGAAAGGGGAAATGGATCCGGAGATTATGTATGGCTGTGGCGGGGACCGCCAGTTCTTAAGCGAATACGACATTCACCCGGCCGACTTCCTCCGCACGGTTTGGGCTGCCGGCGGGGATGATGCCAAAATTTTGGATTACGTTAAAAACCACGCCTGAGCCACAGGAATGCCCGGAACAGGGTCCAATGGGTGGACGCTCATCCCGCTGGAAAACTCCGAAACCCGGCAGGCGTCTTCTCCACTTTCACCACAAGTCCCATGAAAACACCTTCCACCCGCCTCTGCCTCGCATTCGGTCTATGTTTCGCCGCCGCTTCTGTCCGCGCGGAAACTCCGGCTCCCGTCGATTCATCCAGCGCGGAAAAAAAACCGGCCGCAGCAGTGCCAGCCGCTATCCCGGATTATGTCAGGCTCGCCGAAGATGAAAAGAGCAACCGGCTGGAGGTGAAGGTATCCACCTTTACCCTGCCGGATGGCCGGGTGGTGGATTTGTTCGGCGTGGTGCACCTTGGCGATGCCACCTACTATCAGGACGTGGGCCGGCGCCTTGCCGGTTACGATGCCGTCCTCTTTGAGTTGGTAGGGAATCCCAAGGGCCTTCAGAAGCCCGGCGCTCCTGCTACGGACCCTCCGGCCAGACCCCACCCGCTCCGCGGTCTGCAAAAAGGCATCGGCAATCTTTTCAAACTCGATTTCCAACTGGAGCAGATCGACTATACCCAACCGAACTTCGTCCACGCCGATGCCACCGCCGAAGAGTTTGCCCAAATGCAGGCGGACCGGGGAGAATCCATGATGAAGCTGCTATTGAAGTCCATGCAACTGAGCGGCGACCCCGCCCTGCAGGAAAAATTCAAGGAAGCCGACAGCATTGGACTGGGCGATCTGGTGATGCTGTTCTACAGCGGGAAATCGATGCAGCGGATCAAGCTGGTATTCGCCCGCCTGCTCGCCGACAGCGAGGAATTGCTGGACGGCAAAATGCTTGGCGAAAACAACGCGATCATCCACGGCCGGAATGAGGTCGCCTTGAAGAAGCTCAAGGAAGTCCTTGCCGATCCTGCCAAAAAACGCGTCTCCATTTTCTACGGAGCCGGCCACATGCCCTCCATGGAACGCGATCTCAAGGAAGACTGGAAGGCCACCCTGACGGGGGAAACATGGCTGCCCGCATGGACCATGCCCGCCAAGGCGAAGCGGAGTCAGTGAGCGGCCGGGACGGCCAGCCTGGAACTGAAGACCGCAGACCGGTCCGCAGCCGGCGTCGCATCAGGGCGTGACGGTGGTTTCCAGGAGGAGACGGTAAAAGCTCCGGCTGTCCGCCGCTGGCAGATCGAGCAGGAAATTCTCCACCGGCTGCCACAGGCTGCCTTCTGCTTTCTCCAGAACAAAACTCAGCCGCCGCTCCGGAGTCAACCAGGGCGGGGTCAGTCGCAGATCGTGGATTTCGCCTGGCCCGTGAAGGGAGAAGAAGTCAGGATTATCCTTCACGGCTTGGATCAACGCCGTGTTGGCAACCCCGGGATCCAGCCCCAGGGCAAGCTCCTGCACATCAGTCAGGCCGTCGCCATCCATATCATCGCCATCGCGGACGGTGGAAATCCCGATGGCGTCCGCGATGACAAAACCATTTGCGCCGGTGGTGCGGATCGTGACCCCCTCGTTCTCCCCGCCGCTGAAGGTATACAGTCCCAACAGATTCCATTTCGCGCCGTTGAGCTGTTGGTTGACGGTTACGGTGGACAGGCCGCCCTCGTGGCTGATTTCGACGGGGATGTTGGAGGCCCGGTTCGGGTGCGAGGTCCACCGCAGGAAAACGCGTTGGAGGCCGGAGGTGCCGGCGGGCAGGCGGAAAAAGACTTCCCTGCTGCCTTGATTGGTATTGTTGTCGTGCAGGTAGTCGTTGCCCACAAATCCTGCGGTAGCGGATGCGGCTACCCAGTCGCCGGTGACAGTGACCAGCGCGGTATCACTGTTGTCGATAAACGTTTCCGGCAGAAAGGCTGCCAACCCGCCAAGGGACTGGCCGGCGGAGGACAGCAGCGGACGCAGGGCGCTGTAACTAACGTCCTGCACCGCCAGATTTTCATCAATGGCCAGGGAGGCGGCAAGCGCGGCGGATTGCGACAAGGTCATGAAAACCGGCTCCATGCGGATCGAGCCGAAGGCCATGTGCGAGGCGGACAGGCTCCATGGCACCAGCAGGTTGGGACACTGGCCGCGTTTCGGAATGATGGAGCGGTAAGAAACTGGATAGGGGCCGGACAGGGGAAGCTGCACGTCGCCTTCGTTTTTGACCATGCCGTTTTTCACGTGCCGCTGCACGTGGTGGGAATCCATGGCGTAGGCGGCGAGGCCCACGGAATCCGGCGCGGTGACGGCTCCGTTGCAATGGTGCTGGGTCATCACATAATCCGAAACCATGCGGCGCGCCTCGCGCACATAGAGCTGCCACGGCCAGTGGCCATTATTGGTGAATTCGTCAGCGGGCAGGCCCCATGCTGCGTAGTTGTTCCTGATTGTCTCCGGAACCCGGGCATGGTTTTGCAGGGTCCAAATCAGGCCCCGCTGCCAATTCTCGTGTTCTTTGGCGAGGGCAAGGCGCTGGTCATGGTTGAGGGTGGCCCAGTTCCAATCCGGACCGTAGTTTTTGCCGATGTAGTCAGTGGAGATGCCCCCGGTGTTGTTGGAATCCGTCTTGCGGTTCGGCATCAGGTCGAATTTGAAGAACCCGGAATTCTGTCCTGCCTCAATCGCGCGGAAGAGCAGTTCGTAGTCCGCCTCGTCGTAGCCGGGGGGCTGAGGCACGGCCACGCGGTTGGCCTCGACATCTGTCAGGACCATGCGGAAGCAATAGGCCTGGAGGCGTTGGTCCGCGCGGCCATCCGCGCCCCCGGGATCGGGCGCCACGCCGGGCAGCAGCCCGCTCTCCGGATCGCCCGCCATGAGCCAGGGATCGATGCCGTCGGGCAGTTGATTTTTCGTGGCACGCTCCGCCTGGATGCCGTTGACGGTCTCGCCGTAAGTCGCATTGGCTTCCCGGCCGATGGTGAAACTCACCTGCGCGCCGGGCAGCAAGTCGCCTTCGTAGCTGGCGTCGATGAACATTTTCCCCCCAAACTCGCGGCCGTCTTCAAGGCGCAAATAGCTGATTTTTCCGTTTTCCATGACCACGCCGTTGGTCAGGTTGAGCCGGCCGGTGATCACGGAGACATCCTCTTCGGCGATGAAGGCCTCGAAGACCGCCTTGGCCACTTTCGGTTCGAAGACGGAGGCAATTCGGGTGCCGGCGTTGAAGGCCGGGCCGCCCTGTCCGGCATTCCCATAGCTGGCGCGGCTTTGCCAGTTCCATGCCGCGTCATCCTGATAGTGCTGGTAGATCCTCTGATAGAATTCCCGGCTGATGCCTCCGAGGATTGCGGAATTGCCCAGGTCGGTCCAGCCGAGTCCGCTGGTGGTCAGGCCGCCCAGTTGGGCGGTGGGGGAAATGAGAACCACCGACTTGCCGGAGCGGGCAGCCTGAACGGCAGCGGCGACACCCCCGGAAGTGCCGCCATACACCACGATGTCGGAAGCTATCGGATCGGCGGCGGCAGTGGCCAGCGGAAGAAGCCAGCAAAGAAAACGGAATTTCATGGTAGGGAAAAGGCGCGGTCGGGGCGCAATGGGCTGAAGATCGTGGTGATGGAGAGCCGGCATCTTGCCGGGGGAAGATGAAAAGGGATCAATTGGCTATGGAAACGCTAGTCCGGCAGCGTCACGCGAAGGAAGTTCTTCCCGGCGGGCAATCCAATCCGACGAGTGAGGGATTCCAGCACGGGCCATCCCAGCAGGGTGCTGCTCTGCTGCACCTTCAGCGGGAGAGTGACGGTCTCCCCGCCGCCGCGTGGGATAACAACGCCCCGTTTTCCGGGTGGAATCATATTGCCGGAGGCAAACAGGCCGAAGAATTGGGGATTCGCGCTGACCGCTTCGAACAGCGGGGCGTTGGAAACGAAAGGATCGGTGCCCAGCAGCACTTCCTGCGCGTCGGTCAGTCCATCCCCGTCACTATCCTGATCTCCCGATACCGGTTCGTGCGGAGTCACTTCGCTAAAGGCCGCACCGATGCGCAGTTCGTCGAAAACAAACGTGGCACCGTTCTGCGCGGCTACGCGGATGGTATTGAAGCCGAAGCTGGCGGCGTTGATGGAAGCATCCGGCACGGAGGGAATTGCTGACAAAAACGGATCCACAAAGATTTCCAAAAGATCGTTGCCGTTCGGTCCAGCATCCTTCCCCAGCCGGAGCACGACGAGATGTGTAGTGCCGAATTCCCCGCGTCCCGTGCCTGCCGAGGCACCGGTCAGGGAATTGCCAAGGACGATGGAGGCTGCCGTGGCGGAGCTGGGATTGCTGACGGCGAACAAGGCCTGCGATCCGTTATAGAACGTGACGCCTTCAAACAGGGAATTGGCAGCCGGCAACCGCCAGAGAAAGGAAATCCACACGTCGTTGAGCGGCCCGCCTGCCATGGTGCGGAAAATGCGGGTGGTAGCGCCGGCAGTAGTGTCTGCGGCCAGTCCGGACACATTGAGCGCGTTGCCCAGGCCATCGCTCCAGGCAAGGCCTTCACCGTTCACGGAGGGAGGCAGCGCCTGCCCGTCTTCGAACCAGCCGGAAACCCAGCCCGTGCCGCCTTCAAGGCTGGTAAGCGGGGATGCGGGGGTATAGTCGAACGGCTCATGGACAAGCCCGGCGGCCATGAGTGATGTGCCGGTGGCGAGCCATGCCGCAGCCACGGACAGCCGGAGAGGAAGATGCTTCATTGTGTGAGGGAGAAGGGGGGAGGAAGGCAGGCGCGCCATTCTAACGTGGCGCGTCCACAGGGCAGCCGGGAGGGCGTGGCTGCCTAACGTTGGCGGCGGAACAGGCCCATCAACCCAAGGGCTCCCAGCAGGGCGGTGGACGGTTCAGGCACTGGAACGATCTGCACCATGTTCACAAATCCGCGGCGCTCCACCGACTGATTGGCTCCATCCACAGCCACAAACATGGCTGCCCCGGCGGCCACCCTAACGGTGAACCGGACGAAATTTTCCCCCTCCGTGAAGTTGGTGAATTGGTCCGTATAGTTGGCCAGAAGGTATCCGGTATTGGCCTGGGTCTGCGGGGTGAGACTGTTGAAATCAAAGGTCGAGGCGGACGTTCCCGAAACGGCATACACATTCATCGGCACCGCGAGCGCGTTGGAGTTGGTGTTGCGGGCCATCACAAAGACAAAGTAATCGCCCGCGGTCAGGCCATTCACCCGCAGGCCCGCCGCCACTCCCGTTCCGGTCTGGGTGCCGCCGCCGAAAAAGCCGTCACGGCCGACGGCGGTGCTGGTGGTGTCGCTGCCGTAGATGGAATCCGTGGTGAGCAGGCTGCGGTTGGTCGTCGTGCCGCCACCGGTGCCGGCGAGTCCCACATTTGCGATGGCGGTGCTGTAATCGATGATGCCGGCAGGGCCGCCCACCACCTCCTGGCCGAGCGTCAGAGTCACGACGGTGGCGGAGTTGTCGCTGTTGACCAGCGTCGCGGGAGGGACGGCCGAGGACACGTTGTTCCAGGTGGTTTCGCCGGATGGAATGGCACCGGCATCGTGCCCTGGGCTTAGCTCAAGAAAGGGTGCCGCGACCGTTGTAGGGCCGAAGTCAAACATCAGGCTGGCGGCGCTGGCGGTGGCAGCGGAAACAAGCTGGCAGGCGGAGACAAGGAGCAGTACTTTTTTCATGGGAAGGCGCAAATTCAGGTGCCCGAGCCACGGAATTTGATTCCATGTGGGGATTGTTCACCTCCGCTGAATGCCACCAGAGGGCGGCAGACTTAGCAAAGCGGGGGAAAATAAATCATTTTCCGTGTTAACTTTCCGGTCTGCCCCCTCATTCTAGGGAAATCCATCACGATGTCCGATTCCCTTCCAGCCCCGGATGAGGCGCATACCGCTGCCGTGCAGGGATTATTCGTGCAATATCAACCGGCCGTGCGGAGCTATCTGCTGTCCATGCTGCCCGACTTCTCGCTGGCCGATGACGTGATGCAGGAGGTCTTTCTGGTCGTCACGCGCAAGGCGGGCGACTTCCAGGTGGGAACCAGTTTTCCGGCCTGGGTCAAGACCATTGCGCGTTTCAAAGCCCTGGAAGCGATCCGGACGCGCCGCCGTCAGGAAGAGTCCCTTTCGGAAGAAGTCATCGAAGCGCTCGGCACCGACCTGCGCCCGTTTCACACTAACATCGACGAGCGGCTGGAATGGTTGGCGGCGTGCCTGGCCGAACTTGCCCCGCAGGCCCGGCGTTCCATTGAGCTGCGCTACCGCAACGATCATCTGCCCCCCGAAATCGCTCAACGGATGGGATGCACGGTGCCGTCCGTGAATGTGACCCTTTCGCGGGCCCGCGCCTTTCTGCGCGACTGCGTGCTCCGCAAAATGGCCGCCACCACCCCCGCCTACTGAGTTTTTCCCATGTTTGACGAAGCCAGACTACAACAACTGACCGCCGCCTATTTCGACAGGCAATTGTCAGGTGAGAACAAACGCGAACTGGAAGCGATGCTGTTGGGATCGGCGCGCGCCCGGGAGATTTTCCAGGAGCAGGCCGGGTGGCATGGCCTGACGCGCGAATGGGCTTTGCGCGAAAACGCGCGGGACCTCATGGACGGCATTTCCCTTGCGCCCCTGACAAGGATGACTTCCTGGCGCCGCCGGATGTGGTGGACCGGTGCCGGACTGGCTGCCGGATTCGCCATGCTTTGGGCGGTCCTGCAATTCAACCCGGATCAACCACATCCGGTTACGGCGGAGGCCCGGCCGGCAGCGGCGCTGCGGGAGGAAGTGGCGATGCTGGGGCAGACGCTCAATGCGGTTTGGGAAAACGACGCCGTGGCCCTGACCGCCGGCACCGCACTGCGCCGGGGGTGGCTGCATTTGCGGGCCGGCACGCTGCGTTTGGACTTCTACAGCGGTGCCCGTGTCTATCTGGAAGGGCCGGCTTCGCTGGAACTCGTATCGCAGGATCTGGCCCGGCTCGAGCGCGGGCGCCTAACCGCCAACGTGCCGCCGGCGGCGGAGGGATTCACGGTGCTGAATGCCAACCTCCGCGTGGTGGACCGGGGCACGGAGTTCGGGATGAATGCGGGCGGCCCCGGCGAGTGCGAGGTGCATGTTTTCCAGGGCGAGGTGGAACTCCAGGGCGATGTGCCCGCTGCCACCGCCCGCGCATTGTTTGAGGGGGACGCCGTGGCCATCCGCGAGGGGCAATCCACGATCCTAACTGCCAACCGCGCCTCCTTTGCCGATCCGGCAGCCGTGACGCAGGCTGCCGCGCGCGAAGCCGAGACCCTGCGTCAGGCGTGGCGCACCGCCTCCGAAAGTTTCCGCGCCACACCCGGTTTGCTGGTGTATTTCGATTTCGAAGACCTGGAGCCGGGCGCATCTCTGGTGCCTAACCGGGCGCGCGATGGCGGGCCTGACAGCATGGGCACCGTGATCGGCTGCGACCGCCTGACCGGGCGCTGGGCGGAAAAGGCCGCGCTTGGTTTTGCCAGGACGAGCGACCGGGTGCGCTTCCGTCTGTCAGGCAGTCAGCCCTCCCTGACGATGATGGCATGGGTGCGGGTGGACAGTCTCCCGCTGGACCATAACGCTTTGCTTTCCATGGCTCCCGGCCAGGTCGGGGAGATCCACTGGAAGCTCGACCGCTCCGGCAAACTGCTGCTGGGTTTGCGCGCCGTGGATGCTTTGGCCTTCGAGTCATGGGAACGCCTCGAGAGCCCGCCCGTGGTGACGGAACAGGACTTTGGTCATTGGATGCACCTTGCCACCGTGATTGATGGCGGGGCGGGGATGATGCGGCATTTTGTCAACGGCCGTGAGGTCGCGTCCGGAGCCATCATCCGTCCTACGGCCATCCGCCTTGGTCCGGCCAACCTTGGGAACTTTGATGCGGCCATCGCTTCCAGCGGGGAAATGGGCGTGGTCCGTCATTTCAATGGCCGCATCGACGGGTTTGCCCTCGTCGGCCGTGCACTGACTGCAGCTGAGATCCAGTCGGCGGCGCAATGACCGGCATGGCCTCCCTTGCGCCCCGTCCCGGCATAGTCATGATGCGGCATGAGTGAACCGTTGAAAATTTTGGTGACCGGCTGCCGTGGACGCATGGGCGAAGCGGTGGCGCGTTGTGCCGCCGCGGATGCGGAAGTGATGGTTTCCGGAAAAATCGATGCCGGCGACGATCTCCTGTCTGCCCTGCAGGCCTGTGATGCCGTGGTGGATTTCAGCCACCATTCTTTCACCCGCGAACTCGTGACCGCCTGCCGCGACATGGGCAAACTGCTCGTGATCGGCACGACCGGACTCAGCGGGGATACGGAAGCATTCATCCAGGAAGCCGCCGCTTCGCTCCCGATTGTCTTTGCCCCCAACTATTCGGTGGGAGTGAACACCTTGTTCTGGCTGACACGCAAGGCCACCGAGATCCTCGGCCCCGACTTCGACCTGGAAGTGGTGGAGATGCATCATAACAAAAAAATCGATTCCCCCAGCGGCACCGCCCGGAGGCTGGCGGAGATCCTCTGCGACGTGGAAAATCTCTCCTATGCCGACGATGTCAGGCACGGCCGGTTCGGCAACGTCGGGGCCCGCACCAAACGGGAAGTCGGCATGCATGCGGTGCGTGGCGGCGATGTGGTCGGCGACCACACCGTCATCTACGCCGCAGCGGGCGAACGCGTGGAACTGACCCATAAAGCCGGCAGCCGCGATACTTTCGCCAACGGAGCCATCCGCGCCGCCAAATGGCTGCGCCGCCAGCCCCACGGCCTCTACGACATGCAGGACGTCCTCGGCCTGCGCTGACCTCAAGGGAGCACGGGCGTCCCGCCCGGGTGTTTAAACGTGCTAGAGAAAAGTAAAAAATCGAACATAAGCTCAGGAAGTAAAAAAGATACGTTGCTGAAAACCCAACATTGAACCCCGCCCGGAAGGTGAACCGCGAAACCATCGCAACCCCTTCTCATGGTGCCCTTCCTGCCCTTCTGTTCAAATACCCCGCCGCTTTCAGGTTCAATGACTGCAGCCCGTCCGCCTAACTGCATGCCTCTCCCCAACCCCGCCCCCCTGACCAATTACGGCATCGCCCTCGGATCCAACCTCGGCGACCGCCTCAGCCATCTCCACACGGCGCTGGGAGCCCTCGCCGGACTGGGGGAATTGCAGGCCGTGTCCGCCGCATGGCAAACCGCGCCGGTGGATTGCGCGGAGGATGCCCCCGCCTTCCTGAATGCCGTGGCGGAGCTGCGCAGCGCCCTCGCCCCGGCCGCTCTGATGGCCGCCTTCCGGGAGATTGAACGCGGCCTCGGCCGCCCGGAACGCCGCCCCCTGAATTCCCCGCGACCCATTGATCTGGATATCCTCTACGCCGGAAATCAAACCGTGGCGGAGGACGGCCTGACCATTCCGCATCCGCGGCTTCACCTCCGGCGGTTTGTGCTGGAGCCGCTGGCCTCGATCCGCCCGTCGCTCATCCTGCCAGGATTTTCCAAAGACGTCAGGACCCTGTTGGAGGAATTGGTCAGCGAGGAGCCGCCCCTGCTGCGGTATGCGGAATTGAGCGGCGTGGAAACCCGGGCAGATCTACGGGTAAAATGGCAGGAATTTGCCGCGCTGAAACCCTCCGGAAAACCAGTGGTGTGCCTGACCGCCGGCGACTACGCCACCGCCCGTCTGCTGGATGAAGGCGGCGTCGACCTCATCCTCGCGGGCGACAGCCTGGGCATGGTGCTGCTGGGCTACCAGGATACCGTCGATGTCACCCTCGCGGAAATGGTGCACCACACGCGGGCGGTGCGGCGTGGCGTCAAACGCGCTCCGGTGCTGGGGGATTTGCCGTGGCACACCTACCTGACACCGGAACAGGCGGTGGCCAGCGCCCGGGCCCTTGTGCAGGCCGGGGCGGATGGCGTGAAACTGGAAGGCGGCGTGGAAATGCTGCCGCAGGTGCGGGCCATTTTGGCAGCGGGCATTCCCGTCACCGGCCACACCGGCATGTTGCCGCAAAGTGTCAGGGAAGAAGGTGGCTATAAAAAGAAGGGCAAAACCGAAGCCGATGCCGCACGGCTCCTCGCGGATGCCATCGCCCTGGATGATGCCGGGGTGGTGGGGATCGTGCTGGAAGGCGTGGTCCCGGCGGTGGCGGCGGAAATCACCCGCGCCGTGAAGTGCCCCACTATCGGCATCGGAGCAGGGAAGGACTGCGACGGCCAGGTGCTGGTCACGGCGGATTTGATCGGTGCCTTCCCCTGGTTCCGGCCCCCCTTCGCCAAGGCGCGCGGCGATGTCGCAGGCGTGGTTAGAGACGCCGTCGCCGCATTCTCGGAAAGTGTCAGGGAGGCATCCCGCGACACCATGATCACGGTGTCCCGGTAAATGGCCCAACGGACGAGTCGGTCTTCCATCACCCCGGTTCCGGATAAACCGGTCATCCCGCCATCCCGGGACCGCCTTGGCCCAAACGATCGCGGATCACCTGCTTGAACCCAGGGCCAAGGACTTCAGCCGACGGATCCCGAGCATAAGGCGCCATAAACCCACGAATTCCTTTAAAAAAGTCAGATCCGCGCATCCACGGAGTGGAGGTCCCCGTTGGACCCGGGAGACTACTCCCTAAACCAACCTCTGCAATTCTATGAAACACCCGATCCCAAGCGCCCTCCGGAGATTCATGCTCCCCGCGCTGAGCCTGTTGGCCTTGGCCCATTCCGCCTCTGCCGCCGTGACCCTCACGGGCACTACCATGTTTGATGCCGGCACCAACCGGTTTACCTACAACTATTCTGTAACCAACAGCGCCAGTACGGAAGAAATCATCCAAGTAACTTTTCCCGTGAGTCCCACGGCGGCCTTGTTGGGAATCACCGCTCCGACCGGGTTCAAGCTGACCTACGATACTGTGGGTGCCCGCGTAAACTTTGTGTGGGATGACGACGACTTCACCATGCAGACCTTCGCCCCGAACAGCACCGTCTCCGGCTTCGCTTTTACCAGCCCGGATGGACCCGGGCCGGTCCAGTTCATTGCCTCGGACATCAATCAGGACTTTACCGGCTTCACCACCGCTCCGGTGCCGGAACCCTCGGTAATGCTCCTCGGCCTCGCCGCCGTCCCCGTCCTGCTGCGCCGCCGCCGCGCCTGACCTCCATCCCTCACTCTAACATACTCTCAATCTGCAAATCCCCACCCATACTATTCCATGAAAAACCAAACTAAATCCCATTGCCTGCTGCGCCTCGTGCCCCGGGTCGTCATCATCGCTGCTGCCGCTGCTGTTATGGCCCCGGTTCCCCAGGCCATGGCCTCCAGTCACAGTGATGCGCCTCTCATCAAGCTCGACCCTCAGGCCAACCTGACGGATGTCTATGCCTTCATCCGGACCCGGCCCGGTGGTGAGCGCGCCCTCGTTGTGGAAGTGAGTGTGCGTCCCTTCTCTGAACCCGGAGATGGCGCGCAATATGAAGCGTTTTCCCCGGATGCCCGCTACAGCATTCACATTACCAACCCCGTTACTGGAGCGGAAAGTGAGCGGTATGATTTCCGTTTCTCTCCGGTGGATCCCGTCAATGGGCCGGGCAATTACAAGAATCCCAACACCATCCTCAAGTATGGTCTCGGCACGGAAGTAGGTCCCATCGTCACCGTGGGCGATAACCGCCAGAACTTCACCCAAACCTACACCATCACCCGCGCGGTGGGTTCCACCCCCCCGGTGAATCTCAATGCCGGCGGTGCCAGCCTGTTGGTCCCGCCCCCCAATGTCGGCCTCAACACCACCCCGGCATATAACAACGCCATGGGCCAGGCCGTTTCAGGTGCCACCAGCCGCGCCACTCTGGACAATTACACCCGGCAGACTACCTATGATCTGCCCGCCGGCACCCCGCCTGCGACCGGCGCGACGGGTTTTTACACCACCTTCGCCGGACCGCGCGAAGATGGATTCTACGCGGATACTCCCGGTATCTTCGATCTGCTCAATGTCCGCATTCTGGACAACAATGGCACCCTTGCCGATGGACTTGGACAGGATGGCAATGGCGTTGACGGATTCAAAGGATATAACGTGCTGCACTATGGCATCGTGATTCCTCTGGCAAACCTCGCCCAGACCTTTTCCTATACGGGAGCCCTGCAACCGGCCAGCACTGGCGTGGGCGTCTATGCCTCGGTGAGCCGTCCCCGCGTGACCCTGCGCACCTCCACCTCCTCGGATGCCTCCAACGGACCGTGGGTGCAGGTGAACCGGCTTGGAAACCCGCTCTTCAACGAAGTGTTGGTGGCCGCTGCGGGCAAGGATGTGTATAACCGCACTTCCCCCACGCAGGACGCCGCGCTCTTCGCCACTTATGCCAACAACTCCGAACTGGCCACGCTCATCAATACCGTTTACGGCACGATG
This sequence comes from Verrucomicrobiales bacterium, assembly GCA_038210825.1. GTDB lineage: Bacteria > Verrucomicrobiota > Verrucomicrobiia > Verrucomicrobiales > V1-33 > CAIZWU01. Next base: position 38,335 of record JBBQWG010000049.1, read on the forward strand.
TTCCAGACAACCGGACGCGCCGACCTCAACGCCATCTTCATTCCCGATGTGATCCGCGTAAACACCACCACCGGCGCGACCAAGGTGCCGGGAGAAGAGGGCTTCAACCGCCTTAGCTTCATCGGTGGCGATACCATCGCCAATGGAGCAGGCACTCAGATTCCAGCCGGTTGGCCAAATGGCCGCCGTTTCGGAGATGACGTGGTCGATATCGCTCTGACCGCAGTGGCCAGCGGCCCGTCGTTCGCCACCATTACCACCGTTGGTGACAACATCGCTACCAACGATCAGGTCTATAACCGCACCTTCCCATACGCCGCGACCCCTCACTCGGGGACGCGCAATTCGAAGGACAAGGTTGGCTCCGTGGGCTTCTAAACAGGCATCCTCCCCCACGCCGGCGCTGTTGTTCCCCCGCAACGCGCCGGCGTTTCCATTTTTTCCACGATCAGTCATGTCCTCCAATACCATCACCCCCTCCGAATCGCGAGGATGGCGCAGCGGTCTGAATGCCGTGCTGCTGATTGCCGGTCTTACGGCCGTTGTTGTCGCCGTCGGCTTCCAGTCCCCGACCGCTCCCACAACGGTCCCGCCCGGAGCGGTTGTCCTCCCATCCCCCGCCCCCGCCCCTACGCTGGAGGAAATCCTCACCTCCCTGCCCAATCCTCCTAGCACCTCCCTTTTCGGCAAGGCCCTCGGGGTCGCCATGCAACAGGTCCGCCACGTCCCGCAATCCGCCCCGGCCTGGATTTCCCTTGGAGACGTGCTCGCCCAGGGACAGCGGGATACGGGCGACACTGCCTACTTTGGCCATGCGGAAAAAGCCTATCAGCAGGCGCTGCGGCTGGATCCGAAGGCGGTGGATGCCATGTCCGGAATGGCTTGGGTCTATGGTGGCCGGCATCAATTCGACCTCAGCATTCTGTGGGCAGAGCAAGCGCTCTCCCGCGACCCCGGCCATCTGGCCTCACACGGCATCATCGGCGATGCCGCAATGGAACGCGGAAATTACGAGCTGGCCTTCACTCACTATCAAAAAATGATGGACCTGCGTCCCGACCTTTCCTCGCTCAGCCGGGGCGCACACCTGCTATGGCTCACCGGCAACCAAACCCGTGCCGTCCTCCTGATGCAGCAGGCCATCTCCAGCGGCGGCCCTTATGCCGAAAACACGGCATGGTGCCGCGCCCGTCTTGCCATGATGTTCTTCCACGATGGGGGCCTCGAACCCGCTGCCCAGGCACTTCGTCCGGCCTTGGAAAACGGTTCGCGCCACCCGCACATTCTTCTGGCCGCCGGCCGTATCGCTGCGGCCCGCGCGGATTACGAGGCCGCCATCACGCACTATCAAACCGTGCTGGAGGCCGCCCCCAGCCTCGAAGCCCTCGCTGCGCTCGGTGACATCTCCGCCGTGCAGGGCGATACTCAAACTGCTGAGAGCTACTACGCCAGGGTCGAAGCCCTCCACCGCACCCACCGGGAGACCGGCACCCACGATCACATGGAAATGGCCCGCTTCTATGCCGACCATGACCGCCAACTGCCCGAAGCCCTGCGCCTCGCCCTTGAGCACGGGCACACCGGCAATCCGTTTGAGGCCGATACCCTCGCCTGGGTGTATTTTAAAAACGGCGACCAGACGAAGGCCATCGAGTGGATGAAAACCGCTTTGCAAGCCAATCTGCCGGATGCGTCCGTCTCCTATCATGCCGGCTGCATTGCGGCCGCAGCAGGAGACCGCGTCTCTGCAGTAAAACACCTCCAACAGGCGCTCAGCCGGAATCCCCACTTCAGCCTGCTTCTGGCGAAGGATGCCTATCGGCTTCTCCATGATCTCGGCAGCACCGCACCCAGCGTCCCCATCGCGGCACCAGTGGAACAACCCCGGGAAAACCGTTTACTGCAGCTCCGCTAGGAGACGGAGCCTGGCACTCAACTCCTGGCGGATGAAACTGGAAGTTTCCGCTCTTTTTGGGAATGGTGAAAATCCTGCCGGAAACCGGCCCCTCTGCATCCGGACTCCCCGAATTCCCGTTCAAGTTTCCAACTAGGAATTCATCCTCCGGCCTCAGTCCCCTCTCCCACGCCCCCTATCCGTTTCCGCGCCATGAAATTGCTCCGTCCCATTCCCCTCGCCGTCTTGTGGATAGGCTCCCTTGCCCTGACGGTGGCCGCAACCCGCGGGCTGCGGTCCGATGCCCCGGAAGTCACCGGGAGTGGCGCTGCTTCTGCGAAAGCCGCCGCTCCGGCCAAGTCGATCCGGCCCACGCGGATGGACCCCCAATACGCCGCCCCTGCCGCCGCCGGAGACGCCCTGCGGGAACCCGATCCCCTCGCCCGCGCTGCGGGTGTCGCGGAAATGCTTCCACAACTTACGGGTGATAATGCGTTGGAGGTGCTGGACGCCTACCGGAATGTCCAAAAGGAAAAAGGCACGGGCCTGGCCTTCGAGGGTGAACTGATTCTGCTCCAAGTGGGCCGCACCGCCGGCCTGGCCGCACTGGAACGCGAACGCCCTATGGACCCGGCTTCGCCGAATGTCCCTGCGCAATTCGATGTGGTGATGCGGGGTTTCGCGGGCACCGACCCGGGCGGCGCATTGTCTTACTGGCGTTCGCTCGCGGATGGGCCGTTTAAGAACAGCCTGAAGTCGGGCCTGCTCACCGGCCTGGCGGAGAACAACAGCGCGCTGGCCCGCGATTTCTTCGCTTCCCTTCCCCCGGCTGAACAGGTCGGCCAAATTCCCCACCTTGCCCATCAGATCAACCGCCATGAAGGAGCCAAGGCGCTGCAAAATTGGTTTGACGGCGTGGCGGAAGATCCGCTCCACCCCACTGTGAAGTGGACATTATTCCACGCCGTCGCGGAGGAACTTCAACAATCTCCTGCGGCCAATGCCGATTTCATGACCCGCGAGGCTTCCAAACCCCACGCCGCCAGCGACATTTATAACCAGTATGCCGTCGCCTGGACCGACACCGCCCCCACCGCGGCCCTTGATTGGGCCGCGCGCCTGCCCGCGCCTGAAGGCACTACCGTGCGCTCGGATACGCTGAACACCGTGATCTCCCGCTGGACCGCCGACGATGCCGGGGGCGTGGGTGACTGGTTGAACTCCAACGTCGCATCCCCCTACTATGACGATGTTGCGGCGGGCTATGTCCAACAACTTTCCATCCTCGACCCTGCGGCCGCCACGCAATGGACCAGCACCATCCGCAACGCGGAACTCCGGGCCCTCATGACGGCCCGGCTCGGCGGGATCGCGGCGGTAGTACCCTGATCAGCCGCTGCGCGGAGCTTTTCAAGTCTCCCGTGGTGCGCGGAAGACGACACGCGCGGCGCGTGTGCTCCCCATGCCTCCCGCTTCACCCCCGGGGATGAGGAAAACGTCACCATCCCCGGAACCGGCACGAGCCGACGGCTGCCTCCGCCTGCGTCGTGACCCTCCCCGCATGAACCGGCCCGACCCCACCGCCACCCCCTAAAAGCTTTCGGCAGGAGGGGCAAGGCCACCAATCCTGCCTGAACCGGGCCGTTAGCCAGGGCCGGCCGCGATTCGTTCAACAACCGTTATCATCGGGCCTGCGCCCGATGATAACCATGGTCGTTAAGCCATTGGTCAACGTTGGGCATACGCCTCTCCAAAGAGTCGGGAGACGAGTCGCTCATAGCCGGACCATGACAAAGCCAGAGCCTTCGCGGCCTCATCGGAGCCGATGCTCTCTAGCCGGGACGCCACGAAGCGAAACTCGTGCTGAAGCGCGATATCCGCCACCTGCTCTGCCGCGGCGCACGCGTTACGGATGCCCTGAGCCTGCGTGCAGTCCTCCAACTCTCTCAGGGCATCAAGGATGCTGCGGTAGAGGAAGCCGGGAAAGTTCGGCGCAAAGGGCTCGATTGAGAAAACATCGACTCTCGCGGTTGGATGTTCGCCCGCCGCAGTCGAACGGGTGTCCCAGCACCAAGCGTCGCCTCCGTGTGTCTCGGCGAACACAATGAGTCCTTCAGGGCATTCGTCCCAATGCCTGCCGCGCACAGCAAGAAAGGAATCGTAGGGCTCAACAGCTGCCCAGATCACATCTCCCTCCCAATACTCGCCTTCGCGAATCACGCCGGGTGCGGCGAGAGTCTCATACGACAGCGGTGGTGTGAAATAGGTCACGGTGCTAGTGGCCGGACGTCCAGATGTGGCAACCGCCTACCGGGAGCGCCACTCTGCAACAGGGGTAAGGGTTGAAGTCATGCCAATTATTTCGATTCGGGGCGGGTAGCCGGTTTTCGACCACCGGTTTGTTCGCCCTTGGTTTGTGCGATTCGGATGTGAACATTGTTAAAGTCGGGATCGTCGAGGTCGCCCGCATGATGGCAAGTGATTCCTTCCGGCAGTGACTGCATGCGAATCTCCTGCCCCTCGGCGACAATTCCTCCAAAAGCCTGTAACTCAATGAACCTGTTACATAGGTCAATGAAGGCACCCTTCTGGGATTCTGTAACTTGCGGCACACTCAGATCCGGCCGCCCGAACTTACGGAGCCCCCGGGTGTGAAGCCATTGTGTGCCTCCTGAATCCTCCGAAACCAGAATCACAGTATGATGGCGGGGAACTGGCTCAGCCGGATCGTAAATCCGCTCCCGCCATCTGTCGGTTGACCACCACTCAAACATCTGGGGATCGTAAACACCAACTCCGCCATTATCGAGGAAATGGGTAATCAAGCCAATCGTATCGCGCAGATAATTAAGGTCCTCGGGATCAGAGAACGTTCCCCGTAGAACGATGCAAGCATCCTGTGCGGCAATGGTAGTCGCCAACCCGGGATTCGAAACCTTGAGCTGCTCCCACAGGTATCCTTCGCGGAATGAAGCAGGAACCTCCGGCTGAGAGTTCGGTCCATAGGCCATCACTTCAAGCCCTTTTGGAGCGCCTTCCGAGCGGTATTTCGATCGGGAGAGTGGTGCGGTTGTGTCGATTCGTCCATAGACGACGTATGAAAGAAAGGCATCTCCGCCTCCTGGTTCGAAATCCTTGCGATCCCATGTTTTCAATTTTGATTTACAGGTCGGGTGGTGTGGGAGGGGTGGCAGCAGCCATGCTGCCATCCCGACCCGAATCTCCATCTTGTTCACTGTGGAAGTTCGTCGCCCGAATCTGTATCCGTATCCGGCACCCTGGCAAGAAGTAGATCGAAATCCTTGAGCTTAGCACGCTTGGCACGTTCGCGGAGATAGTTCACTGTCTCTAAGGCTGAGAGCTTCTCTGCTGCTGCAGTAATCAGAAACTGATTCATGGAATAACCATCTTTCGATGCGAGTTCTTTGATCGCGCGATGTAGGGAATCCGGGACGCGTATGGATAGTGTAGTCATGGTCTGATCAAATTAAGGGCTGTAGCTGGTGTGAGGGCACGAACTCCCATTGAGTCCGAGCCGTGAAAATCTGCAATGTTGTGCGTGATGACGAAGGAAGCCGATGCGGCAACCGCAAGTTCCAGAACGAGGTCATCGTCGGGATCGGAAAGAAATGGCCTCCACGCGAAGAACACCTTGTGATGTTCGGCCAGAAGGCAAAGGCCGTCCAAAATCCTGGCAATATCCTGCGGGGTGAAGGCAGGAATAAGGCCGGGCCGTAGCAGAACGGATTCATACTCGAGAACGAGTGCCACAGAAACAGCAATCTTGATGTCCCCAGTGCGGATCGCCTGGAGGATCTGAAAGCTGGCACCCCGCTTGGATCGGAGACCCGCCACAAGAACTGATGTGTCGAGGATGGCATACACTTGCGGTATTATCGGCGATACCGCTTCATATGCAACTATTTTTCTTGGAGAACGTCCGACGCCTGCAACCCGCTACCGGGAGCGGCTTTCCGATCCAGGTTGAAGTTTGTCGCCACTCCCGGAATCCGACAGTGGCAGGCGCAATCCTGCAATCCCGACCCGATTCGCTTCTTCATTTTGTTGTCCCGGCCAGCCATGCAGATTACCAAAGCTTGCCATCACGCCAACGACTCGATGAAAGCCAGGTAATCTGATCAGAGTCAACTGAGGAAACGGTGCCGCTCAGAACGGAACGCCGAACGGCGGGTTCAATATCACCGAATGATTCGGCCTTCGCGCCAAGACGCGCACCTATACGGTTGTTGTGGATGTCCATCGCATTGGAGTCCTTCTCCTCTGACTCGAAAATCCATGTCGTTACGTTGACCGCCCATTCGCCCAAAGTGTATGAAACTACCGCACTGGCGAGTGCGTGCCGGTATGCATCAAGCTGTCCGTGCCTCCCTCCCTTGAGATCCGACCTCAGAACGTGGCTCCAAGTGAAAACGATGACACAAATTGGATAGACGCTCAGAAGGAGAGCAAAAGCACAGGCTCGACGGAGGAGGTTTCGTCTCATTGCTTCGGCGAACGTCGAGGTGTGGCGTCGGCTACCGGGAGCGCCACACCGCAGCAGGGTCAGGGGTTGTAGTCAAGATGGTCATTTCGATTCGGGTCGGTCAACCGGTTGTCCTCCACCGTCTTGTTCACCTTTCGTCCTTGTGAGGGCAGCCCAGAGCTTCGGAAAATCCTTCTGCACTTCCCTCAAGGCTGAAACCGGCTCCTCAGTCCCGCCATACTCAAACAGAAATGCATCACGCACTGCTCCCAACGCCGCAACGTCAAGAGCTTGAGCTGCCTCGCTCAGGAATTGGTCTTCAATAATCTTTGCCGCCCGAACCATGGTGCAGGTATAGCCCTCCGAGCCAGCACCATCCAATGGCGCATTCGCAGCCATCCATAAAAGTAAAAACACTGCGCCGCGTTGCCTGTCCAGGGCACGCTGGAGCAACACGGGGTAGTCGATGCCGACTCGTCCTGCCATTGCATTGAGATCACTATAGCCAACGGACTCCTGCGCAATCGTATGCGTGAGGGGAACGTCAGAAGTTCGTGAATTCTTTTCCTCGGCAGGGCTAATGCCGGAAAAAAAGAAACACCCTACTGCGCCTATCATCACAGCAGGTCTGGATTGGGCACTCTTCATTTTGTGGCGAACGTTCAAGAGGTGGCAGGCGAAGCCTTGCCAGCCTCGCTTGTGCCTTGGGTGGCAGGAATGCGCTCATGCCGTGGAGCCTCCCTTCACGAAACTCAGAGTGGTGCAGATGCGAACCCAAATCAATCTTGATCCACTTCCGATGCACTCCAAGGAATTCCGCCTCGCCTTCGATCACGGGAAGACCTGATTGAGCGGCGTAATCTCTCGCCGAGTCTCTCGATTTGTATGGAAACCAAACATCATGAAAATAATCAACAAAACACCAGCCGAAATCAAGGAGCGGCGGGCAAGCTGGTCGCCTAACGAGTGTTACTGGAACCGCCCGGTGCAGCCGACCGGAGGGAGACAGACAGCCCTCAGGCTGCCCGGAGGGCCAGCGAAGCGCCGTCAAAGCCGCATGCCGGGTGGTGTGGGAGGGATGGCAGGCGCAATCCTGCCATCCCGACCCGATTATGCCTTTGTTAGTTTCCGCGTTGTCATCCTTGGATTCGCAAACTGATAATCTCACGAATGACCATCTTCTTCTCCGGCGTAACGTAAAACACGGCATAACCGCTGACCTCCCGGCCTTCGGAGCCGCCGACATCCGCAGCCAATTCACAGGAACCCTCGAATTGAACGATCAGGAGATCCTCACCGATCCAACCGAAACACTTGTCTGACCATTCGATCTCAAGATTCGCCAGGTCCTTCCTGATTGATGCGATGAGTGTCACCAAGTCAGGCAAGGCTAGCATTTCAAGCTGGCCAACCTTCACATCGGCGACGAACAGACGCAAGTGATCGTCACCACGGGCTTCGTAACAGGACATGATGAACGCGGCGCACGTGCCCTTCTTGTTCCATACGCACGGCACGTCACCCACCTGGGATTCCGGGGCAAACCTCAACGGGATTACTTGAGGTTTGGAGTTCTTTGACTGTTCGAGGGCAACGACACGAAGTTGAATTATTCCTTCGTCCTCACGGGTTGCGCTCTCAAGCTTCCCACCCGAAGGTATTGGCATCTTGGAAATCTCAATGGCCAAGCCATCTGAATTCTTGGAAAGTTCAATGGGCGGGTTTGCTCCAAATACTACGGAATGCACTAGGAGCAGAATCAGGATTGGTTTCATTTTGATGGCGAACGTAGTGCGCATGCACCCCTACCAGCCGGGGCGCACGTCGATCACGGAGTTGATGTTGTAACTTGGGTATTACATCGAAACAGAACGGCTGGTAGGGGTTGCCACGAAGCGACTTGTGTGTGCCCAGCATGGGCACAGTCCAAATGGGGTTCAAGTCCCCTGTATGAAAACCAAACATCAGGAAAATGATCACCAAAATTCCAGGAGAAGTCAAGGAGTCAAGGAGCGGCGGGCGACCGGTGCTCTGAAAGAGCTGAGCGCACTACCGTGATCAGCCCAAACCAAAAAGCGAACGGGCAAGCTGGTCGCCTAACGAGTGTTACTGGAACCGCCCGGTGCAGCCGACCGGAGGGAGACAGACAGCCCTCAGGCTGCCCGGAGGGCCAGCGAAGCGCCGTCAAAGCCGCAGGCCGGGTGGTGTGGGAGGGGTGGCAGGCGCAATCTTGCCATCCCGACCCGATTCGCTGTTGGTTTTCATGCATGTCGCTCTCGAAAATACTTGGCCGATGGCACTACTTCAATGTTGTAGGAAGCCCATCGCTTCATCATCTCGGCAATATCGTGACCGTATCCAGTAAATGACCAATGCACCTCACGGTCGGCTGCATTTTTGTTGGGCTGGCCGGCATCCCACAGGCAGTATCGCAACAGGAAATCCCGGCTGTCGGGGTAGATCGCCCGGTAAACCGCTGTATCATCCGAGTGGCTCAGAATGTAGCTCTCAGGCGTCGCTATCTGTCGTCTAAGTTCGTCCAGTGTCGTCAACTTCGCACAAACAATGAATCCGTCGTGCTCGTGCCAATCGTCGAACGCGAAAAGTTGGTTGGCGGAGTAATGCTGGGCGATGTGGTCGGGAGCCGAAGGGATCGCGATGAGCGCGTCTCGGACAAAAACATCGTTCAATGGGAAAATGGTCTCACCATGAAATGGCTTCTCTCCGCTCTGCCAAAGTGGTTCTAGTGTTGCATCCATTTCTTCAGCGAACGTCTAGCTCATCCACGGCGGGGAGGGAAGCCCAAATTCTAAGATGGACGTTACCCGCCGTTGGATGGAGCGTCATTGGGCATCTGTTTTATTGTGTTTTGGTGGGTGATTTGCGGCAGGCGTATGCAATGCCGCCGGCTATTAGGCAGATGACGAATGGCAACAACGGCCAGATCATCACAGAAAGAATAGGAGGCGATGCAGGCGTGCCATCTCCGCCTACCGCCACAAAATCAATCCGGTAGATGTGAAGAGCGAAAAGAATCGGAAGCAACGAAACAGCTACTCCGGTGACCGCGAGCCAAATCGTCAACACACTTCTTCCCTGGGAAATCACACTCATCATGAGAGTCACGATACCGAGAACATATGAAAGAACCAAACCAGCCCATGCGATCAGCCACCATATTTCGTTGATCCCTTCTGAAGCGGTTGCCGTAGCGATCAAGGTCATATCGTAGAAAATAGTTTTTAGCCCAACGTTGAGGCGACTCAGCGCGGGACGAGCTTGAGTCCGCTGGCTTGTGTGTGCCCAGCATGGGCACAGTGCGAATGGGGTTCAAGTCCCCTGTATGAAAACCAAACATCATGAAAATGATCAACAAAATACCAGCAGAAGTCAAGGAGCGGCGGGCGACCGGCGCTCTGCAAGAGCCGAGCGCACTACGGTGACCAGCCCAAACCAAAAGGAACGGGCAAGCTGGCCGTCTAACGAGTCTTGCCGGAACCGCCCGGTGCAGCCGACCGGAGGGAGACAGACAGCCCTCAGGCTGCCCGGAGGGCCAGTGAAGCGCCGTCAAAGCCGCATGCCGGGTGGTGTGGGCGGGGTGGCAGGCGCAATCCTGCCATCCCGACCCGATTAGTCCTTATCTTGGTATGCTAACGTCAGCTTACTCGGGTTGTAGTAGATGTAACCACTCCCGTCCGATCCTGCCGACCAATCAAGGGAGTGGCCATCAAGCTTGATTCTGAGGCTGCCTCCAGCGTCCTTGACATGCCTTCCTGTCGGCGTCTTCGCGATCTCTTCATACTTCTCGAAAAGTTCGCCCTGCCCACTCTTCAGATCGTCGGCATCCGACTTCCAAGCATATCCCACATTCCCATTGGGCAGTTGGCTAAGCGTCAAAGTGAAGGCCGCGCCCGAATCAGCAGTCACAACCCGCAACGATCTTCCGTAGGTCACGGCAAATGATTGTCGCCCCGTGATATCTTCCGAGGAAACTTGCGAAATTGGCGCGCCCATAGTGATTCGCTGGAATTGGTATCCCTGCCACGCATAGAGGCAAACGATGCCGACGACGACACCCGCGATGAAGGTAAGAGCGTATTTCATTGGACTAACGTCAAAGAGCACGCAACCCTATCAGCGGGGGCGCACGTCGATTACGGGGTTGATGTTAAAACTACGGGAGAGCATGTAAACAGGGCGGCTGATAGGGGTTGCTGTGTCTCGGCTTTCTACCCATTCTTGTTCATGCGACGGAAGTTCGATTGAGGTCCCAAAACTGAAGCTTCGTCTGATCAAATCGTTCTTCGAGTGCCTCTAAGCCATGCTCCTTCGCGAATTTCCGCTCAGAGGACGTGATCGGAAGAAGCCACAGAAAGCGGGCCCTGCCGGTGCCATAATCCAACTGCTCCAGTGCCGGCCCAAACGAATATGGAAGCGAAACCAGGAAACAGTCACAGGATGCGGAATCAAGCCAAGGTGCGCCAATCGGCAACATGTGGGAAAGGCCGAGTCTCTCCGTGCGGTGGTAATGGGCGATCATCGTAACGAGCTCGACCATCCGGGTATCGGAACGGGGTGATAGAACGAAAAACTCAAGCCGCGGAGAATCAGCCTCAGGCAATTCGGCTCCGACTGAAAAATACGCCCACAGGCCGGTCTTTGGACCGGGGGCGAAACACATGACGAAAAAGTCTCCATCTGCTGCCATCGGACCCGCGTCCCAACGTTGCTCGTTCGACGGATGACCCGCGAAGAACACTGCAAGATGCTGCAAAGCTGTGTCGCGATAGTTCATTCTTAGGCTAACGTCAAAGGACACAGGACCCCTGACCGGGGGCGCGGCTTCGACTGCGGGTTGAGGTTGTAGTGATCATGACGGCTGGAACTCGCGGCGGGTCAGGGGTTCTGTGCTCCGACTTGTTATCCGTTTGTTGTTCCTCCCTTGGCGGCCCGAAGCTGTCGGGCGAATGTCGTCACCACGCTTGGCTCGACAAGACGCCAGCCTCCGTCGGCTTGCTTGAAGGAAAACGTAATAGGGAACGCATAGTCGTCGTCCTTGGTGAGAACGAAGTGTCTGTATCCTTTGGTGCCCGCGGTCGTCGTGACTAGCTTTCCGCCAGAGTAGCGTTCCGCAAATGGATTCCCGATCACATCAGCTGTCCCCTTCATGTAGATGCCGAAGAAATCCGAATCCGACACCGCAGAAAGCTCCTCTGGTGTCGGTCGCCTGTCTCGAGTTCCCGTAAACCATGATCCCTCCAATGGATGTTCAGTCGTAAACTCAAGTTGTCGCCTGAATTCGCTCAGCACTTCCGGGGCAAGTCGTTCAGCAAGCTTCTCAAAGTCGCTTCCCACCATAATCGCTTGGAAGTCGTCGAAGACCTCTCTGCTGGGAACGGAAACTTCCGCCTCTTGCTGGCTACAGCTTGCAAACAGGATGATGGCCGAAGCAGCGAGATATTTCATTGGATAACGTCAAAGAGCACGCAACCCTATCAGCGGGGGCGAGCGTCGATCACGGGGTTGATGTTAAAACTACGGAAGTTTAAACAGGGCGGCTGATAGGGGTTGCTGTGTCTCGACTTGTGTGTGCCCAGCATGGGCACAGTCCAAATGGGGTTCAAGTCCCCTGTATGAAAACCAAACATCATGAAAATGATCAACAAAATCCCAGCAGAGGTCAAGGAGCGACGGGCGACCGGCGCGCTGCAAGAGCCGACCGAAGGGAGACCGCCAGCCGACCAGGAACGCGGCGACGCCACCTCATCAGGCTGGGAATCGACCCCGGCGGGGTGCACCGTGCCAGCCGCAGCCGCAAAGGGTATTGGCGCATGAGTCAGAATTGATACAGTCGCCCCGGCTTCTTCCCCTCCGGGGCAGCCTGGTGGCTGTCGGCCTCGCGGCTGCCGCCGCCGCTCGGCTGCCTCGTGCGCTAACGCCTACCTGAAGACCAAGGGGTGCCTAAACTGAGAGACGGCTTGGCGCGATAGCGGCATCAGAATAAGCGGAACCTGCCTGCAGAGCCGACGAAGGAGGCCAAATCCGGATCCGACTGCACTACGGTGATCAGCCCAAACCAAAAGGAACGGGCAAGCTGATCACCTAACGAGTCTTACTGGAACCGCCCGGTGCAGCCGGCCGAAGGAAGACAGAAAGCCGTCAGGTTGCCCGGAGGGCCAGCGAAGCGCAGTCAAAGCCGCATGCCGGGCGGTGTGGGAGGGGTGGCAGGCGCAAACCTGCCATCCCGACCCGATTCGGCCGGCTCATGCGGTAACCGGTGCATAATGCAGCACGATGAGTTCGTGCGCTGGGAAGGGGGCCATCGCGTAGGCCCGCCCATCGTCTCCGCTGAACTCCACCTCGAAGTGCTCGTCAGCAAGGCTCTGGACCACGGTCCCGACCTGGCCCGCCACCAAACCGCAATCTGGCCTGTCCCTCAGCAGGGCCACCACATCAAGTTCGTGGATTGTGTCTCTCATATAATTATTGCTTCAGAGCACGTAACAGGAAGTCAACCGCGGGAAATCTTCCCCCGTCCTGACGATCCAAGTCGTCCGGACTGTCGCCGTCTTGCCCTGTCGCGTCCAGTGGAAGTCCACGGTGTAGCGTTTTCCCCCCAATTCTGATGATAGGGTCCTGATTCCGGATTCCACATGATTTTTCCCAGTTAGGGCACGCCTTGTTTGGACGGCGCGGGCGGGACGGGGGCGGCGGCACCGTTCCCCGCTCTTTTTCTCCGGATTTTCAGGCAGG
>JBBQWG010000050.1:0-51038 GCA_038210825.1 Verrucomicrobiales bacterium
ATTCTCGATGAGGCTCACACCTCCAAAGCATTTTCCCAAACCCTCGCGGCCATCGCCAAATTCAGGGCATCTGAAAACCTTCCCGGTCTTCCTTTCTCTGCCGTGCAACTCACGGCCACGCCGCCCGCCGATGCCGATGCCGCTTTCGGCCTGACGCCCGCCGACGAAGATGAAGCCATTTGTCCAGACCTCGTGCGCCGTCTCAAGGCTGCCAAACCCACTGCGCTGCTGGAAGTGCCAGGTGCCAAAGGCAAACACCGGCATTCCAAAATGGCAAAAACTGCCGCCGCCCAAGCGGCTGCCTACTACAAGGCCGGGCACCGCCGCATTCTGATTGTGGTAAATCGGGTGGCCACGGCGGAAGAGACGAAAGCCGAACTCAAAACGTTATTCGCCCCAACCGGCAAAAGTGGAGTGGAATCGCCTGTTACGGTCGATTTGCTCACCGGCCGGCTCCGTCCCTTGGACCGGCAGGAATTGATCGCTTCACTAACGTCCGTGCACCAGTTGGATCGCGCCCAACCCGACGCCGACGTTCCGCCGCTGGTGCTCGTGGCCACGCAGTGTGTCGAAGTCGGGGCGGATTATGATTTCGATGCCCTCATCACCGAGCTGGCCCCACTGGATAGCCTCCGCCAACGGTTTGGCCGTCTAAACCGGTCCGGTCGGGCCATTCCGGCTCCGGCTACCGTTTTGCTGCCTGAGGAAAGTTTGGACAAGGCAAAGCCCGATCCGCTCTATGGCCTGGCGGTCTATCACACGTGGCAATGGCTTAAAGAGCAGGGATCCAGTCTCGATTTTGGCATCCGGGCCACTCAAACCACTCTTCCGCAGGGAGACGACCTGACGTGTTGTCTCGCTCCCGCCCCGCAGGCTCCGATTTTATTGCCCTCCCATTTGGATCTGCTCTGCCAGACTTCGCCCCGGCCACACGTGGAGCCCGAAGTTAGTTGTTATATCCATGGGTTCACCCAACCGCAGGCCAGTGTTTCCGTGCTGTTCCGCAGTGATCTGGCATTTCCTCCGAACTCACAGGACGCACTTGGCGAAGACACTGGGGCAAAACTCAATGCGGCTGCCCCTCTGGGCACGGAGATGGCGGAAGTGCCGCTCTATCACTTGAAAAACTGGCTGGCCGGAAAAATCGAACCGGACTCAGGAGGCGATGGCGCGGAAGTCCCGGCGGTGGTTTCGTATTCCGGAACCGGCGAAGTGGCGATTTCCCCGTTACCCTTCCGCTGGCGTCAACAGGAAGCCAGCATCCTGAGCAACGTGAATGATCTGCGGCCAGGGGATGTAGTGATTTTTTCCACTACCGTAGCGGCTTCCGGTCTCATTCCGTTGGGAAATGACAAACCCACCGATCAGTTTGAAGAAGCCCATTTACTCGCCCGTGACCGGATTTGTATCCGGCTGGATCCTGCCGCGACGCGCGGGCTTTTGTCTTCGGCGCTTTCTCCTCTCACAGTTGAAGCGCATACTGAGGACTTGGAAGCTGGAGACGACATTGCGGCGCTGAAGCGGCTTCTGGCGAAGGATCCAGCGCTGTTATTTAAGCATCACGCTTCATTGAATTTGGCTCCAGCGGTGGTTGCGGCGCTCGCTATGCTCGCGGAATTGAAAAAGCCGGGCCGCTGGATTTTGGATTCCTACGGTGCTGGCGAATCGATGGGAGTTTTGCTGCGCTGCACTGCCAGGGTGGGTTACACGAAATGGCCGTTGGAGCCTGAAGAACTGGGCGAACAAAGCGACCGCGGCGGTGCCATGGTTCCTCTCGCTGACCACAACCAGGCGGTGTCTGACCGGGCCGCCGGTTACGCCGCTTTGCTTGGCCCGGCATTGCAGCAGGCTTACCGGGATGCGGGGCTCTGGCATGATTGGGGCAAGGCGGACCCGCGCTTCCAAGCCATGCTTCACGCGGTGCCACTTTACGCCTTGGGTGCAAAGCCCCTCATCGCCAAAAGCCGGTGCCACCTTTCTCTAGTGGAACGGAATGCCATCGCGGCTCAGGCGGAGTTGCCCAAGGGCTTCCGGCATGAATTGATTTCCGTGATCCTGCTGATGACGGGCGGTCCAGTGATCGACCACCCGGAGCAGGATTTGTTGTTGCATCTGGTGGCCTCCCACCACGGCTACTGCCGCCCGCTGGCCCTGCCCGTCATGGACAAGGCTCCCGAGCCTATCGAATTGTCCATCGATGGCGAACTGATCGAATATTACGGATCGAGTTATCCTCTGGCGGATATTTCCAGCGGGGTGGCGGACCGTTTTTGGAAACTCACCCGGCGCTTTGGCTGGTGGGGCTTGCCCTATCTGGAACTGCTCCTCCGGCTGGCTGACCAGAGGGAGAGCGCCCGCCTCGCCGCCAACCTCCCAACCTCCGCCCCCTCATGACCGACGACTATTCCCTTCTCCCATTGCCTGGGCTGCGTGAGGACAATCCGCGTGATTTTCTTGCAGCCCTCGGGCTGCTGAGGCTCATCGACCTCCAGTGGCCGGATTTCGGAGCCATGCTCGCGTGGGACGTTGCCAGGGGGCATCCTGTTTTGTGGACGATTCAGGCACTTCCTGACGATTGGTCAGCACAAATCACCAGCGGGCTCCATGAGTTGGTCCGGGATTCTGTGAAGACTCCGAAAGGGCCGCTGTTTCATGGATCCGTGATCAAGACGACCCCGGAACAGTTCCGGGGTGCCGTCGAAGCTTCGCTAGTGGTTGCGGAGCACCCGGACGGCAATCCACTCGCGGCATTGGCTCCTCTGCTTTACGCGGCCTATGCTCCGCAGACCGCAGATAAGGGTGAGATGGAGTTTTCATGGTTTTCCTTTGGGAACGGCCAAAGCGGCAAGAACCTCCTGCTGGATGCTGCCCAACTCACAGACGGCTTGGAGCCAGACGAAATCCGGCTATCCATTCTTGGTGAAGCTAAGCCTAAATCAGCTAAAGCTCTCCGCTGGAATCCTGCCGAGTTTCGGGCTGCCGCTTACCGCAGCCATGATCCCGGCAAAGGTATCAAGGGCGATGACACCCTGGACTTCCCGGCCTTCAACGTTCTCGCATTCTTTGGGCTGACCTTTTTTCCCTGCGTCCCTACGCGACGGCGCGGACTCACGGCGGGAATGCATTCGCTGGAACGGGGGACATTTTTCCAGTGGCCGGTTTGGATTCAGCCTCTCCGGCCATGTGTCATAACTTCACTACTCCTGCTCAGTCCGGAAGGGCGGCACCCTGCCCGGGGAGCAGAACGATGGTGGCAAAGCCGTCGTTTTTCATCGGATAAGAGTCTTTATTTCGCGTCGGCAGAACGCATTTGCTGACGGTTTCCAAACACGGGCAGCTTCTCGTTTATGTCAGGTGCCTAACTCCGGCTATTGACTTGGAGCCCCCATGGAATTGGGCGGTCCTGCGCGTTTTCAAACCAACACCAACCCCATGGGCAACACCCTATCCACAGAACTTCCTGACGACTGGGCCACCGTGGATATGGTGGCGCAGCACGCGTTTTGCGCACGGCGGTTTCATTTGATGTATGTGGAGGGACGCTGGGAGGACAATGCCCATACGCTGGAGGGAAAGGACGTCCACCGGCGGGTGGACCGGATCGGGAATCTGCTGCCGGAAGCGGAACTGCCGGCGGAGCTGCCGCTGGAAACCCCTGGGGACGAGCCGCCGGTGATCGTGCGCAGTGTGTCCCTCGGTTGTGAGGATCTCGGCCTGATGGGGAAACTGGATCTCGTCTCGGCGGATCCCGAAGGAGGTGAGGCAGTTCCCGTGGAAACGAAAAAGAGCCGCGTGCCGAATACTCCGGAGCGTTCCTACCTGGCCGAGCGCACGCAACTCATGGCGCAGGGCCTGCTGCTGCGGGCGCATGGCTACCGGAGCGGGCACGGGTATGTCTTCTACGCCGGAAGCCGGTTGCGGGTCAGGGTGGACTTCACGCCGGAATTGGAGGTGGAGACCCGCGCCACCATCGCCGCCGTCCGGGCCGGTCGCAGCGCCACGGTTCTGCCCCCGCCGCTCGATGACAGCCCGAAGTGCTGGGGCTGCTCGCTCTGCGGGATTTGTCTGCCGGATGAAACCAATCTGCTGAGGGCCCCGGATCGGGCGTTTTCCTTTCCGGCGGCGGATAAAGAACCGGAAACCATGGGGAATTCGATGGATCATCCGGCAGGAACGGAATCCACGGCGACGGAAGTGCTGGGAACCCGGAACGCCACGGGACAAGGTTCCGACCCCCGGCGGCTTTATCCGGCGCAGGACCGGGCGGTTCCTTTTTACATCCAGGAGCAAGGGGCCAAAATCGGCAAGAAAGGGGAACGGCTCGTCGTCACCAAAAAGGAGGTTCAACTATCCGAAATGCGCCTGATCGAAACCAGTCAGGTCGTCACCATGGGAAATGTCGGCATCTCCGCCCAGGCGTTGCATATGCTGATGGAACATGAGATCCCCGTGATCCACCTTTCCACCGGCGGCTGGTTTCACGGCATCAGCCATGGGCAGGGATTGCGGAATGCCTATAACCGCAGCGCCCAGTATGCCGCAGCGGTGGATCCCCTGCGATGCATGACCTTCGCCCGCGAAATTGTCCGCGCCAAGGCGGCCAACCAACGGGTGCTCCTCCAACGCAACAGCCGCCACGCGGACGCCGACCGCGCCGTGCTGCGGCTCGCGGCACAACTGCGCACCCTGCCGGAAGAGCACTTCCCCGGCCTGCCGCAACTCCTCGGCTGGGAAGGGCAGGCTGCCGCCAGTTACTTTGCGGTTTTTGTAACAATGCTCAAATCCGGGGAACTGGGCACTTTTCAATTCCAGTCGCGCAACCGCCGGCCGCCCCGCGATCCAGTCAATGCCCTCCTGTCCTTTGCCTACGCCCTGCTTGCCAAGGAATGCACCGTGGCCCTGCTAAGTGAGGGACTTGATCCGTGGTGGGGATTCTATCATCAGCCCCGGCACGGCCGCCCCGCGCTCGCGCTCGACCTCATGGAGCCCTTCCGCCCGGTCATCGCCGACAGTGTGGTCCTTACCGCCATCAATACCGGCATGGTCCGTCCCCAGGATTTCATCCACAATAACAATGGCTGTGCGCTCCAGCCGGAAGGGCGCAAATCCTTCCTCCGCGCCTGGGAGCAACGGCTGGATCAACTCTACACCCATCCGGACTTCAATTACCGCTGCAGTTGGCGCACCATCCTCCGCATCCAATCCCGTCTCCTTGCCCGCTGGCTGAGAGGCGATATCCCCACCTGGTCATGTCCCGTCGTTCGCTGACCAATAACCGCAGACTCTACCTCTGCACATACGATATGGGCGATGACAAGCGCCGCACCCGCATGTTCCAGACCCTCAAGGATCATGGCGAGCACGTCCAATTCAGCGTTTTTCTCTGCGAATTGACCCACCCGGAATTTATCCAGCTTCAAACGCTCAGCCGCGCCATCCTGCACGAAAAGGAAGACCAACTCATCCTCCTCGACATCGGCCCGCCCGGCCTCGACTGGACCCAACAACTGGCCTGCATTGGAAAACATTGGACACCCCTCGTCCGCACTACCATTGTGTGAAAACCCGTCCCCCGCCGTCTTGGCCACCGGCCGCCGCCCGCGAGCGGCGGCGTGCTCCACGAAAACCGGGGCAGCGCCCGCGCTCTTTGACAGTCAATCCTTTAAGTCCCCTGCCGTCAACCAGGCAGGGCTTCCCTTTTCCCGCCCCTGATGCAGCCTGCCGCAAATCCTGTTCTAAAGGGTTCATTTACAGGATGGCGGAAATAGGCAATTTCCGCGCCATCAAAGGCGCGGTCACATTGAAGCCTGCCGTCTGCGCTGAGCAGCCGGGAGCAGCGGGATATTTCCGCGCCATCAAAGGCGCGGTCACATTGAAGCCAGGGCGGTAATAATGGCAGTGGCCTGATCGGAGTTATTTCCGCGCCATCAAAGGCGCGGTCACATTGAAGCGACGCCTCCGAGAAAACCTCAACCACCGCAGCCGCTGATTTCCGCGCCATCAAAGGCGCGGTCACATTGAAGCACCCGGCCCCGAGTTGTATGGCTCCCGGCCTTTACCCATTTCCGCGCCATCAAAGGCGCGGTCACATTGAAGCAGAGACGAATTTTAGCTCATCCTTCGCGGCTTTCAAATTTCCGCGCCATCAAAGGCGCGGTCACATTGAAGCCAAGGGAACCAGTCGCCCCCTCAGGAGGAACAGGCTGATTTCCGCGCCATCAAAGGCGCGGTCACATTGAAGCATGATGCCGGCCTGCGCGTTCATTTCGCGGAGCCTGCATTTCCGCGCCATCAAAGGCGCGGTCACATTGAAGCCCCTTGTTCGGCCTTCTTTTGTCTTCGGGAGCGACGACATTTCCGCGCCATCAAAGGCGCGGTCACATTGAAGCCAGGCAACACCCAATCCGCCGCAGTAAGACGGGAGGCATTTCCGCGCCATCAAAGGCGCGGTCACATTGAAGCTTTTTCACCCACTCGATCCAAAGGTATTTCGTCGCCAATTTCCGCGCCATCAAAGGCGCGGTCACATTGAAGCATTCATCCCCGGTTCTGGAAATTCACCCAGGGAGCGATTTCCGCGCCATCAAAGGCGCGGTCACATTGAAGCATTGACGGGCGAGACTTCGTGCTCGGTGTCCTCGCCGTCATTTCCGCGCCATCAAAGGCGCGGTCACATTGAAGCTGTTTCGGCCCGCAGTATGCGACATATCGGCCCCCTATTTCCGCGCCATCAAAGGCGCGGTCACATTGAAGCCTTTTCGGCGTGAAACTCGGCGGCTACCAAGAGTTAATTTCCGCGCCATCAAAGGCGCGGTCACATTGAAGCTTTGGCCGTTTGGCTGGCCCCCTACGGGGAAACTGATAATTTCCGCGCCATCAAAGGCGCGGTCACATTGAAGCAATTCCAAGGGGAGTATGTTTGTCAAAGTTGAAGAATTATATTTCCGCGCCATCAAAGGCGCGGTCACATTGAAGCACGCCGGATTCGGTCTCGGCGGCGGAGACGGGATCGGATTTCCGCGCCATCAAAGGCGCGGTCACATTGAAGCCTGGCAGGCGCAGGGGTGGCGGACGCTGCGGGACGGATTTCCGCGCCATCAAAGGCGCGGTCACATTGAAGCCTTTGGGCTTCTTCGAGGTGCCGGACTATTCTCCGGCATTTCCGCGCCATCAAAGGCGCGGTCACATTGAAGCAGAATTGGTGAGTTCTCCACAAGGATGCAGCTTGGTCATTTCCGCGCCATCAAAGGCGCGGTCACATTGAAGCGCATGCTTGGTGGGGTTCTCTAGCCTGTACCTGCGCAATTTCCGCGCCATCAAAGGCGCGGTCACATTGAAGCAGGGCGACCTGTATGGCGGGGTGGCCGTTGTTGGATATTTCCGCGCCATCAAAGGCGCGGTCACATTGAAGCCAGACGGGCGCAACCTCCGGCTCGGCCGGAGCCGCCAATTTCCGCGCCATCAAAGGCGCGGTCACATTGAAGCACAATCACGGTGGTCGTTGCTGTCTGCAAGTTGCAGATTTCCGCGCCATCAAAGGCGCGGTCACATTGAAGCGAGATGGCGGGCGTCGGTTTCTGGTATCATAGTCGTATTTCCGCGCCATCAAAGGCGCGGTCACATTGAAGCATCGACAAGATCGCCGTTTACCGGGTCGAGGAGCAAAATTTCCGCGCCATCAAAGGCGCGGTCACATTGAAGCTTGTCGTCGGCGTCGAGGTCGATGGCGGCTCCCCACATTTCCGCGCCATCAAAGGCGCGGTCACATTGAAGCTCCGTAGGGGGTGGCGCTGGAATGCACCTTGTGTGCATTTCCGCGCCATCAAAGGCGCGGTCACATTGAAGCAACCAAGGCCCCACGGAAAGACCCATCCGTTGCCAAATTTCCGCGCCATCAAAGGCGCGGTCACATTGAAGCCAGCCCGTCCAGCACCGCCGCGGAGGCCACCCGGCCATTTCCGCGCCATCAAAGGCGCGGTCACATTGAAGCGGTCTTCCATTCTCCGGCTAACGCCAAAGGGGACTCAATTTCCGCGCCATCAAAGGCGCGGTCACATTGAAGCGTGAACATCGTCGGCAACACGGCCTTCGCCGGCGTGATTTCCGCGCCATCAAAGGCGCGGTCACATTGAAGCAAACGTGAGCTGCACATGCAGCTGCGCGATGCCGTGCCATTTCCGCGCCATCAAAGGCGCGGTCACATTGAAGCGTCGTTGACGACAGCCTGCCCACCCGCACCTTGGACATTTCCGCGCCATCAAAGGCGCGGTCACATTGAAGCAATGTCCTGTTTGTAGAAACCGCCACCATGTCCGCAAAATTCCGCGCCATCAAAGGCGCGGTCACATTGAAGCATACCCATCCTCCGGCCTGTCCTGGAGCCGCACGTAATTTCCGCGCCATCAAAGGCGCGGTCACATTGAAGCCAGCCATTTAGTCTCGAAGGAAAGCGAGATTACGAGAATTTCCGCGCCATCAAAGGCGCGGTCACATTGAAGCCTGATGGGATCGCCGTCAGACAGGCCGGTCAGTTGGCTATTTCCGCGCCATCAAAGGCGCGGTCACATTGAAGCATGCACGCGGAAAAGGCTGGAATCTGCCGGGTCCGATTTCCGCGCCATCAAAGGCGCGGTCACATTGAAGCCGCAAGGGCGGGGCCAGTGCCGACCACGTGCGCAGATTTCCGCGCCATCAAAGGCGCGGTCACATTGAAGCCCGGTGCGGCGGCCGGGGCGGTCCCTCGCTTCAGGCGATTTCCGCGCCATCAAAGGCGCGGTCACATTGAAGCTCGATCTGGCCGGGGGCGGTGACGCCGAGGATGACTTATTTCCGCGCCATCAAAGGCGCGGTCACATTGAAGCATCGTTTGGTGAGGGTGATGGAGCTGGCTTCGAGGGATTTCCGCGCCATCAAAGGCGCGGTCACATTGAAGCACCCCATCCGGCAAGGGAACCAACTTCTCCAACCGCATTTCCGCGCCATCAAAGGCGCGGTCACATTGAAGCAAATCCGCGCTCGATGGCTACCTTCTCTTTTAACTATTTCCGCGCCATCAAAGGCGCGGTCACATTGAAGCTTGTAGCAGGCGGCCAGATCCCGGTCCATTCGGAGCATTTCCGCGCCATCAAAGGCGCGGTCACATTGAAGCGACAAATGATGGCTTCGCGGGGGCCTGGCCACCGATATTTCCGCGCCATCAAAGGCGCGGTCACATTGAAGCAGGTAGGCGAGTCGGCCCATAGCTGCGTTGGCAAATTTCCGCGCCATCAAAGGCGCGGTCACATTGAAGCGTGCTGACCTGGAACTCCACCAGCCGGCCCGCGGTATTTCCGCGCCATCAAAGGCGCGGTCACATTGAAGCCTTTACCCCCATAAGGACGCCAACGAAGCATTACAGATTTCCGCGCCATCAAAGGCGCGGTCACATTGAAGCGGAAATCCCCATGGGCGCAAAGCTCATCATGGACCGATTTCCGCGCCATCAAAGGCGCGGTCACATTGAAGCTAGGCCACGCGGCCGTCGCCGGTCATCACCAGGGTGATTTCCGCGCCATCAAAGGCGCGGTCACATTGAAGCCAAAGCCCGGAGTTCGCGCATTCTTGAAAACCTGATAATTTCCGCGCCATCAAAGGCGCGGTCACATTGAAGCATCCAGCGGGGTGGCGCCGTCTACGTCCGGCTCCAGGATTTCCGCGCCATCAAAGGCGCGGTCACATTGAAGCGGAGTGGTTTCCAGGGCTTCCCGTGTGTCGGGCCGCAATTTCCGCGCCATCAAAGGCGCGGTCACATTGAAGCCGGGAGGCGCGCAAGGGGCTGCAGAAGGAGCCGGGGCATTTCCGCGCCATCAAAGGCGCGGTCACATTGAAGCGATTGACGGCGGGCGTGGAACTGCGGAATTCTCGCGATTTCCGCGCCATCAAAGGCGCGGTCACATTGAAGCATCTGCGTCATGCCCCCCTGTCAGCGGAGGAAGAAGATTTCCGCGCCATCAAAGGCGCGGTCACATTGAAGCGATGGCCACGCGGCAACGGCCGGAGCAGGTGCTCCGATTTCCGCGCCATCAAAGGCGCGGTCACATTGAAGCAATTCCACGGCACGCAGGAAACCATGGGGGGCCATAGATTTCCGCGCCATCAAAGGCGCGGTCACATTGAAGCAGGGAATCCAATTTGTCAGCGGCCTGCGTGGCTGCCTCATATCCGCGCCATCAAAGGCGCGGTCACATTGAAGCATTTTGGTGCTCAGGATCGTGGTGCCAGCCTCGTTGAATTTCCGCGCCATCAAAGGCGCGGTCACATTGAAGCGATAAAACCACGAAGCGCGAGAAGCTGACGAGCGGGCATTTCCGCGCCATCAAAGGCGCGGTCACATTGAAGCTTCACCAGTGGGGCCGCTCCGGTTTCCTTATCCATGATTTCCGCGCCATCAAAGGCGCGGTCACATTGAAGCACGATGGCGTTGATGGTGGCGGGGTCGTCGAAGATGAATTTCCGCGCCATCAAAGGCGCGGTCACACTCGGCGAAGGTGACATCGAGCTTGTGGTGCGGGATGATTTCCGCGCCATCAATGGCGCGGTCACACTGAAGCTTGCTTGAAGCCAGGGAAGCTCTTGGCATCCTGCAATTTCCGCGCCATCAAAGGCGCGGTCACATTGAAGCGCATAGGCCCGCCGGACATTGGCCCGCCACGCTGGAATTTCCGCGCCATCAAAGGCGCGGTCACATTGAAGCAGGTTAGTGCGGCGAGGGTGTAGAGGGTGTAAAGGAGGATTTCCGCGCCATCAAAGGCGCGGTCACATTGAAGCACGCGGGACTTTTTGATTTGCCGGGCCAGATCGCTCTATTTCCGCGCCATCAAAAGCGCGGTCACATTGCAGCAGCGTGACTCAAAGCCCGGTGCGGAGGCGCAGGAACCGATTGATACCGGCCCGGCTCACCGTAGCGGTGACCCGCCCTTCCACATCCGGAGCGGTATGGGTGACGCCTTCCCGGGTCCAGTTCGCCAGGTCAGTGCTGGTTTCCGCCGTATAGCGGACCTCCGGCCTGAACACTGGAAATGTCAGGCTCACAGAATCTGCGGTGTAAACGGGAGCCGGAAGACGACCTGACAAATCCGCCGCCGGATCCAGATCCAGAGCGTAAGCCATCAGGAGGCTCACCCCGTCACCGTTCCGGTCCGCGGTCAGGTCGGTATCAGGCGCGAGTCCCTGCTCCGCCAGCCACTGGTCTGGAGTGGGCGGGGCCTGGCCGAGGGCGATGGCGGGGAAGCCCTTCCAGACCGGCGAGGTGAAGCCCGGCTGCCCGTTCAGATAGTAAAAGCGGAAATCTTCCGGGAATTCGCTTTTGAAAAAAGTGGGAAAGGAGGGAGGAGCGGCCCCCAGAAAAATCCATCCCGTGAGGTTGGGGCATTGGGAAAAATTACCGGAACTGGTGAAAGTAATGTCTGGAGTGGATGCCGTGATCCGCCGCAGTCCGGTGCATCCCTGAAAAACCATGCCGCTGATCTCCAAAGGGCCGTGAAATGAAAGGGTCCGCAATGCGGTACAGTCTTTGAAGGTGGAGAAATCCAGCTGGCAGGATCCGGTCGGAAAATCGATCCGGGACAACCCTGAGCAGCGGTTGAATGCACGGCCCCCGATGCTGACCGGGCCGGTGGAAAACGAAACTGTTGTCAGGCCGGTGCAACTGTCGAAGGCCCCATACCCGATCGTTTCCACTTGGGCGGGAAACGCAAGGGTTGGGATTCCAGAGCAGCCAAAAAAAGCAGACCGGCCGACGGTTCGGAGTGTTGAGGGGAATGCAACGGCAGTGAGCCCGCTGCAGTGCGAAAAGCACGAATCCGGAATGGCTGCCATGCCCTCAGGAAGGGTGATGGACGTCAGTCCGGAACAGCCGCTGAAGGACTCATTGGCAATGGAAACGATCCCCGAAAGAGACACCGTTCCGGTCAGGCCAGAACAGCGCAGGAACGCGGCGCGCTCCAAAGTCGTCAGACTTCCCGGAAACGTTATCGCGGTCAAAAGCTTGGCTTCGGCAAATGCCTGCGGCTTCACGGTCACGGTGCCCTCCGGCACCGCATAGGGCCCCGGCCTCCCCCCGGGATACTGCACGAGGGCAGTCAGATCACGGGTAAACAGCACCCCGTCGGCCGAAGCGAACGCGGTATTACCCACTTCCACCTGGATTGAGAGCATGGCCCCGCACGAGAAAAACGGAGATTCACCCAGTGACGTCAGGCCCGCCGGAAGCGTGACTTCGGTCAGGCCCCCGCAATAGGAAAAGGCGCTGGCGCCGATCGACTTCAAGCCCTCAGGACATGTCAGGACAGTCAATCCGGAGCACAGGCCGAACGCCTCATCTCCAATGGAAACCAGGCTGTCGGGCAGATTGATTTGCGATAATTTTTTGGCCTCGGCGAAAGCGCTGGTTTTTATGGAGACAACCCCCTCCGGAACGCTGTATGCCCCCACTCTTCCTGCCGGGTATTGGATCAATTCTGTTTCCCCGGCATTGAACAGCACTCCGTCAAGGCTGCTGAAGTGGACGTTTTCCGGCTCGACGAGAATGGATTCCAGTGAGGTGCAATTGGTGAAAGGGGCACCGCCGCCGAGGGAAGTGACGGAGGCAGGAATCGTCACCGAAGTCAGGCCTTTGCAAAAATCAAAGGCACCGGGTCCGATGGTGGTGAGTCCATCGGGCAGGGTCAGTGACGTCAGACCGCAACCCACGAAGGCCCTGGTCTCAATGCTGGTGACGGTGTCCGGAATGGTCACACTGGTCAGCGACCGGCAACTGAGGAAAGTGTATTGCCCTATCTTTTTAAGCCCGGCAGGCAGATCCACTCCGGTCAAGGCATAACAATTGAAGAATGCGTTCGGGCCGATGGTGGTCACCGCAGGAGGAATCGTCACCGTCCGGAGTTCGGAGCAACCCGAAAACGCGGCGGAACCGATTGCGGTGATGGTCGGGGGAAGGACAATGCCGGTGAGTCCTGAACAAAAGGAGAAGGCGTTGCTTCCGATCTCGGTGACCGGCTTGCCCCCGATCATCTCCGGGACTTCGATGATCCCGGTTTTGGATTTATTTGAATAGCTGAAAATGCTGACTTTCCCATTCAGATTCACCCGGTATTGGAAATCGCCGAATATCAGGGGAAGCTGGGCCCGGGCCGGCAGTGCCGGGACCGCCAGCAGGAAAATCTGGAGCAGGAAAGCCATCAGAAGCGTTAGCCGTGCCATGAGGAAAATTCTGAAAAGGGGCTGTAATCTGGAGGAAGTTGACGGAGCGCATGGGCCGGCCTGACTATTGGTGCCATTCAGTCAGGAACGGGGGATTGCCTGCCACAATGCGGGATTCCTCTCCCGGGGGCAAGGCGGATTCCGGGGACGTGCCGCCCGGCACGCCGCGCCAGGGGAGCCGGAAACATCAGTTCCGGCATCCGGAATCCATCGCATTCCGTGCTTGCCACGCCGGGGAAGATTTCCCAAGGTGGCCCCCTCATGAGTCAGGAATTTTTCCCTAAAATCAAAAAGATCGCCTACGAAGGTCCCAAGACCAAAAACCCCTTGGCCTTCCGTCATTACAATGCCGACGAAGTTGTGGGCAAAAAGAAGATGAAGGACCATCTGCGGTTCGGCGTTGCCTACTGGCATGCGATGAAGAATTCCCTTGCGGATCCCTTCGGGGCCGGCACCGCCATCCGGCCGTGGGATGACGGCAGCAGGACGGTGGAAAACGCCTGCCGTGTTGCCGACGCCTGCTTTGAATTCACCGGCAAGCTGGGCATTGAATATTACTGTTTCCATGACCGGGATGTGGCCCCGGAACTCGGCACGCTGAAAGAGAGCAACGCCGCCCTCCAGGCGGTCGCTGACCACCTGCAAAAGCTCCAGAAAAAAACCGGCATCAAGCTGCTTTGGGGCACCGCCTGTCTGTTTGCCCATCCCCGGTATAACCAGGGAGCCGGCACCAGCCCGAATGCGGATGTCTTTGCCTACGCCGCCGCCCAGGTGAAAAAGGCCATGGATGTCACCCAGCAACTGGGTGGCCTCGGCTACACTTTCTGGGGAGGCCGCGAAGGTTATGCCACCCTGCTCAACACCGACATGAAGCGGGAGCTTGACCACCTCGCCAAGCTGCTGCACATGGCGGTGGATTACAAAAAGAAGATCGGCTTCAAGGGCCAGTTCTATATCGAACCAAAGCCCCGCGAACCTTCCACCCACCAATACGACAGCGACTCCGCCGCCTGTTTGAATTTCCTGCGCGAGTATAATCTCCTCGACCACTTCAAGCTCAACATTGAAACCAACCATGCCACCCTGGCCGGCCACACCGTGCAGCATGAGCTGACCGTGGCTGCCGGGGCCGGAGCCCTGGGATCCATCGATGCCAACGCCGGCGATGAACTGATTGGCTGGGACACCGACCAGTTCCCTACCAACATCTACATGACCACGCAGATTATGCTGGTCCTGTTGAAGATGGGCGGGTTCAAGACCGGTGGGCTCAACTTCGACGCCAAAGTGCGACGCGAGTCCTTCGAGCCGGTCGACCTCTTCCACGCCCACATCGGCGGCATGGATGCCTTCGCCCGCGGCCTCAAAATTGCCCATAAGGTCATCGAGGACGGCCGGCTGGATGAATTTGTCAAAGCCCGCTACGCCTCCTTTGACAGCGGGATCGGCAAAAAAATCGAGCAGGGCAAAGTCGGCTTCGCCGAACTCGAAAAGCACGCTCTTGGCCTCGACGAATTCACCATCGCCAGCGGCCGCCAGGAAATGCTGGAGAACCTGCTGAACGACTTCATCGCGTAATCCTACGTCAGGCAGCCTGACTCCATCCGGCGGCGGCATCCTCCTGCGGGATGCCGCCGCTTTTTTCCGCAATCACTCCGCGGATCGCCGCAGCACCGCAGCAAGGCTCTGCTGCAGGCGTATGAAAATCAAACCGGAATGGCCGTGAGGAATAAGATTTGGATTTATACCTCGGAATGTGGCATATTCCTGAGTTATATATCAAATTCTTATAACTCATGGGTAAAGCAGCACCTTGGAATTGGGAGAGGGCCGATTGGCCGGAATTCCATTACGACAGCAAGCGGATGGCTCCGCTGGAGAACGCTTTTGCGCGGCAGTCCGGAATTTTTGCCGGAGCGGTCCGTCATGTGACCAAGGGGGAGAAGGAGCAATTGATCGTCGAACTCCTCAGTGACGAAACCCTGCATACCTCGGAGATCGAAGGGGTGATGCTGAACCGGGCCAGCGTGCAGTCTTCCCTTCGGCAGCACTTCGGATTGGCCGCAGATCTCCGGAAGATCCTCCCTGCCGAGCAGGGGATCTCGCAGATGATGGCGGAGATGCATCGCCAGTTCGACAGGCCGGTTTCCAGCGCTCTGCTTTACCACTGGCACCGGCTCCTGATGAAGGGGCGACGCGATCTGAAGGAGGTGGGATGCTATCGCACGGGAGCCGATCCCATGCAGGTTGTCTCCGGCGCACTGCACGATCCGAAGGTGCATTTCGAGGCCCCGCCTTCCGCCCGAATCCCTGCGGAAATGGACCGCTTCCTGAAGTGGTTTCAACAAACGGGTCCGGGCGGTCCCAAGCCCCTACCGCTGCTCACCCGTGCCGGGATCGCTCATTTGTATTTTGTGACCCTCCATCCGTTCGAAGATGGAAATGGGCGGATCGGTCGTGCCCTGGTGGAGAAAGCCCTCGCGGAAGGTCTGGGTCAGGCCACGCTGATTTCACTTTCCAGGGTGATCGCCAACGGAAAGAAGGCTTACTACGGCGCCTTGCAGGCAAGTAATTACTCCAACGAAATCACTGCTTGGCTGGCCTACTTCGGTCAGGTGATACTGGAAGCTCAGGCCCTGGCGCAGGCCACGGTGGATTTCCTGATTCAAAAAACCCAATTCCACGACCGGCTGCGCGGGCAACTCAATGAACGTCAGGACAAAGTCCTCTCCCGCGTATTCCGGGAGGGTCCGTGCGGATTCGAAGGAGGACTGAGTGCGGAGAAATATATCCGCCTCACCGGTGCCTCCCGCGCCACCGCCACGCGCGATTTGCAGGATTTGGTGCGGAAGCAGGCCCTGACCCAAACCGGAACATTGAAAAGCACACGCTACCATTTGGTGCTTTGAGCCTGCCGGTCTCCGGGTCGTTTTGGCTGGAAAGCCGGGTCAACCGTGGTGTAACCATTGTGCGATCTTTCCCCCTTCCCGTTTGCTGCATGGATTCCGTCCGACTTGATAAATTCCTCTGGGCCGTGCGCCTGCACAAAACGCGCCCTGAGGCCACGGATGCCTGCCGTCTGGGGCGGGTGGAGATAGGAGGTCAACCCGTGAAAGCCGGACGCGAAGTGAGGGTGGGTGATTTGATCAGCGTGCAGTCGGACGAATTGACAAAAACGGTCAGGGTGCTGGCTCTGTTGGATAAGCGGGTGGCGGCCAAACTGGTGCCGGGCTTCCTCGAAGATCTGACTCCGCCGGAGGAATACGCGCGGGCAAAAAAACGCCGGGAGGAACACGCCCTCAACCTCGCCACCAGCCCGCCGCTGCGCCCTACCAAACGCGACCGTCGCGATATCGATGCCTTTTTGGATGCCTTCGAAGCGGAGGCGCGGGCTGAGGAAGGCAGATGAATGCCCGCCTTATGGAAATATGGGTTGAGCGTGGGAGTGGATATGGGAAAATGGGATATGAAATCGAATTCCGAAACCGATGGGCATCTCCACCGCCGGGCTACGGAGGATGCCGCCCTGACCGGGCAGACGATAAAGGACCCCATGGCGGAAGGGCTGTGGGTAATCCCTGATCCTACACCGGTGGAACCGCCCGCAGTCAGGCTGTGCGGGGCGGCAACTGACGAGGAAAGTGCCAACATTGAGGGAATTGGAAGACCTGTTCCGCGAAATAGATGAAAATAACAAGGACGCACCCCCAAGCCCCAGTGGATTGGACCTGTTATTCGAGGACCGTAGCCGGCTTGACCGATGTTCAAACTTCTAACGTCATGTCGAAAAGCTTCCAGTTGATCTCCATTGGTGCCTAAACTGGATTATCGAAATGAAAATCGTAGTGATCGCCGACGAGGATTTTGAAGTGGGGCATCTGGAGTGCTGCAACGTTGATGTTCTGATTTCATGCGGCGATCTGAACGACAGAGCAATTCAACAGGCGATGGAAACTTACCAGCCCGGGCTAACACTGGCCGTCCGGGGAAATCACGATGCGGATACGCCTTTCCCCAAAGGAGTGGTCGATCTCCATCTGACAACCCGCGTCTTTGAAGGTGTGAAGTTCGGTGGTTTCAAGGGTTGTTGGAAATACAAGCCGCACGGTCATCATTTGTTTGAACAGGCTGAAGTGTCCAAGCTGATGCAGTATTTTCCCAAAGTCGACGTTTTCGTCTCCCACAACTCTCCCGCTGGCATTCACGAAAGGGATTCGGAAGTTCACCAGGGATTCCACGGGTTCACTGCTTATATTGAGCGTGCCATGCCCAGTCTGATGATCCACGGACATCAGCATGCCGATAGCCAATCGGTCTTCCATCAAACCACAGTCATCGGCGTTTATGGCGAACGGTATATGGAGGTCCGGCGGCCGCCCTGAAGAAGCTTGGGATGAGGGAGGCTTTGCGCGTTACCCCGGTTCTGGGGCCAACCGGCGCATCACTTCCGCTTCGCGGCTTTTTTGGCAGGGGCTTTTTTGGCGGCGGTGAAGTCGCGGCGGGGCGGGCCGGTGCGTTTGCGGGGGGGGATGGGTTTGCCTTCGGCGTCGAGTTTGGGTTCGCGCTCGGGGAAGTCCCAGCCCAGCATCATCTTGCCTTCGGTATTGCAGACGAGGCGGGCAGCAAAGGGGCGGCCTTTTTTGCTGACAAACTTGTCGATGAGGTCGGTTTTGCCTTCGGTGAAGTATTTCAGGGCCTGTTCCCGGCTGAGGGGATACTGGCACATTTCCTTGCTGAGCTTCCCCTTGGGTTTGCAGCCGTCGGCATCGCCCCGGATAGCGGACTCGCAGATATAAGCGGTCTCGGTGTCGTAGATCATGTTGTCCTTCCCGTTGATTTTGCAGACGGGGCAGGGGCAGAGCACGTTGGATTTGTCCTCGAGGGCTTCGGCCTGCTTTTCCTGGACTTCGGTTTTGGTGAACTGGAAACCGACTTTGTTTTCGGCCGTCAATTCGAGGCCGGCGGCGAATTCCTGGCCGAAGCGGTTCCGGAATCCCTCCAGCGGTCCGACGTAGCGGTCGCGGATCAGGGTGGCGGTTTCGTCTTCGGTGAGGACACGGCCGGCCACGGTTTTGAAAACGCGGAAGCCGCATTCCGGATTGCGGCACTGAAAGAATTTGTCGGTCTGCTTGAGCGAGGTTTCCTCACAATTCGGGCAGTGGACTTTGAGGTCGTCGTATTCGCGGGTTTTGGCGATCTGGGCGTATTCGCGCGTTTTGTCCACCACCTCGGTGGTGAGTTTGCGGATTTGGCCCATGAAGGTGGAGCGGTCGAGTTTGCCCGCTTCCATTTGTTTGAGTTTGAACTCCCAGTCGCCGGTCATTTCCGGGGATGTCAGGACGTCCACCCCGATTTCCCCGAGTTGGTCGATCAGGTTGATGCCTTTGGGGGTGGCAATGAGTTCGCGGCCGTTGCGCAGGATGTATTGCTCGTAGATGAGACCTTCGATAGTGGCGGCGCGGGTGGCGGGGGTGCCGAGGCCGCGTTCGCTCATGGCTTCGCGGAGTTCATCATCATCCACCAGTTTGCCGGCCCCTTCCATGGTCGATAACAAGGTGGCTTCGGTGAACTGTGCGGGCGGCTTGGTGGCGTTGGCCTCGACTTCGATGGCCACTGGCTGGGCGGGTTCGCCGGGTTCGGCGGCAACCATGGATTGTTCGCCGTCGCTGGCGGCCTGCTTGCCGTAGACTTCAAGCCAGCCCGGAATGCGCATCACTTTGCCATCGGTTTTGAAGGCGTCGCTGCCGATGCGGGTGATGCGGGTGGTCAGTTCAAATTCCGCGCTGGGGAAAAAGACCGCGATGAAGCGGCGGGTGACCATATCAAACAACTTCGACTCTTCGGCGCTGAGTTTTTTCGGGGTCAGGCCGGTGGGAATGATGGCAAAGTGATCACTGACTTTGGTGGTATCGAAGACCCGTTTGGTGCCGGTGACGTAGCCTTTGGTGAGGGCGGTATCGGCGTGCCTGCTGAGGTCGTCGGCGAGGGAATCGCGGTCGGAAGCACCAAGGGAGGCGAAGTTTTGCATCACCCCTTTCACGTTGGGAAGATAATCCTCGGGCAGGTAGCGCGAGTCCGTTCTGGGATAAGTCAGGACCTTGTGGCCTTCGTAAAGGGACTGCGCCAGTTGCAGGGTGCGGCGGGCACTGAAGCCAAAGCGGTTGCTGGCCTCGCGTTGCAGGCTGGTCAGGTCATAGAGTTGGGGTGGGGCCTGTTTGCTGGGCTTGCGGGTTTCTTCGATCACCCCGGGTTTGCCTTCACAGCGGTCGCGGATCGCTTCGGCGTCCGCCAGAATCCAGAGTCGTTCGGGACGGGCGTGGATATCGGCTTCGTCCTTCTTGAAAGCCTCGTTGAACCACCGGCCCCGGTAATCGCCCGCAGCGACATGGAAGTCCCCCAAAACTTCCCAGTAGTCGCGGCTGACAAAAGCGGCGATTTCCTTGGCACGTTTTGCGAGGATGGCGAGGGTGGGCGTCTGCACCCGGCCGACCGGCGTTTTGAGAAACCCTCCATTGCGGGAATTGAAAGCTGTCAGGGCGCGGGTGCTGTTGATGCCGACCAGCCAGTCGCTCTCACTCCGGCAGACGGCGGCATCGGCAAGGGGCTGCATGGTTTTTTCATCCCGCAACTGGGAGAAGGCTTCCGTGATGGCCCCTTGGGTCATGCTTTGCATCCAGAGCCTCTTTTCAGGCTTTTTGCAGCCGGACGCCTGGATAATATAACGGAAGATCAACTCGCCTTCCCGGCCGGCATCGCAGGCATTGATGACCCCGGTGACGTCGGTCCGTTTGAGCAACCTTTTGAGAACAGCAAGGCGCTCGGCACTTTTTTCGATGGGGTTCAGGGTGAAGGCCTCGGGCAGAATGGGCAGGCTTTCAAAGTTCCACTTGGGCTTTTTTCCATCCTTGGCCTCGGGCAGGGCCAGTTCCAGGAGATGGCCCACGGCAGAGGAAATGATATGGGTGTTATTCTCGAACCAGTCCTTTTCCTTCTCGAACTTGGTCATCCCGGGCAGCTTCCCGAGGACACGGGCAAGTTCGGTGGCAACACTTGGTTTTTCGGCAATGATCAGAGTCTTTCCCATGAGGCGGCAGCTTTCCAGTAAATATAGGGGGGCGGGCGCACCGTGGAGGGGTTTTCCGGAAAAAGCAAATGCCCTGCCATCCCTCGACTGGCAAGGCCTTCACCGTTAGTCCAAAATTAATCGGTCGACGATGCCCCATACGGTTTCCTCCCGCCCAACAAGTCCAGTCGGGCCCTGATGGGGGCGGAAGGGGACACCAGCCATGGCATTCCTGTGTGGCGTGATTCGGATGCCGGTGGTGCGGGTTATCCTTCTCCGGGCGAGGCCGGGGAAGGTGGTGGCGGGTTTGCTGGGGCCGGGGAGGCTGGTGCCGGGGACACTGGTGGCGGGGACACTGGTGGCGGGGTCACGGGTTTGGCCGCCGTTTCACTGAATCGGTCCATGACCTTTTGCTCAATCTCATTGCGGCGTCGGTTGTTTTCAGCGCGGGAGGCCTCCCGTTCCGGGCCGGTCAAATCGCCGTCATCGTTCCGGTCGTATTTTCGCAGGATGTCTTTCCTCAGTTGCTCATACTCTTTGGCTATTTCGGCCCAGACAGTTTCGCCCCGGCGCTCTTCGGCCTCATCAACATTGCCGTCGCCGTTTTCATCGAGAAATTTGGTTTGCTGGCGTTTCCAGTCCTGCTTGCGCCGGTCCATGAATTCCATCATGCGGCGGGCATCGAATTCCAGTTCCTTCCCGCCCCGGTTGTGAGCCTGCCGGGCGAGCACCAGCTCTTCCCCGGTAAGCTTGCCGTCCTTGTTCAAATCGAACTTCTGCAATGGCCTGGCCAACGGAGATTCCTGAGCAATGGCCCCCACTGTCAGCAGAGTCAGGATCCCCAGCACGGACGGAACGAAAGCGGCATTCATCATTGAGTGTAAAAATTTGACATGCGTTGGTGGCGACAGCCAATAGACAGTTATCCCTATGCCCGATACGCCGGCAAACCCCGGGTTTATCGAAGGAGAACTGATTCCGACGGGGAGGGGAGGAAGAGGGGGCAAACCGCTCCGGCATGGCATTCCGGATTTAGGGGGATTTAGTAAAGAGAACTGTAATATTCGTTGATTCCAGCAAGGTTGGAGGTGATAGACTTGGGCTTATGGTGCAGTGCTCGATATGGCCGGTCTGGCGGGTGCTTCTGGTTCTGGCAAGTCTGGGACTGGGAGTGGCGTGCCAGGACACAGAAGAGCAGGCGCGCGCCGCAGTGCTGGAAGCCGGATACCGATTTTCCATAGCAGATTATCACCAAGCGGCCCGCGATGGCCGGGAGGTGACCGCCCAATTTATTGCCGCCGGTATGCAAGTCGATGCGGTGGGGACCAGTCAGGAAACGTCCCTGAAACTGGCTGCAGCCGGGAGACACCATCATTTGGTGGCCCAACTGCTGGCTGCGGGGGCCGATCCGGACCGGGCTGATGCGGCCGGGGTGACCCCGCTGATGGCAGCGGCTCAGGCTGGGGATGTCGCGTCAGTGTCCGCGCTCCTGCAAGCTGGAGCCTCGTTGGCGCTGCAGGATCAAGCAGGCCGGACGGCATTGGCTGCGGCCGCGACCGGGGGGCATGCTCTGGTGGTGGATCTCCTCGTCCCCGGAACGCCGGGACCCTTGGCGGAGGTGCTCCAACTGGCTTGTGCCGCCGGGCACACCGGGGTGATTGATACCTTGTTAAAGTCATGGCAGCCCGGCCGGGGACCGGAACCCGACTGGCAGGGCCTCCTGGCCGCTGCGGCCCGGGCTGGCCACCTGCCTGCCGTGCGCCTGTTGAACAGCCGTATGCCGGAGGGCACTGGAGCCGTCGGGTGGAGGCAGGGGGCGGCGGATCTGGCGAAGCAGTCGGGTCATCTGACCGTGGCCGCTTTTCTTGAACTCGAGGGGCATCGCGGCCAGGGCTTGACCGGGGAATTTCCGCCATTGCCGGGTAAGGGGGCAGGCAGCACTGCCCAGTCCATGGCGCGATCCGTGGGTGCCGGCCTAACCCATTCCGGGGAGGCATGGCCGCAGGCCGCATCTGCCACTGCCACCGCCGCCGCCGCAACCGCCGGAACGGTTGCCGGTCCCAACCCTGAGGCTCCGGCGGAGGACGGGACTGCCGGAGCCGGAAGGCCTGTCCGCCCGCCGGAGCGGCTGGCAGGACAGCGTTTTACCAAACTGAAATGCGACAGCATGGGCAACGTGCCGCAGGTTCTGGGGATGGTGGCATGGGAGCCGCAGGCCTGGCCGGTGATTCTCCATGATGTGGCCCCGGGGCATGCGGCGGCAGAACTGCGGCTGACGGCGGCCCCCCCGCGCAGCGTCACGCTGAAAGTCGGCGATGAGATTCCCGGCACCGGATGTGTTATCGAAAAATTGCGCCGCCGCCGGCTCTACACCGATGCGGCGGAGACCCTTCTGAAGAACGTTTCCGAGATGCACTTCCGCCGGGAGTCGACCGGTGAAACCTTCAAAGCCCTCGCAGGTGATCCGGTGCTGAGCAACGACAGCACGGCGGTCCTCCGTGTGGCGGGTGACCCCCGGGAGTGGGCGGCGGTGCCCGGGGATGAATTCCGGTTAGGATCGCTGCTCCTCCGGGTCCAGTCCATTGCGGAGGGAGCCATTGCCCTGGAGAACCGGCTCACCCGGGACCTCGTGAAAGTGCCGCTGGCCCCAGTCCCCTCCAGCGTGGCCCCGTGACTTATTCTCCATGATCGCCGCGTTGCTCACCGCCCTGCTTTACGCCTGCAGCGCAATTTTCGGCCAGCGTGCGGCCCGGCTCTTTGGTCCCCTCCGTGCCAATGCCCTGAGGCTGTTGCTGGCTTGTGGCATGCTGGGCATCCTGACATGGGTAACGGATGGCATCCTCGGCCGGTCGAGCCTGATTCCGGAGGTCTATCCGGCATTGTTCTGGAGCGGGGCGGTGGGGTTTGGTCTGGGGGATGTCGGCCTGTTCCTTGCCTATCCCCGGCTGGGGGCCCGCCTGACCATTCTGATCAACTTCAGTCTCGCTACCCTGTTTGCGGCATGGGGGGATCAACTGCTGCTGGGGGAAACCCTCACCCTGGGCCAATGGGGCGGAGTGGCTCTGATCCTGACTGGTTTGGCGATGGCACTCTGGCCGGAGGGCGGAGCCGGCCGGCGGGCCGGCGCGCCGTGGAGCGGATTGTGTTTTGCCACGCTGGCTGGAGCCGGGCAGGGTTTTGGCACGACGCTGAGCGGCTGGGCCAATCAGGTGGCGGAATCCCATCAGGTCTCCATTCACGGCATCAGTCAGGCCTTCCAACGCTGCACCGCCGGGGTCATCGTGGCAGTGGTCGTGTGGCTGGTGTGGCGGGTCTGGCTGAATCGTCCCGACCAGGCTGCGGAGCCGCCCGGCCGCAAACTCCGCCTCAAACGTCCCGGTTTCTGGCTGACCGGGGCTGCTTTTTTTGGCCCTGTGGCCGGAGTGTCCTGTTATCAGTGGGCGCGGCAGGAACTGCCTTCCGCCATCGTGGTGGCTGTGGTGGCCACCAGCACCCTCTGGGTCATCCCCCTTGCCAAGTGGATCGAGAAGGATCACCCGGGCCGCCGGCAACTGGCCGGCACGGTCCTGGCCGCTGCGGGGATTGCTGCGCTTTATCTTGTCAGGGTTTGACCGGGGGCGGCGGGTGCTGCCCTGACAGGAATTTCAATCCATGGACCACTCCACATTGACAGTGCGTTCCTGACCGAAGCGGTCCTTGTAACGCACATGGCCATGTTGGGCTCCATACTCGTGGACCAGTTTGGTTACCTTGACGTCAAAGCAGCAGTATTCGGCGATCAGCATAATCTTGCCTTCCCGCCACCAGCGGATGGCATCCAGACCGTCGGCCGTTTTGCCGGTGCCGAGGGAAGCGGTCGCAATGTCGTCCAGCTTGATGCGGTGGCCCAGCCTGACCTCCAAATCCAACAGCAGATCCAGACTCTTTACCTGCTCGCAAATATTCCACATGCTGTAAGCTTGGAGCACCGCGTAGTCAAAACCGACATGATTGAAGCCAATCACAAGGTCGGCTGCGGTGAGTTCATCAACCAGGGCTCCGGCCTCATCCTCCCCGTAGATCCGGTAGCTTCCGGAAGCGGTGCTGTAGGTTACCCCGACGGACATGCCCATGCGGTCCTTCTTGTCCCAGCCGCCGACGTCGCCGGCAGAGCGTTGGGTTTCGAGGTCAAAATATACGAGATTCCGGGCCATGCGCGGCGATACTCCGCAGCCTTCCGGGCTGCCAGGGGAAAGTGGCCGCAGCTTCCTGTCCGCCGCAGGATTCCGGTTTCCGTCAGGAAAATTCCATGCTTTCCGGGCAGAGCGGTGGATCCTTCGATGGCAACTTTTCTGTCCTTCTTTCGTCAGGCTTTCAGGTGGCTGGCGGAATCCGCATCCAGATACAATACCGCATCGGGGTGCTGCCTCAGCACGGTGGCAGGGCAACTGGCCGAAACGGGGCCTTCCAGGGTGGCCTTTACGGCAGCGGCCTTGCGGGGCCCCGGCACCACACAAACAATGGCACGTCCTGACATCAGCGCCGGGCAGGTCAGGGTCAGGGCATGGGTGGGCACGGAGGCGGGGTCAGGGAAACAGCCGTCGTTTACCTGCTGCTGCCGGCAGGCCCCGTCCAGCTCGACTTTTTTAATCAGCCAGGGATCGTTGAAATCGGCGACCGGCGGATCATTGAAGGCGATGTGGCCATTCTCCCCGATCCCCATGCAGACCAGATCAACCGGCTCTTCCTGCAGCAGGGTGGCATACCGCAAAATCTCGCTATCAAGGTCTCCGGATTCACCCCGGATACCATGAAAGCAGGCAGGTTGGACCCGGGACAACAGATGCTCCTGCTGCCATGCCCGGAAGGTGGCAGGGTGTCCTGCCGGAAGGCCGGCGTATTCATCCATGTGGAATACCGTGATCCGGCTCCAGTCCAAATCCGGAATTGATGTGAGGGAAGCAATGAGTTCCTGCTGGGAAGGGGCACTGGCCACGATGATCCGGGCCCGGCCCTGGTTGGCCAGAGCCTTCCGTAAAATGGCAGCGGCGCGTTGGGCGGCAGCGCGGCCCATCGTGGCACGGTCCGGGTGGATTTCGACATTCAAAAGGTCAACAGTCATTTTGGAACAGGTTAGGGGATGGGTGGGGGCGGCGGGGCAGTCAGGAGGGATTCAACTCCGGCAGGTTTATCCCGAAAACTTCGGCCACCGCCGTCGAACAGAGACTCCGGGCGGCCTCTTCCGGCAACTGCAGCCATCGGGCGGCATTGGCCACGGCTTCGGGCGGCGTTAGGGAAGATCCCGCGAATTGCGGCTGGCCCGGCAGCCGGACGATGCGGTCACTGCTGACTTCCAATTCCAGTGGTCCCAGCCGGTAGGTGCCCGGGGGAGCACCCGCCGCCGCCATGGCATCAGTGGTGAACAATGCCCGCCCCGGTGGTTTGGCGCGGAAAAAATTCTGCAGCACGCCGGGGGGCAGATGAATGCCGTCCGGAATGAAAAATGCCGTCAGCCGGTCTTCGGCGAGGAGTCGTTGCACCACATTGTCGTGCCGGTGCAACTGGGCCGGGACGCCATTGCCAAGGTGGGTGCAGAAGCGCGCTCCGGCGGTCACGGCGGCCGCGATTTCCGCGTCGCCTGCCTGGCTGTGGCCGATCGAAACCTGCACGCCCGTGTTTGTCAGGTGGCGGATGAAAGGGACGCTGCCATGCCATTCCGGAGCCATGGTCACCAACCGGATCCTGCCGCCGGCGGCTTGTTGCAGGCGGTCGAAGGCGGTGGGGTCCGGGGCACATATCCACCCTGGTTCATGGGCACCGCAATAGCCGGGCCCGGGCGAAAGCCATGGGCCTTCCAGATGATATCCGCACACGGCAGCGGCGGTGTCAGGATCGGCGGCACGCAGTTGTTCCAGCCGGGCGAGCCGCCGTTCCAGCACCGGCAGCGGGGCCGTGATCAGGGTGGCAAACCACCGCCGGGTTTCATGCGCCGCGAGGCCTTCCACCATCCGGCGCAGGTCCGGGCCCGGCAAATCATCCTGCTGGAGGTCCACTCCGGCGAAACCATTGATCTGAATATCAAAAAGACTGCTCAGCCCCATGACCCCAGCCTGTCCGGAATTTGTTTCCGGACAATCAAAATCCTTGCGGCTTTTGCCATTCCTCACAATTGTCCGGCCAGGCTGCGGATCAGGGTGTGCATCAGCTCATCTGCCGGACCGGGTTCCGGTTTGCCGGTCACTTCCCGGCTGCGCCGGAAGTCGGTTTTGAAGAGACGGTTCTCCAGTTCCCCGACGAGGGCAGGGTCGGAAAAGCCAATACTGAATTCATGGTTCACCCGCAGGCTGAGGCGGTCGAAATTGGCGGAGCCCACACAGGCCCAGCCATCATACAGGGCGGCTTTGATGTGGGACATCCCCGGCAGCAGATAGACCCGGATGCCGTGGCGGCGCAGCAGGGGCACCATGGCCCGGTTGTTGGCAGCCATGATCCCGATGTCGTTGTCGGCCGGCAGGACGATCCTGACATCGACCCCGCGGTGGCGGGCTTCGACCAGCGCGGTAATAAAGGCAATGTCACTCAGATAGGCATTCTGCAGCCAGACCCGTTGTTGGCAACGGCGCAGGGCCGCCATCTGGGCTCTGGCGATCTCCTGCTTCCGGGGGCTGGTATAAAGGGGCTGCACGGGGATTTCCCCACTGCCTGCCAACACTGCCGGAGGTTCCTGCAGGGGTGATTCCCAGAGGCGGCGGGCCACGGCAAAGTCCCCGCCCCAGCCATGTTTGGCCCATGCGAGGGAAAAGTCCTGCTGGATCCGCGGCACGAGCGCCCCCCTCACTTCAATCATGAGGTCATGCCAGTCATAACGGTATTCGCGGCCGAGGTTCATGCCCCCGAGCCACGCCACCTCTTCGTCAATGCTGATGATTTTGGTGTGGGAAGCCGCCAGTCCGTCCATGGGCATGCGGCGCACCTGCACCCGGGAATCCCCACGCAAATACCGGGCAATGTCAGCCGGCGGAGTAAAATCGGCCGGCATGGGGCTCTCCGGGGGAGTGGCCGCAGCCGAGAGTGAGGCCACCTCGTCCATCAGGACTCTGACCCTGACGCCTTCCCGGGAGCGTTGCCGCATCAGGTTGGCCAGATTCACCGCATAGTCGTCGGTATCAAAGATATAAATCTGAAGGTCGATGGAGCGCCGGGCTTCCTGCATGGCCTGGATAAAGGCGGGGAAAAATTCGTTCCCCCCGATCTGCAGGCGCAGCCGGGCCCCCACCAGGGGAGCCGAACAAAGGGCTGACAATTCTTCCTGCCAGGAGGCCTGATCCATGGGCGGGCGGCGCTGCACCGGTGGCGGCGGACCTCCAGGCAGACGCGGGAGGAGCCTGCCCACTCCGGCGCGGGCGATACTGGTGCCGCTGGCGGCCAGCCGGGTGCTGGTGGAAAAGGGGTTTTTCAGCAGGGCGAGCAGATTGCTGCGCCAGACAAAACTGGTGAGCTGCCGGACTGCCGTGGTCCCGGAGTGCCATGTTGACAGCGGCAGTCCGGTGGCTTCCTCCGCAGGCACGGACAGGAAAACGAGGCGGCGGGCCGGCCGGTCCAGAAAGACCAGTTCCGGAAACGTTCCCGTTAGCAGAACCATGGGCCCGGCGGTGCCGCCCGGCCGGTCGAGGTCATCGCCCCGGTCCGTGAAGACTTCTGCAGCGAGGGTCCGGGCATTGACCTGGCGGACAATTTTCAGCCGTGCCGGCCGGAACTCCAAGGGAGTGAGGCGCCCTTGGCCTGCGACGCGGTGGGCGACCAATTCCCGGCCGCCGGCAAGGATGAGGGTGCCCTGGGCGGGGTTGTCAGGAGCCAGACGCAGGGCCAGACTGTCGGCCACCCTCCGCCATACCGCCGGACTGAAGACGGGCAGTTCCCGGGAACCCGGACCTATCCGTGCTGCTGCGGCTTTGGCCGTCCCGTGGAAAGTCAGGGCCGTGGCCGTGGCATGGGCCAGCGAGGCCGTAGCATGGGCGTCACGGCCTTTCAGCCGGAAGCGCAGGCCCAGTTCCTGACTATTCACGGAAAGCCGGGCCCGGAGAGCTTTTTCGGTGCTCCGGCGGACTTCGGCCGCTTCAGCGGGCTTTGCCGGATTCCCCGCCGGCAGACGGCAGCCGGTAAGCCCCCCGGCCATGCAGGCCAGCAGGGCGGCAGCGAAATATGTCAGGAAATTCACACGGCCCATGGCACCAGATTGCGTTGCGTCATCAGCAGGCCAAGGGTAGCGGCGGCGGCCAGCACCGTCCAGAGAATGATCCACGGATTGCGCAGGAGCTGCTCGGGTTCGAGCCGGGCCCCGATTTCACTCATGGCGTGCCGGAAGTAGGCGATGACCGCCATGATGATCACCGGAAAAACCAGCACCAGATTGTGCAGGGCAGGATGGGCCGCAATGGCTAGTCCGGCTCCGAAACAAAAGAGATTGGCATACGTGATCATGGCGATGATCAGACTGCCCTCGGTGTAGCTGCCGAGGCTTTTGCGGTAGAGGCCGCTTTTTTCCTGGCCGCCGATGAAGCGGAATTCCGCATAGCGTTTCCCCGTCATGAGCAGGCCGCCAAAACACCACCATGCCATGACAATGGTAAGGGGCGGCCAGGTCCCCGGCCATGGCGCTAGGGCAAACCAGCCCAGCCAGAGCCGGATCGGGTTGTTGAAGGATTCGGCTATGACATCCCACCATGCCCGGTCCTTCATCCGGACGGGGGGAATGTTATAAACCACCCCGCTCGCCAGCAGCATCGCCAGCGAGAGGGTGTAGCCCGGATTGAAGAAGGCGAGGGACAGGGCGAAACCCGCCGCGATCAGCCCCGCCATGAAGGCCCACAGCACCGGCACCTTCACCAGCCCCGCCGCCACCCCGCGGAACTTTTTGGTGGGATGCAGCCGGTCAAAGGGAGCATCCAGGATCTCGTTCAGGATGTAGTTGGCCGAAGCAATCAGACAGGCTGGAAGCAGGGAAAAAGCTGCGGTGACCAGGGTAGGAGCGCCTTGCCAGAGCCCCGGAACCAGCACCACGGCCACTCCATGGCCAAACAGGATGAAGATATTTTTCAGCCAATGGTCAGGACGGGCAATTTTCAGATACTCAAACACCGGGCGCGGAAGGGTAAACGTGGCCGCCATCATGCCCGCCGCTTCCGCGCTGTCATGCGGAAATGTGCCGGCCGCCCCCGGGGTCCGCTGCGTTTGCCTGGCAAAATCCTGATTGACCTTCTGTTATTGCTATTTACTTTGGGGAATCCTCCCTTCTGTATGCGAAACTTTACTACCATCACTACCGCCCTTGCGGGTATCCTCCTGGGCACTACCAACGCAGGAGCCGCCAATACCTCTGTCAATACGGGCAGCCTCGGGGCGGCTGCCAACGGAACGAATACCGATGCGGTGATTCTGAACGTGGCCGGCCCTCTGGGAGATCCATTCGACACGGCGGCTCAATACGGTGGCGGCGGCATTGCCAACCCCATCAATACCACCATCCCCTTTAATGCGGCTCTGAATCCGGCGTCGTCCGCCCCCTTCACCATCGAGTTCTGGGTGAATCCTGCCCAGGATGTCAACAACGGCTGGGCCCCGGTCTTTAACCGGGTCAGTGACTCCCCGCGTTCCGGCTGGACCTTCTTCCAGCGGGGATCCGGAGCTGGAGGGTGGAACTTCGCCCTCTACAGTGGATCAGGAACTTCCGTGGGGGCTCAAATCACCGGAGGAGGCGCAGAATTTGCCGTCGGCACCTGGACGCACGTTGTGGGAATCTGGGACGGCACCACGCCCTCGCTTTACATCAATGGCGTGAATTCCGGAGCCACGGCCAGCGGTTCGGGCTACAATGCCAGCAGCACTGCCATTTTCTCGGTGGGCAGCTACGCCAACGGGGACAACTCCTTTCAGGGCGGGCTGGTCGATGAAACGGCCTTCTACGACAAAGTGCTGACCGGTCCGCAGATTCTGGCGCATTTCAATGCGGCTTCCAGCACGGTTCCCGGCACCTACAGCACCCTGATCAAGTCGGATGGCGCGCTGCTGTATCTGCAAAATGCCCAAATCCCGGAACCCGGGACGTTTTCCCTTTTGGCCTTGGGCCTGCTCGCCACCCTGCGACGCCCGTCCCGCAGAAAAGTCTGACAGCGGCCTGCCTCTTTTGGATTAACAACACCCCGGCAGAATTCATCTGGCGCGGTTTGTGGGCTGTATCCGGAATGAATTTTCCGCC
Organism: Verrucomicrobiales bacterium; assembly: GCA_038210825.1. Taxonomy (GTDB): domain Bacteria; phylum Verrucomicrobiota; class Verrucomicrobiia; order Verrucomicrobiales; family V1-33; genus CAIZWU01. The sequence continues at coordinate 30,537 of JBBQWG010000050.1, forward strand.
GGTCTGACTAACTGACTGAAGAGATGGTGGTTTACTGGGCCTGAGATGGGAGCGCTGTCCGTCCCGGCGGCTGCGGTGCATCAGGGAATACAGTGATGACCGTCGGCAGGCGCACGGGCAGGCTGATACCCAGGAAAAACGCGCACGCTCTCCTGGGGTGTGAATTCTCCGGCTGCCGGATTTTGCCGGAGCCATGGGCGGTGCTCCGGGGCCGCCGGGGCGGACGCGCTCCCAGCGCTCATCCCCGCCGGCCTTCGAGGATTTTTTGGAAGGATCGGGTGCGGATTTCCTCCAGTGTCAGGCCGGTGGCGAGGGCTTCAGCTTCCGTGAGGGCTCCGCAGGCGATGCCGCGGAGGAAGAAGTTGAGCAGGCCCTGGCCGGTGGCGGCATCATCGAAGACATCACCAAAGAGGGAAGCCTGGGCGGCTTTTTCCACAAAGGATTTCAGGCGGCCGGTGGCGGCCGGCAGGGCGGAGAGGAAGAAGCTGTAAACGGCGGCGTAGCGCGGGATGAATTGGGCCGGATGCAGGTCCCAGCCCTGGTAGAGTCCTTGGCGAAGGGAGTGCAGATTGTCCTCAAAGGCCATTTTCCATGCGCTGTGCACCGCTTCCTTGTTTTCCTGCTGCTGGTCATCGGTCAGGGAATCGCCCCGGTGCGGTCCGGCCGGCAGGATGTTAGTGGCCCCATCGGACAGGTGGACCCCGGTGCCGGCGAGGGCCGCTGTCATGACGGTGCGGGCGAAGTCGCAGGCGGGATGGCCCATGGCCTGCCATGCTGCGGTGATGCCATAACTGGCGGTGTAGTCGTAAACTCCGAAATGAACACTGCTGCAGCGCCCCTGGGCGGCGGCGATGAAGGATTGCAGCGGGCAAACGCCATCATGTCCAAGAATCGACTGCGGAGTTTCCACCATGAGTTCCAGACGAAGCAGACCCGGCGGCAGCCTGAGGTTGGCTTCGAGGAGATCACAGACACTCTCGGCGGCGGCGACATGGGCGGCCAACTGGACTTTGGGCAGGGTAATGACAAATTGGTCAGGAAGCCGCTTTTCCGTCAGGTTGAGCAGAGTGGTCAGGAAAAGGTCCATGGTCCGCAGGCTGCGGGTGCGGGTGTCCTCGTTCAATGGTTTGATGCGGATGCCCAGGAAGGGGGGCAGGGTGCCGGCTGCCAAACCGGCGGCTACTTCCTGCGCGCTGCTGACGGCGTGGGCATCCTCCTCGGCATCTGGCCGGGAACCGTAACCATCTTCAAAGTCGAGGCGGAAATCCTCCACCGGTTCGCGGTCCAGTTTGGCGGTGATGCGGGTGTGCAGTCCGGCCGCAAAAGCCGCCGGCCACTCTGCGCCCAGGGCTTTCGCAAGGGCTGGACCATCCGGGGCATATTGGGCAAGGGTATGCCGGGCGATGCTGCCGAGGCGGCGGGCGGTTTCTGCTTTGAAGAGGTGGGCCCCGCCATACACCACGTGGACGGGTTGACGGCGGTTGGATTCCCCGGGATAACGTTTCAGGAAATCCTGATTGGCGGCACTGAGGCGCTTGATCACAGGGGCCAGTTCGGCCGGGGTCAGGGTGGGAGAAGCATTCATGCGGGAGAGCGGTTGATGTCCTTGTAATAAATGTATCGGGCCGGACCGGGGCCGGCCGCGATGAACCACTGCGGGCAGTAGGGCGCGATCCAGAGAGCATCGCCGGCGGTCACGGGATGCCAGTCGTCCCCAAGCCGGTAGATCCCGCTGCCTTCAAGGAAAAGCATGCCGTGTTCCATGACGTGGGTCTCCACAAATGGCAGGGTGGCGCCCGGGTCGTAGGTGAAGAGATTCACTGCCATGTCGGCGGAGGGGGTATCCGGGAGCAGCGTCTGGAGCCGCGCCGCCGGATCACCCAGAAACGGCAGAGCGGGGATATGGTCAGGGTGGCCGGTGAGGCGGGCGCCGGGGGGATGTCCGACGAGTGGTTCGTAAGCTTTGCGGAAGACCAGCAGCCGGGTGTGGGCCGCTGTGGCTTCGAAGCGGAAGGGCTGGTCCGGCGGGATCCAGGCATAACTGCCGGTGCGGAGCATTTCGCCATCAAGAGTGCCGGCTCCGCTGACCAGATAGAGAAACCATTCATCGGCTCCAGTCTGGACCTCCCCATGGCTGCCTGTTTCCAGTTTCAGCAGCAACTGGGTCAGGCCTGCCCCCATGGAGGCGGACAGGAGGACATGGGCGATGGTCCCGCTCCAGCCCGGGAGGTGGCTGGGGACCAAACCGTCGGACGTGACCAGCGCATAGCGGGGACGGACGACATTCCGGGTGAGGCCAAGTTTGGAAAACATGTCAGGGGGACGGCGCGCCGGACGGGGGCGGCCAGTGGCCTCAGCATAGAGGATGCCTTCTGCCTTGCAAGATCAGCCTCGGGGGCGGGCCAGTCAGATCTCCGGATCCGTCGGGGCTGAATCCGCGTCGTTCCGGACGGCCACTGCGGCCTTGGGAAACACGATGGAACCGATGATCGAGAGCACGAGAACCCCGACCGTGAAGGCAAGGGAGACCTCGTTGCTGATTTTGAAACTGGTATGGATCAGGGTCATCTTGATCCCTACAAAGGCGAGGATCAGGCCGAGGCCCGGTTTCAGATAATGGAACTTGTCGATTACGCCGCTGAGGACAAAATAAAGCGAACGCAGCCCCATGATGGCGAAGACATTCGAAGTGAAGATGATAAACTGGTCCTGGGTGATGCCGAACACCGCCGGAATGCTGTCCACCGCGAAGATGAGATCGCTGATTTCAATGCAGATCAGGACCAGGAAGAGCGGAGTGAAAAAGGTTTTGCCGCCCTGCTTGACGACAAAGCGGTCTCCCACCCAGGAAGGGGTCAGGGGCAAAACCCGGCGGGCATAACGCACGATGGGGTGTTTGGTGGGATCGTCTTCCGCCTCGTCGGACTTCAAGAGCATCTTGACGCCCGTGAAGATGAGGAAAGCTCCAAAGATATAGAGGATCCAGTTGAACTGGTTGATCAATTGGACGCCGATGGCGATCATGATAAACCGCATCACCAGGGCACTGAGGACGCCCCAGATCAGGACCTTGTGCTGGTATTCCGCCGGCACGGCGAAATTCCGGAAAATCAGGGCAAAGATAAAGACGTTGTCCGCACTGAGCGAGAGTTCGATCAGGTAGGCATTGAAGAACTCCAGACCCCGGGTTGCCCCCTGGGAATTCCAGATCCAGACGCCGAAGCAGGAGGCCAGCACCGCCCACGCGGTCGTCCATGAAAGGGCTTCCTTGAAGGAAACCACGTGGGATTTCCGGCTGAAAACGCCGAGGTCGATGGCAATCATCCCCAGAACGACCACGGAGAAGACAATCCAGAAAATGGGAGAAACGGGCATGGGAAAAATGGGGAACTGCCGCGATGGACTCTGCCAGCGCCCCGCGCCACCCCGAAATTTGCAAAACTTTTCCGATCCGATCCGACCCGTTTCGGAGAGAAACGCGGCCCTGAAAACTACAGGCGGGGAACGCAATTCATTCCTTCACCCACTGGACGGCGTCAATAATCACATGCCCGTCAGTGCCGGCATTGGAGATTTCCACGGTGTTCGGTCCGGCTTTAAGTTCGTAGGTCCCAAGGGGATGCATCAGGCCGCTCACGGAGGGGGCCAGCCGCTGGTTGACCGTGACTTTCACCGGTCCGGCGGCGGTGCCGATGGTCACGGGAACATTGCTCGCCCGGTTGGGCAGGGCGGTGTAGGCGATGCGGACAGTGTATTTTCCGTCTGCCGGGAGCGTGGCGGTGAACAGGGCGGTTTGCTGGCCTTTGGCCTGGTCGTCATCGTGGGCATAATCCTCACCATGGAAGGGATGGGCGGCTTGGCTCAGGGTTTCAAAACCGGAGAGGACGGCGGCTTTCTGGTCGACCACGATGCCCTCCAGCTTGACCGGGGCAAAGTTGCCGGAGGCCACGCGGGGGGGAGGAATGAAATCCAGCACCTGTTTGTCTGCGAGGAGCTGGGTCTTTAGTTTGGCGTAGTCAATCCCCTGGACGGTCGTGTTGCCCTTGATAGCGAGGACGGCGGCGCTGGCGGCGCTTTGTCCCAGCACCATAAAGACTGGTTCCATGCGGATGCTCCCGAAGGCGATGTGGGAGGAACTGAGCACCAGCGGGGCCAGCAGATTGGTGCACTCGGCCGCCCGGGGCCGGATGGTGCGGTAGCTGATCGGATAGGGTTTGCTGCCCACCTGGATGTCTCCTTCATTCCGGACCTTGCCATCGGCGGTGAGATGCCGGCGGACGTTGTGCGAGTCCATGTTGTAGGCTCCCATGCCCACGGAGTCCTCCACTACTTCCTTGCGCAGGCAATTCTTTTCGGTCATGACATAATCGCTGACCATGCGGCGCACCTCGCGGACATAAAGTTGCCGCGGCCAGTTGTTATGATCGGTGAATTCGTCCTTCGCCAGGCCGAGCCGTTGGAACTCCTCACGGACTTTTTCCGGGACGCGGGGGCTGTTGGCGAGGGTCCACATCAAACCCTGGGTGTAGTCGATGTGCTCCTGGATGATGGCGGCCCGCGCCGTGTAATCCCCCTCCGGGTAGCCGTAATTCATTCCGATATTGTCCGTGCTGAAAGCAAAATTGTTGTTGGTGTCCGTTTTGCGGTTGGGCATGAATATGGGATGCCATGGCACCCGGTGGTCGCCTGCCTCGAAATTGCGCAGTAGCAGTTCGAAGCGCAGCGGATCGTAATTCGCGGGTTTTGGCCATGGCACCCGGTTCGCCGGGACGTCGGTGGTGGTGAGGCGGTAGTTGTAGGCCTGGAGGCGGTGGTCGCCGCTGCCGTCCGGCCCGGCAGGATCCGTCTGGATGCCGGGCAGAACGCCGCTGGTGGGATCGCCCGGAACAATCCAGGGATCAACCTCCCTGATAAACTGGTGTTTGGTGGCACGGGCGGTCTGGACGCCGTTGAGGGTTTCCCCGTAGACGCTGTTGGCTTCGCGCCCGACGTGATAGGAAACCCCGGCTTTGGCCATGAGGTCACCTTCGTAGGTGGCATCAATGAACATGGGACCGGCAAAGCGGTTCCCGCTTTCCATCACAATCTCCATGATCCGGGGACCTTCTTTTTTGACCCCGGCCTTCAGGTCGAGCCGCTCCCCCAGAATCACCGGAACTTTGGCTTCGGTCAGCATTTCATCATAAATTTTGGTGGCCACCCCGGGTTCAAATGTCCACTGGGTGTCCTCGCCGTTGTCCTTCGGTTGGGGGCTGTGGACCCAGACGTGTGGTTGTTGATAGTATTTTTTGAGGCGCTGGTAGAATTCGCGGGACATGCCGCCGATGGCCCCCTTGTTCCCGATGTCGGTGGCCCCCAGTCCACCCGTGGTCAGGCCTCCAAGATGGCGGGTCGGTTCGATCAGGATGACGCTGTGGCCGAGCCGTTTGGCCTGGATGGCTGCGGTGATCCCGCCGGACGTGCCGCCATACACAATGATGTCGGCTGTTTTCAGTTCTGCAGCACCCGCCGAAGCGAGCCAAACCAAGGACAGAAATGAGGCAGGGAGCGGGGTTTTCATGCGAAGGGGTCTGGAAAAGCTGGGAATCAGGTGGGCCATGGAAAGGTGCCCGCTGAGTTACGGACCGGCAAACCGTTTCTTGCCTGGAGAGTTGATCGCGTAAAAGGTGGCCAAGTATGAGCACGCCGCCCCCGATCCCTCCTGACATGCCGGAAATTCCCGGCATCCCGCCTGTTCCGGGCAGCGCCCCGCCGCCAGTGCCGGAATTTCCTTCAGGTCCTCCGTCCGCCATGCCGGCCGTTCCGCCACCGCTGACCCCACCGGTTTCCTATCCGCCAGTGGCCTCTCCCCAATCCACCCCCGGCAACAGCACCAAGGTGGTGCTATTGGGCTGTCTGGGAGCTGCGGTGCTGGCGGCGGGGCTGATCGGAGCCGGAGTTTGGTGGGTTGGAAAAAAGGTCAAAGGGGCCATGGACAATCCCGAGCAATTCCTCGCGGAAATGGCGGTGAAGGCCAATCCGGATCTGGAACTGGTGACGGTGGATAAGGAAACCCGCCAAGTGATCATCAAAAATAAAAAGTCCGGGGAAACCAGCACCTTCACCTTCGATGAGGTCAAGGATGGCAAAATCAGCCTCAATAATTCCGATGGCAGCAGCGCCGAAATGGGCCCCGGCGGCATCCGGGTCACGGACAAGGAGGGCGCCGAATCCGTGATCGGTGCCGGAGCAGGGAGTTCAGTCCCGCTTCCGGAATGGGTGCCGGCTTATCCGGGGGCCCATCAGGTGGTGATGTCTTCCCAAAAACTCCAGGGAGCCAACCAAACCGGCCACTATGCCTTTACCACGGGCGATCCCGCCCGGACGGCCGCCGCATCGTATGTCAAAGTGCTGGAGGCGGCGCAATTCGAGGTGACCCAGGAAGCGGCTTCAGCCAACGTGGGGGCCACCGTGATCACGCTTGAGGCCAAGGCCGCGCTGGAAGGAGGCGGCCGCGAGCGCATTTCCATCCGCCTGATCGGTCAGGGCCGCGACTCGACCATGGTCACGCTCGACTACGCCCATGAGGAATCCCCTCCCACAGTGGAGTGAACCGGGGGATGGATCGCGCTGCCGCCGCCGCCTCACTTCGGCCACAGCCACACCATATAGCCGGCGTAAATTCCCAGCAAAACCCCGCCTTCCCAGCGGCGGATGCGCAAGCCCGTCCACGCCACCAGCAACAGCAGCACGGAACAGCCGATCATGACGTAAAAATCCGACACTTGAATCCCCGGCGCATGGAGCGGCTTCACCAGGCTGGAAATGCCGGCAATGCCGAGAATGTTAAACATGTTGGAACCGATCACATTCCCCATCGCGATATCTGCCTGGTTGCGGAAGGCCGCCAGCAGCGAGGACGCCAGTTCCGGCAGGCTGGTCCCGATGGAAACAATCGTCAGTCCGATCAGCGCTTCACTGACGCCCCACATCCGCGCCAGGTCCGACGCCCCGATCACAAACGCCCGTGAACCCGCCACCAGAACCAACAAGCCGCCGAGGATGAGCAGGGCGATTTTGCCCGGCGAAAGTGGGTGGCCTGCCAACAAGCCGCTCACTTCCTGCTGGTATTCTTCTTCGACATGCGGGGTCGCGGTGCGTTTTGCCAGTTTGATATTGATCAGCGTATAAACCACTGCCAACCCCACCAGCATGGCACCTTCCCATCGGTCAATCCGGTAGTCCCGGAACATCCAGAAAAACAACAGGCTGACCCCGATCATCACCGGGGTATCGAATTTCAGAAGCTGAAATTCCATCTTCAGGGGCACGATCACCGCCGTCAGGCCCAGAATCAGGGCGATGTTCAGGATGTTCGAGCCCACCACGTTTCCGATCGCCAAATCCCCCTCCCCGTCGAGAGCCGCCACCACGCTGACCACCATCTCGGGACTGCTGGTTCCATAAGCCACCACCGTCAACCCCACCAAAAGTGGAGGCAGCCCCAGCCGCAGGGCCATCGCGGTGCTGCCCTTCACCAACCACTCCGCGCCAAAATACAGCGCCACAAAACCCGCCAGAATCAACAATGCACTCATCATAAGGGCGGGCACTACACCCTGTTTTTGCCGCTTTGCCTCAACAAAATCATTTTCGTTTTCGATAATCCAGAGGAATGAAGGACTCTTTTCGGTGATCCCGAAGTAGTGGCCATCAGGCGAAATCCCGGCAGTTTTTAAAGTATTCCCGCCTCAGCATGCCAACCACTTCCATCACGCAGCAAATGCCCTGTAGCAGCGCAGAAATTTTTGCCCTCCTGCATGACTACCCACGCCGGCTGGAGTGGGATACCCTGCTGAGTTCCGCCGCCCTGACTCAAGGCCATCTCACGGCCGGGCTGGGGGCGACGTCGCTCTGCGTGGGCAAACCCTGGCTGGGACGGATCGGGATTGAGACCGAATATGTGATGTGGCGGGAGGGGGAGTTGGCCGCCGTCCGCATGATCAACCAGCCCCCGTTTTTTGGCAGTTTTGCGGCATCCATCCGCCACGAGGATACCGCGGAAGGATCCACGGCGACTTACCGGCTGACCTTCCGGGCCAAGCCGGTTTGGCTGCGGTGGCTGCTGGAACCGGTCATGTTGCGGGTGCTGCGGATGGAAACCCGGAAACGGTTGAAGGCTTTAGCCGCGTTTTTGAGGGCAGCGCCGGAGCAGGCCGGGAAATGAAAAATGGGTGCCCCCATTGCTGGAGGCACCCATGGTCGCCGGATCACCGGGAGTTATGCGATGCGGACTTCAATTTCCTTGGGCTTCACTTCTTCGCGCTTGGGCACGGAGATGGTGAGGACACCGGCTTTGAATTCAGCGCTGACTCGCTCGCCATCGGCATCCTTGGGGAGGGTGAAGCGGCGCTGGAAGGCTCCGTAAAGGCGTTCACTGAGGTGGGATTTGGTGCCTTCGGCAGCGGGGATGGCGGGACGTTCCCCGCTCAGGGTCAGCACGCTGTCGCGCACCACGACTTTGACTTCCGAGCCGTTCACCCCGGGGAGTTCCACGGCGAGTTCGTAGTGGTTGTCCGTTTCGATGACGTCCACCGGGGGGACCCAGTTTTGGGAATCGGAGGCGGTGCGGTCACCGAGGAGGGCATCCGCCAGATGGAACAGGCGGTTGGCGTTCAAGCCATAAGGACGGGCAGGATAGGTGATGTTCATGGTTTTCAGGTTGGGTTGATGATTTAGTTTCGGTCACTTGGACCGCAGGTTCCCCTATTGCTGGGAACGTGCCAAAAAACCGGTCTGGAATGTAATTTGTTCAAAATGAACGAAATACGAAAAATTCAGGTTTTTGAATTTGGTGAAAAATCAAAAGAATGTGCCATGATGGCACTTAAGAAGGGGGTTTGGGGAAAAGCTGACTTAGCCAAAATGACGCACTTTAGTTCCGATGGGAGGGAGTGGAGGCAGCGGGTTTTCCGCAAATCCCCATCCTGCCGTCGGTGATTGCCCTAGAGGGAAAGATTTGCACCGGATGGGGGGTCGGCGCTAAAGTAGGGGTGTTCCCGTAGCCCATTATGAATTTCCGGTTTCTTCTCGTTCCTCTGTTGCTGATCAGCGCCTTGACCTCCCTCCGGGCTAACCCCATCAGTGAAAAAATCGACCGCTACCTTGAGGACGGTTATCAAAAACAGAAGATTGCCCCCAATGCCCCGGCTTCGGATGAGACCATCGTGCGCCGGCTCTACCTGGATATCATCGGCCGCATTCCGACCCAGGATGAGGTCCGGGCATTTATGGAGTCCAGCGAGCCGGGGAAGCGCAGCAGGCTGATCGACCAATTGCTGGCCTCCGATGGTTATGCCAGCCATTGGTATAACTGGTGGGGTGACATTCTGCGGGTGCAGACCGGAGGGCGGGACGAATCCGGCACCGCCTACGCCGAGTGGATCAAAAAGGCCCTCAAAGCCAACCTGCCCTACGACCAGTTTGTCAGGGAGATGATCACGGCCAAAGGGTTTGTCTGGGACAACGGCGCGGTCGGTTATTATGTGAGGGACGCGGGGATGCCGCTCGATAACATGTCGAACACCGCGCAGATTTTCCTCGGCACCCGTCTGGTCTGCGCCCAATGCCACAATCACCCCTTCGACAAGTGGACCCAGAAGGATTACTATCAAATGGCGGCCTACACCTACGGGGTGGATACCGAGATCAATCCCCGTTCGGTCTACCGCCGGCTGGCGGAACAGGAAATGAAGGCCGGCCGCCGTCTGGATCCCAACGAACAGCGGTCCATGAACCGGCTGATTGACGACATTTTGGAGCCGCTCAAATACGGCGTGGCGGAAACCGAGCGCGCCATCAAGCTGCCCTATGACTACAAGTATGATGACGCCAAGCCGGGCGACTATGTGAAGGCCAAAACGATTTTTGGCGACCGTGCCAGCGCCTCGCGCGATCCCCGCGGGCATTATGCCGAATGGCTCACCAGCCCGGAGAATCCGCGCTTTTCCATGGTGATCGCCAACCGTCTCTGGAAACGCGCCATGGGCATGGGACTGATTGAGCCGGTGGATGATTTCAAGGACGAAACGTCCGCGTCGAATCCGGTCCTGATGAAGTTTCTCGCCGACCAGATGGTGCAGATGAAATTCGACACCAAGCGCATGCTGCGGACCATCTACAATACCCGGACCTGGCAGCGCGAAGCCACCCGCACGGAGGTGCCGGAAGACCAGCCCTATTATTTCCAGGGGCCCCTGTTGCGCCGCATGACTGCAGAACAGATCTGGGACAGCCTCTGTGCCCTGACAATTCCGAATCCGGACCAGCGCACCCGCGGCGAAGGCTACCGCAACCGGCTCGCCGGTATGAAGGATGAAGCCGAGCAGCTCAAGGCCTGTTCGCCCCAGGCCATCATTGCGGTAGCCCGCAAATATGCCGAACTCGACAGCGAACTGGACCGCAAGATCCGCATCGCCCGCACCCGCCTGACCCAGGCCCGCGAGGAAGGGGAGAATGAGGATACTGCCGCTGCCCAAAAAGCACTCAATACGCTGAACCAAGAACGCGACAGTCTGGCCCTCAAAGCCCGGGCGGAATTGATCGCCAACGAATCCGGCAAAAATAAATCAAACTTTGTCTCCAGCATCAAACCAGCTGCGGCCCCCCAGCCGGTGATGATGGACGACAAAATGAAATCGGCCGGGGCCATGCCGGAGGCAAACGCCGACCAATGGAAAGGGTATGGCGATGAATTCTACCGCGCTGCCGAGTTGTCGTCTCCGGCCCCCAATGGCCACTTCCTGCGCGAGTTCGGCCAGAGCAACCGGGAGGTCATCGAAAACAGTTCCCATGAAGCTTCGGTCAGCCAAGCCCTCAATCTGATGAACGGTCCGCTCTTTGGAAAACTCACCCAGGAGAATACCATCCTGATGCAGCGCTTCCGCGGGGCCAAGGATGATGAAGGCCGGGCCAATGCGCTCTGGCAAAGCATCTTCGGCCGCAAACCCACCGATACCGAGCGCGCCATCGTGGCGGCAACCCTTGCCGAAAAAAAGCAGGACGGCTGGAAAGATATTATCTGGGCCCTGCTCAACAGCCGCGAATTTGTCTTCATTCAATAACCCATTTTTACTGCAAAACTTAAATCCGAAACCAGCACTCCATGGACTCCTCCTTCCTCCGCAACACTGACGAGCACAGCCGCCGCCGCTTCCTTTCCTACGCCAGCAAGACCCTGCTGGGCGTGAGCATCCTGCCGACCATGGCTCCCCTCGGGGCAGGGGCGGCTTCCGGCAAAAAAGGTGAGGCGGTCACCGCCCAGCCAGTCACCCCGGGCCGCAAACCGACCGCCCGCAATATCATTTATCTCTACATGGCAGGGGGCATGACCCACGTCGACACCTTTGACCCCAAGCCTGACGCCGGGGAAAAGGTGGCCGGTCCGGTCAAGGCCATCAACACCGCCGCCGATGGGGTCCAGATTTCCGAATACTTCCCCATCCTCGCCAAGCAGATGGACAAGGTGGCCGTGATCCGGGGCTTGACCACTACCCAGGGCGCGCATGAGCAGGGGAACTATTTCATGCACAGCAGTTATACCATGCGGGGCACCATCCAGCACCCCGGCATCGGGGCATGGCTGCTCCGCATGGAAGGCAAGACCAACCGCACCCTGCCAGGCAGCGTCTGCATTGGCGGCGGAGCTGTCGGAGGCGGAGCGGGATTCATGGAAAGCAAGTTCGCCCCGCTTTATATCAGCAGCCCGACGGCCGGCGTGCCGAACAGCCGCAGCAACGTCGGCACTGCCGAATTCGAGGAACGCCTCATGCTGGCCAATAAGTTTGATCAGGCCTTCCACGAGCGCTACGACCAGAAGAAGGTGCGGGCCTACAGCGATATGTATGACGATGCCGTCCGCCTCATGAAAAGTGAGGATTTGAAGGCCTTCGACCTCAGCGGGGAATCTGCCGAAATCCGCGCCGAGTATGGCGACAATGGATTCGGCCAAGGCTGCCTCCTCGCACGCCGACTGGTGGAAAACGACGTGCGCCATGTTGAAGTCACTCTCGGGGGCTGGGACACCCACAACAATAACTTCCAGGCAGTGGAGGGCCTCTCCGGCACCCTCGACAAAGCCCTTGGGGCCCTGCTCAAGGACTTGGAGCGCCGCGGCATGATCGAAGAAACCATGGTGGTGCTCTGCACCGAGTTCGGCCGCACGCCCTATGTCAATGAGAACGACGGCCGCGACCACTATCCCAAGGCCTTCAGCGGTCTGATCGCAGGGGGCGGCATCAAGGGCGGCACTGTTCATGGGGTCACCGACGAAACGGCCTCCGAAGTGGTTGAAGGCAAGGTTTCCGTGCCCGACTTCAACGCCACCATCGCCTACGGGTTGGGTCTCCCGCTTGACCAGACGATCTACAGCCCGTCCAAGCGGCCCTTCACCATCGCTGACAAAGGCCAGCCCATTACGTCCCTCTTCGGCTAGTGGGGCCGGGGACCACCATCCCCGCTTTTATGCCGGAAGGCCGTCCCACCGCGTGCTTCCCGGTTTTCAGCCGCCCGGCTTTCCCGGCTCCCCTGCCGGCGGAACCGGGCGGTTCCCGTGAAAGTCAGTCCTCTTCCCCATGCTGCAGTCCTTCCTGCAATTCCTCCAATTTCTCCCCGCCGGTCTGCTGGTCGCCACGGCCTGCCTCGAAGGCTTTGTGCTCTCCCGCCGTGACCGCGACTGTGAGCCCGCTGTTCTGTGGCTGTTGTTCTGCACCGCCCTGACCGCCGCCATTTCGGCGGTGCTCAGCCTGACCCTGTATTTGGTCAGGATTGAGTCAGGAGGATTGACCAGCAGTCTGACGGCCGGTGCCATTGCGGCGGCGGCCAGTGTGGCCTGGTGGTTCAAGCGCCAGGCCCGCAACCGGTCCTTCCTCCTGTTGCGGGAACGCTTTTACGATCCCGCCAATGCTAACCAGCCACCGCAGCGCAAGCCGTGGCAGGCCTTTCTGATCATCGGCTACCGCAGCACCCTGGCGGCGGCGGTGCTGGGGGCGATGGCGGCTCCGTTGTTCCATGGAGTTGGCGGTTGGCCAACCGCCGGGGTGGCATCCCCTTTGGCAGCGGAAACCGCCGGGCCGGCCCCGGCCCCGGTCCTAACGGCCGTTGAACCCGCCGCCATGGCCCCCGCTGCTTCCACTGCTTCCACTGCAGGGCCTCCCGCAGCAGACGCTCCATTGATCGTAGATCCAACCCGGTCTGAAATTCCGGATGCCGAAGTTTCTGCCATGGCCGCGATGGCTGCGCCAGTGGCCGTGGACCCTGCGGCGGCACCTGCGGCAGCAGATCCCGCAGCGGAGCCTTCCCCTGCGGCCATGCCTGTGGTGGCCGTGGCGCCTGCGCCGCCGGCCCGCCCGGTCTCCAAGAACAGTCTATATTTCTCCAAAATCCGCCCGCTCTTTGCGAAACATTGTGTGTCCTGCCATGGTGCCACCAAACAAAAGGGCGACCTCCGCCTCGATACCCCGGACTTCATCCGCGCCGGCGTGAACGGCAAGCCCATCATTGTGCCAGGGGTTCCGGCCAAAAGCCGGGCCTATCATGTCACCACCCTGCCGCAGGACGATATCGACCGCATGCCGCCCAAAGGAACCCCGCTCAACGCCAACGAACGCGCCCTGCTGGCCGAGTGGATCACCAACGGGGCCGACCTTGGAGATGGGGTTTCCATTCCCTCCGGGCATGATGGAGTCTTTCTGGTGGATACCATCGCGGCCAATCTGGCACCCCCTGATCCCCAAATCATTGAGGACCTGAAGAAGGATCATGTGGTGATCCGGGAACTCTCCAAGAATGGCTTTGTGCTGGAACTGGACTTTAGCCACAGCGACCGCGCCCGCGCCGATCTCAAGCTGGCCCAGCTGGCTCCCCTGGCCCTTAATATTTACGCGCTCGACTTCAGCCGCACCAATATCAGCGACGCTGATCTGGCCCAACTGGCTCCCATGAAAAACCTCTCGCGCCTCCTCCTGAGCCGGACCGGCATCACCGATGCCGGCCTGCCGGCCCTCCAGAACAACCCCAGCCTGGAACACCTCAATCTTTACAATACCATGGTCAGCGACTCCGGCCTCGCGTCCCTGGCTGGTCTCACGTCCCTCAAAAAAGTGTATCTTTGGCAGTCCAAAGCCACTGCCGACGGTGCCAAACAACTCCAGGAACGGGTCCCGGGCCTGGTTGTCAGCATTGGTGACTAGCAGTTATTGAAGGGTGATTCCGCAAAGGGGCATGCTGCGATCCGCAGTGCCGCTTCCTGCCGGGAGGAGCGGCTCCTGGCCCTGGCCGGGCCCGTCAGGGCTGCTTCATGAACCCGGCCCTGGCCTTGAAAAATCCCCGCCACCCCGCCATCAGGATTGAAACCATTTGTTTTCTGCCCGAAGAACTTTGCTTGCCGAAGGAGAAAGTTTTTTATTTACTGTCCGGCAGCATCCTCCGCAGGGGGATCGTTTTGCTGTTTTCCAGCCCCGCCCGTTTCCCCCATTCTAACCACTTTTTGTTATGATCTCCAGCCGCCGCACTTTCCTCCGCAATGCCGCTCTGGCCACCACTGCGCTTTCCGCGTCCCGCGTCATGGGGGCGAACGAAAAAATCCGCGTTGCCGCCATCGGTCTCGGCGGGCAGGGGCGGGGGAATGCCGGCCGCATGGCTGCGGTGCCGGGGGTGGAAGTCACCATGTTGTGCGACCCTGATACCAAGGCCCTCGACGAAGCCAAAGGCAAGCACCCCCATGCCACCACGGTGCAGGACCTGCGCAAGGTGATCGATTCCAAGGATGTCGATGCCGTGGTGGTCTCCACAGGAAATCACTGGCATGTGCTGGCGGCGCTCTGGGCCTGTCAGGCCGGCAAGGATGTTTATGTGGAAAAACCCGTCTCCCATAACATCTGGGAAGGCCGGAAGCTGGTGGAAGCGGCCCGCAAGTATAACCGGATTGTGCAGGGTGGCACGCAGCAGCGCAGTTGTCCGGTGCAGGCTGAAATCAAAGCTTTCCTCGACAGCGGAAAAATTGGCAAAGTGAAGTGGGTCCGCTGCAACCACTACAGCATCCGCCAGCCGATCGGAAAACGCACCGAGCCCCTCACTCCACCGTCCACCTGCGATTACAACCTTTGGCTGGGGCCGGCCCAGGATATTCCTATCCTGCGCGACAAGTTCCATTATGACTGGCACTGGGATTGGAATCTCGGGAATGGGGAACTGGGCAACTGGGGCCCGCACATCCTGGACGATCTGCGGAATGTGGTTTTCCGCGACAAAATCCCGCTGCCCAAACGGGTCATAGCCGGGGGCGGACGCCTCGGCATGGGTGATGCCGGCGAGACTCCCAACACCCACTTTGTTTATTTCGATACCGGGGAGATTCCCGTGATCATGGACGTCCACAACCTGCCCCGCGCCAAAGGAGTGAAGGCGAACGATTTTTACCGCCGGCGGCGGACCAATGCCTTCCTTGTGATCGAGTGTGAAAATGGTTATTACGCCGGAGGCCGCGGAGGCGGCAAAGCCTACGACCTGAATGGCAAGGAAGTCGGCAAGTTCAGTGGCGACGGCGGCAAGAACCACGCGGCCAACTTCATCGACGCCATGCGCAGCCGCAAACCCGGCGACCTGACGGCCGAGATTGAGCAAATCCACTACTCCAGTGCCTGGTGCCATTTGGGCAACATCTCCTATCGCCTCGGCCAGAACAGCGATATCGACCAGGCCCGCGCCCGTCTGAAGGATCTCGAACAATGGCAGGAAGTGGTGGGCGATTTCGAGAACCACATCCAAGCCAATGAAATTGCCCTGCAACCGGGAGATTTCCGCGTTGGCCCGATGCTGGAGATCGATGCCGCCAAAGAAACGTTTGTGGGGACCACCGCCACTCCGGAAGCCCTCGCCCTGTTGCGCCGTGATTACCGCAAGGGATTTGAAGTGCCGGATGCGGTGTAGAGGTTTCCGATTTTGGAAACCACCCCGGTCACGTGCAGCAACGTCAGCATTTTTGAAAGCAGCGGAGAGCCTCCTCACAGAAGTTGATAGGCTCCGCTTCGCTTTTGGAGCTTTCGAAAAGTCCGGCAGCTACTACCGCGAAATTGATGTAATCGGGGTGCCGGAACCGGCTGGTTCAGCCTTGATACTCGGTTCTGCGGTGGTGGGTCTCGCCGTTTTCCGCCAGCGCAGTTTCCGGTTCAGATAGGCCACCAAAGCAGGGTCAAAACAAACCCCGGAGTGCCAGCCACCAGCGCAACCGGGCTTCAACCATCAAAGGACCGCCGCATGTGGCGGGGCTGCACACAGGGGGATGACGTCTGACTTCCTGTCAGGTAACTCTACCGCCGGCGGCTCATCACCGGGTGGTCAGGTCCCGTGGGGGCCTTATTTCATAAGCAGCAGATCCACGAAATCACTCTCTGTTCCAACCGAATCCCATAGCTCCCTGACTTGCGAGACAGGCATCCAGTTCACGGGACCATCATTCGCCAAAACGGCGAATTTGGTCCAGATGCCGGATAGCAGGGATTCGATCTGTCCGGCGCTGCTCCCGGCCCGTTGCAGTCCGTATGGCCAAAACTCCATGACGGCCGGCCAGCCAAAGGTCCCAAAATGTGTCAGCCCTCCCTGCAACACTTCAGCCTCAAACCCCTGGACGTCTATCCAGCAGAGGCCGATCCTGCGGGTAAAATCCCCCGGTGCATTATCCAACAAATCATCCAGCCGCTGCATGGGGACGGAAATGACTTTCCGGCTGCTTTCTTCATACTTTTCCCCCGCCGGGTCACCGGTGGATCCTGCGCGGACCCGGTGATCCCCGGCGTTGGTGTCGCTGACTTCAAAATTGCAGGCTCCCTTTGCCGATCCCAAAGCGCAGGCATGGAGATCGAAGCGGTCCTCCAGAGCGTTGAGCCTGACGCTTGACCAGAGCAGGGCAAAATTCGTCGGATCCGGTTCAAAAGAAATACTGCGTTTCATGAGGCCGCTCCCCAGCATTTGGATTCCCACCATGCCAATGTTGGCCCCAATATCCAATAAGGTGGAGGATTTCAGAGAGTTCCCTGTTTCGGCCTCCACCAGTTCCACCGCCCTAGCAAGAACGTCGAAGTCCCAATTCAGATTCTTCATCATCGCCGGTGTCACCACAGTATCGCTGGCCAAAACTTCGAACAGTCCATGCAAACCAATTACAATTTCGGTATTTTGATGGTTTCTCAGTGAAGCAAGGCGCGTCATGGCCGCCTTGGCCTGGCGGCGGCCGGCCAGATGACGCATCAGGGAACGTTTGTTTTTGAGGAACCAAAGCGGGGACCGACTCTGGCTGCTCTCCAGGGCAAGCCGGCGCCTGATCGCGCTTTGGCACTGGTTAACCCGTTGGCGCAGTTGTTTGATTTCAGGGCTCATGGATATGGGCAACGCACCCGTTTCCGGCGGCGGACCAATGCCGCAAGTCCACCTAGGGCCAACAGTCCGAGTGACCCCGGCTCCGGGATCAGGACCGTGTTGATGCCAAAGGCATACGTTCTGGCCAGTGCCGGATTGCTGATTCCACCCACTGCTTCCCCAAGTCCGGCCGGGGCCGTAAATGCTGTATCGTGGTCGGTCAGACTCAAGTTGCCCGCACCGGCATTGGAGGAGTCGAGGGCAATCAGGCCGGAGCCTCCTCCCTGAGTGAAAAATCCTGCATAGACTTCTGTCGTGTCCGTCAGGGTGAAGAATCCGTTTTCGGCAACGGATTGAGCACCATTCGCGCTGGGATCCAGCGCCGAACCCAGCCACAGCGTCGTGTAGTTCGTGGAGGAACGGGTCAGCAGCATCGGGGTGATGGTGCCGGGCTGTGCGTTGTCGAAGACATTCAGTTCCCAGTCGCTCACCCGGTAGGTTCCGGCAGAGAGCGTAATGAAAAGCAGATCAACATTCAGGCGGTCCTGGCCAGGGGTATCCTGCTGTCCGGCACTGAGGATCCCGGCACCCGCTCCCACCCGGCCGCTGGTGAGGGGATTGGCGTTCGTGACATTGAGTCCTGACGAGTAGGTCCTCCCAAGGTTGAGATTGCTGAAAGTCGGCAACGCGGTCCCCACCACCGGAGTCAACGCTGGGGCACCATTATGGT
The DNA here is from genome assembly GCA_038210825.1 of Verrucomicrobiales bacterium. Lineage (GTDB taxonomy): Bacteria > Verrucomicrobiota > Verrucomicrobiia > Verrucomicrobiales > V1-33 > CAIZWU01. The sequence goes on from JBBQWG010000050.1 coordinate 48,658, forward strand.
CCGTTGCCCCGCCAGTTGCGAATCCGACCGCATTGGCCGTCATGGCAAATCCCGAATAAATCCGGGTTGGCACGGCAAGGGTAAACTGCTGGGAGCCCGGCGTATAGGTCACGGTGTTGGTGCCGATTGCCGCCGAACCCGCGCTGCCCGTCCAAACCGGAGTGTAGGTGGAGAGCGGCACGGTGCTGCTGCTCAGAAAGGGCTGCACGGTGCCGTCAGTGGTTACCCCATTAAAATTAAAATCATTCACATGGTAAGTGCCCGCCGGGAGATACCTGAAATTCCGGTCAACATTCGTCCGGCCGCCCGCGCTGTCCTGCAGGGTGCCTCCGGCAATCGCGCCCGCTCCAATCAGGGAGGCCGCCTCAGTCCCGGCCACGAATGCGAGGCCCAATCCAAAAAACGCCAGGGCAGACTTGATGTTGTTGGTGCGGGTGGATTGGTTTTTCATGGGAGATGGAATTGTGAACTGGGGCAATGATCCGGTGCCACCGGGGTTAAATGGAAAATTGTGTGACAAAATTGTCCCTTCTCCGGGAATAGCAAAGCGAAAATGCGTATTATCCCGGGCATGGCAGAAACTTTTTTGGGAACTTGGATGCCGGCCTAATTCGCCATTCCTACCATGCGCGAACCTCCGGCATCAGGCCCCAGCCTCTGCGGATAGTCGCGGCCCACCATACAGGTATCCTATCCGGAATAGATTGAGCGGGCGATGGATTAACGGGGAAGCTTCCGGGACATCGCTCCAATCCCCAGCAATCCCATCAACAGGGCAGCAATAGTGCTGCCCGTCTCCGGAACGGAGGCAAAGCGTAGCGCTCCGTACTGGAGGTGATCGAGTTCCCAACTGGGTCCGGTCATTCGAATAGCGGATATGCCACTGGAATTAATTACTCCAAAAAAACGGTCTTCAGCGGTCTGTCCTGTGAATGCACCGTCCGCGGGATTGCCTGTCAGAGTTCCCAGGGAGGCTCCGTTCTCATCGAACGCCTCAAAGGTATTCGTCTGCCCATCCGTCCAAACGATGCCCGCATGGGTAGGAAGTGTGCCCCCCAACGCTCCGGCATGGAAAGAAAATGTTACCGTACCATAGCCAAAAAGTGATCTGCCCCCGTTTCCGCTGCCGTCTATGGTCCCTGAATCCGCATCCACTGAATCCACAAATGAACTAAAATCCTCGGGGCCGATAATGCTGCCATTGTCGATGGTTACTCCCGGGACATTTAGTGCATCATCCTCAAATGTCTCAAGGTGAAAATAGGTGAATCCGACCACGGTCGAAAAGGGGCTGTCCGAGGCTTGAAGGTATGGGGCATTCTGGAGTGGAGGCCCAATCAACGTGACCGCCCTTACCGGGGAGGCAAACAAGCCAACAAGCGCCGAACTGAGTGAAACGACCGACAAAACCTTTTTCATTTGAGTAAAGTAATAGAATAAGTTGATGTGTAAGCCATTTTAAAACCCCGCCGCAGGCGGTCACGGCAGTCACTTTGAGCGGTGAAATCAAAATGACGGGACGATATTGTATCGTGTTAACAGAAGCACTTATTGTGCCGGGGCTCGTAAATTTTCATAAAGAATTAGTTATCAACGATTTATAAGGGGTCAAAATCCCCTCTTATTGTTAGGCATGCCGTGCAATCTGTAAAGAAACCCGACTTTTCTGGTTCACCCCGTGGTCTTGTCTGACGTGCTTTGGCGGCGATGTCCCGGAGATCATCGGGTTTGGGAAATTTGGCGTTGCCGGGTGAACCATCAGGGAGTTGCACCGCGGACTTCGGACGGGCTCCGCCGAGTGGAGAACCCTCTCCGAGCAGGAATTTGAGATCCTGCGCAGTCTCAGTATCGCGGTGCAGCGCCTCGGTGGCGCGGAGCAGCGCGGCTAGGCGGACGAGGGGGGGCAATTTTCCCTGACGCGGCGCGAGGAACGGCGTTTCCCTCCGGTCCGTTCCGGAAGTGCAAGGCCCCGATCCGCGAAGCATCGTCCAAGGCAAGCACATAGTCGTGATCCTGCGGACTTTATGTCAAATAGCGTCTGCTATGAGAGACGGCTGTTTGAATTGATGTTTCATCCCGTCAGGGCCAAAGGGCCGCCCCATCCCAGCTTGGGGCATGGCCCCAGGAACCGTCCCCGCCGCCCATGCAGGGCAGAAACCCCGCCCCATCCTCCAGCCCCCGCATGATGGACCGGGCCTTTAGCCCTCCACCGCATGATCCGCCGGATTCCTGGGGCGATGCCCTGACTTTTACACACATCTTGCACTGGGCTGGAAAGGCGTTGGATCTATTATTTAAGATATCTTAAATATTCTGATGAAAATCCAAACCACCACGCCGGAAACACTGCGGGAACCCTTGGCCTTGGAGATGCAGGGTGC